>JAZOQU010000019.1:0-107892 GCA_045656225.1 Kiritimatiellia bacterium | reverse complement strand
TCATTCATTGTGTGACATTCCTTTTGGTTGTTTTTTTTGTGCAATCGGTATTCTACCGAAAACTGTCAAAAGGATGTCACATTTTTTTTGGCTTTTTGGGAAGAGCATCGCCAGAGTTCAAAAAATGGGTAAACTCCAGTTCGTGAAGCTCTTGAAGTTTTTAATCTGTATGGTGTATAATATACGACGGCTTTGAAATATTGAAATTTCAACTAAAATTAAAAGAAAGAAGAATAAAAATGGACGCAAAAGCCTGGGAAAAGGTCGATGATCTTATCGACAAGAATCAGAACAAGACGATTAAGGAATACTTCGCCGAAGATCCTGATCGTGCCGCGAAGTTTTCGCTCGAGGCGGCCGGCTGGTTCCTCGACTATTCCAAGAACCGCATCGACCGCGAGATGATGAAAGCTCTCATTAAGCTCGCCGAGAAATCCGATCTCAAGGCCGAAATCGAGAAGATGTTCACGGGTAAGAAGATCAACGCCACCGAAGGCCGCGCCGTTCTTCATACCGCTCTTCGCAATATGGATTCCAAGGCGAAGATCAAGGTCGACGGTAAGGACGTCATGCCCGGCGTGAGGAAGGTTCTCGCTGCGATGGGAGATTTTTCCGACACGATCCGCAACGGAAAGTGGAAGGGCTTTACTGGCAAGCGCATCAAGTACGTCGTCAACATCGGCATCGGCGGCAGCGATCTCGGCCCCGTAATGGCTAATCTCGCGCTTACGCCCTACACGAAGCGCAATATGAAGTTCTTCTTCGTCTCCAACGTCGACTCGACCCACCTCGCCGAGACGCTCCGTGAAGTGAAGGCCGATCAGACGCTCTTTATCGTCGCGTCGAAGACGTTCACGACCCAGGAGACCATGTCCAACGCAGAGGCCGCTAAGGCATGGCTCGTCGAGAAGCTCGGCTCCAAGAAGGCCGTCGCTAAGCACTTTGTTGCCGTTTCGACCGCCGCGAAGGAAGTCGCCGATTTCGGTATCGACGTTAAGAATATGTTCGGATTTTGGGATTGGGTCGGCGGCCGCTACTCGCTCCCCTCGGCGATCGGTCTTTCGCTTATGATCGCCATCGGCCGCAACAACTACAAGAAGCTCCTGAAGGGCTACTACAAGATGGACCGCCATTTCCGTACGGCCCGCTTTGAGCGCAATATGCCCGTTATTCTCGCGCTTCTTGGTATTCTCTATCACAACGGCTACGGCGCCGAGAGCTACTGCGTTCTTCCTTACGATCAGTATCTTTCGCGCTTCCCCGCTTATCTCCAGCAGATGGATATGGAGTCGAACGGCAAGTGCGTCGATAAGAACGGCGAGGCCGTCACTTACACTACTGGTCCCATCGAGTGGGGCGAGCCTGGCACGAACGGCCAGCACTCGTTCTATCAGCTCATCCATCAGGGTACCCACCTTATTCCCTGCGACTTCATCGGCTGCTCGAAGACCCACAATCCCGTCGGCGATCTTCACGACAAGCTCATGGCCAACCTCTTCGCTCAGACCGAGGCTCTCGCATTCGGTAAGACGGCCGAAGAATGCGCCAAGGAGGGCGTCGAGAAGAAGCTCATTCCGTTTAAGACTTTCGAGGGTAATAAGCCGACGAATACGCTTTTAACCGATCAGCTCACGCCCGAGACGCTCGGTGCGCTCGTCGCTCTTTACGAGCACAAGGTTTTCGTTCAGGGCGTAATCTGGAACGTCTACAGCTACGATCAGTGGGGCGTCCAGCTCGGCAAGGTTCTCGCGAAGGGTGTTCTCAGCGATTTGACGGCGAAGAAGCCCTCGATGAAGCACGACGCCTCTACGAATCAGCTTATCGCCCGTTACCGCAAGGCCGTCGGCCGCTGAGGCGACAATGGCGAAAGCTGTATTCTTCGATCTTGACGGTACGCTCGCGGATACCAAAGCGGATCTGTGCGCGACCGTCAATCACACCCGGCGTGATTTAGGTCTCGCCGAGAGGCCTGAAGAAGAAATTATAATCCATATCGGCCTTGGCGCGCGTCACCTGCTCGCCAATGCCATCCCCGAGCGCGCCAGAGAGATTGACGATCTCTGGCGCATCTTCATGTCGCATTACGGCGAGCATGCGACCCAGCTCGTGACGCTCTATCCGGGCGTCATGGAGACGCTCGAGACGCTCTCTGAACGCGGCTGGCTTTTAGGCGTAAATACCGCTAAGCCCGCTTTCGCTACACACGCTGTTCTGGAACATCTGGGTATAAAGAAGTTCTTCGGGTCCGCGATAGTGGCGGGCGGAGACTGCCCCGAAATGAAGCCGAGCGCTCTTCCATTAAAGATGTGCGCCGAAAAGATGGGCCATACGCTTACTCCCGACGATTGGATGGTGGGCGACAATTGGACGGATGTCGAATGTGCCAACAGCGCCGGTGTAAAAAGCGCTTTCTGCGAATTTGGAATCGGTATTTTAAAAGGCTCTAAGTCTACCGTTAATATCGCCTCGTTCGCCGAGCTTGCGACGATAGTTTAAAGTCGTGATTAAAATAAAATTACCGGTGTATTTTTTTTCTTGCTGTTCATGACTGCGAATAATTTATGATATATGGCAGCAGAAACGATCATCAACGAGGAGTGACTTTATGATTTCTGTTTTCCCGATAATTGCCGCGGCGTTTATCGCTTCTGAGGGTGGTGAAGAATTGCGTCTTTATCAGACGACTGCATCCAAAGATTTTCGCGAGATTGCCACATCAGGGTTTACAATTCATTCATACCCGGCTGCGCCCGCGTTGGATGTTGATAAGGCTAAGCCGATGCATGAGTTCCTGGGCTTGGGCGGAGCGATGACCGATGCGTCGGCTTGGATATTGGCGAATATGCCTAAACAGAAGCGCGAAAAGCTGATGAAGGAGCTTTTCACGTCTGAAGGGTGCAATTTAAGCACGCTTAGGCTTTGCATAGGAGCGAGCGATTATTCAACGGCTCTTTACAGTTATAATGACACGCCGGGCGATGTGGAGATGAAAAATTTCTCATTGGAGCGGGATGATAATTATTTGGTTCCGATGGTAAAGGCGGCTTTGTCTTTTCAGCCTGATATGTATATCTTTGCTTCGCCATGGAGCCCGCCGGCGTGGATGAAGAATTCGAATTTAATGATTTCCGGTCAGCTTAAAGATGATTCAATGGAGGCTTTGGCCAATTATTTTGTAAGATATATCGAGGAGTATGGTAAGCGCGGCGTAAAAATATCGGCCGTCTCGCCGCAAAACGAAACCATGTGCGATACAGGCGGACAATATCCATGTTGTACGTATTCTGCCGAGAAAGAGGGAGTGTTCGTAAGAGATTATCTTTCCAGGGCGTTTAAGAAGGCAAGAATAGATACTAAAATTTGGGTCCATGATCATGATCCCGATAAGCGCGGCATAGAGCGAGTCAAAAAGCTGATGGCGATGGACGGCGTAGGCGAAGTGGTTGACGGTATCGCCTGGCATTGCTATTGTAATCCCAAAGAATCGGAAAATATGGCGCCGTTAAAATCGGCGTATGCCGAGAAGGGCTTTTATCATACAGAAAACGGCCCTCATGTTGTTGTAAAGGAAAGATCCGAGTTCTGGTGGGCGGCGAAAGTGTTCGGCATGCTCCAGAACGGTTGCGCGATGTTTACGACGTGGAATATCTGCCTTGATGAATTAGGTACTCCGGCTACGGGTGCGCATCTCTGCGGAGGCTTTACGGTTGTAGACTCTACCACGGGCGATGTCGCATATTCGCCGCAGTACAAATTATTCAGACATATAGGCCCGTTTGTGAAGCGCGGCGCCCGCATTATGGATGTGGAAGGCTTTAGAGACGGAACTCGCCTTATCCTCTTTCGCAATCCCGACGGTCAGTACGTGTTGGTCGTCGCGTCAGACGGCTCGCTCGTCCGTAGAATCCAACGCCGCAGAATCGTCGTCAAGTATAAAGGCAAGTATAAGTCTCTGCCGTTGCCCGGAGGCGAATGGTCGGTTTCTACGTTGGTTTTCAGGTAGAAGGGGATGTCGTTTAAGAAACGAAGTGGTATAATTGTCCAAGATGAAGAAAAACCGAATGAATGCACGGCATAGAAGGAAAAACGTATGAAATTTTATAATGCTATACTTTCGATCGCTTTATGCACCGGTTCGCTTTCTGCTTTTGCCGGGGATTGGCGTGACGATTTCAACGGAGATAAACTCGATGAATCGGTGTGGACCGACTGGGTGTGGTCGTTTCAAGGCAGGCGCGCGGGCTTTCTCTTCGCTCGCGACAACGTTGCCGTTTCCAACGGATGTCTCAATTTGACGGCGCGTCTTATGAGGGATGACGAAAAGACCGTCGAGAATCTCCGGCGCGGTTTTACAACTTATGCCACCAGTTTGGTGCGCTCTCAAAAGAAGTTCAAATACGGATATTTCGAGTGTCGTGCCAAGACGATGAATTCGAAAGTCTGCAATGCTTTCTGGCTCTACGATCCGCTTTCTGACAAGCCTGAAAAGAAGTTTCGCATAGGTGATTATTCCGAAGAGATTGATATGTTTGAGATATTCGGTTCTCTCAAAGATTGGTATGGTACAGTTCATTGTCTAAAAACTCCATATCTTGAAGGGATCGTATATGCGGGCGTGGAAAAGCTTCCGGACAAATCCAGGAAGATCGCCCTTGATTTTGATCCGTCTGCCGATTTCCATATCTACGGTTTCCGCTGGACGGAGAAGGAATTGATCTGGTACATTGACGGAGCGGAGGTTTTCAGGCGTGAGAACGACCGCTTCCACCGTCCTCTGCATGTGACGTTTGATTGTGAAATCATGTATTCGTGGGTTGGCGAACCTGACAGGAGTAAACTTCCGCAGGTGTTTTCGATCGATTGGTTCACTTACAAAGCGGAAACCCCTTAAGATATGAGCGCTAAAAATATTCAGGAGATTGTCGATCTTGCAAGTGCATATTACGGAAGCTGCGTTCTTTTCGCGGCTTTGGATTGCGATGTTTTCGCGAAGATAGAGTCTGGCTCTTTCGACGCGTCGCAGCGCGGCATGCGGCTTTTGGCTGACGCCTGTGTTGCAGAAGGTCTGTTGGAGAAAAAGGACGGAACGTATTTTAACACTCCCGCGTCGCGCGAATCTCTCGTTCCCGGCGGCAAGGCTGATTTGACGAAGGCCATCCGTTACAACCGCGATGTTTATCCTGCCTGGGGAAAGTTGTCCGAATTCGCCCGCACTGGAAAACCTGTCGAAAGTCCCGAGATTCATCTTGGATCGGATGAGGCGCGTACTAAGGCGTTCGCCTCCGCGATGTTCGGCCGTGCGATGGGGATAGGCAGGAGCGTCGTACCGATGCTACCGAAGATGAGCGGGCGGCTTCTTGATCTCGCGGGCGGACCGGGCGCGTATGCGATATTGCTTTCTCAAGCGAATGAAAATTTAAATTGCGTTACCGTCGATCTTCCGGCGATCAGTGCGGAAGCGGCGGGATACGTCGCGAAGTCCGCTCTCTCGTCACGTGTCGAGTGTCGCGCCGGTGATTATCACAGCGACGAGTATGAGGTTGATTCGTACGATTATGTGACGATTTTCGGGGCGTTGCATCAGGAGTCGCCTGAAGATATTGTCGACATCTTAAAGCGCGCGCGCCGTGCGCTTAAGAAGGGCGGCAGGCTTTTTGTTTTAGATCTGATGACCGATGAAACGCATACGAGCCCGAAGTTTTCGGCATTGTTTGCGGTCAATATGGCCCTTACCACCAAAAACGGCTGGGTGTTTTCGGATGCAGAGTTGAAGACGTGGATGGCCGAGGCGGGATTTGAGCCTCTTGAGACGCGCGTAGTTCCGCCGCCTATGCCGCATTGGATCGTCGAAGCGGTCGCAAAATAAAATTTAAACCGAAAGGAGGCTTAAAATGGGATTTTTTAAGGCTTACGATATGCGTGGAACCTACGGCGCAGATTTTGATCTCGCGACCGTTTACGAGGTCGGCAAAGCGCTTGTGGAGGTTGTCGGCGGCAAGCGCTGGCTCGTCGGGCGCGATTGCCGAGTAACGAGCGGCGATGTGCATGATGCGCTTATAGAGGGTTTGCGTGAAGCGGGTGCGGAAGTGACAGATATTGGATTGTGCACTACGCCTATGGTTTATTTCTTCACGGCGGAGGATGGTTTTGACGGTTCTGTCATGGTTACGGCCTCTCACAATCCCCCTGCCGACAACGGTCTTAAGGTTTCGAAGAAGGGCGCTCTTCCTGTAGGTTATGCCGACGGATTAGATAAGGTCGAGTCGCTCGTCATGGAACGCTTGGCGGGTGTCGACCGTAAGGCGTATAAGCCGTCGTCGACAGTTCCCGCGGACAATTCGCAGTATTTGAAGCGCTATGTCGAGTGGATGCTCTCGCGCGGCGGTGAGATTCCTTCTTCACTTAAATATGCCGTCGACTGTTCGAACGGCATGTCATCGCTTTTAGTGCATGAGCTTTTCCCTGGCGCCGTAGTTATCAACGACGTTCTCGATGGACGCTTTCCGAATCATTCTCCAAATCCGCTTAAAGCCGATGCGCGTGAACAGCTTGCGGGTCTTGTCCGTGAAAAGTCGCTCGACTTCGGAATAATCTTCGACGGCGACGCCGATAGAGCGATGTTTGTAGATGAACGCGGCGAATTTATTCAGCCCGATTATCTTACGCCTTTCGTCGCGGAGGCGACATTTTCTTCGCTCGGTCTTAAGAGTGAAGGTCAGTGCGTCATTTACGACGTAAGAACGAGTCGAGGCGCGATCGAGACTCTCGCGGAGATGGGCTGCAAAGGTGTTATGGTTCCCGTCGGCCACGCTTTCGCGAAGCCGATTTTAAGAGAAACGGGAGCGGTTTGCGGAGGTGAGCTCGCGGGGCACTATTATTTCAAGGAGTTTTTCGGATGCGATTCCGGAGTATTGGCGGCGCTTCGCGTTCTTCAGTGTGTCGCGAAGGCTTTGGCAGAAGGCAAGAGCGCGAGCGCAATGGTCGCCAAGGTCAATTCGCGCTATGCCAATTCCGGAGAGCTTAATTTCAAGGTCGACGACAAGGATGCTGCGATTGCAAGAGCGATAGACGTCGCTTCCCGCGAACTGCCTGCAGAGATTTCGCGCAGTGAGATGGATGGCGTAAGAATCGAATATGCGGCAGGGTGGATAAATATCCGCAAGTCAAATACCGAGCCTTATTTGAGACTGATCGTCGAAGCGGATACTAAAGAGCGTCTTGATGCGTGGCTCGGGGTTTTAAGGCGTGCGATTGAGGTGCATTGAGGGTCTGTGTGATGGAGCGTGCGGTAATTGTCACGGGCGGCGTCTCGAGACTTGGCGCGGTGATTGCGGATCATCTTCAATCGCTTGGTTGGCGCGTGATTCGATCCTCTCATCGTGCTGATTCGAACGCCGATATAGTAGCCGATCTTTCAGCATCGGGTGGCGCAGATGCGCTTTTTTCGGCGGCGAAGGATATTCTGGGCGGCAGACCCCCAGATGCGCTTGTCAACAACGCGGCGGTTTTTGCGCTTGATGATACTGAGGTTGAGGCGCTTAATTATTCCGCTCCGAAGAGGCTGACGGAGCTGATGGCTGAACGCGAGGGGGTCGGAGCGGTTGTCAACATTATAGATACGCGCATATTGAATTCTCCTGCGATTACGCCATATGAGCGTTCTAAGGCCGCGTTGCGGGATTATACGCTTGAGAGCGCGCGCGCATACGCCGGAGTTTTGCGCGT
Source organism: Kiritimatiellia bacterium (assembly GCA_045656225.1). Classification (GTDB taxonomy): domain Bacteria; phylum Verrucomicrobiota; class Kiritimatiellia; order RFP12; family UBA1067; genus UBA1067. The sequence goes on along the minus strand of JAZOQU010000019.1, from coordinate 100,167 downwards.
CAATGCTGTCGCGCCGGGGCCGGTGCTCGTTCCGGTTGATGTGCACGAGCCAGCCGGCAGAACGCCGTTCGGACGCCCCGGGAGCGAGGATGTCGCCTCGGCTGTAGCGTTTCTGCTGGACGCTTCCGCCACCACCGCCTGCATTGTTCCGGTCGACGGGGGGCAATTAATTGCGGGCGATATCAATAAAATACCCCCTTGCGGCAATTCGATAGAAATGATATAATGATTGAAGTTTTTGGCAATGGGGAAGTAGCTCAGTTGGTAGAGCATCACGTTCGCAACGTGGGGGTCGAGAGTTCGAATCTCTTCTTCTCCACCATTCTAAATGTGCGTTTCACTTTATGTTATGAAAAGTGAAGCGTTTTTTTTATCGTTCTTCCGCTTTAGTTCCGGACCGTCTTTTTTTAGTATGTACTTGAAATTATCGAAATAATATGAGAAAATATGACAAGTGTACTGGGAATGGGTCCCATGTTTCACCCTGCATCCTTAACTGAGGAGTTATAAAAATGAAGAAAATAATTTTTGCGACGGTAGCATGTGTTGTTGCCTGTGGCGCTTTTGCGAAGGGTTTTTACTATAGCGAAGAGAATGTTGATCATTCAGTCACTCCGTTTTCCTTCTCATTCGCTGCGCCGTTGCAGCTCCCCGGATCTACATGGAATGTATACGGCCTTGCGATGAATGTGTTTTATGCCCAGCATCACAAAATGTATGGCTGGGATACCGGCCTCGTAAGTTTTAACCGTGATGACTTTGCGGGACTTCAGGTCCAGGGTGCCGCCAACTGGTGTAACATCGACGCCCGCGGCCTCCAGATTGCCGGTCTTGCGAATGCTGTCATGGGTAATGCCTCCGCCTTGCAGTTGAGTTCATTTGTGAACTACAACCGCGGCGAGTTCTACGGCGGACAGGTTTCTGCCCTCAACTATAACGGCACTCTCTACGGTTTCCAGGTCGGCGGCTTCAACTATAACAAGGGTGTATGCAAGGCGTTGCAGGTTGGCGCCGCTAATGCCAACGTCAATGAGTTACGCGGCTGCTCGATAGGCGCGTTTAATTTCTCGAGCCGTTTCCGCGGTCTTCAGCTCGGTCTGATTAACGAGATCGCCGAGACCGGTCGTGGTGTTCAGATCGGCGTGTTTAACGCCGCCTCGAACTACACGGGTCTGCAGCTTGGTGTATTAAATATCATCCAGCACGGCGAACTTCCGATCATGGTTGTGCTTAACGCTCAGTTCTAATCGGTAAATTGGCTGATTCAGGAGTTTTGATTATGTCCGATTGTTGCATTTTTGCAGGTCAGGGAGCGCAGGTTCCCGGTATGGGGCGCGATTTCGCCGAGGCAGACGCCGAGACGATGAAGCTCTTTGATACGGCGAACTCTGTTCTTGGTTTTGACCTTAAGAAGGTTTGTTTCGAAGGACCGGCTGAAGAGTTGACAAAGTCCAACATCTGCCAGCCCGCGATTTTCGTAACTTCCTACGCCGCGTATCTCGCGCTTCAGAAGAAGAAGGCAGTATCTTTCGCCTGTGCAGCGGGCCTTTCGCTCGGCGAGTGGGGCGCTCTCTGCGCCGCTGGAGTTCTCGATTTTGATTCGACTCTGAAGGTTCTCGAAGCCCGCGGCCGCTTTATGCAGGAAGCGTGCGAACTTGAGCCGTCCGGAATGATCGCCATCGTCGGCGCATCGGCCGAGCAGCTCTCCGCGCTTTGCGAGAAGACCGGCTGCACGGTTGCAAACATCAACTCTTCGGCTCAGCAGGTTCTTTCGGGCTCGAAGGATGCGATCGCTTCGGCGGCCGTTGTCGCTAAGGAGCTCGGCATTAAGCGCGCGCTTCCGCTCGCTACCGCCGGCGCTTTCCACTCGCGCTTTATGGCCCCTGCGCGCGAGAAGCTCGCGCCCGTTCTTGACGGAATTGAATTCAAGGCTCCTAAGTTCCCGGTCCTTTCCAATATTACAGGGAAGCCCCATTCCTCCGATCCTAGCGAGATCCGCGCGATGATGCTCGAGCAGGTTACAGGTACGACGAACTGGGCGGCGGATGTCGAAACCGCGAAGTCCCTCGGGTGCGACCGCTTTGTCGAATTCGGTCCCGGAAAGGTTCTTTCGGGCCTTATCAAGAAGATTGATCCTGCGCTGACGACGCTTAACGTTGCCGATATGGCTTCGCTTGATGCGACGGTCACTTCACTTAACTGATTTAAAACAAACAAACTAAGGAGATACAATGACATTAGCTTTTATTCAAAACATGGGTCCGTTTCAGATAATCATCTGCGTTGCGCTCATCCTTCTTCTCTTTGGCGGCAAGAAGATTCCCGAACTCGCCCGTTCTCTCGGAAAAGCGAAAGGTGAATTCAAGAAGGGACTCGCCGATGGTGCCAGGGAGAGTGAGGAGACCCCCGCCGAAGAGCCCAAGAAACTCGAGAAGGAAGCTTGATTTAAAGGGTAAGTGCGCTTGACGCCTTTAATTCGCGAGCGTCTTAAAACTCTTCCTGACCGCCCTGGCTGTTATCTCATGCGAGATCGCCAGGGCGCGATCATTTATGTAGGCAAGGCCAAGAATCTTAAGAATCGCGTACGCGGTTATTTCCGTCCGGGTGCGAAGCATGCGCCTAAGGTGCGTTCGATGGTTGATACGGTCTGGGATTTCGAGTTCATGACCGTCAGGAACGAGGCGGAGTCTTTGCTTACCGAGGCTTCGCTGATTAAAAAGTACAAGCCTCACTTCAACATTCTGATGCGCGACGACAAACGGTACCTCGCGCTGAGGGCGGATCGCGAAGCGTCGTTTCCGCGTTTTACGTGCGTAAGAATAATACGGGACGACGGGGCGAGATATTTCGGGCCGTTCCCTTCAAGTCCGGTAGTGAGGACAGCCAAGGACTTCGTGGAGAAACGCTATGGCATACGCTCATGCAAAGCGATTGAGCCGGACGGGTCGACGCATGAGCATTGCCTCGCAGATGTGATCCGCACGTGCTCGGCTCCGTGCCTCAACCGGATTTCGCGGGAGGAATACTTAGCGCGCTTTGACGAGGCGTGCGAATTCCTCGACGGTAAACGCCCCGAGGTAATTGAGGAACTTAAGGGAAAAATGCTTGAGGCCGCGGAACGCAGGGATTTCGAAAGCGCGGCTAAAATGCGAGATACGTTTTTCGCCTTGAAGGAGATGACCAAGGCGCATTTCGTCCGAAAGTCTCCGCAGATGCGCCGCGAAGACGCTCTTAAAGGAATTGAGGAGCTTGCCGCGGCGATAGGTCTTGAGAAGCCGCCGCGGACGATAGAGTGCGTCGATATCTCCAATCTTTTCGGAACATACAATGTCGCCTCGTTGGTTGTCGCGAGAGACGGGCTGCCCGATAAACGGTATTATCGCCATTTCAAGATAAAGAGTTTCGAAGGCGCTGACGATCCGCGGGCAATGGCCGAAGTCGCCTATCGCCGTTATGGACCGGAGTCAACAATTTCGGCCTCTTCTCCCCGCGCTGATCTCTACATTTGCGACGGAGGAATAACCCAGCTTAGAGCCGCGCGGGCTGTCTTCGCGGAATTGGGAATAACGGATATTCCTACAATCGGTCTGGCCGAATCCCAGGAGACTGTCGTTCTGGACGACGGACGCGAAGACATAAATCTCGAGCGGGACAGCCAGGCTCTTATGGTTATAACGCGTCTTCGCGATGAGGCTCACCGCTTTGCCATAACGTACCATAAGTCGCTTCGCGACAAGGCGATACGCGAATCCGTGCTGGACGAGGTTACGGGGATTGGTGAGGCTAAAAAAATGAAACTTCTTAAAAAGTTTAAATCTGTTTACGGTATCGCCCGCGCTACGGCCGAAGAGATCGCTGCGGTCGCGGGGGTCAATGAAACGGTTGCGGGTGAAGTTCTGAAAGCTGTTTCGCAATTAACGAAAAAAGGTGACTGAAGATGAAAGCCCAGGATGTGATACTTTCTTCGCGAGTGGCCCATGTAAGGGAACTTAAGGCGGAATTGACGCGTCTTAAGGCGGAGAATGCCGATTTGCGCAATGAGAACGCGCAATTGAGAGGTCATTTCGCCATGGCGCTTTTAGCGGCGGAGGATTTGCGCAATCTTCCCGAAGGCGGCAGGTTCATCATTGTGGACGGATGGAATGCGATTCTCGGATCGAAGAAAGATGCCGCCGATCCCAAGGGGTTGATATCGCTTTATAAAAAACATCTCGAAGAGCATCTGCTGGATTTCGTTTGGATCGTATTCGACGGGCACAGGGAAAACTCAAGAACGGAAGGGCGCCTCAGGGTTTCGTATACGGGCGGAGAAGGTTTGCATCGAGCCGACAGATTCATTTCCGATTTTCTGAGAATGGCGAAATTCTCAGGGAGCCTCAACAATGTTGAGGTAAGAACCCGCGACAAGGATTTTCTTAAAGAGGTAAAGCGCCTCAATTCATAGCTTACAAAGGCGGTTTTCCGGATAAAACCTCGAATTAATGCGCCTCGAGCCAGTTCCGGCCGACGCCGATGTCGACATCAAGGGGAACCCCGAAGTCGATGGCCGAGGTCATTTCGCGCCTGATGACAGCCTTCAGTTCGTCGATCTCTTCGATCGGCGCGTCGAACACGAGTTCGTCGTGAATCTGAAGAACCATCTTTGATCTTAACCCAGCTGCGGTAATAGCGCGCTCGACGTTGACCATCGCGACCTTTATGAGGTCTGCGGCAGAGCCCTGGATCGGCGTATTTATCGCATCGCGCTCCGCCGTCTGGCGTGCCGTCGCGTTGCGCGAGTTGATGTCCCTCAAGGTGCGTCTCCGGCCGAGAATGGTCGTCGCGTAGCCTTTTTCGCGGGCGGTCGCGATAGACCTATCCATGTATTCCTTGATTTTCGGATAGAGTTTGAAATACGTGTCGATCAGTTTCGCAGCCTCAGCGCGGGAAATTTTAAGGCGCTGCGAAAGGCCGAAAGCCGAAATGCCGTAGATGATACCGAAGTTGACCATCTTGCAGAATGAACGCTGTTCGTCGGTGACGAACGCGGGCATCACGTCGTAGACTCTCGCCGCCGTGTCGCGGTGGATGTCCTCACCGTTTCTGAACGCTTCAAGCATCGCCTTGTCGCCGGAGAAAGCCGCCATGAGCCTGAGTTCGATCTGGGAATAGTCGGCTGAAACGAGAACGTGTTTTTCGTCGCGCGGCACGAACGCCTTTCTGATCAGCTTCCCGCGTGAAGTCCTTACAGGGATGTTCTGGAGGTTGGGATCGGAAGAGCTTAAACGGCCCGTTTCTGTAAACGCCTGAGCGTATGTCGTATGAACGCGGTTGTTCTCGTCGATGAGCGCAGGGAGCTTGTCGACATAAGTCGATTTGAGTTTTGTGCAGGCGCGGTATTCAAGAATCTTCGGAATGATCGGATGTGCCGAGGCGAGTTTCGAGAGAGTTTTTTCGTCGGTAGAATAATTCCCCATTGAAGTCTTTTTGATCCCGTCCGTCGGAAGAGCGAGCTTTTCAAAGAGAAGCGCGCCGAGCTGCTTGGGGCTGTCGGGATTGAATCCCGCGTCGGCGTAAGAAAGGATATCGGTCAGAAGGGCGAGAATTTCGCGGTCGAGTTCACGCGCGTATTCCTTAAGCGCGGCGACGTCGATTTTTACGCCTTCGCGCTCCATATCAATGAGAACCTTGACGAGAGGCTCTTCGGCGGTATCGAGAGCCTTTAACGCGCCTGACTCATTGACCGCTTTTCTCAGTACTGCGTCAAGTCTCAACGTCACATCGGCGTCCTCGGCCGCGTAATCGAGAATCTCTTCCGGCTTCAATGCCGCCATTGAAAGCTGCTCTTTGCCGCGTTCTTTAGCACCGATAAGCGATTCGATCGGGATGGGCCTATAAGAAAGATACTGTTCTGCGAGCGCGTCCATCCCGTGACGGGCGGCGGCGTCGAGACAGTAGTGTTCTAAAAGCGTATCGCGCGGAGTCGACGCGAAACCGATGCCGTATCTTAAGAGCACGCTGCGGTCGAACTTCACATTGTGGCCGATGAACGTTTTCGACGGATCGGCGAAAAGGGGCCTGAAAACATCAATCCAGTCGGCTGTCACATACCAAGCCTTTCCGGGTGCGGTCGCGAAGGAAAAGCCGACCATTTTGCAGAAATGAGCCTCGGTCGGACCGTGGCCGTCGAACGCGGCGGTTTCGGTGTCGAAGGCGATGACGTCGGCTTTCATCAGTTCATCGAAAAGCGCGCGCGCTTCGCTCTCCGTGTTGACGAGTCTGTAGTCGTGAGGTACGGAGGAGATATCCGTCAGATTGGCGGCATCCTTCGCACGGGATTCTTCAATCGCCGCGGTGGCTCCTTCGCCGAGGAAATCTTTGGCGAGACGGTTGAGTTCGAATTTCGCGCAGACGGCGGCGAGTTTCTCCTTGTCTATGCCGTTCAGTCTGTATTCGTCCCAGTTCGGTTCAATCGGAACGTCGGTACGGATGGTCGTGAGAAATTTTGAGATTTTCGCGTCTTCGCGCCCGTTGAAAACTTTTTCGGCGAGTTTGCCTTTAAGCTTTCCGACATTCTCGATTATTCCCTCGACGCTACCGAAGCGCTGCAGGAGATCGGTCGCGGTTTTTTCGCCGACGCCGCGTATGCCGGGGATATTGTCTGAAGCGTCGCCCGCGAGAGCGAGATAGTCGATCATCTGGAGGGGAGAAGTGAAGCCCCACTTTTCAGTTACGCCTTTTTCATCGTATATTTCGGCCGCGTCGCCGGAGCGGGCCGGGCGGTACAGTTTAATCCCGGGGCGCACGATCTGGGCGGCGTCCTTGTCGGGAGTCGCCATATAAACGTCGAAACCGGCCTCGGCGCCTTTTACGGCGAGTGTTCCCATGACGTCGTCGGCCTCGAATCCGTCGACGCGCACCACGGGGATTTTAAGAGCCTCTGCGAGTTCAAAGGCGTACGGAATAGATGCGGCGAGATCTTCAGGCATCTTCTGGCGCTGGGCCTTGTAGGGTGCGTACGCTTCGTGGCGGAACGTAGGGCCGCCAGGATCCATCGCCAGAACCGCGTGAGTCGGTTTCTCGCGCTTTAAAATCGTCGTAAGCCCGTTCACGAGACCGAGCAGCGCGGAGGTGTTTATTCCGCCAGCCGTCATTCGCGGATTCTTTAAAAAAACGAAATGCCCCTTGTAAAGAAAGGGCATCAGGTCGATTATGAAGAGTTTGTTCACGGGTTTGAATCCTATTTCACTTCTTTATCGCGTTCGTTTATGTAACCGGCGGGAGCGTCGTTCTTTTCGGGATGTTTTACGGCGATTCCTTTTTCTTCAATCGCCATCCTGATGTTCGTCCGGGCGACTTTCATCGAATCGAAGCGGACTTTCAGCGTCTTTTTCTCCAGATTGAATTCGAGCGACTCCATATCGACTCCGGAGTATGTGGAGACGGCCTCTTTGATGGTGTTTGTGTTTTCCGGCGTCATTCCAGGAATTTCGAACACATGCTCGCGGAAGTCCTCGCGGCGGCATCCGTCGGTGAACGCGGCGATTGCGGTAAGGGCGATAAGAAGAAAAATCTTTTTCATGTTCGTATAGGTTATTGGAAGGTTGTCGGATCCATATCAGGGCCGAAGGGGGAGAGATCCCTCAGATGCCTGATGACGGGGGGAAGTTTTTCGAGAACGTAGTCGATGTCGCTTTCTGTATTGTAGCGCGAAAGCGAGAATCTTACCGAACCGTGGACTGCCGTGAAGGGTACTCCCATCGCGCGGATTACATGACTCGGATCGAGCGAACCTGACGCGCACGCAGAACCCGTAGAGATGCAGATTCCGAGATCGGAAAGGCTGTACGCGATAGCCTCGCCTTCGATGTATTCGAAGCTCACGTTGAGCGTGTTCGAAAGCCTGTTTTCCTTATCGCCGTTTATGCGCACGTTCGGGCATGCGGCGAGAATTCCCGCCTCGAGCCTGTCGCGCATTTTGGCGATTTTCTCGTTTTCTTCGTCCATTCCGAGACGGGCGAGTTCACACGCCTTGGCGAGGCCGAGGATATAAGGAACATTCTCCGTGCCCGCGCGGCGACCAGATTCCTGATGACCGCCGAGCATGAACGGCTTAAGGAGAGTTCCTTTCTTGACATAGAGAAAACCGATGCCCTTTGGCGCGTGGAACTTGTGGCCAGACATCGAAAGCATATCTACGCCGACCGCTTTAACGTCGACTTTCGCCTTGCCCGCTATCTGAACGGCGTCGGTATGGAGAGTCGCGCCGTACTCTTTGCAGATTTCGGCGATTTTTTCAATCGGGAAGACCGTGCCGGTTTCGTTGTTCGCCCACATTATCGTAACAAGGGCTTTCTTGGTGCCTTTAAGTTCTTCGCGAAGCTGTTCTATGTTGAGTCGCCCGAAGCCGTCGACGCCGAGTTCGACGACCTCGTGGCCGAGCGCCTTCAATCTGCGGCAAGGCTGGAGAACGGCGGGATGCTCAACGGCGGATGTTATGATTTTAGTCTCGCGACCGTGAAAATCGGCGTAGCCTCTAATCGCCGCGTTGTCGGATTCGGTCGCGCATGACGTGAAGATTATCTCTTCGGGCGAAGCGTTGATGAATCTGGCCACCTCTTCACGCGCGCGGTCGACATATTTCGCGACCTGACCGCCGAAGGCGTGCATAGAGCTCGGATTTCCGTAAAGTTCGCCGAAAAAGGGGAGCATCACGTCCCTTACTTCCGGCGCGATGCGTGTTGTTGCGTTATTGTCTAAATAAACGGTTCTGTCCATATTCGGATATTATACCATAAACATAGGGAGAACTGTTTGCAAAGGTGATTTTGTTTTATTCTCAATGAAACAAAAAAGCGTTCATTCCGTATTTTCATTTTTATGATTTTCAAGTGCTGAATATATGATATAATTGTGACATATGAATATTCCTCATGAACTGAAAGACGCTTTCCGCGCGAGACCTCTTAATTCCAACAAGCGTTCGGTTGGGACGGTTACAGTTGTAGGCGGATCAGGGCATTATCTTCATGCGCCGGTGATTGCCGGTCTGGGAGCGCGCGCGGCGGGCGCCGGGCTTGTGCAGCTTGTCGTTCCAGACGCTTCGCGAATCGCGGCCGGATCTCTCTTGCCTGAAGCGACATTCACTAAACTTATCGCCACATGCGTGCCTCCTGCCGCCGATGTCATCGTCGCAGGCATGGGGCTTGGCCATACCACCAATTCCCAGCTTCTTCTTTCGCGCATACTTTCAGGGTCGAAAGGACGTTTTGTGCTTGATGCGGACGCGCTTGCCGTGCTTGCGGACTGGTACGGTAAAAATGACGGTTACGATCCCGCTTTCGGCCAGGAGATCGTTCTGACTCCTCACGAAGGCGAGGCGGCCAAACTTTTAGGTTGGGAATATGAGAAGGTGGTGTCCAACAGGCTTGAGGCGGCCAAGGCGATTGTCGAAAGATACGGTGCGACGGTGGTTTTAAAGGGGGCCCGCACGCTTGTCATCTCTTCCGATGCGTCTATGGTTTATGAGAATGCCGCGGGAAATCCTTTTATGGCGCTTGGCGGCATGGGGGATCTTCTTGCGGGGGTTATCGGTGCAAGATGGGCGTATCTCAAGGGAGATCCCTTTATTGCGGCGGCATCTGCCGTCTGGCTTCACGCTGCCGCGAGCGATAGACTGGTCGCGGCCCGCACAGATCCGTCAATCGTCAATACCGCCGGGACTATCGGATCGATGAGGGTTGAACTCGACAGGTGACTTTAGCAAGGACGGATGCCTATGGAGAACCGTTTGTTTTGTGTCTATGCGACCGCTTTCCGTACGGTATTTAAAATATGAGCTTTCTCGGCGAGATTCTTGTCGTAGATGATGACCGTACGGTGCGCTACGCTTTTAAGGCTCTTTTCGAGGCGGAAGGTTATTCGGTTTCTTTAGCCAGGGACGGCGATGAAGCCGTCAGGGTTTTCAGCGAGCGCCGGCCTTCTCTCGTTCTTATGGATGTCATGATGCCTAAAAAGAACGGAATTGCAGCATGTGCCGAGATACGATCGATGGATCCTCTCGTTCCGATACTTTCATTTTCGGCTTTGCCGAATGATGTCGCGATGCTGCGGACTTTAGGCAACGGAGCTGACGACTATATTCCGAAAGACCGTTCTCCTGAGGAATTCGTGGCCCGTGTCAACGCCGCTGTAAGAAAGGCCGAGAAAATCAAGTCTCTCATCCCCGGAGGGGGAGATGTCTGGAAGTCGGGTACGACGGTTGTCGATTTCGGCGCGATGAGGGTGACCTCAGACGGTCAGACGCATGCGCTTACGAGATCCGAGAGACTTTTCCTTAAATTGCTCATGTCTTCGCCCGGCAGATGTTTTTCATATTCTGAAATATTTTCGGCGCTGAGAGGAGAAGGGTATGTTGGAGACGACGCCGCGGTACGGAATTTAGTCAGCAGACTGAAGCATAAACTCGGTCATGAAGGTTCGCGTCTGTCGAGTGTGCGTTCATACGGATATAGATTTACAGATTGATATGATCAAATAATTTAATTTATCTATATTGAAATCAATACATAGTAAATGATATAATTGTCGCATGAAAATCAAGAAGCAAATGACTATCAAGACTTCCAGCGCCGGCAATGGCGCCGGCGGGGCCACAATTGCGGATCGTTTTAAAATCGAGCCGATGGCAAAGAAGGATTCGAAGCGTTCGAACTCTGCGTCTATCGTGACTGCGTTCTTTTTGGCTCTCACCGCGCTTTTTGTTCTTGGAGGTCTGGTTGTGTTCTTGCAGCAGACCGTTGCGTTCAATGAAACGAGTGCCGTGGCTGAAGCAGCTGAAAGCTAAGGGTTTTGAACGTGAAGGATGTAATGCTTTATTCCCGCGCCAAGGCAGCGGTTCGTCTTGCGCTTGACGAAGATCTTGCAGATGCGTTGAATTCCCGCGCTGCGAAATGGTGCGACTCGACGAGCGAGGCGTTGGTCGACGAAAAGGCTGTCGCTACCGGAGAAATCTATGCGAAGGGTTCCGGTTGTGTCGTCGCGGGCGCGACGGTCGCGAAGGCTGTTTTGAAGGCCGTCGATCCCAAGATTAAGGTTACAATTCTCAAGCCCGACGGATCAAAGGTGAAGCCGGGTGAACCGATTCTGATTTTCCGCGGCAAGGCCTGTTCGATTCTGGCGGCAGAGCGTACGGCTTTGAATTTCATGCAGCGCATGTGCGCGACGGCTACGTTGACGTCCAGGTTCGTCGATGCCGTCAAGCGTTACAAGACTCTCATTCTCGATACCCGGAAGACGACGCCCGGATTGAGGGTGTTTGAAAAGTATGCCGTCCTTTGCGGCGGCGGCACGAATCACCGCATGGGTATGTATGACCGGGTTCTCATGAAGGACAACCACCGTCGTCTCTGGCACGGCGGCAATCCTGATGAACTTGACCAGGCGGTTCTCGCGGCGCGCAAAAAGTTTCCTAAACTTGAAGTTGAAGTTGAGGTCGAGAGTATAAGGGAGTGTGAGAGTGCGCTTAAGTCCAAGCCCGAGTGGATCATGCTCGACAACATGAGTGTCGCCGACATGAAGAAGTGCGTTAAGATGTGCAGGGGTATTTCAAAAACCGAGGCTTCCGGCGGTATTACGCTTGATCGTGCGCGTGAAATAGCCGCGACGGGTGTTACGGCGATTTCGCTCGGCTGTCTTACGCATTCCGCGGGGTCTGTCGATCTTTCGCTTGAGTGGCGCGTTGTTTAAGTCGCTCTTGAACGGAGAGTTTTACGGTGCGTCTTGCGGTAGTAGATGTCGGCAATACCAGCACAGCGGCGGGATTATGGGTCGACGGACGCGTAACCAACGTTGTTCATGTTGACGGTTCTTTTGAAGAGGCGACTGAAGCTGTCGAGAAGATAATAGAAAAAAAAGTCGACGCCATGGCGTATGTTTCGGTTGTTCCGAAGCGTGACGCGAGGTGGAGAGCTTTTGCAAAACGAAAGGCGCTTGATTTTCGCCAGGTAGTTTGGCGCAAGGCGCTCAGGTTTATCGATATTGACTATCCCAAGCCCGATACGATCGGCTGCGACCGGATTGCCGATGCCGTCGGAGCCGTGACGCGCTACGGCGCGGGAGTGATTGTGATGGACTTCGGTACGGCATTCACGGCCGCCGCCATAACCAGAGATAAAACGTGGCGCGGCGGGGCGATAGCACCAGGATTTCCGCTTATGCGCGATTATATGTTTGAGCGTACGGCGAAACTTCCGCGGATGAAATTGGGCCGCGGCAATGTTCCGAAAATCGGGCGCTCGACGGAGGAGGCGATGCGCTTCGGGGCGATTGTAGGGTATCGCGGAATGGTGCGCGAGATCGCATCGGAGCTGAATCGCAATTTCAAGGAGGATTTTAGACTTGTCGCAACCGGAGGCTTTGCCAAGTGGGTCCTGAAGGATCTTGATATGCCTTTCGTCATTGATTCAACACTGACATTATATGGAGCAGGACTGATATGCGCATCAGAATAAAGCATGCCGCAGGCGTCTTTGCGGTTTCCGCCGCGATTTTGATTTTCGGGTTTGTTTCAGGGTGCGGTCCGTTCTGGGTCAATCCTTGGATTACGGTCAAGGAGAGTAATCTCAACTGGGCGGAAATCCATTACTACAATCTTAACAGAAAGCCGATTCACCGTACATCCGTTTATCTGGCAGGTTCTGGTCATGTCGAGCTCAAGAAGGGTACGAGTTCGCGCGTATCCGATGATTTTGCGAAGAAATTCAAGGATGATACGTGGAGCGATTACAAGACAATGCGTATCAATGTCGATCCGAAGCATATCCAGGATACATTTCAGAATCTTGTCAATCACGGTGTGCTTGACAAGGAGAAATGGGGCAAGAAATCCAATAAGAAGGAATTTAAGCGGTTTATAGCCGTAAAATGCAACATTTCCAATAATACATACTCGGAAAACGACAATATTTTCGAGGTGGATCCCGATTTGGCGGAGATTTTGCTGGATGTCGTCAGAGAATTTGACAATCCCACTTTATAAAGTGCGTTGATTTTGGTATAATACAACAAGTTTAACAATCTAAAAATAGGAGTAACAAATGGGCGAGGTTTTCGGTGCAGGAGATTTGCACAAGGGCGTAAAGCTTTTAATCGACGGCGAACCGTGGGAAATCACGGAGTTTGATTTCGCTAAGCCGGGCAAGGGTCAGGCTATCTATAACTGCAAGTTGCGCAATATGATGACCGGCGGCGGCATGACGAAGAGTTATCGTAGCGGCGACAAGTTTGAGAAGCCAGAACTCATTCAGATGTCTGTTACGTATTCCTATGACGACGGAACCGCGTTTGTCTTTACCGACGACAATTTCGAGGAAATCCGCGTCAGTTACGATGTAATGGGCGACAAGAAGTATTTTCTTATGGATGAGATGGAGGTCAAGGCTCTTTTCTTCAACGAGAAGGTTATCGGAGTGGATCTTCCCCAGCTCGTCGAGCGTAAGGTCATTAAAGTTGAGCCGGGCGTTAAGGGCAATACCGCATCCGGCAAGGTTACGAAGCCTGCGACTGTTGAGGGCGGTTATGTTTGCGCCGTTCCGCTTTTCATCAACGAGGGCGATGTAATCCGCATCAATACCGAGACGGGTGATTACAACGATCGCACTTCAACCAAGTGATTTTAAACCGATCAACTTAACCTATCAAATAAAGGAATTAAAAAATGAAACTTCAGACGATTATGGCGCTTTTTGCCGTTTCTCTCGCGGTTTTTGCTTCTGGTTGCCGTTACAATAAGGCTAAGAATTCTGGTACTTCGGGCGACGGGCTTGAAAATGGCGGTGTGTCCGGCATCGAAGCTAATGTCGACGACACGGCTATCGAGGGCGGCTCTCTCGAGGATCTTTCCAAGAAGAGCTTCAAGGATCGCGGTTACACGCTCTGCACGGATGTCAGCTTCGAGCCTGTTTATTTCGCGTTTGACGCCTCCGCCATCAATCCTGCGGAGCTTGGCAAGATTGAAGCTGTCGCCAAGCATCTTGCCGACAATCCCGATCGCGTTGTTACGATCGAAGGCAACTGCGACGAGCGCGGCTCTAACGAGTATAATGTGACGCTTGGCGAGGATCGCGCGATTATTGTATCGAACTTTCTCGGCCAGAACGGTATTTCCCGCGAGCGCTGGGAGACGGTCAGCCGCGGCGAGACGAATCCCGCAGTCGCCGGCAGCGGTGAAGAAGCCTGGTCCAAGAACCGTCGCGGCGAGTTCATCATTTGGAAGAAGTGACACTCTTCTGAGTGAGTCTCGTATAAATGTTCGCATTTATATTTGATAGCGTCAGTTTCAGCGAGTGGGCTGTTCTTCTCGTTGTATTCCTGATAATCATGGGTCCGCGCAAAATCCCTCAAACTGCGCGGACTCTTGGTAATTATTACTCCAAACTCCGCAGGGCCGCCGAAAGTTTCAAGCGCCAGATCATGGATATGGAGACCGAAATCAACAAGACTGTCGCTGAAGTTGAATCTCAGGCGAAGGATGTTGAAGACGCATTTACGAGCGACGGAGATGAATCTGAGGCTATTCCTCCGTCAGATGCGTATTATGCAGGCGATATGTATCCTCAGTATGATGAACCTTCCCAGGATAGTTCAGCATCGATTTCCGAGGATGCTTCCCAGGACGCTCCTGTTGATAGTAATCATACCAATGGAGTTCTTGCTGATGATACAGCGAGCGGATCGAAGCCATTGTATAAGATAAAAGTCAGCGCCATAGATGAAGTAAAGGCGTAAAAAACACAACCATGTCGATCATAAAAAACCCAGATGAGCGCAACGATCCTCCAAAGCCGTTGATGGAGCATTTGATTGCTCTTAAGGATATGCTTGTCTTCGCGGCGATCTCGTGGGCTTTATGCGTGATTCTTTCGGCGTGTTTCGCTAATTATATTTCTGACTGGATTAAGGCTCCCGATGCTGTTCAAGGTCGATTAATGCAGGTAAAGGGTCCGGCGGACGGTGTTTATCTGATAATCGAAATCGCCTTTTGGACCGGCACGGCGTTGAGTTTTCCGCTTTTGGTTTTTTCGGTTCTGCGATTTGTTTTTCCCGCGCTTACGAATCGTGAAAAGTATTTTATTCTTTCCGTTCTTTGTGCGGGCACGGTGCTTTTTATAGCCGGTGTGTATTTGGCCTACACTCAGACCGTACCGTCGATGCTGTCGGTCTTCGATACCGTGAACGAATGGATGAATGTGGAAACTGAGAATTATTTTGCCCATGAGTATGTTACATTGGTGCTTAAGCTTCTTTTTGCCTTCGGTATCGTCTTTCAGGTTCCGCTTGTGATATTCATGCTCGGTTGGTTCGGTATCATTTCCAGCCAGACATTGCGGTCAAAGCGACGCTTGGCCATAGTATTGGCTTTTGTAATTTCAATGTTTCTGACTCCTCCCGATGCATTGAGTCAGATTATTATGGCGATTCCGCTATGTCTTCTCTATGAGGTCGCGTTATGGCTTATTTGGCTAAAAGAAAAAGCCTCGTCGGAGAAGTGATTGTTCCGGCTGAGATTTGACTTGTCTTTATTCTCGTGCGGGACGGCGTAAAAAAGATAAATATTTGATTACCCAATAAGGATGGTGAAATAAAATGAAATTCGTAAGCACAAGAAAAGGTTTCGAGGCTAATTCCGCAGAGAGCGTCTTTCAGGGGCTCGCTCCCGACGGAGGTCTTTATGTTCCTTCTGTAGTGACGAAAGAAGAGAATCTTCCTTATTTCGCCGATCTCGGCGAGGCTGAAGAATTTGTTCTTTCGCGTCTTTTCGACGATCTCCCCGCCTCTGTGCGTATTGATGCCGTCGAGAGGCTTCTTTCGCGCTTCCCGAAAGGTGACGCTACACCTCTCGTAGAAGCCGATTCAATGCATATTCTCGAGCTTTTCCACGGTAAGACTGGCGCGTTTAAGGACGTAGCTCTTTCGATGCTCCCTGTTTTTATGAAGCACGCCGCCGGCGGAAAGCGCGTTCTTATTCTCACCGCGACGAGCGGCGATACGGGTTCTGCCGCGATGCAGGGTTTCGCCGGTGTCGACGGGACTGAGGTTCTCGTATTTTATCCCAATGTCGGCACCTCGCGCGTTCAGCGTCTTCAGATGACGACTCCCGCCGACGCGAACGTTCATGCCGTCGCTATTAAGGGTAACTTCGACGACGCTCAGGCGGCGGTCAAGCGTATTTTCGCCGATAAGGCGATCGCCGCGGAAGCATCCGCCGCGGGCGTTACGCTTTCGAGCGCCAACTCGATCAATACAGGGCGCCTCATTCCGCAGATCGCGTACTATCTTCTTGCAGGCTCGAAGCTCAACGGCAAGACGTTCGATGTCGTCGTTCCGTCGGGCAACTTCGGCAACATTCTCGCGGCTTACTACGCTAAGATGATTGGCGCGAAGATAGGTAAGTTCATCTGCGCATCCAACGTAAACGATGTTCTCGCGCGTTTCGTGAAGACGGGCGTTTATGATCCCGGCGAAAAGTTTACGGTAACGAACTCTCCTTCGATGGATATCAGAAAGTCGTCGAACGTAGAGCGTCTTTTGTGGCTTTTGAACGATGGCGACGGAGCTGAAGTAGAGCGTCTTATGAATGATCTCGCTGAGAAGGGTCGCTACGAACTTAATGATAAGGCTAAGGCTAAGCTGTTAGCTGAATTTGAGGGCGGCGTCGCCACGCCCGAGGAGACAGAGGCGGAGATGCGCCGCATGCGTGAAAAGTGCGGCTACGAGCTTGATCCCCACACAGCCGTCGCGACGGCAGTGGCCCGAGCGCTCGGCTATCCGAAGGGCGGCAACGCGCTCGTCGTCGCTGCGACCGCGACGCCTTACAAATTCCCCGAGACTTGCGAAAGGGCCTTCGGCGCGGATGTTCTTAAGAATCCTCCGCCCAGCTTCGCCGAGCTCGAGACGCTCCCCGTCGTTCAGACCAAGGTAGTGGATCTTGACGGTATTGATAATGCTGTAAGAAGCCTTTTCAGATGATAGAAAATTAATATAGGAACATTACCAATGACTGCAGTTGTGATTTTTGCCGCATTGTCCGTTCTTCTGGTGGCGGGTAAGATTCTTAGGGTTCAGATACCCCTGTTGCAGCGTTTGTATCTTCCTAGTTCTATTGTAGGCGGCATAATAGGTTTGATAATCATTTCGTGCTATCGAAGCCATATTCCTCAAACCGTTATCTCAGAGATGAGCAGCATGCCGGGATTTCTTATCAATATCATCTTTGCCACGCTGTTTTTGGGCGGAGGAGTCCCGAAGGTCAAGAGTCTCGCCTCGTCCGTCCTGCCTCAGCTCACCTTGGCCCAGATAGTCGTTTGGGGACAGTTCGTCGTAGGTATCGGACTCGCCGGCTTTCTGCTCGCGCCGACGTTCAATGTTTCCGAAGCGTTCGGAAATCTTCTTGAAATGGGCTTCGAGGGCGGCCACGGCACGGTAGGGGGTATGCGAGAAGCTTTTGCAGCTCATAATTGGACGGACGGTGTCGCGCTCGGTATTACTGTCGCTACGATCGGTATGATTTCCGGTATCGTCATCGGAATGGTCCTTGTTAACTGGGCGTATTCGCGCGGCTATATTAAAACCGTCCGCCCGTTCCATAAGCGCACTCTTCACGAGCGCCGCGGCATCCACGCTCAGACGGAGAGGCCTTCCGCCGGAAAGCAGACGGTTTTGGCCGACTCTGTAGACTCACTCGCCTGGCATATTGCGATTATCGGTATTGCGGTTTTGATAGGCTACGGCATTCTCGAAGGGCTGCAGAAACTTGAAATCGCATGTTTCCCGAATTACAAAACGCGTCTTTTCGCCGGATTTCCGCTTTTCCCGCTTTGCATGCTCGGCGGAGTGATTCTTCAGTCCGTGACTAGACTCGTTAAAGTCGACCTTCTTATTGACCGTGCGCAGATGGACCGTATTTCCGGAGCCGCGCTCGATTATCTCGCTCTTGCCGCCGTCGCGACGATAAATGTTACTGTCGTCGCGCAGAACTGGCTGCCGCTTCTTATCATGTGCGTAGCCGGATTGGCCTGGACGGTGTTTTCCGTATTGTTCTTCTCGCCGCGTCTATTTAAGGAGGCGTGGTTTGAGCGCGGCATTGCCGAGTTCGGTCAGGCTACCGGCGTTACGGCGACGGGACTTCTCCTTTTGCGCACGGTCGATCCCCACAACAAAACGATTGCCGCCGCCTCATTCGCCGGTAAGCAGCTTGTACACGAACCTGCGACCAACATGTGGGTGGCATTCGCCTTTGCGCTTGTTTTTACCGTTGGCTGGAAGTTGGTGTTTTTTATTTCGCTTATAGTTTTAACTATTTGGGTTATAGTCGGCGTCGTCCTGATGCGCCGTAACAAAGCGGTTAAATAACAAGTCCGGCTCTTTATGGGTTTCCTTCCCGTTACAAAAGAAGAAATGTCGGCCCTCGGATGGAGCAGGGCCGACATTATTTTAGTCAGCGGCGACGCGTACGTTGACTCTCCCTACAGCGGAGTCGCGGTAATCGGACAGACCCTCGCCAAGGCCGGATACCGCGTTGCGGTTTTAAGCCAGCCGGACGTCGGCGATCCTGAGGCGTTCAGGGGACTCGGCGAGCCTCAACTTTTCTGGGGTGTGAGCCCCGGTTGCGTCGATTCGATGGTGGCGAATTATACGGCTTCCGGCAAGCGCCGCCGCCAGGATGATTTTACTCCGGGCGGCGAGAACAACCGCCGTCCAGACCGCGCCGCTATAATTTATTCAAACGCGATACGCGCCGCTTTCAAACCTGCTAAACCTATTCTTCTCGGCGGCGTCGAAGCGAGCTTGAGGCGAATAAGCCATTACGATTTCTGGAGCGACAAGGTGCGCCGGCCGATCGTTTGCGACGCAAAGGCGGACGCGCTTTCGTACGGCATGGGCGAGAGGGCGGTTCTTGCGTTCGCAGAGGCGATTAAGGCGGGGCGCGACTGGAGGACGATTCCCGGAATATGCTATATGGCGGGCGAGAAGAATTTTGTTCCGCCGGAAGGAGCGGTCGAGCTTCCGTCATACGCTGAGGTCAGCGCTCCGACGAGCGATGGCAAAAAGGCGTTCACGAAGGCGTTTCAGCTTTTTTCCGCCAATCAGGATCCCGTTACGGCGAAGAGTCTTATTCAGAAGGTCGATAACCGCTATTTGGTCCATAATCCGCCGTCGCCGCCGCTTGAAAGCGACGAACTGGATGCCGTGCACGATATAAAGTGGATGCTCGACGCTCCTCCGTCGATCCGCCGCCAGGGCGCGATAAGGGCGCTTGACACCATCCGCTTCGGAGTGACCACTCATCGCGGATGTTACGGAGAATGCCGTTTCTGCGCGATTGCGGTTCATCAGGGCCGACGGATCGTAAGTCGCTCGCCTGAGAGTATCATCGGCGAGGTCAGAGGCTTTCTTAAGCATCCGCGCTTCAAAGGTACTGTCAGCGACGTCGGCGGACCGACGGCGAATATGTACGGATTCGACTGCCCTAAAAAGGCCGAGAAGGGCGCGTGCGGAAATAAAGCGTGCCTTTTTCCGTCCGTATGTCCCTCTCTTAAGGTCGATCACCGGCCTCAGATAAAGCTTCTCGGATCGTTGCGGTCAATACCCGGGGTAAAACACGTCTTCGTCGCAAGCGGAATCCGTCCCGACCTCGTCGCCGCCGATAGAGCGTGCGGCGACAGGTATATCGATGAGATCGCGAAGAATCATGTCTCCGGTCAGCTCAAGCTCGCTCCGGAACATGTCGTCACGCGCGTTTTGGAGTTTATGGGCAAGCCCGGCGTCGAGAGTCTTTTAAAGTTCAAGCGGAAGTTCGAGGCGGCCAACAGACGTTTCGGAAAAAAGCAGTTTTTAACATATTATTTCATCGCCGCGCATCCCGGTTGCACGGAGGCGGATATGCGCGAGCTTAAGCGTTTTGCGACAAGGGAGTTGAAACTGAATCCGGAACAGGTGCAGATATTTACTCCGACGCCTCTTACCGCCGCGACGTGCATGTATTACACGGGGGTCGATCCCGTAAGCGGCAAAAGCGCGTACGTGGCACGTGGTCTCGGCGAAAAGACGCGTCAGAAGAATATGCTTGTTGGTACGCCTTGGGCGCAGTAGTTGACTCATAAATTTTTGATATAATATAAAAATATGAAAAATTCATTTAGTAAAAAGTTGGCGGCAATTTTTGCTGCAAGTGTTGTATCTTCATATTGTAACGCTGTTACGCTTAAGGAGCGTGTCGCAGCGGATTTTGAAGGAAAGAGCGCGGCGGTATATCACTATGCCGTTCCTCCGATGAGTGATATTCAGCGTCTTGCTGATGTGTATCCTACCGATGGTGTTGCCGGAGGCGCCGTTAATATTGTTACTGCGAAGGATGAATTTGAGCCTGGCTCGTTCCTCGTTTGGGCTAATAAAGATTTAGGTAAGGTCGCTTTTACTTTAAGCGAGTTTAAGAATGAGAAGGGTGATATATTCCCGACCGAAGATCTTGATTTAAAGTTTGTTAAGGTATGGTATCAGAATAAGAATGCCTGGTTCAGCTATTTCGGCGATACAGATTTTAAACTTTGCCCTGAACTTTTAGTTAATGACGAGGATATTCTTCGCGTTGATACTAAAAAGAAGGCGAATTATGCTCGTCTCATCGATAAGGATGGTAAAGTTACTGAAAAGTGGATAAATCCTCCGCGTCGCTTTAATAAGCGTCAGCTATTTCATTCTTGGCGTTCAACTGAAGATTTTCATAGTATGCGCGAAGATTTTCGCGATGCCGAAACTCTCCAGCCAGTTAGATTACCTAAGAATGAATTTCGTAATTTCTTCTTAACTGTTCGTGCGCGAAAGAATGCTAAGAGCGGCTTATATAAGGGCGCGGTTAAGATGACTGCGAAAGATGGTAAGGCTCTCGGTGAGATACCTGTAGCTGTGCGCGTATTAGATTTTACGCTTCCTCAGCCAAAGTGCTACGCTAATCCTGAGAAAGATTTTCTCGTTTCGGCTTATAGTTATATGAATTTTGAAAACATCTGTGAGCGTAATGGTTACAATGTGCCCTTAGCTCATAAGCAGATGGAGGCGTTTTTCAAGAATTTAGCCGAGCATAATCAGCCCATTCACATGGTTCGCGGCAATATGGATAACGAGGCGTTTTTAACGATTGAGAAAATGCGCAAAAATGGTATGCGTATTGACGTTCTTCAGGGTGTAACGACGAGTGCGCGAGGTGAGAGTAAGGAAGGTCACGCTAAGCGAGTCGCTGCGGAATTAGATCGCAGATACGGTCATCATAATGTTTATATCGGTTATGGTGACGAGCCGCCCACAAGATGGTTTGTAAAAAACCGCGATCACTTTAAGGCTTATCAGGGTGCGGGGCTTAAGTTCTTTATTGCAGGCGGAAATCAGGTGTTTTACAAGGCGGGCTACTACTACGATTGGCACAATACCGCGAGTCTCGCGACTGACGGTTCGGTACCTGGCTTATGGAATAAGATGCAAAATGACAGCCGCACTGCATGGTATGCCGTACCTCACGTCGGTACTGAGAATCCGTCTCTTAACCGCCGCGCGAACGGTATTGGCGCGTACTTAAGCGGTTATACTGCGCTTTGCAACTATGCGCATCATTTCGGTCCATGGAATGATGATAGTACTACATATAAGCCGATGGTATTAGCGTATGGCATATATAATGGTGTTATCGATACGTTAGCATGGGAAGGTTTTCGTGAAGGTGTTGATGATATTAGATATGCTACACTTATGACTGACCTTGCTCGTAAGGCGCAGAAGTCAGAGGATTTAAATATTCGCTACCTCGGCGGTAAGGCTATGCACTTCTTAGCGTGTATTGATCCAGATACGGCTAACCAAGATGCAGTGCGCGGCGAAATGATTCGCTATACGACAGAACTTCTTAAAGTGGTTACTCCTTCTGATTTTAAGAGCCAGTATACTATTGATAATAATGCTTCGAAGAAGGCTGCCGAAAGTCTTGATGCCGCTTTTTTAGCCGAGAAGAAGGCGCTTGAAGATAAGCATGCTAAGGATAAAACGAAGACAGCGTTTCATTTAGCCGTAGCGAAGCTTTATGCGAAGTATTTCCGCCAAGCTGAGGCAGGTAAGTATCTCGAGAGCGTCGGTATTTATGGACCTGCGTTTGGCTACTATGATTTTCTCCATGAAGATATTATGCGCCTTTCGAAAAAGGCTTTTGAAGAGGGTCGCGGTAAGGGGCCTCTAAATGGGCGCGATATAGCGTTTTGGAATCTCGCTTCTGAAGATACGTCCGCGGCAGTTGAATTTAAGAATGTTTTCTTTGAACACATTAAGTCAACTGATACCAATAAGTTGAAGCGTGCTATTTCGAATATTATGTCTAAGGAATTAGGTTCACAGCGCCGACTAATCGTTAATGAGCGCTTTGACGCGTATGTTATTGTTGCTGATCAGATGTGGGAGCTCGTTAAAAAGTACGATATTGCTCCTACTTTTGCCTTCGCGCGTAATAGCTACGAGGTGTACATGAAAGCTGGTCGTTATCAAGATGCTTACGATGCTGCTAAGGCTGGTTTAGCGGATGTAAAAGCTAAAGATGCCGAGAAATATCGCTTAGGTCTTTCAGCTGCTGTAGCGAAAGTAAATGATTCTCCTAAAAAAGTAATTAAAGCTATTCGCGAGTATGATAAGACAACTGAATTTAAGGTTACTAATAAAGACCGCGTCGCTCAGCTTTCATCTGTAGGTTCTGTTATAAATTCGCTCAAGGATTGCGAAGATGTTGTACGCGCACTCGAGCAATATCGTAAATCGCTTTATGTCGCAACGCCTAAAAAGCGTTATGAAGTTAAATTCTCTGATAAAACTATTACGGGAATTAACGATATTGAGAAGTTCGATGCTCCCATGACAGTTTATGACCGTCGTTATGGCGGGAGTATGGAGTTTTTAACGACCGACGTTACTTCGGGCGACCGCGGCAAAGTCGGCTCGACCAAGGAAGTTATACCAGACGCTAAGATGAAAGTCGTTGCCGATGAGCGCGGACTTCACTTCCTTGTGGTAAGTGATGATCCTAAAGCGCGTGATGTCGGTCTCGGCTTAGTCGGAGGCGGATCGTTCGAAGCGTATATCGCTCCTGGCGAGAATGAGCCTTATATTTGCATGATGATGAATCCTCTTGCCAAGAAGATGACGGTATTCAATACGATGTTCTCGACGTTCGGGTATCGATTCCTCAATGCTCGCAATGATACTACTAAATATAAGATTGACTGCGAATATCGCGATGGCTCAATCGCTTTTTATTTCTTCCTTTCGTGGGATAATTGGGCTGAGCGCATTCCTAATGACGGTTCTATTTGGGATTTTGAGAATATGTATTGGAATCGTGCTGGCAATCAGTGTTGGAACGGTACGGAATCGATTCACGGTCGCTCGACTTGGGGTGAGCTTGAATTTGATTTGACTAAGTCTCAGCGCGCTAAAATCTTAAAGCCGCTCGTATGCAAGGCGTTCGCCGAATATAAGTCTGAGAAGATTTGTCATGGCGCTAAGAACGGTATAATCGAGTGGACTAAGGATCCAGAGTTCTGCGAAGTCGAGTTTTACGAGAGCGAAGTTAAGACCCTCGTCGCTGAACTTGATAAGTTAGGTGAAGAGGTTAAAGGCGATATGGATGATGCGACTGTACTTCGTCTTGCTGAGACCGCACTCCCGCGTTGGACTAACGTTTCGTTTGAAATTCAGCGCCGCCGTTCGTTATGGCTTAAAAATAAAATGGTAAAATAGCAATCGAATTTCAAAAACACAAAGGGGTAGTTATGATTCCAAAAAAAATGGTGACGGCATTATTCAGCCTTTCCGTTACGGCGACTGTATTCGCCCAGACAATTCCGCTTCCTGAGCATCCGCGTCCTGATTGGGAACGCTCTGAGTGGGTTAATTTAAATGGTCAATGGGATTTTGGATTCGAAACGAATTCTTATAACCAAAAGATTACCGTGCCTTTCGGCTGGGGGTCTAAGCTTTCTGGCGTTAAGATGGAGAAGGGTAAGGATACTGGTTATTATAAGAGGTCTATCACTGTTCCTGCAGCATGGAAGGGTAAGCGCGTTTTCGTGGTCGTCGGCGCCGCCGATCACGATACGGAGTTTTTTATTGACGGAACACCGCTCGGAAAGCATATCGGCGGCTATACTCCGTTTGAATACGAGATTACCGACTTCATCCGCTGGGGCGAGCCTCAGAATGTCGAGTTTAAGGTTTGGGACCCTAATGATCATGAAGCCCGTGAAGGTCACTATCTCTACGGTAAACAGGGTTACGGCAACGCGCGCGGCATTTGGCAGACCGTTTATCTTGAGGCAAGAGGTATGAATTACATCGATCATACCCGCTTTACGCCGAGCATAAAGAATTCAAGCGTGACGGCAGATCTGCGCCTTGGAGCGCCCGCGATGTCAAAACTCGTGGCGAAGATCGGTCTTGACGGCAAGACTACGAATGTCACGTTTAATCCGGGAGAAATGGAAAAGAGTGTTGAAATCAAGATAGAGAATCCTAAACTTTGGGATTTGGACAATCCTAACCTTTATGATGTCTCGATCACTCTTTCGCCCGTTTCACAGGCCTGGAAAGCCGATAAGATCAAGACCTACTTCGGTTTCAGAGAAATCGGTACGGGCCTGAATTCGGCGGGTGACAATTATGTAACGCTCAACGGTAAGCCGATTTATCTTCAGCTCTGTCTCGACCAGAGCTATCATCAGGATGGTTGGTACACTTTCCCGACCGATGAATTCATGAAGAACGATCTTCTCATTTCCAAGAAACTCGCTCTTTCCGGCAACCGTATTCATATCAAGGTTGAAATTCCCCGTAAACTTTACTGGGCTGACAAGCTTGGTCTTCTTATTCAGGCCGATGTTCCCAACGCGTGGGGCGATCCGAGCGAGCAGATGTTCGAGGAGCATTGGAAGTGCTTTGAGGATATGGTTAAGCGTGACTATAACCACCCCTCGATTTATCAGTGGACTCTCTTCAATGAGACTTGGGGTCTTAAATCGAACCGTTCGCTCGCGATGGGGTTGGCCTCGGGCGATAAGAGCGGCCGTCCCATGTTCCGCCCGTGGACTCAGCGCCGTGTAGCTGACGCCTACTTTAAGGCTAAGAAGCTCGACTCAACGCGCATTATTGAAGATAACTCGCCTTGCAACCGTGATCATATTGTTACTGATGTCAATACCTGGCACTCATACGTTGCCGGTTACGGTTGGGATCAGCGGGTTGATGATATCTGCAGGAATACTCAGGTCGGTTCCAAGTTTAACTACATTGGCGGCTTTGTCCAAACGGGTGTTCCGATGATGAACTCCGAGTGCGGTAATGTCTGGGGGTATATCGGTTCTACCGGCGATTGCGATTTCTCGTGGGATTATCACATGATGATGAACGCGTTCCGCCGTCGTCTAAAATGCGCGGGCTGGCTCTACACTGAGCATCACGACGTGATCAACGAGTGGAACGGTTATGTCCGTTTCGACCGTTCGCCCAAATACGATGGCATGGACGAACTCGCGGGAATGACGTTGAAGGACTTCCACGGCGAAGCCGGTATTGTCTTCTTCGGCAAGCGAGGCAGCGAAATCGGCGAGTTCATCGCTCCCGGCGCTAAGTATACTATTCCTGTAGGTCCCTCGCTCATAACCGACAAGTTTAACGGTAAAAAGCTTAAACTCGCCATGAGCGCCTGGTGGTACGATGAAAAGGGCTCGAAGGTGACTCTTCCTGAGACAACGCTTAAGCGCGAGGTTGTCGCCGCAGGCTGGAAGTCCGAGAAACTTTGGGACGCTGTATTCGATGCCCCCAAGACGCCTTCATGCGGATGCGTCATCTTCAGACTTCTCGCCGACGGCAAGGAAATCGCCCGCAACTTCTGGTCGTTCTCGACTGTTGATACCAAGGCTATGATGGTTAAACCTGTTGAATCCAATTGGTCCTTGGGTACAGCCGAAGTTCTCGACGGGCTTAAGATCAATGGCTTCGGCAAGGGGTATTTTGAATATGAGTTAGATGCTCCCAAGGAGGGCGGCGTGTTCAGAATTGAGCTTTCCGCCAAACGCAAGAACGCCAAGGATTTCAAGGACGATCTTAAAACCTCGACGCTTGACTATATGCTTGGCGGCGGCGCGTCTGACCGCTCCAAAAATCCCAACAGCTATCCTCAGACCTGCGATGTCAAGTTCCCCGCCAATCTCAAGGTTGTCATTGACGGTAAGGTGGTCTCTGAGCAGGTTCTTCCCGACGACCCCGCCGATCACCGCGGCATTCTTTCGTGGTTCTCGCAGTTGCGTGACCGCAGGATGCGCGAAGCGGGTAGCTACGGCTATCTGGTCGAGGTTCCGGTTACGGCGGATCAGGTCAAGAACGGCAAGGTCAAGATCCGTCTTGAATCTGACGCAGGTCTCGGCGTTTACGGTGCGCGATTCGGGCGTTATCCGCTCGCACCGGCGGTTCAGGCCAAGTAATTTTTCGAGATTATGACGAATGTTGATGTAATCATAGCGGGAGCGGGCATCTGGGGGTCGACTCTCGCTCGTCGTTTTGCGGAAGCGGGGCGTAAGGTTCTTGTCCTGGAAAAACGTCGTCAAGTCGGTGGCAATGTCCGCTGCGAGATAGATGTCGAAACGGGTATTGAAATCCATTCTTACGGTTCGCACATTTTCCATACGTCCATCCCCGAGGTCTGGAAGTTCATAAACAGATTTACGACCTTTAACGGCTATCAGCATAAAGTTCTCGCCCGTTATAAGGGGAAAACCTATTTTCTTCCTTTGGGATTGACCCTCGTCAATGCGTTTTTCGGTGTCGAGCTTACGCCCGGAGAGTTGCCTCAATTCATGGCTGACGAGGCTCATTCCTCAGCCATATTCGACGCGTTTTTCAGAGGCTATACGTCCAAGCAGTGGGGCAGGGCGCCGGAGGAAGTTGATCCGTCGATTATTAAACGCGTCCCGGTCAGATCGACGTACGACGTCAATTATTTCAATGATTACTGCCAGGGCATTCCTTTGGACGGTTACAATTCCATTTTTGAGAAACTTCTTGATCATTCTAATATTACGGTTCGATGCGATGCCGGCGTAAGACTTGAAAACGGGGCCTTTAAGGTGGACGCTGACGACTTGCCAAGAGTTCCTTTGTATTATTCCGGTCCTGTCGACGCGCTTCTCGATTACAGGCTCGGCGTTCTTCCCTGGCGTACGCTTAGGTTCGAAACCGAGAAGCTCGACATCGCGGATTATCAGGGTACGAGCGTTGTGAATTATACCGAGGCCGAAGTTCCGTATACGAGAATTCACGAGTTCAAGCATTATCATCCTGAACTGAAGGATATAATGGCTAAGCCTAAAACTGTTATAATGCGCGAATACTCGGACGAATGGAAGTTGGGCGATGAGCCTTATTATCCGATAGACACGGCTCAATCCCGCGAACTTCTCGACGCTTATAAGGCTGAAGCCGAAAAGATTCCGAATCTTGTTCTCGGCGGGCGGCTCGGAGCCTATAAATATTTCGATATGGATAAATCGATCGAAAGCGCTCTTAAAGTTGAAATTTAAAAGGAGATGGTAATGAGAAAAACGCTACTTGCGGTTTTTGTTTGTTTTGTTTCTGTTATTGCGTTTGCTGACGCATCCTTGAAACGCGGCAGGCTTTGTTTGACGTTCGACGACTGCCACTGGAACGGCTGGGTGGCGGCGATGCCGATTTTTGAGAAATACAACGCCAAGGCGAGTTTCTTTCCTCACAGCGCTTTGAGCGCGGGCGCGTTGAAATGCATGAAGAAGCTTCATGACGCAGGGCATACGGTGGGGCCTCACACCGTTCATCACCGCAAGGCGACCGATTACGTCAAAAAGAACGGATTCGAGGCTTTCTGGAACGATGAGGTCGCCCCTCAGATGAAAGCCTACGCGTCGGTCGGTATCGTTCCTAAAGCTTTGGCTTTTCCCAACAACGCGAGCACCCCGGAAATAGACGCGCAGCTCGTCTTCCGCGGCATTAAGCGTTTGCGCGGCGGGTTGCCCAAGGCGCGGCCTCATGATCCGAAGGGGCTTAAGCGCGACGGGCTTGTGCCGTTCGAAAAGCTCGATATGATGTATATGAGCGATGCAGCCGTCGCCACCAATCATCTTATGCGCGGTGTCGGTATCGGTACTTATTACAACACCGACATCGACGATCTTGTCAAAGGAATCCGCAGAGCGGCCGCCAACAACGAGACGATGGTCCTTTATTCACACGATATTTCGAAAAAGCCCAGCGGCATCGGCATGAAAACCGAATGGCTCGAGGCGATTTTGAAAGCCGCGAGCGAAGAGGGTATGGCGATTGTCGGTTTTGACGATCTCCCCGATTTCGCGGCAAAGAAATAATTTTTACCGAGTTTAAGTCTATCAACCCTAAAAAGGAGTTTTATGCTATGAAAAAAAGTTCCGTTATGATGTGCGCTATCGCCGCCGCAACCGCCGTATTCGCGGCTAACATCCCCGATTACACGACGCTTATCGCGCATCGCGGCGAATCGATCGATGCGCCCGAGAATACGCTCCCAGCGTTCAAGACGGCCGTGGAGAGAGGTTTTGGATTTGAATGCGACATCTATCTTTCCAAAGATGGAAGGGTCTTCACGTTTCATGACAGGGATTTAAAGCGTACTACGGGCGGGGCGAACACCAACCGTTGCTGTGATGTGACGTGGGACGAGGTTTCCCGTCTCGATGTCGGAAACTGGGGAAAGTGGAAGGGTTCCACGTTCGCCGGTACGCGGCCCGCTCTTTTGGAGGAGGTTTTGGATCTTGCCCGCGACGGTCGCAAAATCTACGTCGAAATAAAGACCGGGCCTGAAATTGTTCCTTATGTCAAAAAGGTATTCGCCGCCCAGAAAAAAGCTACGCCGGAGAATACGCTTTTCATTTCATTCAACATGGAGTCGTGCAAGGCCGTCAAGGAGGCCATGCCGGAATATAAGGTTTACTGGCTCGTAAGTTCAAAGGTTCCGCCGATTGATAAAAACGGGAATGTCATCGCTAACGGTAAATGGCGTCCGATAACGCCCGAAGAGGTTATTAAGGTTCTTAAGGATACGGGTGCCGACGGCGTCGACATCAACTTCAAACGCGACATCATAACGAAGGAGTTTATCGATAAGGTCAAGGGCGCCGGATTCGAGTTTCACGTATGGACGATTGACGATCTCGGCTCTGCAGTTGTAGCGTTCCGCCGTGGCGCGGATACGGTGACGACAAACCGCGCCCAGGAAATGCGTCTTGATTATCTTGAGGCTGTTGATCTCTCCGCCGGGAAATAAAATTAAATCAGCACATTGTCAATGACAAAGACGAGGTTCCCCGTTGAAGAGAAGCTGGGCGAACTGAAGTGCGCTCTTGCGAAAAACAGATCGCTCGTTCTCACGGCGCTACCCGGGAGCGGAAAGACGACATGTGTTCCGGCTGCGCTGTTGGATGAGCCGTGGATAGAAGGCAAAAAGATCATCATGCTCGAGCCGCGCAGGCTCGCCGCACGCTCTTCGGCTTCGTATATCGCGTCAAAGCTCGGCACTTCCGTCGGCGGACTTGTCGGTTATCAGGTCAGGCTCGAGCGGAAAATCTCTTCGTCCACCCGTCTTGAAATTTTGACGGAAGGGCTTTTGACCCAGCGTCTTATATCTGATCCTGAACTGTCCGATGTCGGACTTGTTATTTTCGACGAATTCCACGAGCGTTCCCTTGCGTGCGATTTGAGTTTCGCTCTCGCTCTTGAAGTCCGCCGCGCTCTCAGACCCGACCTGAGGCTTATGGTGATGTCGGCGACATTGGATGCGGCCGAGGTTTCAAATCATCTTGGAGATGCCGAAGTCGTCTGTGCCGAGGGACGCATGTTTCCGGTCGAAACGCGCTATTTAGGCGATATGACTGTTTCTGGTGCTGTGTCGCGCGCGATAAAGGAGACGGAGGGTGATATACTCGTTTTTCTTCCGGGAGAGGGTGAAATCCGCCGCGCCGCGGAATCGCTCGATCATCTCGGCGATATCGATATTCTGCCGTTGTACGGAAGCCTTCCCAAGGAGGAGCAGGATAGAGTTTTCGAACCGTCCCGCCGCCGTAAGGTCATTCTCGCGACATCAATTGCCGAAACTTCTCTTACGATACCCGGCATAGTTTGCGTAATCGATTCCGGGCTAATGCGCGTTCCAAGATTTTCACCCCGTACGGGAATGACTGAGCTCGTGACGCTTCCTCTCTCGCACGACCGCGCCGAACAGCGAAGAGGCCGCGCCGGTCGCGTTCAGGCCGGTGTATGCTACCGTCTCTGGGAAGAGGGTGCCGAGGCGGCGCGACCGGCAAAAATGACGCCGGAGATTTTAGACGCCGATCTGTGCTCGCTCGTTCTCACCAGCGTTTCGTGGGGAGCGGTTTCGCGCGCGGATCTGCCATGGCTGACGCCGCCCGCCGCGAGCGCATGGGAACAGGCGACGGGCCTTCTGAAACAACTGGGCGCGCTGAACGATTCCGGCCGACTTACGGAGAAAGGCGAGAAGATGTCGCGCATGCCGATGCATCCCCGTCTCGCGAATATGCTGCTCGGTTCTAATTCGGCGGATGTTGCGCTTTTAGCCGCGATAATCGAGGAGGGTGTCAAGACGCGCGAAACCGATATAAGAAAGATTCTTGATGAAATCAAGGAATTGCCGAACAAACCTTTTGCGCGGCGGGCGATACAGCTTTCAAAAAGATTCGAACGGTTCGTTTCCGATTTTTCTCGCACGGCGAAGCCGATGACCGAGGGCGCGTCACTTGCTCTCGCCTATCCCGACCGAATCGCTAAAAACCGCGGCAACGGAAGCTTCGTCATGGTTTCCGGACGAGGCGCGACCTTAGAGAGTTCCGATCCGATGGCGAAAGCTGAGTTTATCGTATGTTGCGAACTTGACGACAGATTAGGCAACGCGAAAATATTTTTGGCGTCTCCCGTCGGGCGAGAAGAGGTTGAGGAGATGTTTGCGGATTTCATAACAGAAAAGGAAGTCTGCGAATGGGATCGCCGCACGGATTCGGTCAAAGCTGTTGCGCGCAGGATGCTCGGATCGGTCTCGCTCAATGAAAAGCCGTTGAAGAAGGCCGGAAGCGAAGAGGCGGTGCGCGCTGTCATCGACGGAATCAGGTTTAAGGGCGTTGAGAATATGCCCTGCTGGACCAAAGAGTCCATGCAACTTAAAGAGCGCGTAAATTTCGTTTTCCGGCATGTCCACGAAAACGATCCGACCTGGCCCGAACTTACGGACGAGGCTATTCTTCGCGGCCTTGAAGGTTTCGTGGGCGCTGTTTCGAAGTGGAAGGATCTTGAGAAGATAGATCTTTTCGCCGTGATCGATTTTATCCTTCTCGAATCAGGTCATGACAGGCGCGAGCTTGACCGTCTTGCGCCGCAGCGCCTCGAAGTTCCGAGCGGCAGTCACATGCTTGTTCATTACGAAGGCGATGAACCTACCGTGGAAGTAAGACTTCAGGAATGCTTCGGGCTTCTTGAAACGCCGAAGGTTCTGGGCGGCAGAGTGCCGGTCGTTATGACGCTTTTATCGCCCGCGCAGCGTCCGATACAGATAACGAAGGATCTCGCGTTTTTCTGGAAAGAGGGCTATCCGCTCGTACGCAAGGATATGCGCGGACGTTACCCTAAGCATTATTGGCCCGAAGATCCTTTTACGGCTGTCGCGACTCGCCGCGTCCGCCCTGTCGAATGAGTCTTTTTTTCGATTTGGAATCAAGAATCTGGAGTGATTCGGAGACCCGGCGCTCATTGCCGTCGGAAGGCTTGTTGACGATGGAGACGGTTTCGCTGTCGCGCAGACCCATCATCGTCGACCCGCCGCCGTCCATTGAAATAAGCGCTTTCGGATCACATCCGAACTTTTCGAGAAGATAGCGTAGCTCTACATAATTTACGCCGATGGAATGTTTCTGGCGGCCATCCGCGATTCCGATTACGGTAATGCGGTTTGTTAAATTGTTGCCGGCGAAGGTGCGTGGGGCGCGGCAGGCGGCGCGTTTTTTGCAGGCCTTCGGAGATTTGTCGGAGTAGTCGGGAAGGGTTTTTCCGTAGCCGGGCACTCCGTCGCAGGACATCACATTGTCGTACTTCTCGAGAAGGTCTTTACCGAAGCGGCGTATGACGGGTTCTTCGCCGGCGTTGAACGCGAGCGTCGCTTCACCGTTCGGGTATTTTGAAGGTATCATTTTACCGTCGACTTTGAGCTGGAAATACGGGGTGGACGGGTCGACGGTAGAGTGGTACACGCCGTTTATGCAGGCAAGAGCTTTCGTTTCCGCCGCCAGCAGGCTCGGGCGTTCGCGGCGTTTATCGTGACGTGCGATGTTGAGCGATATGTCTTTGGCCTTTTTCCAGTCGATCAAAAGCCAGTGTGTAGCAACAGGTCCGTCGCCGAAGAGGTTGTCGAAATGTGCCGAGAGATATGTAACGCCTTCGGAAAGGTTTCTGACGGATGCCGAGCGCATGGGTTTGGATCTGAGTTCTGCGGGGAAATGGCTGAGTACGACGGGGTCAATATCTGCTGTCAGGCCGTTCTTTGCGGAAACATCGGCTATGGCGATCTGCGAGAGAATAAATGCGGACAGCACGAAAACGTTTTTTGCACTTCTTTTCATATTTTAATTATAACATATTTTTGGCTATTGCGGCTGATATGTCATATTTGATATAATATTTGCCGTTTTGTCGCGGAGTGTAGCGTGCGTGCGCGAGAGTACGTGACAGTAAACTGATAAAACCAAGGTAAAAAATGGCTCAGATCAAAATCAAGGCGGCTGTCCGTACCGAACAGGGTACCGGTGCTGTTCGCCGTTTGCGCCGTACGGGTATGATTCCCGGCTCGGTGATGAAGATGAAGAAGGGCGGCACGGAACTCATCAAGCTTCCTGCCCACGACTTCATGATGGCAATGCGCGGCCGCGCGAGCAAGCAGCTCCTCGTCACGCTTGACATGGACGGTAAGGAAGTACCTGCGCTTATGCGTGAAATGCAGAACGATGTTCTCGCCGGTACTCCCATTCACGTGGATTTCAGCGAAGTTTCTCTCACCGAGAAGGTTCGCGTAAAAGTACCGATCTACCTGACCGGCGAAGCCGTCGGCGTTAAGATCGGCGGCGGTATTCTTCAGCAGGCTCTCCGTACGATCGAAGTCGACTGCCTCCCCGAAGACATCGCCGAGAAGTTCCTCATCGACGTCTCCCAGCTCGGTCTCGATCAGACGCTCTTCGTCCGTGACCTCCAGCTCGGTGAGAAGCAGACGATTGTTACGCGCGGCGAGCTCGCCGTTGCCGTCGTCAAGGCTCCGGCCGATGCGGCCTCTGCCGCCGGCGACAAGTCGCCCGATGTGATCAAGAAGGGTAAGGATGAGGAGAAGAAGTAATGAAGAAGTATGATGCTCTCTATATCTTCGTCGGCATCTCCAAGGATGATGCCTTGAACGCCAATCTCGAGAAGGCTCTCGCCGAGGTCGCCCGCGTCGGCGGCAACGTGCTTACGACCGAGTCTCTCGGAAAGCGCATGTTTTCCCGTCCGATGTCCAAGAAGGACAGCGGTGTTTACGTGAAGGTCCGCATGGAGCTCGATCCCGCCAAGGTTTCCGAACTCCTCGCCCGCTACCGTCTCGTCGAAGAAGTCTTCCGCGTTCAGATTCTCGCGGTTGATGAGCGCCGTGAGGCCAAGCTCGTCGAGGAGCGTGCGGCCCGCGCCGAACGTCAGGCCAAGAAGGATGCTGCCGCCGCGGCTGCCGCGACCGCAGTTGAAGCGTAAAAAGAACGGAACGGGTTATGGCCTCTTTCAATAAAGTAATCCTGATGGGTAATCTGACGCGCGACCCCGATGTCCGTGCAACCGGTTCGAGCGGCATGAAAGTCGCCCGTCTCGGCATTGCCGTCAACGAGCGCCGCAAAGACCGCAACGGTCAGATTCAGGAGTTTCCCGTGTTTGTCGATGTCGACGCCTGGGATAAACTCGCCGAATTGTGCGGACAGTACCTGTCAAAGGGCAGGACGATTCTCGTTGAGGGTCGTCTGCAGATGGATTCATGGGAAAAGGACGGTGTTAAGCACCAGAAGCTCAAAGTCAGGGCTTCCACGATCAAGTTCCTCCCGCAGGGAGATCGCCTCGGCGGCGGTCCTCAGCGTCATGAGGCTCCCGTCGTGCCCAATTCGCTTGAGAGCGACCCTGATGATATCCCGTTCTGATACACGTAAATAACAATCTATACAGAGGAAACCAAAATGGCTTTCAAAAAATCCAACAGCTCTGCAGGTGAAGAATTCGCCGCGAGAAAGCGCCCGCCGCTCGGTCCTAAGGATCAGATCGACGTTAACGATATTGAAACGCTCAGCTACTACATTACCGATTACGGCAAGATTCTTCCCGCTCGCATCACCGGCGTCACCGCCGCTCAGCAGCGTCAGATCCGCCAGGGTGTAAAGCGTGCGCGCAACATGGGCCTCATGGCTTAATCGAAAGGAGTTCGAAAATGGCTATTGAAGTTATGCTCATGGATAACGTGAAGAAGCTCGGCAAGGCCGGCGAGATCGTCAAGGTCGCCCCCGGTTATGCCCGCAACTACCTCTTCACTCAGGGTCTCGCCGCGGTCGCCACCGAGGCTGCCAAGCGTCGTCTTAAAAAGCTCGAGGCCGAGCGCGCAGCCCGCGCCGCCGAGGAGAAGAAGGCCGCTCTCGAAGTCGCCAAGAAGCTCGAAAAGCTCGAGCTCACCGTTTCTGCCGCCACGACCGACGGCAAGAAGCTTTACGGCGCCGTCAGCGTCTCCGACATTCTCGCCGCCATCGAGGCTAATCGCGGTGTTGCGCTTGAGCGCAGCCAGCTCTCCATCGAAGACTCGCTCCGCGAAGTCGGCGAATACGAGGCTGCCATCGACCTCGGTCAGGGCGTAGTCGTCAAGTTCAAAATCACGATTCTTGACGAGCAGGCTTCCGCCGAGGCTTGATTCCTCGTCGGACCGAGATTGCGAAAGAACCGTTGCCAAGGCGACGGTTCTTTCTCTTTTTTTACCTATTTGACATGAATGTGACTGCGAACGCCGCATGAATTTAGTATAATGTTCCGCAATATGTATTATATAAACAAATTGGTTGGAGTATTGATAAATCCGTTGGTGATGGCGGGTGTAATCGCATCGGTCGGGATGTTCTTTGCCTTGAAGCGGCGAAGACGGTCCGGGTACTGTATTGCAGCCGGCGCTGCCGCTCTGTTATGGTTTTGGTCAACGCCGTTCATGACGGTGATTGTCGGCGCGCCGCTTGAGAGCGAATTTCTAAAAGATGGCCGAGTGCCGGAGGTTGAATCATTTTCAGCCGTTGATGCGATTGTCGTTCTTGGCGGTTCGATGGGCGTTAATGCCGAATTGAGCCCCTACGCCGAAATGTCCGCAAGCGCAGACAGAGTGTGGCAGGCCGCAAGACTCTGGAAAGCCGGCAAAGCTCCGGTGATTATCGCGACAGGCGACAAGTCGCGCGAAAGCACCCTTGGATTATTGAAGGATATGGGGGTCGACGCTGAGCGTGTTAAGTTTTTGGACGCTCGAAATACGGAAGAGGAGGCGCGTGGGGTAGGAAGACTGGTGTCCGGCGGGGGAACTGGGCGACGGAGGATTCTGCTTGTGACGAGCGCATGGCATATGAAACGTGCGAGAATGATGTTTGAAAAGTACGCCCCGGAACTTCAGGTTTTTTTCGCGCCTGCAGATTTTGAGATGATGGCATTGATTGAGAATTCTTCATGGTGGCGGCGTTTCGGAGCTGATGCATATACGCTTCATCTCAATTCTGTAGCATTTCACGAATGGATCGGGATGCTTGGATATCGGATATTCAGGTAGTTTAACCGGTGTCGCATCCAAGTATGAATCTGATTGGAAACTCTATGCAAAGAGAATCAAAGTTTGGTATAATACAAGAACATCGATTTTAATTTAACAACACTAAATAAAGTGAAGGAAAAGGAAAATGGCTAAAAAGATCATGGTTGACGGCAATACCGCCGCCGCCCAAATCGCGTTCGCGTGCTCCGAAGTGGCCGCGATCTATCCGATCACCCCGTCCTCGCCTATGGCTGAGACGTGCGACGAGCTCGCTTCTCTCGCGAAGACGAACATCTGGGGCTCGATTCCCTCGATCGTCGAAATGGAATCTGAAGGCGGCGCTGCTGGTGCTGTTCACGGTTCGTTGACGACCGGCTCTTTGACGACGACCTTTACGGCGTCTCAGGGCTTGCTCCTCATGATCCCCAATATGTACAAGATCGCCGGTGAGCTCGCTCCTTCGGTCTTCCACGTTTCCGCCCGCTCGCTCGCTTGCCAGGGTCTTTGCATTTTCGGTGACCATGGCGACGTTATGGCTTGCCGTCAGACTGGTTTCGCGATGCTCTGCTCGAACTCTGTTCAGGAGTCCCACGATATGGCGATGGTCGCCCACGCTTCGACGCTCGAGGCCAAGGTTCCGTTCCTCCACTTCTTCGACGGCTTCCGCACTTCCCACGAAGTCCAGAAGATCGACGAAATCTCGATGGAGCAGATCCGCGAGATGATCGAAGAGGAGTATGTTGAAGATTTCCGTAAGCGCGCTCTCGATCCTGAGCATCCCACGATGCGCGGTACGGCTCAGAACCCAGACATCAACTTCCAGGGCCGCGAGAGCTGCGAGAAGTACTATGTCGCCACTCCCGCCATCGTCCAAAAGTACATGGATAAGCTCGCTAAGCTTACTGGCCGCCAGTACAAGCTTTACGATTACGTCGGCGCCGCTGATGCCGAGTACGTCGTCATCGCCATGGGCTCGGGCTGCGATACGCTCCACGAGACCGTCGAAGCTCTCGTTAAGGAAGGCAAGAAGGTCGGCCTCGTCAAGGTACACCTCTATCGTCCTTTCTCGATGAAGGATTTCGTCGCCGCCATTCCCGCTACGGTCAAGTGCATCACCGTTCTCGACCGCACGAAAGAGCCTGGCGCCAATGATCCTCTCTACCTCGACGTCTGCGCCGCGATCGGCCAGGCCAAGCAGGAAGGCATCATTTCCTACGCTTATCCGAAGGTTCTCGCCGGCCGCTACGGTATCGGTTCAAAGGACTTCACTCCTCAGATGTGCGCCAACATCTACGCGAACATGACTGCCGAGAAGCCCGTCGACCACTTCGTCGTCGGTATCGTCGATGACGTCATGGGCCGCTACATCCTCGGCGACTCCGAATTCGTCGTTCCTAAGGGCGACCGCAAGGAGTGCATGTTCTGGGGTCTCGGCGCTGACGGTACGGTTGGTGCTAATAAGAACTCCATTAAGATCATCGGTAACTACACCGAGAACTACGCTCAGGGTTATTTCGAGTACGACTCCAAGAAGTCCGGCGGCGTTACGATCTCCCACCTCCGCTTTGGTAGCGAGCTCATCCGCAGCCCCTACTTCATCAACTCGGCCGATTTCACCGCTTGCCACTGCTTCCCCTACCTTGAGAAGTATGACATGCTCAAGGCCGCTAAGCCCGGCTCCGTATTCCTCCTCGCTTCGCCCTACACGGCTGCTGAGATCTGGGATCACATGCCCGATGAAGTCGAGCAGGCTATTATCGATAAGAAGCTCCAGTTCTACGTAATCGACGCTGCTAAGATCGCTCGCGAGAACGGTATGGGTACGCGTACGAACACGGTTCTCCAGACTGCGTTCTTCAAGCTCTCCGGCATTAAGCTCACCAAGGCCGACGGCACCGAGCTCGATCCTATTCAGGTTCTTAAGGACTACGCCGAGAAGGCTTACTCCAAGAAGGGCCAGGACGTCGTTGAGATGAACTGGAAGTGCATCGAGGCCGCTTCCGCCGCGATTGAGAAGGTTGAATATCCTGCTCAGACGGCTGGCAAGCTTAAGATGCCCGCCACGGTCGCTGCCGAGGCTCCCGACTTCATCAAGAATGTCACCGCCAAGATGATCGCTCAGAAGGGTAACGAGCTTCCCGTTTCCGCTATTCCCGACGATGGTACATGGCCTACCGCCACGACCCAGTGGGAGAAGCGCAACGTCGCCGCGTTCATCCCCGCATGGGATCCTACCTCCTGTATCCAGTGCGGCAACTGCTTGGCTATCTGCCCTCACGCCGCTATCCGCATGAAGGTCTATCCCGCCGCCGCTCTCGAGGGCGCTCCCGAGACGTTCAAGTCGGTCGACGCCGGTAAGCTCACCGCCAAGTTCGGCGAGAAGGTCACCATCCAGATCGCTCCTGAAGACTGCATGGGCTGCGAACTCTGCGTCGTTAAGTGCCCGATGAAGGCTAAGGGTGCGCTCAAGATGGTTGAGCAGATTCCTCTGCGTAAGACCGAGGCTGCCAACTGGAAGTTCTTCCTCGATCTTCCTGAGGTTGATCCTGCTAAGCTCAACACCAAGATGCTTCTCGATAGCCAGCTTAAGCGTCCGCTCTTTGAGTTCTCTGGCGCTTGCGCGGGCTGCGGCGAAACTCCGTACGTTAAGCTCCTTACCCAGCTTTGCGGCGACCGCCTCCTCATCGCCAACGCGACGGGCTGCTCGTCGATCTACGGCGGTAACCTCCCGACGACCCCGTACTGCCAGCGCGCCGACGGCCGTGGTCCTGCGTGGTCCAACTCGCTCTTCGAAGACAACGCTCAGTTCGGTCTCGGTATGCGCGTTTCTGCCGATAAGCTCTACGGCTTCGCCATGGAACTCGTCGACAAGGTTCTCGCTAAGCCCGAGGCTCCTGAAGCCATCAAGGCGATCTTGACGAAGATCAAGGGCATCAACCAGTACGACGAGAAGGGCCAGGGCGTCGAAGAGATGCGCGCCGCCGTCGCCGAGCTCAAGGCTGCTCTCAAGAACGGCTGCTGCTCCGGTAAGGAAGGCCCCTGCACTTGCGCCGTCGGTCGTCAGCTCCTCTCCGTCGCTGATAACCTCGTCCGTAAGTCCGTCTGGATCCTCGGTGGTGACGGCTGGGCCTACGATATCGGTTACGGTGGTCTCGACCATGTTCTCGCCTCTGGTAAGAACGTCAAGGTTCTCGTCATGGATACCGAAGTCTACTCCAACACCGGCGGTCAGGCTTCCAAAGCTACGCCTACCGGCGCGATCGCTAAGTTCGCCGCTTCCGGTAAGGTTCAGGCTAAGAAGAACCTCGGTCTCATGCAGATGCAGTATAAGAACGTCTACGTCGCCTACGTCTCGATGGGTGCTAATCCCGCCGCTACGGTCAAGGCCTTCAACGAGGCTGAGAACTATGACGGTCCCGCGCTCATCGTCGCTTACGCACACTGCATTGAGCAGGGTCTCTTGACGAAGACGGGTCCCGCCCACCAGCAGGCTGCCGTTGACTCGGTCCACTTCCCGCTCTGGCGCTACAATCCGTCGCTCGCCGAGAAGAAGCTTCAGCTCGACTCGGCCGACAAGTCCGACACCGTCAGCTTCGCTGAGCGTGCGCTCTCGAAGGACTGCGGCGAGAACCGCTTCAAGCAGCTCGTCAAGAAGGTTGGTCAGGAGCAGGCCGAGGCTATGCTCAAGGGTGCCGAGCAGGGCTTCAAGGAGAACTACGCTCTCCTCAAGAAGCTCGCCGAAATCTCGTAATCGGGATTCGACCATGGAAAAGGGAAGGCCTGGCATATGCCGGGCCTTCCCTTTTGTGTGTCACCTGGATCACCGGTTGAGATATCCGTGAGGAATTTTTCCTTAAATTTTCTTATTGTGTTGCAGGAAAAATCATGATATAATTCGGTCAAAAGAAAGGAGTACCAAAATGAAGAAAAGTCTAATACTTGTCGTATTAACGGTGTCAGCGGCGGTATTCGCGACCGACATCAAGATACCCCAGAAACAATGCAACGCACAGCAGACCGAAGCTAAAGCAGAGTGCAAATCGTGCTGCAAAAAAGGTAAGTCCACTGTAGCCAAGAAATATATCGGCAAGGAGGCTGCAATCAATGCGGCTCTTACGCATGCCGGTCTCGAGCGCTCCAAAGTGCGTGATCTTCAGTGTGAGCTTGATCGCGAAAACGGCGTCATGGTTTATGAAGTCGAATTCGAGTCGGGTCTCTACGATTATGAATATGACATTGATGCTGCCACCGGTAAAGTGCTGAAATCGAAAAAAGAACTTGATTAAACAGCCTTTCAGATTTGCACAAACTGGTGATTTTTCAGCGTCGCGTCCGAATGTAATTGAGTCTTCTGAAAGTATTTAATTTGCAGTATCAAAGTGGCACAAATAGGTCTGACCTTTTTGTGCCACTTTTATATGTTGGGCTTTGGGTGGAAAAGGGGTGAATATGGGGAATTAGTGCCAAAGTGGCACGGGAAGGTCAGACCTATTTGTGCCAAAAGTAATTCTTATTGTGGGTGATTGTTCAGCCATTTTGACCTCCTTGAATTGATGTTTTTTAATAGGAGTATAACATAAAATATAAGTTATAGAATTTATGAATGGTGGTTCTTTAATCGCAAGAGTAAAATGATATCCAAAAAATATTAATGAAAAAGAAGTTAATTCTAAAATTATGCATAAGAGTTTGAGTTTTGGCTGGCAAATTTAAAATGTCATTTTGAATTTGTCCAATATTGTCGTTGAAATTGATTCGGGGGTAATGTATAAAATTTAGGCTTATAGAACATGATGGGATACTCGATCCAATAGAAGTAAAAAGAAGTACTAATCCAATGCCTTCAGATATTAAAGCGTTTCGCAAGATAGAAAATCTTGGGTTTAAATTAGGTTATGGCGCTGTTATTTGTCCGGTAGAAAAGGCTTTGCCGCTTGTTGATGGTGTTGTAGTATTCCCTGTTGGGGCAGTATAGAATTTGGGCTGTTGATAGATATGTATAAGAAGCATACATTAACGTGTTTTTAGTTAGTATAGTGGTACGGAAAGATCTATTTGTGCAAAAAACGTAAATAAAGTGTTTATCTGCTGTCGCTTCGCCAGTAGTCTAATTTAACTTTTAATATTATATCATATTAATTTCTTCTAAAGCTTATATTGCAAAGTATTGGCTGGTAGCGATATTTTAGCTCCGAACTTAATCAAGCTAAGAGGGAATTTTCAAAAAAATGCAAAAAATGATATAATGTAAGCGTTATGAGAGAGAAAACACAGAAAAATTTGGCTATGGAATATTCGGCTGCATACCCCATGGGGCGCGGAGCGTGGTCGGAACGTGGCGAAGGGTCCGATGAATGCTGATTATGGAGATATGATCAGGTGCCTGAATAATGCAGGGGTTTTCATATAGTCGGGATAATTTCCGAAAAATCGTGATAAGCGTGAAAGTCATGGCCTCATTGAAATGCGAACGGTAAATTTGATATAATACTCAAGCTTATTTTCTAAAAAGATAAAATTCAAGACTATGTGCAAAAAAGTAAACACAAAGATGGCTTTGGGCTATGCGCTTAAAGATAGGGGTAGTGTTTCCGAAAATGATTTGCAAAAGATGCGGAACAAGCTTGCAGGGTACAAGGATGGCATCGCCGTAGATGTCTCATTGAGTTCGTTAATCAAGGCGGCTCGTCGTTATGAAGGTGCGATTCGGATTGTTGGCGAACGTGGAACATTTCGTGTGGAGAAAGGTAACGGCGAACGTTTCCCAGATTTCTTCAGTGATACACATCTTCGTGATTGTTATGGCGCACTTTATACGCCGCAGGAATACAACAAGATCGTTTCTGTATTGACTGCGATGCGTTGATGAAAGAAAAGTCATTTAGAGATTCTGTTCATGGCAATATAGAGGTGTCGTCTCTATTTTGTCGCGCATTTGTTGATACACCGATTTTCCAGCGCTTGCGCTTTATCGGGCAATCGACGATGGATGTATTGTTTCCTGCGGCGAGTCATACGCGTTTTGCCCATAGTTTAGGCGTTTTTGCAATTGCCAAACGAATGTTTACTGTGCTTGAACCACAAGTGCTTGAAGTTGTAAGAGAGCGTAGATTTATAGATGAACTGAGGAATACTTTTCTGGCTGCGGCATTGTTGCATGATTGCGCCCACTCT
Organism: Kiritimatiellia bacterium; assembly: GCA_045656225.1. GTDB lineage: Bacteria > Verrucomicrobiota > Kiritimatiellia > RFP12 > UBA1067 > UBA1067. The sequence continues at coordinate 58,034 of JAZOQU010000019.1, read as the reverse complement.
CCTTTTTCGCATACTGGGGAGAAATGTGTTGTTGATTATTGTGGCGACAATGAAATACGAGAGTTGTTGCTTGATGAAGTTAAATCCGATGATTTTCGTGCTGACTTCTTCAATTCAATCGGAGTGGGGACGGTGCGGTATGCCGTACATGAATTGGCTAGCGCGTTTGTTGCTTGCAGGGAAATGCTTCCTAGGTTTTCGAGTTTGAAATCCGCAGATGAGAAAGATATAGATTGTGAGCAGTTTGCGCGAATGATTATCGGATTGAAGAATGCCAATACAAAGCCATTGAAAAATCGTGTATGGAATTGTTTTGTGTCTTTGATAAATGGATTTATTGTTGATGCGGATAGACTGGACTATTTACAGCGTGATACATGGGCGACAGGAATATGTAACGCATCCGTTGATACGGAGAGATTGATCAATGGGTTGTGGCTTGATTTAAAAAACGGGCATGTTGTAATGCGGAAAAAGGCGTTGTCGGCTTTGGTTAATGCGGTTAGTGCTCGGGATTTTATCTACGAGTGGGTAATTGTGCATCACAAGATTGATTTTGCAAATGTAATTTTGAAGCGTGCCATAGAGTCTCTTGTCAAGGCTTTGGCAAAAAACAAATTAGGAAGATGTAATGAATTGAGTTTGGGAGCGCACATGTTTTCTCCTAAACGCCTATTGTCCAATAAGAACGTGAAAAAGCTTGGCGATGAGGTGATTTATCTGCCGACTGATGGCGATTTCTTGCATTTGATGAAGAAGTATATTCCTAATGATATATATTTTCGTGCTTATTACTATAGGGATAACGAGTATGTGCCGTTATGGAAGTCTCATATCGATTTTGAAAAGCGTTTTTTGAGTTGTTTTGCTGCAGAGTATGATAATCGCATAGACAGAGAGATGGTATGGGAAGAGTTTAATGGGAGGATGATTGCTTTTTGCAAGGATCATGGAAATGAATATATATTTATCAAAGCGGGCGAGATAAAGATCACAAAGCGGAAAGCAACACATATTGATGTGCTTCTTGATGAAGAGTGCAAGGAATGTGTAACTTATGATTTATTTAATGCCAATGCAATAGCGCCCAAATTCTACTTCAACGCTTTTGTTAGGCGGTCTAAAGGAGTTTCGGCATCGGCGATTCTTAAAGAGGCGCACAAAGCATTTCGAGAAAGTTTAGATAGTGTTATCCATAGTAAATGACATAAAGTACTCTTGTGCGCTAAAATAATGATTTAAAACATGTTGTGCGCAAAGTTTTGGCAATGTTGCAAAGTTGGGGATTGCGTGACTATTGCTTAGAAAGTTAATCTAAACTTATGTCTTAAAAATCGAGAGTTGTAATAAATGGAGCTAAAATTATTTAAGAAGGCGTTAGTTACGGGAGGGTTGGATTCTTGAGGTGTTACCTTTGCAACATACTTCTGAAAGATGGCTATGAACTGACATCTTGTTGTTAAATAATAATCCTCAGACGAAACCAGCTAACTCCTGACTCCTAACCCCTAAAATGACTCCTAATCGTCGAATCTTCCTGAACATCATAGCGACATACGGGCGGTCGCTGTATGCGCTTGTGTGCGGGTTGTTCGTTAGCCGGTGGGTTTGGCGGCGGCGGGAAAGAGTGAGCTTTGATTATATGGAGTGGTTGGTGGAATGACGGTGATTGTGATGTTGGCTTATACAATGAGGCGGGGATGATTGCCAACTTAGGGTTGTGTTTTTTCTTGGGCGAGTTGGTATTGATTTGAAAAATGATATTGCAAGATGTACATTGAGCTATTTTTATTGAATCAGTAGGGATAGTATCTAAATTTTGACCATTAATGGATACAAAAATTTTTTGATGTAGATTCTAAAGTAATTCTTATCGTGGGTGATTGTTCTGTCATTTTAATCTCCTTGAATTGATGTTTTTTAATAGGAGTATAACATAAATTATAAACTAAATAATCTTTCAAAAACTAATTAGAAAGGAATACTATAGGTTTGTAGTAAAATCTTTACCAAAGTGGCACAAATAGGTCTGACCTGTTTGTGCCAAAATCATAAGTGGGTGTCTATTGCAGTTTTGGCGCGATTATGATAATATACTGCCAAAGTGGCACGGGAAGGTCAGACCTATTTGTGCCAAAATGTGAAGGAGGGTGGTATGGCGAATTCTAATAATCGTTCTAAAGAAACTGATACTGTTCATCATTTGGTTAGTCGCATTGCGCATCGCGTTTATTTTTTGAAGGATGAGGAGCGCGATGAATTTATTGATATGATGCGGCGATCTGCTGAATTTTGTTGTCTTGAACTTATCGGTTGGTGCATTATGACCAATCATTTTCACATTCTTGTTTATTTACCGAATCGCCGCGTTTTGGAAGAGGATGAGATTTTACGTCGTTATGGTGTTTTAAAAGGTGATACTGCCGCAGCTCAGTTAGCGAAGAGTTTCGAGGAGTGGCGGCTTAAAGGTGAGCCAGGCGAGAAGCTTGTTAAAAAGGAGTTGGATAAACTTTACGCTCGAATGTTCGATGTTGGAGAGTTTATGAAGATTCTTAAGCAATGGTTCTCGATGGAATACAATCGGCGATACAGTCATAAGGGTACACTTTGGGAATCGGCATATCATGATCGAATTGTTGAACAATCAATTTCAAAGATGGCTGAGTGTCTTGGTTACATTCATCTAAATCCAATACGCGCAGCTGTAGCTGATAAATTCGATGGATATTTTTGGAGCAGCTACACTGCGTTTCGTCGCGGCAATAGGTTGTCTGAAAAGGGGATGCGTTTTATTTATGGTGATGACGATTCTTTGGATGAGATAACTGAGCGACATGAAGCATTACTTGAGCGGCTGCTTGAAAAGGAGAAGTTGCGCCGTGCTGAAGAAATCGCCCGCAAGCGCGCGGCCGGTTATGAAATGCCGGTAGACTCATTAACGACCGAGGCGATGATCGCCCAAGCCTCGGCGCATCTTGAGAAGGTTCGCTCGGCGGCGGTCGAGATGCATGAATCGACAGCGATGAAAGGGCGGCGCGCAGCACGAAACGATATGTTGGAGGTGGCCGTTCGGGAAATTCTTGAACGAGATCCTGATGCCAGGGCGAAGTCTATTCAGGATGCGTTGGGGGTGTCGTTGCGAACAGCGTATCGGCTTTTGAAGAAGGTGCGCGGATGATTGACAAAGTGGCACAAATAGGTCTGACCTTTTTGTGCCACTTTTATATGTTGGGGTTTTGGGTGGAAAAGGGGTGGATATGGGGAATTAGTGCCAAAGTGGCACAGGAAGGTCAGACCTGTTTGTGCCAAAATTGTGGGTGAGGGCGTTGAAAAGGTCTTCTTCAAAGTTGGGGGAGGGGAGCGTCCAATCTAAATCGAGAGGTTTTTCGTTTATGGATAGGATTTGTTTAAGTAATTTTCGAGAGATTTTTTGGAAAATTATTTTTAGGGCGGGGGCTTGATCGGACATTGCGACTCCTTATGAATTGGCGGTTAAGCGTTATGTAAAATTATAGCATAAATTTAGTTAAAATTATCGTAAATCATTAAATATAAATTAAAGAAAAGGCGGTTACAAGTTGACTTTTGGGGATTAAAAAGGTAAAATACTCAACATAAAGAATGGCGTGGATAATGAGCCTAAATAAAAACAACGCATTAGAAAATATGATGAGGTATTCGAGTGAGTGCCTCTTGAGTGCGGAGCGTGGCTTTTTTAGTTCGAGTTTTTTAGAGGTGAAGGTGAAAGGTGAAGGTGAACAGTGGAATTGGAGATTTAAGGTGAGTGGGTTTGACAGGATTAACGGGATTTACAAGATTGGATGAAGGGAGAGTTATGGGTATGAATGCGTTCAATAAATCTGATGTACATAAGCGCATACACTTTGCTGTGATGGCGATTGAGAGTGGCGCTCGAAAGCTTGGTATTTCGGGTCAAGTTATGCATGATCGGCTCAAAGCTCAAGACTTGATTCACAATCGTTTAATCGCAATGTATGATGACTTGCATACCCAAAGTCTCGATTGGGTTGCAGAAGATACCATAACAACTTTGAAAAATTGGGAGGCCGGTGTATGATTCAGTTGTTTCACGGGTCTGATGTTAGTGTAGCGAATCCAAAGGTGGAAGCTGGGCGCGCCAGGGTGGATTTTGGTAGAGGGTTCTATCTCTCAAGTCTTTCAGATCAAGCTAAATCTTGGGCTAGGGTTATTGCAAGTCGTACTCGATATGGTAAGCCAGTGTTGAACACTTATGATTTTAATGAAGCGATGGCCAAGAATATGTTAGGTGCGCGTTATAAGGTGTTTGATGCGTATGATATGGAATGGCTAAATTATGTGATTGATTGTAGGCGTGGAGGAGAATTGCAGCTTCAATACGATGTGATAGAAGGTGGCGTTGCTAATGATAATGTAATTGATACCGTCGAAGATTATGAAAATGGCATAATAACAGCAGAGCAGGCGTTGGGCCAATTAATTTATAAAAAGGTAAATCATCAGATATGCATTCGTTCTCAAGTTGTGATTGATACATGTCTTAAGTTTATTGGAGCTGAAATTTTATAAGGTGTATCATGCGTGACAATGTTTTATGGAGAAAGCAGGCGAGAATCATTATGGCCCTTGCTTCAGCGCTTGAAGTTGATGAAGAGAAGGCGTTGGATATCTTCTATTCAACAGAAACATACAAGCAATTGTCAGATGCAAAGTATGGTCTTCAGTTGATGAGTGATGGGTATGTGCTAGAGAATGTTATAGCGGAACTGAAGTCAAAAGAACGATAGTTTTTTTTGTGAGTTCGCAGAGTAGTGAACCGCTGATAGCGGAAAGGTTCGAGTTAGAGTTTAATGATGTGTCAGAAAAATAAATTAACAAGAAGATTTTTATGAGTGAAGCTATTATTGGATTGGTTGGGGTAATAGTAGGTGCTGTAATAAATCGATGCGCATCAATAAAAGCGCAGAGATTTGCATCAGAAGCTAATATACGACATCTTATGTATATTAAAGCACACGATGCAATAATCGGGGCTATTAAAGCATTGACCTATAGGAATAATTTATGTGATACATTGGTTAAAATTGTGACAGATGATCCGTCTGAGGAAAAAGTGCGGCTTAATGTAGTCCTGACATTTAATATGATTCAAAAATATGCGACGGCTTCTGACACGGACACGGAAGTACTGGCTGTGATGCCGTATATACATAGTGCGATACCAGCAAGAGGGCCTAGTGAAATTTCGGACGCAAATACTTTGTTAAATTTTGTCACGACATGCCAGAGAATAAATGCCAGTGTAATATTGAGAGGTCTTAATAGTAAATTGATGCCATCTGAAATTAATGAACTTTATGAGATTTTGCAGGCATCTAAGGAGGCTATTAAGCGTGAGTCAAATCATTTGTTAAGAATATTAGATATTTTTTATAAAGAGTTGGATAGGCCAGATCTAGGTGTGTTTACAGGAAAATAAACTTCAATAATTCAATAATTAAATTACCATCTATACTTTCACTGTTCACCTTCATCTTTGACCTTCACCTAAATAAAACCACCACTGTTCGACTTTTAACTTCGACTAGCTCGAAACCCTCAACCCGAAACAAGTAACTCGAACTCGAACTCGTAACTCCAACACATTAACTATAACACCTAATCGGTGAAAATTTCTCAACATCATAGCGACAGGCGCTCGGAGTTTGGATGCGTAAATGTGGAGCTTAGTGGGTAGTGTGGAGGGGTGGGCATTTTTGTGCTATACTATTGGGTATGAGAAGATTGCTCGATTTTTCTGCTGATGCTTGCTGTCGCCTTGTTGGCCGTGCTGCTGACAAGGTGCGCTTTTTCATGTTCGGTTTTTTTGCGTTTGTCTGAAAATGAAGCGTGACTGGTATGTTCTTCATGTGAAACCTCGCACCGAAAAGAAGGTGATGAGCTTTATTGAGAATTACCGGTATTTCGGATATCTGCCGACATACCAGAAGATAACCAGAGTTCAGCGGCGCAAGGTCAGCCGCATTCTTCCGTGCTTCCCGGGGTATGTTTTCACAAAACTCTATCCAGAAGAGCGACTGAAGATGCTGAAGACGAATCTTCTCGTCAGAACGATCCTCGTGCCTCAGCCGAGAACGATGATCCACCAGTTGCGCCAGATTTCTCGGGCCTCCCGCAATGCGCCGCAGCTCAAACCCGTTGTCATGTCCAACGTCGGTGATTTTGTAAAGGTGATTTCCGGGCCGCTCTATGGAGTTGAAGGCTGTGTCGTCAGACGCGGTCGCGATGCGACGCTTTGCCTGAATGTCGAAATACTTGGCGCTGCGGTCGAAGTGTCGGTATCGCCCAATGATATCGAACCTGTCAAACGCTGAAAGATGGCGCGTTCTCAGTCAAAGCCGAGCGCCTTGAATCCGTCGATGTCGAAAAATGCCTCGTGCATGCCTGTCAGCCAGCGGATACATATGTTGCCCTCGAAAAGTATGTCGCGCGTTTCGCCCGCATGCCAGTATTCGAACGAGAATTCCGCTGTCGCTCACAGGCCTTCGACGACGCTCTTCCAGTCAGACGGTTTCGATCTGTCGAGGGACGACTGGATGGTCGGCGGCGGCAGACCCCTGGTGCCGGGCGGATCGTACGATGCATAAGTGACGGGCTTGCCCTTTAGGCCTGAGACGGGAACAAGCTGTTCTCGCCATATGCCGCCGCATGCGAGGCGCACGGTGTCGCTGGGTTTTATTCCGCTTTTGCGTGTTCGCGCGAGAGTCTTCCACGCTTCGGCGGGAGATGTGCCGGCGGCGGAGTCGCTGCCTCTGGACGAATCGACGTAATGATCCGCAGAAACGGCGCTCAGGGAGATGAGGGAAAGACTGACGGCGAGTAGGATGTTGCTGCGCATTTTGTCCAGTGTCGCGAATTCCGGTATCCCCCGAGGCGAAGCCGAGCTGCGAAGCGGGCGCTATGCGGGGTGCGTCGAAAGCGCGGAACGCGCGGAGTCGACGCGTTCGACGGACGAACCACACGCCCAAAGCCGCAAAACCTTCAACAATTTAGAATCGCACCCTGCAAATATTGCTGAAAAACTTCTAACTTGACTTGGGGTAACTAAAAGGTTACAATATATAACATAAAGAATGGCGTCGATAATGAGCCAAAACGGCAATAAAGCATTAGAAAAATTTGAAATGAGGTATTCGGCTGCATACCCCACGGGGCGAGAGCTTGGCGTTTTTTAGTGGGGGAGTGAGGAACCACGAAATACACGAAAGACACGAAAAGATTTTAACACAAAGGTTCGTATCCCCCCAACCGAAGGCTGTTTGTGAAGCGAATGCCCTTGCAGGGGTGTGGCACAGAGAGAATTTGTTTTGAAGGGGATTGCTTTTGAGATGTTTCTGGTATGACTAGATATGAATATAGGAGGACATATGCTTTTAACTGATTTCAGTGGGAAGCCTAATCGAGTTGATAGAGTTTTAAATTGTGGTCGGCTCGCAATGGGGGTATTTGAGAATATAGATTGCGCAAATGTAGAGGTAAAAGGGAAAGTCTTACGACTTGTGTCAATAGATTCTTTCTTTGGTATTGTAGGAATTGGCACGTATGCAAAAGATGTGATAAAATCATTTGAAAGTTTTTTGACACATCCAAGTGTTCGTACGTCATCCTCGAAAAAAATTCTCAATCGTTTGAATGAGGGATATTGCATTGATAGGAACGGAACGGAGACATTGTTTGTTGATTGCAGGGTTATTACTGAATTTTGTCGATTAATGCTACAGTTACGTGCGATAAATAAACTATCAGGGTCATATCTCGCGTACGCGCAAAATTGCGAACGTTTTATGCTGGGGCTTGCTGATACAGGTCTTGTTGCCCTAATTGATGAGGCTACAGGGTATCGCAAGCGCCAAAAGGATGAATATCGACGTCTATTTCGTGCATATATTTCTGAATATCATAGAGAGTGGGAGAAAGAGTTTCAGGATTCTTTCTTTGACGGCATATATAAGATTTATCATCTTGCTAAGAATGGTAAAAATCACCCGTCATTTTTTGGTGCATTCATCAATAAATATGTCTATTTCCCCCTTGCAAATAGTCATGGGGCGATTCTTGAGAAATTGAAAGAGAAAAACCCAGTTGTCAATTTTCGTGGGCGAAGATATAAGTTACATCAGTTCTTAACAAAAGAGATCGGTAAGCCGGCATTACAAAAACATCTTAATCAAATTGAAACTCTTTTGGTGATTAGTGCGGACAAAGGGGCATTTAGGCGTTATTTTAAAAAGGCCTTCCCGCAACCGTTTGATCAACTGGAACTTGATTTTGGGGATGATATCTGATACTTGGCGAAGCTTAGAGAATTTAGTTTGAAGGGGATTGCGGCTGGTGGAGTTTAAAAACTAAGAGGGGTAAATGATAAGTTGTTGTTGTGATTTTAAGGAAGTTCTTTTCGCGGTTCTTGATTGGTGCGGAGAGCATGATGCGTTGGTGGCGGCTGTTGCTGGTTTTATTTCATCGGCTGTGATAGCGAGGATAACCAGTGGCATGGATTTGCGAAGGACTTTGTGTGTGCGGCGTTTTGAAGCGTACGAGAAAGCGATTACTTTTTTGTCGCTTAAGTTGAATGTTTATTATGCTATCCTTGCGGCGTTTGAGTCGTTAAAGGATGCGGAGGCACCGATAGAAGTTGTGAAGAGTAAGGTGGTTTTATTAGTAGCATCTTTTCAAAAATTGGGAGAGGTAGAAAAAGAAGATTCAAATGTTACTGGCGTTGCCTTATATACAGTATTTCCCTATTATGATGCAAGGCCGATAGTGAAGGAACTTGCGTGTTTTTTGTCTCGTCTTCAGGATTTTTCGTGCCTGGCGAATCTGCCGGACTCACAAGAACTGTTAAGGCAATCTGCTAATGGATTAAGGGGGGATGTAGAGCGGATATTGCCTATGATTGAAAATGAAACTAATTATCTTCAAACCATTTATACACAACTTAAGGATGAGATTTCTAAAGATAAAATGGCAAAGAAGTTGTTTCGTAGGCCTAAAACCTTGATTGCACGGTTTAGATCTTGGTTTCCGACTAAGAAGTAAATCCATAGTCCTATCGTGACAATCAGTTGATAGTGTTGTGTTCTGTAAAAAATAGTATAATATACGGTAAATTTATGGTGGAAGGATTGCCACAAAACACGGAAATGAGGTATTCTGCTGCATGCTCCACGGGGCGAGAGCGTTGTCTGGAGAAGGGGTTGGTTCGATCTCTTTCAAAACGGCTCTTCTGGGATGTCTCTATTGAATCAATTGAAGAAAATACTCACAAACGCTTTATCGTTCAACGGGTTTTGGAACGCGGTGGCGTTAAGGATATACGACAATTGATAAGTTATTATTCTCTTTCAGTTGTTGCAGAAGAAGCTCGGGAGATCAGGTCTCTTGATCCGGTTACATTATCTTTCGCTTCATGCCTGATTAATCAGCCAGAAGAGTCTTTTAAATGTTACACTTCGAGACAATAGAATCCCATACGCTTGAGGTATTGCGGAGAATGCAGCGCCTGCCCGAGTTGAAAAACACTCGACTGGTAGGCGGAACAGCACTTGCGTTGCAACTCGGGCATAGAATAAGCATTGATTTGGATGTTTTTGGCGGATGGGATTATTCATTGGATTTGGTTTCGCTTTTCGCCCAAATAGGGACTGTCGAAAAGCAAAGCGGTACGCCGAATGGGAAAATGCAGTTCTTCTTTATCGATGATATAAAAGTTGATTGTGTTTGTTATGATATGTATGCATGGCTTGAGTCTGCAATAGAAGATGACGGAGTTCGTTTGGCGGGAATCAAGGATATAGGTGCGATGAAGGTCAATGCCATAACGAATCGTGGAACAAGAAAAGATTTTGTTGATTTGGCGAGATTGCTGGATGAATATCCGCTGAAAGAATGGTATCAGGAGAAATATCCACAGGCGAATCCTGCTCTAGCTTTGAGAAGTCTGTCGTATTTTGTTGATGCTGAGATGATGCCGATGCCGAAGATGTTGATTGATTTCGACTGGGAAGCAGCAAAGGACAAGATCCGTTCTAGTGTTCGTGATTTGATTCTTAGTTGAGAGTCGAAGCTAGTTTCTTGTCTAGGGTCACGGGGGCCTAGTCGTGAAGTTTTACCTAAATAAAATCACTTCTCCCCATCTCCACCTCTACACGGCTAAAAACCGCCACTGTTCGACTTCGACTTTGGACTTCGACTAAAAAAAGCTAACGACTAAAATGGACACACTCAACAAAATAGGCTCGGCGTTTCTGAGGGCGATACTTCTTCGGATGAAGGAGTTGGGGATTAACCAGACTGAGCTGGCGAAGAGGATGAAGGTTTCGCGGCCGTATATCACAAAGGTGTTAAGCCAGGATGTGAACTTTTCGTTCCGGACGGCGGCGAAGTTGGCTCAGGCGCTGAAGATGGACTTTATGCCGATTTTAAGGCCTTCTTCAGATGAAGTTGGCGTAGATGATGCAATTGCCAATGATGCGCTTGTAACTTGACTTTGGGTAACTAAAAGGTTACAATATATAACATAAAGAATGGCGTCGATAATGAGCCAAAACTGCAATAAAGCATTAGAAAAATTTGAAATGAGGTATTCGACTGCATACCCCACGGGGCGAGAGCGTTGACGGGATTCGTCCATGGGGGGGGGTGCCCCCATGGAAGGCTGGAAAAACCTAATGATCATGATTTCTTATGAAAAGAATTAATCACATAGACAAGAAACTCAGTGATCCGATAGAATTCACACGTATGTTGTCTTCTGCTAAGATAACGTTGGAGGAAGCGTTTCCAAATCCTGCAATGTGCATTTCGGGATTGATATGTTTGTTAGCGTTTAAATATTGGCATGAAAATATCTCATGTGGCTGCAATTCAGCGATTGAAGAAAGCGATGGAGATTATGGAAAAGACAATTGGGTTTTGTTTGGACGAAACTTGACAGATTTTCTTCGCAAAGCAGAGATGCGAGGGGAGTTGATACCTACTTGGAGCCAAAAGATATGGTCGAACGATAAAACATGGTCGTGTTTTGCCAAAGCTCTTGCGATACTTTCCTCGTGGATAACCTATTCTCGTAGCATTGAAGAGAATGTGACAATGATTCAAAACTTCTTTGGGCATACAGGGATGGATGAATTGCAGAAGTTACAGTATTATTACAGATATGGAAGACGGTTTAGCAGACGAACTAAGGAAAAGGCGTCAAGCATGATTCGTGACCGCGAGGAATGTCAAAGGCTTCCGTGATAAAAGTGACTTGTGATGAAAGTATTCAACGAATATAAGAGGATCAAGCAATGAAGAATGTTTTAAGGATTATATTGGCGTTATTTTACGGATTGACAGTTGTTCAGTCAATCGCATCAATTCCAATGGAATGCAAGTTGGAGCCGCTTCATAATCCATGGTGTTACATCGTTTGTGTTTTTGTTGTTGGTGTGGGTATATTCATTGTAAACGGATTTTTGATAGAGGGGTATCTAAAACGTCGGGCACGCATTCGTGTTGGTGCGGTCGGGATGGAAGTTAATGTGTCATATGGTGATATCTTTAACGAAAATGGCGTTGCTGTAATAGGTGTGAATGATTTTTTCGATACATTAGTCGATGATTGCCATATATCAGAGAAAAGTCTACATGGAATGATGGTGAAAAAGTATTGGGGTGCGAATGTTGGAGCCCTTGACATGCAGATAGAGGATGGACTTACAGGTAAAAAGTATGAAACAACAGTACGAGATGGAATGGCAAAGGAGAAACGATATCCGATAGGAACGGCGGTTTTTGTCAAAACGGATGCTGGCAAGCGGTTTGTCTTAGTTGCAATATCTAGGACTAATGCTGAGACGCATCGTACGCAGTCGGAACTCAAGGATTTAAACGTGGTTGTTAGCGGTGCCTTGGATGTAGCACGAGAACGTGCAAATGGCGATACGGTATCGTTTCCCCTGATGGGTAGCGGGAATGCTCGAATAAAGTCTCCTGAGCAGGCTCTTTTCAATGTATTGCTTGCATCAATTGTGACAGAATGCTTAGAGCACGAGAAAGTCTCAACCCAAGTGAATATTGTTCTTTACAAGAAATCGCTGAAGAACATGAATCTGGTTTCTTTAGAAAGGGAGTGGCGTATATGAGTCATAAGTGTTTTATATCTTTTAAGAAAGAGGACAAGTATTATCGTGATGAAATCTTGAAGAAACTTGGACAGGAGGATGTGCCCGTTAAGTTTCTGGATAGATGGATTGATAGTGAAGATGCTGATTATATTTTGCAGGAAATCAGAGACAACTATCTTTCCGATACCACTGTCACACTTTTTCTTATAGGGCTGCATTCAAAGGAGGATGAAGGCGTCGATAGATTTGGGAGAGATAACAATTTTTTCATCAAACGAGAACTGCAAGCGTCTTTGTTCGACGGGAAAGGCAACACGCGCAGTGGGATTGTTGGAGTTGTTCTGCCAGAGATGGAAAGCAGGGTTTTTACTGGTAATTACCAGTGTTCGGTTTGTGGAAAGACTCACTTCACTGCGATAGTTGATGATAGCACGGTGGTCAGGGAATTTAGTTGTAATTATTTTATTCCCCCGAAGCCAGGTTGCTGTTGGGGTGAGAGGGACAGATATTGCGTTTTGACTACTTATGCGCAGTTTATTGCGGATCCTGATCAATATGTCAATTGCGCCTATGAAAAACGATATAGTAGGATTGCTGAAAAAATAAGACTGAGGAATCTTCGATAGGGTAACCGCTCAAGTCGAAATTGACAGCTATTGGTACGTAGGTTTATGTTGTGATTACGGTTTCCATTTTGGCGATGACATTTGATGGCAATATGTAAAAAATATAGGGGGTAATTACAATGTATAGGGGATTTAGACTAATCTTGGATGATGCTAACATCAAAGAAATTAAAAAGTTAAATCAGGGACACAAACCAGTAGCGAAATTAAATGTCGATCTAGACATTGACTCTGTACTTGATTCGCAGGATGCCAATTGGATAATGGATACATGGTTTCCCAATTACGATGCAGACATATTCCTGTCTCATTCACATAACGATTGCGAACTCACAAGGAAGTTAGCCGGTCAATTAGAGCGTATGGGCCTGAAAGTATTTGTTGATTCAGAAGTGTGGAGGTATGCGAGCGAATTACTTAGAAAAATAGATGATACGTATTGTGTGAAGAATATAGATGCTGATGGCTCAAAGATATATGCTTATGAAAGGCGTAATAGATCAACTGCTCATGTTTATATCATGCTTGCTCATGCGCTTACGCGAATGATTGATTTGACGGAATGCTTTATCTTCTTGGATACGCCAAATTCGTCAATCACTGCATCTAGAAATAGAGTTGAAACACTATCTCCATGGTTGTATCACGAGTTGACAATTGCTCGGATAATTGCGCGAAGACCTTGTACGCGGTTTGGCAAGTTTGCTGAAGATACGAGTCTGGAAAATCTTAATGAGTCAATGCTCAACTTAAAATATAAGGCAGACACTAAGGGGTTAATGAATGTCTCGTATTCTTCGTTACAAAACATCATGCGTAAAGTTAGGATAGAGACGGCATTTTGTGGAACAAATGGACGTTGTGGTGCGAAATTCCTAGATAGCTTGTATCAAGACTTTAAGCTATGATGAAAACAGTTGGTATAGTTAGCTACAATATCTCATGTAACATCACGAACTATGGTTCGTCATTGCAGAGCTGGGCATTGTGCGTACCGATTGAGAGGTTGAATCAGTTTCCTTGAGGACATGGAAGCCGCTTGGAGATTTTTTGAACAATGTAAGGAAAGGAAAAGACTTGTGACACCTAAAGAACTCATTTTGGAGGCACTAAAACCCGTACCGCATGAAGAAGATCTGATGCGATCAGGCGAGATTCATCGAGATGTGTTGCAAAAAAGTGACGATATATTTCGTTCAGATTATCCACAGATAGTGCGCAATGTTGAGGACACATCAAAGGAGGAGTCACCAGTTCTAAATGGATGGGGTGGATATTGGCAAGATAAGACTTGGTTAGCCTTTCCTAATGCATGTTCAAATTCTGATTGCAAAAATGAGGAGCAAAATCCCAAAATTGTTGGAGCACATGTTAGGAAAGATGGTGAGCCTAATACTGGGAAGGACGCTTGGATCGTGCCGTTGTGCCATAAGTGCAATAGCGATGATAATAAAGAACCAATGGATTTGAATGGAGGAACAGTATTTGTTCGTGTCCACATGAGCGAAAGTCATAAAACTGCATGTCCTGAGGAAGATAAACAATGAGTGGAATTAAAATGCTCTGAATTTGGTAATTGGTAACATTTTCACATTGGCAACAGTTGACATGTCCCCTAATCGTCGCATATTCCTAAACATCATCGCCACGTATGGGCGGTCGCTTTATGCGCTTGTGCTGGGGCTCTTTACGGCGCGGTGGGTGTTGGAGGCGCTGGGGCAGGTGGACTTTGGGTTGTATGGTGTTGTTGGAGGATTAACTGCGTTTATAGCTTTCTTTAATGGGCTCCTAGCTACTGCCGTAGGTCGCTTTTATGCCGTTTCGATCGGCGCAGCCCAAAAGAATAGTAGCGAGGGCCTTGAGTCCTGTCGCCAATGGTTCTCGATAGCGGTGTTTATTCATACTGTTATTCCGATAATTTTGATGATGATTGGTTATCCGATTGGCGAATGGGCTGTGCGCCACTGGCTTATCATCCCTCCCGATAGAATAGAATCATGCGTTTGGGTTTTTCGCTTTGTGTGCATTTCATGCTTTATCGGTATGGTTAATGTGCCATTCCAGGCGATGTATACTGCTAAACAGTATATAGCAGAGTTAACGATATATTCTTTCGCTACTACAACGCTTAACTTCCTTTTCCTGTATTATATGGTTTCCAATCCTGGCGATTGGTTGGCAAAATACGCGCTATGGGGAATGTTAATGTCGGTAGTCCCTCAACTTATTATCTGCATTCGTGCTATTATTGTCTTTCCCGAATGCCGTTTTAAGCTTTCTTATGTATGGTCGACCGATAAGTTTAAGGAATTATTTTACTATGCTGGATGGCAAACTTTCGGCTGTCTTGGGGCTATGTTGCGCGGGCAGGGGCTTGCTATACTGGTAAATAAGTACTTTGGTCCTAAGGTTAATTCCGCTATGGCTCTCGGAAGTAATGTTGTTAATCATGCTGGCACATTATCGTCGAGTTTAATTGGAGCGTTTCAGCCTGCTATTGCTAATGCTTACGGAGCAGGAGATATGGATCGAATGCGGGCTTTAGCTTATCAAGCTTGCAAAATCGGAACATTGCTCCTTTTAATTTTTATGATTCCAATAGCTGTTGAATTGCCTGAAATATTAAGGATATGGCTTAAGAATCCTCCGCGCTACACTGACGGTCTGTGCTGGTCGGTTATGGCGATGGTTATTATTGATAAAACCTCGGTAGGTCATATGCTTGCTGTTAATGCTCGCGGCAAAATCGCAGTTTATCAGGCGTTCTTGGGCGGGGCTTTACTTTTAACATTGCCGATTGCCTGGATATTTGTGCATATCGGTTGGAACGTGTACGCGGTAGGTTATTCAATGGTTATCACTATGGCTATGTGTGCATGGGGGCGAGTCTGGTTTGCTCGCAAATTAGTTGGATTATCGGCGAGGTATTGGTTGTTTCACATCTTTTTGCCGCTTTTTATGGTCGCCGCAATAACCGCAGGTATAGGACTTTTGCCACGACTTTTTATGAAAACTTCTTTCGTTAGAGTTTTGGTATCCGGACTTTTAGTTGAAACGGTTTTAGTCGCTTTATCGTGGATGATTCTGTTAAATAAGGAAGAGCGAAATTTCGTGGGCTCCAAAATTAAAGGTTTACTTTCGAAGGTGGGTAGAGCATGATTTCTCTTGCAACACATACCGATTGTACAGGATGCTCGGCGTGTTATGCCGCGTGCGTGAAGGGCGCTATTTCGATGGTGCCAGACGCTGAAGGATTTGCACATCCCCAAATTGATT
The DNA here is from genome assembly GCA_045656225.1 of Kiritimatiellia bacterium. GTDB lineage: Bacteria > Verrucomicrobiota > Kiritimatiellia > RFP12 > UBA1067 > UBA1067. Next base: position 41,965 of record JAZOQU010000019.1, on the reverse strand, counting down.
CGGCTAAGTGCGTTAATTGCGGCCTTTGTGCTAAGGCTTGCCCTGTATTGGTGCGCCCCGCGCCGCGTAAGCCGCTCGCCATTTTTGCCGCGAAAGCCAACGACGACGAACTTCGTATGCGCTCGTCGTCTGGCGGCGTCTTTTCGCTTTTAGCTCGCGCAGTTATCGCTGACGGTGGCATAGTTTTTGGCGCGGGTTTTGATCATTCTGATTGGCGCGTCATTCATAAGTCTGCTGAAAACGAAGAAGAGCTTGAAGATTTACGCGGCTCAAAGTATGTCCAATCGGATATGGGCGAAACTTATAAGCGCGTTAAAGGCGAGCTCGCTAAAAATCGTAAGGTCCTCTTTAGCGGAACTCCTTGCCAAGTCGCTGGCCTTAAGTTTTTTCTCGGTAAAGAATACGATAATCTTCTTTTAGTTGATGTTATCTGTCACGCGGCGCCTTCGCCTTTAGCCTGGCGTAAATTCCTTGAGAAACGCCTCGCTACCGATTATACGGATAGGGCGGGTGAGCTTAGTGATATAATGAGAATCTCTTTCAGGCGCAAGAATTGCGGCTGGAAGAGATACTCATTATCATTACGCTTCGCGAATGACAATGAGTATCTAAAAGATTTAACCGAAGATACATTCTTGCGCGGCTTTCTCTCTGAACTTTATAATCGTCCGTCGTGCCATAACTGCAAGTGCCGCGAATTGCGCAGTGGGGCTGATTTGACGATCGCCGATTATTGGCGCGTTCATGAGAAGTTCCCTCAGATGGATGATGATAAGGGTACTTCGCTGATATTGGTTAATACAGATAAGGGCGAAAAGTATTGGAGCGACATCAACGCGGCGCTTACAGTAGTACCGTCGGATTATGATGACGCTGTGCGGATTAATCCCGCACTCGTCAAATCTCCTCTTCCTCATAGAAATAGAGCGCGCTTTTTTAATGTTGCCTGTAAGGCTAAGGATTTTGATGTAATAGTGATGAAACTTTTGATGTTACCGTTAATGAATAGAATTAAAGCGCGAATCAAACGTATTTTGAAGAGGGCCTTAGGTAAATGAAAATCGGTATTCTCACATTTCATTCTCAGATAAATTATGGTGGCGTCCTTCAGTGTTGGGCGTTGCAGACCGCCCTTGAAGAGATGGGACATGAGGTGGTTGTTATTGACCGTTGGCTTGACGCTGATAGAAAACCATTGGTTGGGACCTACAACAAATGGAACTTAAAGCACTGGATTAAATTCGTTATTCGCTCAGTATTGGGCCTTGGGGATTATGGTCTTTATAGGCGCCACAAAAAGACGGAAAGGTTTCTAAATAAATATTTAAAATTAACCCCATATCATTTTCTTCAATGGAAAGATGCTCCTGCAGCTCTAGGCGTAGATTTTATTGTTGTCGGCAGTGATCAGGTTTGGCATTGTGGAGATTGGGGGGACCCGACTGTTTATCTGTTGGAGGGGGTTAAAAAATGTAATTTACTTCCGGCGATTTCTTACGCGGCATCGTTTGGTCTAAGGGAAATACCTAAAGACTTTATTCCGTTATATAAGCGCGGACTGAACAGATTTAAGGCTATATCGTGCCGCGAACGAGAAGGTGTGGAAATTTGCAAGGGATTGGGCTATGAAGCAACGCATGTAGTAGATCCGACATTACTTGTAGAAACGGCTACATGGCGCAAAAAGTTTGGAGTTGACGCCTGGAAGCAAAATGCGAAGAGACGGTTGGTCTGTTATTTTATGTCGGTTGATTTAAATAAAGCCATGCCTTATTTAATTAACTTTGCTCGGCAGATGAACTGTGAGGTAGATATTCTAGTTAATAATGGAGCTATATTGCCGATTCCTAATTCGCTTGGTAAAGCAATTAAGAATATTCCACCTAGTAGGATTAATATTCTAAGATCTTCTGGTCCAAGGGATTTCGTAAAAGCCTTTTCAAGGGCCACATGGACATTAACAGATTCGTTCCATGCTGTAATGTTTTCATCAATATTTGAATGCAATGCACGATTTATTAGACCTTCAAATATAATGAGGTCTGTAATGTTTGCGAGAATAGAAGAGTTCGCATCTTCGTGTGTGAATGGAGGTTTTTTTGTTGATGATGTTGAAGGAGCGTTGCACTCCTTTGGTAAAGGTGATAAAATATCGTATAATCAAAAGAAAATTTCTCAATTGCGTTTGAATTCCTTCGCTTGGCTTAAACAGGCGCTGGTTAAGAACTAAAACTAAAATTATGCCGTATTTTTCAATAATAATCCCAGTTTATAATGTAGCGCCGTATTTACGCGAGTGCTTGGATTCGGTATTGGCGCAGACGTTTACTGATTGGGAGGCGATTTGTGTTGATGATGGATCAACGGATGATTCTGGCTCGATACTTGACGAATATGCTGCGAATGATAAGCGATTTAAAGTATTTCATCAGGCGAATGCAGGTGTGAGTGCGGCGAGGAATAATGCCCTTGGAGAGATTAAAGGGGAATGGGTTGGCTTTTTAGATGCGGATGATGTATGGGGGAAAGAGTGGCTAAATAATATTCATGAAAATGTAGATAGGGATGTTGATTGGATAAGAACTGGGTGGACTGATTGGGATATGGAGAAGGGGATGTATTCTCCTAAGCTGAGTTCGATCATCGGTACGAGTGAGAAAATTTTTTCAAATGATATATTCTCCTTTGGTTGGTATCTTATTTCGAGATGTGGCTTCCCATTTATAAATTTTTATAAGAAGAATCTGCTAGATGGAGTTTATTTTTCTGAAGGAATTAGATTTAGAGAAGATGCTCTTTTTTGCTTTGAAGTGGCAATGAAATCTAAGAAGTTGAAAATAGTAGACGAAAGCGAGTATTTTAGGCGAGAGAGAATAGGTAGTGCGACATTTTCTCCAAGAAAAAGAGATGACTCATTTAAGTTATTGACGGCATATGCAGAGATTTGGAAAAAAATTGCGGCTTTTAATAAAATGTCTGATGTAGATTTGAAACGTTTAGTCGAGGCATCAACATTTTGGGTCGCGAAGGATGTGCGTCAATGGTATAGTGGATGTTTGGATAAAGAACATGAAGATTGTGTTAAAGTTTATAAGTGTGTTCTAGATTTATTACGGCGTGGAGCTGTAGGTCATATTTTACTATGGGCTCGATTAGATGGTCTGAGATGGCGGATTTTTCTAAAAACAGGGTGGTTTAGAGTTCTATTAATATCATTGCATAATCCGTTAGGTATGGTACAATATAATTAAATAAAAGGAAGGGAAGATTATGGCGAATGTTATAACATACGGGACGTACGATTTGTTTCATATTGGGCATTTGAAGCTATTGCAAAGAGCGAGGGCTTTGGGTGGTGAGAATGGAACGCTTACAGTTGTTGTCTCAAGCGATCGTTTTAATTGGGAAGAGAAGCAAAAGAAATGTGCGATTCCCGATTGGCAACGCGCTGAAATTGTAGGTGCGCTTAAGTGTGTAGACAAGGTGCTTTTTGAAGATTCTTGGGAACAGAAGCGTCAAGATGTTATTGATAACAATATTGATATTTTTGTGATGGGTGATGATTGGAAAGGGAAGTTTGACTTCCTGAAGGATTTATGTGAGGTTGTATATTTGCCGCGAACACCAGATATTTCGTCGACAGAGTTAAAGAAGAAGTTAAAAGTGTAATTGCTGATTGTGAATTTTATAGGATAATGTAATATTAAAACAGTGTAATATAAAAGGATTTCATTAAAATGACGGAAGAGCAGATGCTTAAGAAGGAGCAATTTCTTCAACCAGAGGTACGTGATGGATATTATATTGATTCGCGGATGAAGTCGGTGTGGAAGGTGATGTTAGACATTGTAGAAGAAATTGTTCGTATTTGCGATAAATATAATTTGCATTATACATTAGCGGGCGGGAGTTTGCTTGGAGCGGTTCGTCATAAGGGGTTTATCCCTTGGGATGATGATATTGATATTGATATGCCAAGACCAGATTATGACAAGTTTATTGAAATCGTATCTTCAAAGGAACCATTGAGGTTTCCGTTGATTTTACAAGCACCGTTTAATGATTTAGGGTATGCGAGTGGGTATGTTAAAGTTCGCAATGTGCAAACTGCAGCCATAGACCCTAAATATGCCGAGGCATATAAGTGCTGTAATATGGGTATTGGTGTAGATATATTTCCTGTTGATGGAATCCCTCAAAATCGAATTTCGATGGCTTTTACAAAATTTTTTGCTCGTTTTACAACTATACTTTTAGCAAGAAGTGAACGACTTCATAAATGCCGTAAAATAGGTGTATGGGTGAAGTTTTTTGTTTCGGCGCTTGTTTGTCGACTAATTGGAAGAAAGAAAATTTGGGCTTTACGAGAGTGGGTGTTTAGACGAAATCGATTTTCACATTGTAGAGTGTGTGGTGAATTTTCATTTTTAACGAGCAGCACAAAAGAAAGATGGTCCTGTCATGTTTATAAATCTTACAAAACAGTGCCTTTTGAGTATTTAAGTTTAAAGATTCCAGAGGGATATGAAGAGATTTTAACGAATAAATATGGGGAGTGGCGTGTTCCTGTTAAGGCGAAAAGTTATCACGGGGTTTGTTTATATGATGTTAACTGCTCGTATAAGGAACTCTTAATAAAAGAGTTTGGTTATAATCCACAATGGCTGAAAGATTTGCCTTAATCATAGTACAGATGAGAATGTAATTTTAAAATCTGTTAGTTATGGAATTAAACGTAAGACAAAAAAATGGTTTAACATTATTTTTATTGGGGCTAGGGTCGGCTACGCGAGTGCTCTTTGTTGGCTGCCTCAGTCTTTCTGAAATTTTTGCTTTTTTTCTAGCTCCTTTGATATTGTTACGAGAATATGGAGAAATTAAGCGGGTGCGTGCAACGCGAGTTGTTTGGCTTTTGATTTTTGTAATTCTAATGATAGTTATTAGTTCAGTGGTGAACCATGCGCCATTCGTATTTATAATAAAGGAGGTTGCTGTATATTATTCAATATTATCATTTATTGTTGTTTTTATTCATTTTCTTAAAAGAGATTTGCAGGCATTGAGATGGTATTTTTTAGGAGCTGTTATTTCATCTTTAATAACGATTTTTATATTAAATCCGCGAGCAGCAGTCTCTTCACAAGGCGCAGTTGCGCTTTCTCAAATGGATGTTTCAGATGTTATTAACGGAGAATTGTTTTGGATAGAAAAGGTTTCTATGTTGTTGTATTTTCCAATAAAAGCGTTCTATTTGAATACGCCCCTTATGTATGTTATTATTATGCCTTTTATTGTTTTGGGTGTAGCAGCTGTTACTTCTATGAGTGGGCGAAGTGCGGCACTAATGGCATTTGGAGGATGTTTATTAATGGTATTAGGCCGTAAAAGTCGCAGGAGTATGTACAAGATTGGACGAAATTTTATTTGGGTGGTGATATTAGGATTGCTTGTGATTTTGTTGTTTAAGCAGGGTTATTATTATTTGGCAGAAACAGGAAGATTAACAGATCGTGCTATTGAAAAACATTATCATCAAACGGATGGCAATAAAGGGGTCTTGGGAATGATAATAGTAGGACGTCTTGAACCCTTCGTTGGCTTAACTGCAGCTTTAGATAGACCATTACTCGGGTATGGGGCGTTGCCGATAGATTATGAGGGTTATTATTATAAGACTTTATTGCGTTATGGTAATTGGGAGGATGCTAAGAGATTTGAGTATCAACAACAAAAGAAATCCTTCCCGCTGATGCTGATTCAAACGCATTCTCATATTATCTCTGCGTGGGTTGCTTGTGGCATAGTTGGTCTTTTATTTTGGTTATATGTGATGGGATTGATCTATCAATTCCTTAGGAAATATACCGCATCAATTCCACAATGGTTTGGGTATTTTGCTATTGCCATTCCAACTTATGTGTGGCATATTTTGTTTAGTCCTATAGCAACTCGTCGCCAAGATGTTGCTTTGTTGATAGCTTGTCTTATATTGGCTCGTGCTGTAGGTAATCGAATTTTGGTGTTGCCTAATAAGATGGAAATGGAGGCTAGACGATATGATTGAATCACAAGCTATATTTTTATCAATTGTAATTGCCAATTATAATTATGGTCGATATCTTCCTGATGCGTTGCAATCTATTGTTAATCAGTGCGGAGAGGCTGTCGTAGATAGTTCTGGGCGGGCTATGCTTCCAATTGCTGGATGCGATAAGTGCTTTGCTGAGATTATAATTTGTGACGCAGGAAGTACGGATAATTCAATGGATGTAATTAGGATGTATTCTGATAAATTGAGTTGGTGGTGCAGCGAAAGGGATCGAGGACAAAGTGAGGCATTCAATAAGGGGTTTAGTCATTCGCGAGGGAAATGGTTGACATGGCTGAATGCAGATGAAGTCTATGTGCCAGGAACACTAAAAGCATTGGCCAAACTGGATCGAAAGCGAAAAGATGCGAAATGGATTACATCGAATCGCGTTAGTTTTAATGATGAAACAAAGAGAATTACCCACTTAACGTGGGGGCCGCATACACAGATGCCTTTTCTATGTAGGAATCAAGCGCCATTTTCAGTCTTTGGTCCAACGTCGTTTTTCCATCGGGAAGTATACGCAAAGGTCGGCCCAATAGATGAATCTTTGCATTATGCAATGGATTATGATTATTGGGCACGGTTGACGATGGCTGGATATAGGCAGGTTAGGTTAAATCGATTTTCATGGGCGTTCCGTGTGCATGAGGAGTCTAAAACAGCTGGAGAAATAGATCCTACAACAAAATGCAAACAAGAGCTGGAATTGCAATATCTGCGCGAAAAAAGTAGATATTCTTATCAGTTCTCATTTAAGAATATTTGGTATGTCTTATGGCTATTTATTAGGATATTGGACGGATCTTTGTTTGTCCGTAGCTATATGCGCCATAGGTATATCAATAAAAGGATCGACTATGTCTGTTAAAATTCTTGAGCCTTTTTCTATACTTCGCTTCCAGCATTTCAAAAGATGGTTTGCTGAAGCGTGCGTTAACGCTGGAATGGATATGGTTTCGGATATCCCATTGCCATGGAACCTCAGATTAATCATTGGGAAACTTGGTCTTTGTTTTCATTTAGGGTCTTCACCTAAAAACAAACTAATTGTGTGTTCGAGTGGAAAGCCAAATTATTTTTCGTGGCCATGGTGTTATTTTTATGAGATAGTTCCTGTCGTATGGGATTGTTGGCCAGAATGCGAAGCGACGTTGTTGAAATTCGTTAAACGTAATAAAATAAAGACGATTTTCTGTACAGCTTCACAAACGGCTTTGCTTGTGAGAAGTACTTATCCCGATGTTGATGCTGTATGGCTTCCAGAGGGCGTTAAGATTTCTGAATATCCGAAAGGTGGGAATTTAGTGTCTCGAACCATTGACATTCTTGAATTAGGGCGTAATATGCCATATGTGCATTCTGCAATCCTTAATTATAAATTCTCTAGGTCAATAATGCATTTATATCAAAGCGAAGGACTAGTTTTTGCTGATAATGAAAGTATGGTTCGTGGTATGCAGGATACAAAGATTAGTATTTGTTATCCGCAGTCAATGACGCATCCTGAGCGTGCTGGTAATATAGAAACAATGACCCAGCGGTATTGGGAGTTTATGTTGACTGGCACAGTAATTGCAGGCCATGCTCCTCAAGAACTAGTTGACCTTTGTGGTTATAATCCAGTTGTTGAATTAGGTGTGAACCCAGCGGCTCAATTGGAGAAAATTCTTTGCAACATAGACTCTTATCAGTCGCTTGTCGACAAAAATAGAGAAATAGCAGAGAGAATCGGTTCTTGGGATTCACGGATGGATATATTAAAGGAGCATTTGAAATGAAATTTTGTCTCTATGCACACGAGGTTTCGCCTCATCTTATGCCGCTGGCACGAGAGATGGTGGGGCTATTGGGAATTGAGGAAGTTAGGTATATATATACAAAAGCACTTGGTGATGGGCGTAAAGAAATGGGATGGAGTGAGACTTTGGAACCATGGGTGGTTAATATGAGCGAGCATCCAGGCGAAGCAAGTGATTGGTTGCTAAATAGTGAGATTCTTCTTTGCGAACATAGAGATTTAGTATTGTGGAAGAAACGCGCTGAAAGCGGTAAAGGCATGTATTATACAAGTGAACGTTGGTTCAAGCCTATAATGACGTATCTGCCTGGATGGTTGCGTTTATTGAAGCCATCATATTTAATAATGGCTATTAAAGCAGGACGTCTGTTTGGTAAATATGATAATCTCCTATATCTATCTGACGGAATACACGCTGCAAAAGATTTTGTAAGAATATGTATGTTGTCAAAGGGGAAAATATGGAGAGCGTTGTTTCCTCCCAAAATTAATTTTGTAAAAAGTCCTGGCTGTAATGTGACAACTCAATCTCATCTGAGAATACATGAATTAATCAAAAAACAACTCTTTACGTGGGGGTATTTTGTTGCAACATCTGAAAAAGATAGGAGATCGACTCAGTATGCGCATACTGTGAAGAATGAGTTAAAAATTTTATGGGTTGGACGATTTTTGGCGTGGAAAAGGGTTGACACAATTATTCGTGCGGTAGCGGGATTAGAAAATGTTTCTGTCGATTTGTTTGGCGTTGGGCCAGAAGAATGTCACTTGCGCAAGTTGGCTTTCCGGATTAACGCCCCAGTTTTTTTTCATAAGCCTCTACCAATATCCGAAGTTCGCGAAGTGATGAGAGAACATGACTTGTATATTCTTTCGAGTAATGCTTGGGAGGGCTGGGGGGCGGTTGTTAATGAGGCATTGGAAGAAGGGATGGATGTTATTGGCACATATGAAGCAGGTGCTAGTAGCGCCATTTTACCAGATAAAAATCTTTTCCATTGTGGGGATTGGAAGAAGCTTAAAGAACTTATAATGACAAAGCGTGATATAGTTGGTATTGGGGCATGGTCTGTTGTCAATGCAGCACATGTTTTAGTAAGGTTAAAAAATGACAAATAGATTGCCTATAATATGTGAATTGCCAGAGGGCTTCTTGAATGCAGAGGAGAGATCTGGTTTCTTTGTCTCGGAGAAATTGAAGAAGATTTGGGCGATTGAAATTGATTTGTATCTACAATTTGCCCGAATATGCGAGCAATATGAAATCAAGTATCAGATATTTGGAGGTTCTCTTCTCGGCGCTATTCGACACAGTGGCTTTATTCCTTGGGATGATGACCTAGATGTGGCCATGACGCGTGAAGAGTTTCGTAAATTTATATCTGTAGCGCAAGGTAAACTACAGTATCCTTATTTTCTTCAGACGGCACTTACAGACCGTAAATATTTTTGCAGTTATGCGAGGTTGCGGAATTCGGAGACGACAGGAGTTATAGAGTGGTTTTCGAGTTCAGAATATAATAATGGCATATACCTTGATATCTATGTGTTGGACGGGCGTGCAAAATCGCCATTAGCGAACTTATTACAAAATAAATTGCGGTGGCTTGTGGAAAAATTGATTATGGCTACTGCATCTCCTGAGAATACTTCAAAAAATGTTCGTAAGTTTTATCGATTGATTCGTCCAATCGCTTCACTTATCCCATACGAGACTCGAGTAAAATGGTATGAAGCTATAATGTCTATGTATAATATAAATCCTACGAGCTGGAATCAAAATACGCATGGTGATTATAAATATAAATATGGAATTACTGATGAACAATGGCGCAATACATGTCGTGTCCCGTTTGAATGGTTTGATGTTCCAGCTCCTAAAGATTTTGTGGGGGTGCTGACAGCGATTTACGGTGATTATATGAAAATGCCATCAGTTTCTGAACGAGGTAAATGGCATGAGGGTCTTGTTCTTTTTGAACCGGAAATTCCATATTTGAAGTATTGTAAAGGAAGGGATTTTGAATGAAATCAAAAACTCCACTAATGGTTGTTGCGTTTAATCGGCCCACTATGCTTAAGGAGACGTTATATAATCTTTCGCGATGCGATACTGTAGACGATAGAGATATTTATCTTTATGTTGATGGTCCAAGGCATATAGCGGATAAATCAAAAATTGACGCAGTCATTGAGGTGGCAAAGAAATGGGATCATGATGTGGAAATAAAGAGACGGGGTGTAAATTTGGGCGGAGTCCAGAATATGATTTTATCTGTGACAGAGATGTTAGAATTGTATGGGAAGGTAATTGTTGTTGAGGATGATATCTTGGTTTCGCAGAGTTTTCTTACATTTATGGACGATGCATTGTCTATGTATGAAGGCAATTCTAAAATATGGGCTATAAATGCGTATGTTGATCCGAAAATGATAATGCCAAGGCAATATAAAAAGGATTATTTTTTCGCTCCTAGACATAGTGCTTGGGGATGGGGAATATGGAAAGATCGCTGGGCTGCTGTTGATTTTGAAATTAAGGATTGGCGTATGAAACAAAATGATATTTCTTTTATTCGCGAATTGAATATGGCTGGAGGAGACATAGTCAAAATGCTTGACGCAGAGTTTTCTGGAGAATTGAATTGCTGGGATGTGCAATGTACATATTATATGCGGAAGAATGGATTATATACATTTCGGCCACGGTTGACATTGACGAAAAACAATGGTTTTGGAACTGAGTGTGAACATTGTACTACGCCCTCCTCTCGATATTCAAAACAGAAATACTATAATTTCCACCCTGTATTAGATGAATTTCCTGTTATGGACTCGTCGGTTGTAGCAGCTTTTCAGAATTCATTTAATAGGACCATTAGTCAAAGATGTGGTGATAGAGTAAAGCGTTTGTGTTTAGATTTTTTTGGGGATGGGAATCGACATCCTATTGACATTGATAGCTAAATCAATTGTGACTTATGGTTTGTAAAGAATGAAAATCAGACTCTCGATAGTTATCCCAATTTTTAATCGGGTGGAGTATCTCTTTGGGTGTTTAAATAGTATACCCAACTCAGACGGAGTTGAAATCGTTGTGATTGATGATGGCTCTGATGTTGATGTAGAAAAAATGTGTGGTAGTAGATTTAATTATGTCCAATTGAAGATTGTTCGTCAAGCGCATAAAGGTGTCTTGGCTGCTAGGCGGCTTGGGTGTGAAATTTCTAGTGGTGAATATGTTTGGTTTGTGGATTCAGACGACGAGATTAAGCAAATTCCAAACATTCCCAGAGTAGATTTGGTTCAATACAAACAGGAATATGGATGGATGTGTATTGGAGATAAGATTTACAAGCGAGAAGTGGCACTTAAGGCCTTTGATGAAATCGGAGATTTAGAGTTAAAGGAGTGTGAAGATGGCATTTTTTATTTGGCAGCTTTAAAGCATGCCTCGAGTATTGCGGAGTCAAACGAGGCTATTTATAGATACATCCATAGAAAGGATTCGGCTACTCATAAATTTAATCCCAAAGTTATATCGGAGCGTGAGTTGTTGGTTGATTGGGCGGTAGATGTTCGAAAAGATGTTAGGAGGGATTTATTGTCGAAAGAATCATTTTTGTATATAGCCTGTTCATTTTGCCGGTTGCCATTGACATGGAAACAGTTGAAGTTTATGTGTCATTCTCTTATAGCATCACGACTCGTTAAGGATGGTATGGAGGCGATATTGGAAGATGATTATGCGAGGAGAATGATGTTTGCTATACGACATCCTATTCTCGTTTTTATTTATCGGTGCTTCAAGTATAAGGGAGGAGTAAGAAGATGGAAAAACTTGATTTAAAGAATTATAAGAATCGGCATTCGCTTAAGAGTAAGATTGGGCGGGTTGTGTGGAATGTTGTTTGGTTGTTGTTTTTTAGGACGACGCCGCGCGGGAATCTGTTTAGGCCGTGGCGCATTGCGCTTTTGAAGTTGTTTGGTGCTAAGGTTGAATGGTCTAGTAATGTTTTGCCGAGTTGTCGGATTTGGCAGCCTTGGAGACTTACAATGGGGGCTTATGCTTGCTTAAGCGAAAATGTTGATTGTTATACAGTTGATGAAATTAAGATTGGCGCACAAGCTACGGTTAGTCAGGGCGTAAAGCTTTGCACGGCTGGACATGATATTACTTCAAAGATAATGGAGCTTACATTTGCACCGATAGAAATCGGTGCAAATGCTTGGGTTGCCGCGTGGTCAATAGTGATGCCAGGCGTGAAGGTTGGTGAGGGTGCTGTAGTTGCCGCGGGCGCAATAGTTACGAAGGATGTTGAAGATTGGACTGTTGTTGGTGGGAATCCAGCGAAGGTGATTAAGAAGAGGGAGTTGAAGGGGTGATTCTCATATCTGCGTTGATATATAGGATGGTTAATAGGAAGTGTTAACAGAACAATTACGGTGAATGATCGTTGCAATCCAACAGCTTTGTACAAACGTATGCAAAGAATTGCGGCGTTTTGTCAGTAATCCTAGTATAGCTTTCAAGGTGTCGCTAGCAGCGCTATTGCTGGCCGTGTTGTTTATTGCCAAAGAAGACGTAAAGTGTGAAACGTATATTGTTATCGTTGTTCTTGCAACGGTAACATTATGGTCGTGCTTTTCGTTTCAAAAGAATCCCGGTCTATATTTGTATTATGCTTGGATATTAGTCTTTAGTGAAGTTTGTTTATATGTCCAGAAGGGATTAAGTTTTCCGCTTTGGGCTGCCACAATCATGTTCTTGATCATCAGTTTATTGCTATTGTCTGTGGGGTGGTGTTTATATCGTGTCAAAGAAGGTGAATCTTTAAACGAAGATGGGGGCTTTGAGAATTTATTTCCTGAAAGGGATCAGGACTTAGAGCGGCTTACGAGATATCTTGAGGACTTCAAGGTGATAGGCATAAATTCCTTTTGGGGGAACGGTAAAACGTGTCTATATGAAATGTTCAAGAAGCAAAATGAGAAGGCGTATTATTTCATATCAATTAGCGGAATGACTCTTAAGCTTGACAGTGTAGAGAGATTTCTTGTTTCTGAGATATCAAGGATTTTGGAGCAGAATAAGATATATTCAGCTGCTTCAGCAAAGCTATCAACCTTCCTGTATGGAGATGCGTTTCGTGGGGTTGGTCGCTTTTTTACTGCCAACAGCTCATATACCGAGGCATTTCAGACATTGATGTTGGATATAAATAAGTTAGATCGCCATTTGTTTATCACGTTTGAAGACATAGATAGGGTTTCCGATGTGAAAATCGCACATAAAGTGTTCGCGATTAGTGAGATGTTAACTAGATGGACGAATCGCATCCGCATTTTATTTCAATATGATAGGTTGACATTGGCTAAGAAATTTGAAGGGGAACACGAAAGTTACATTGAAAAGTATATTCCTTATACGATTGATTTAACTCCCATTAGTTTTAGTCGTTGCCTTAAAGTTATACTTAAGGATGGACATAATAGGGGAGACTTTGAAACAATTAATGAAAAAGATTTTTATATTATTACACAGGATGCGAATATTGGCTCATGGCTTTCAATGGCTGGAGTAGATGGTATAGGTGCGGTCGCGTCTCTCGCGCTTAAGTGGTATTCAATAAGATCAATTGATTTATTTATCAAAGAAGTCGATACACTTGTGACCGAGGATGTTTCATATGATAAAAAGGTGGTGGTGCTGTTCCAGTTTATAAAGCATTTCATGCCAGGTGCATTTAATATTAACCTAAGTGAAGGAATTTACGATAATACTATTTTTTCGTTTAAGGGGACTAATTACAACATTCAGCAGATACTAGCTAAGCTGAGAGGGATTGACGATATTGAAAGTATGCGTAAGATATATAGTGAAATATTTCCATCAGATTCGGTAAACTTGTTTTATCTAGTGCTAATGAATAAACTAGGCTATAAGCTCTTAAAGATTCAGGATTTGCCTAAATCATCTAATAGTAGAGATGTGCTTTCGGAAAAGTTAAATGAAAAGGCGTCGTCTCTTAGAGATAAGGATGATAACGAAAAACTTGATAGACTGATTCGTCGTATGTATGCTATGGGCAGATCTGATAGGACAGACCTCGAGAATGCAGTTTTGGAACTTGAGAAAGTTCTCGATTTAAATGGATCCCAAAGAGAGTCAGAATTTCAAGAATTCTTGAATAAGGCATATTACCAAGATTTTGAGAGAGTTGATAACGCGACAATTTTTCTGTTAGGAGTACCGCAATTCCTTCCAATATTCAGAAGCTTCTTATTGTACGAACGCAGTAGCGATTATTGGTTAAAACTAATAGATTTATACTTTTCTCATTGCAATGTTACTGGAATTACTGCTGCAGTTATACAGTGCCTAAATTATTGCCGCACAGATTGCCGCGATGTTTTCTTCGATGTAGTTAGGAGATTTAATGGATTGGAAATTAAGGGCAATCTTAAGAAGACAAATGCTTATCCAATTTTTTTGAAAAAGTATCTCCAAGAGATAATTAATCTGACTGGAATTCGTGAATATGGCTTTGAATTATTAATTGCGACTGGAGAGGCAGAGTCAAAAATTATTGATGAATTTGAAGTCATTGCTAAAGATATTAGATCTCAACTGAGAAACATACAGAAGGAAGTAGTACTTGATGTGATTAAAGATGACTGTGCTATGTTGTGTTGTTTTCTCGACAAGAATAATCAGCTTCTCCAATCTAGCGCCATTCTGAAGGAATATGAAGATGTTTTCGCTGTTCATACTGAAATTTATAATCCAATACGGGATGTTGAAGAGAAGATAAAAATATATAATCTTGAGGGGAGTAAACTGGACGCGTTCTTGGAAGATAGCTATAGGAAGGGGAATCTAAAAGCGATTGAAGTTCAAAGGCTACTGGAAAAATTCGGGGCGAGTCCCGATGAAGGGGTAGTAGAGTAAGGTGAAGAGTGGGGAAAAGCGTCGTGGCTATGCCAACAGAGAAGTAATTTCCACAGTTCAGGAAGATGCAATGAGAGGGCATCAGGAGGATTTCAAATGGATGTAACAAAGCGAGAACTCCTAATTGCGTATCGCAAGACAAAGGTTGACTGTATTGGGTCAAGACTTCCGGATCGTAGGAAGTTTCTTGACTTTGAGAATCATTTCGACTCTCGCATTGAACGCTTATTGCGCGCGCTTAAAGAAGATGATTTTGAGCGCATTCGTCGGCTATGTAAGTTTGGATATTATTTGGTGCCTAAAAGAGCGGTTGAGAAACGGAGAAACGAAGACAAGAGGATTGTTGATTATAGAGCTGGTAAACGACCAGGAGAGGTGGATAGGTATGAACTGCGGATAATGGCAGATGTTAGTGTTGAGTTTCATATTCTCTCCACTTTGTGGATTCTAAAGGTTGGCGAGAAGTATGAGGCAAAGATTTCTCGCAATAGTTATGCAGCACGTATTACAAGACAACTTGCTTCGGAGCCAGATGTCATTGGCCCTGTGGATGAACTTTCCCTTGGGTCGTTTCGCTCATATAGAGATTCATATAAAGAATGGTTTGATTCGTCATTCGATGCTGTTAAGAAAGGAGCCCAATGGCTTCTTTATCTTGATGTAGAGTCATTTTACCGTAATATTGATTCCGGCATATTGTTAGATGAGACTTTCACAAACAGAATAGGAGTTTCCCTCACTGATGCAGAAAAGAGATTTACAAAATTAATAGTCGATTTGTTGCGCGAGTGGGCTGAGAGTACGCCATTGAAACAAGGATTGCCTACAGGAATGGCGATTGCAGATGTAATTGCGAATGTGTCTATGTATGATTTAGATTACGAGTTTGAAGAGTTTGCGTTGCAAGTCGGTGGTTCGTATGGCCGATATTGCGATGATATACTTTTGGTAGGGGGTAATCGCCCAGTGACTGGGTTTGAAGAGTTAGAGTCTGAGTATGCTTCATCTATGCGTAGGGATGGACGCTATGCCACCGTGAGTTTCTTGGATTTGAGTTATATCATAAATAAAGGTGAAGTTGGAGAGACAAAACTAAAGTTTAATGCTGACAAGAGTAAGTTATATCTTTATGATAAGGGGGCTTCGGTTGAAGCGTCAATGGAAGAAATTGATAATTGCGATAGATATAACTCTTTAAATTCAAAAGAGGAAGATTCTAATGACGTAATACTTTCTATGACATTCCGGCGGATTTTGTCTCGCGATGATGCTGTGCCTGATGTGAAGACGCAAGGGATTTCTCCTCTTCGGTCGGAGTTTGCGAATATTGTGTCTGATTTTGAAGCGCTTGGCAATGCTTTATTGCCAGATGAATGGGAGCGCGAGCGGATAGTTGCGTTGGAAAAAATAAAAAACTCTTATCTTGACAAGGCGGCATACTATGAACTTCATGACTATTTTCCCCGATTATTGACGGCTGCTGGCATGCCAAAAATTGCCTTGATAGATGAGTCGGAAAATGATGTTGAAAAGGGACATATCATAGCTAATCCGGAATGGAAACATGTTGTCGATATTCTTAAAGCAATAAGGGAAAATGTTGTATTTGAACAAGGGGCGAATGTATATGTTGATGGAAAGTTGTGCCCTCATCGCTTGAGAGCGAATGTCCAAAAACGCCTTCTATGCTATGTTGAACAATCATTTCTTGAGAGCTTGCTTATAGCACGGAGGTCAACTTTCGAAGGCGTTGAAATGGTCATTGGGCACATACTTGCGTTTTCTTTTGGAGACGACATTCTTAGATTTTCAGGCGGCGCATTTAGGCCATTGCCGTCTTGGAAGGATTTCGCACAGCATGATTTGTGTAGAACATCTATTGTTGATCTTGACATGTTTCACGATGACCATGTAAAAGGGTCTGGTATAAATGGCAGTGAGGTCTATGGCTTTGATACTAAGAGAATTTGCAGATTGTTGCATAAACAGTATGCTTATAGAGGCAAGACCTTGCCGTGGTCAATCTTGTTTCCGTGTCACGAGGTTGACTATGGGCGCTTTTCCTCTCTCTTTGATGAAGATAAAGTTGGAGCAGAGATATTCACTGATCTTGGTAGTGTTTACTCGCAAATATATGGGGTGCCGTTTCAAGGCTCGATTACAAGCAAAAAAGATGGCGATGTCATAAATGTCTATGTCAACGATAAATATGGAAGTCTTGGAGGTTGCGCTAATAGACGACAAGAGGGTCGTGATATAAATGTTGCGATTGCACATTGGCATGGAAATCAAGGGAATGAATCGCCACTTCACTGCTATGATCGACTTCGACGTGTGGTAGAAGGGGTCTTAGCATTAGAAAAACCGCCTAAATATCTCATAATGCCGGAATTGAGTATTAGGCGCAAATGGTTTTGGGAGGTGTCTAAGAAACTCATAAGCCACAAGATTTCCTTTGTTGCAGGCATTGATCATGTGTTTTGTGATACAACACATGCCATTAATAGGGTTTTATGTTCGCTAGTTGTATCAAATAGTTCGAAACATGTTAGGCCTCAGGGAGTGGTTGTGGCTTTTGACAAAATGTTTCCTGCTGAGGCGGAAAGAGATTTACTTCGGAAAATAGGACGCGAGTTTCGGCCAGACCCAATGCTAGAGAAAGGAATAGTTAAGATAGTGCATCATGATAATGAGGACCTTTCGCTTTCTTTCGGGTTGATGATTTGTCGTGACTTTACGGATATGGCACTGCGTAGTAAGATGCGAGGTCGAGTTGATTTGATAATAGTCCCCTGCTGGAATAAGGATATACATACCTATTCATCGTTGGTGGAAGCAACGGCAAGTGATCTGCATTCTTACGTAATATGTGTGAATGATCGAATATATGGGGACACACGTATTCGTGTCCCGGCAAAGGAATCTTGGGCACGAGATATTGTTCGAATCAGCGGTGGAGAGGAGGATCAAGTGATGATTGGTAGCCTTCGCATTGGTGAGTTGCGACGCGAGCAGACTAGAATGCTTAAGGGTTTGCCGTCAAGAGAGTTCAAGCCATTACCGACTGGTTATGTGGATATGGGTACTCGGTTAGATGCATACAAGGATTACGATGAGACAGATTTTGATGATTCTTCCGACTATCCATTTTGATGACAGAAATTCGATTAGGCATGTGCGTAGTGATTTAGTATGTTTTGTTCATCAACTTTTAAGAAGTGCTTTATGTGCTTGACTTCGTTGCTGTATTAGGGATATTCTAAGAATCTCCAGAGGAGGAAGGATAAGAAATCTGAGTCGTGGTATACTTCGTCGTTATTGTTGAATGTTCGATTTCTGCCCTGATTCTATAATGACGAAGAACGGCATCTTTTTGTGCGTAGGCGTTAAACAAACTCTAATCCTTGATGAGAAAGGGTATTCAAATGAGTGGCAATGAAGAGATCGTTAAAAATAGCGTATGCGATACGGAGACTGAGACTTTGAGGCTAAAGATTAAGCGCTATCTTGAGATAGATAATGTCTCAGTCTTAGCTGGGGCAGGTACGAGTTTTCATCTTGGTGCGCCGCTGATACGAACTGTTCCTGATGATTTGTCTAAAAGATGTGGCTGGGCAATCGATCTATGCTTTGGCAAAGGTGCTAAGCCTTCTTATGAAGATTTGTTCAATTGCTTGCAGGCCAATTACTTTCTTTTACAAAAGAAGGGCAAGAATGCTTCGAGATATGTGGCCCTAATGCAAAATATGCAAAGATGGCTTTTTGAACACTGTAATACAGAGAGAAGTGTGAAATTTACAAATCATACAAAGATGATGTTAATCTGAAGGATAATCGCTACTTTTATCACGAGATGCTGATAAAGAAGTTGTTGCAGCGTCCCAATAATCTTAGTCGTGTAGATCTCTTTACTACGAACTATGATATGGCTTTTGATTATGCCCTTGATAATTTAGGGGTGTTTTACATTAATGGTTTCCATGGGATTCATAACCGTTGTTTCCGACCTGAAGTGTATGATTATGATCTCTATTATCCAGGCCAAAGCGTAAGCGGAAAGGTTCACCGGGCGGAAAAAGTTCTGCGCTATTACAAACTTCATGGTTCATTGTCGTGGATTGCCGAAGCGCCATCGCCAACGAATACATATGGCATAAGCGAAATACCTCTTAATGAAAATTTCGAGTTTAAGGCGGGTACGCAGTTAATGATCTACCCATGTGTGAGCAAGAAAACATTTACGCTTGACTTGCCGTATTCGGAATTGTTTCGGAGATTTGCCGATGCGATTAACAAGCCGCAGTCTGTCCTAATTTGTCTTGGATATTCGTTTTATGACGAACATATTAACGATATAATTTATCAAGCTCTCTCAAATCCTTCATTTACATTGTTTATTGTAAACTATTCACCAGAACCCGATCCAGATTCTGAAATCGCAAGATTACAGAGGCTCGGTGCCAAGCGGATCTTAATATTAGATCAGTCCAACTATTCGCAATCAACTTTTGTCGGTTTCGTTAAGAACATCCTCCCCGACTTGTATGAAATCAGCGACGAGGAAAGAATTGCTGAGACGCGAAACCTGTTGTTCTCATCTGGGAAGGAGGCTGACAATGCAAGATAGAGTTATTGGCAGAGTCCTTTCGGTTGATAATTTTCGAGTTTATGTCAAGATTAATGATGAAATCAAAAGTGTCTACAAAAGTGGCATAAACGACATTTATGAGGTGGCAAGGATAAACTCCTATCTGATTATTCCAGTAGGGGCAGATAGAGTAGTGGCTATCATTACGCGAGTAACGATGAAGGAAGAGGCTGAGTTGGACAGGAATATGAAGACTGTCTCTTTGCCTGATTCCTCCCGATATATCCTGGCAACAATGCAAGGGACTATTCATAAAGAAGATGGCAGAGAGTCTTTCCTTCAGGGCGTCTACAACTTCCCAGTCCTGGACAATCCTGTTTGGTATGCGACGGAAGATGATCTGAAGCAGATTTTCGATGACAAAGACAGTGTTGCTATTGATTACAAGAAAGACTATTACCTTCCAATCGGCATATCACCTGTGTTTTCTAACTACAAGGTAAAGATATGTCCCGATCAGTTCTTTGTTAAGCATGCCGCGATTCTTGGGAATACGGGATCTGGTAAGTCGTGTACATTGACATCTATTCTGCGTAGTCTTTTCGAGTTTAAATACAAAGAAGGGAAGCTGCAGAAAGCACATATCATTATTCTGGACACAAACGGTGAATATCGAGATGCATTTTTCGCGGATTCAGGTGGTAGTGAAGACGGGTTGAAAGATATAAACGCTTATTATTATGGAGGAGATGGACAAGTCAAGGTGCCATATTGGCTAATGAATTGGCAAGAGTTTAAAGCACTATTAAAACCAGGAGAAGGGACCCAGGCACCGGTTCTTAATAGGGCGATTTCATTCGCAAAGAATCAAATAGAATGTTCTGTCGAGGGCATATATTCTGACTTGGATATTCAACAGTTGATGTTAATTGTTAACACAATGAAGTCCTCTGAATATTGGAAGATTCGCAATTTCAAAGAGGTGTTTGAGGATTGGGAGAGCCGAAACATTGAATTGCCAACTGGTGAAAAGTTGGTTGATGTAATCTCAGAAATTCCCAATAGGGATGGTGCTACATATAATGTTCCAAAGCCGTCAGAAATTGAGAAATGCACTAAACGGTTGGAGTCATTTATCCTTGGCATGCAAAGTTCAAACACCAGAAAACAAGTCTTAAGTGAAAAGAATGTTGACCTGCCTACCTGGTTTAGCTATCGTGAACTTTGCACAAAATTTTTGGATGCGGCCATTACCGAGCAAGAGAGAGGTAATGCAAGGATTTCCGATTTTGTTTCCACGCTACGGCTTAGGATGCACAGTTTCCTGAATGATAACCGTATGGCTATTCCGCTGATGCTGAAAGATGAGAATGAGTGCAATCGTAAAGTCTTGCCGCATTTCTTGGCTTTGTTGCTTGGTGACTATAATGCAGAGTTTTCTTCAACGTCCCGCCCAGAAGATAGGAAGAATGACTTTGTAGAAGTGTATAACAAGATAAACACCACATGTGACCAATCCCGCACAAACCAAATTACCGTAGTTGATGTTTCGTTATTGCCATTTGAGGTTCTCGAGACAGTGACAGCACTACTTGGGCGCATTATATTGGAGTTTGTTTCTAATTTCATGCCTGAAGAAAGAGGGACGCACCCAATTGTTATTGTCTTGGAGGAGGCACAGAACTACATTGCAGAGAAAGAAGATTCAGTGGCGAAGCGGGTTTTTGAGAGAATAGCCAGAGAGGGTCGAAAGTTCGGCATTTCGTTGATAGTCTCTAGCCAGCGTCCTTCGGAGTTGTCGAAGACCGTCTTATCACAGTGCAATTCCTTTGTCATACACCGATTGCAAAATCCTGAGGACCAGAAATATGTTCGAGGATTGGTGTCTAGTGCAAGCGCGGATATTTTAGATCAGTTGCCAATATTGCCGCAAAGACATGCCATCGTGACAGGAGATTGTGTCAGGACGCCAATTCAGGTTCGTATTGACAAGGTAAGGCCGACACCTAATAGCCATGATCCTGAATTCATCAAGAATTGGCTTAATAAAGATAATTTGATCCCATACGAAACAACGTGTAAAAAATGGATAGGAGACGAAGAGTCTCAGTGTGAAGCATCGGATGTTTCAGAGCCTTTAGAAACGAATATTGATGAAGAGTATTGAAATACTGTACGCTGGACGAGTTATCGTATTTTATGATAGTTTGATTATGTGAATTTGTGTGCAATAACTCTGTTCATGTAGTTGGTGGTTAAACACTATGTCTGACATTGCTATAATAATTTTGACGAAGGACGAGAAACTGCATATCGTGCGGTGCTTGGAGCGGATCGCGGCACTTTCGCCGCGCCAGATTTTTGTCGTTGACTGCTTCTCCACCGATGGAACGCAGAGGATAGTGGAGGAGTGGCAAAATGATAAAATAGGTCAGACCCATTTTATCATTTCTTCTGCCGATGAATTCATGCGCCGCGCATTGGAGAAGGTGGAGGAGTGGTTGGCGGATGTTTCGGAAGAGCGGTTTGTCGCTGCACTGGATGTGCTTCTTGACGAGAAGCTTGCTGCCGGGGAGTATCGGTCCAAGGGCGCGGACGGACGCGCCGCCATGCGAGATGGGGCGATTCGGTTCTTTAGGGAGTTCTCACGGAAGATCGTGCAGTTGTCCGACGGACGGTGCGTCTACTTCACGCCAGACGAAAGGGCGAGAAGGAGAAATGAGGACAACGCTGTTTCATGGGCGGAGTATTCAGTTCATGCGGTGACGAATGGCGGCAAGCGGTTGCCCGGCAAAACATACAACGAAAGGTGGCTGAATTATCACAAGATTGAAGCGTTCGATGTGCTGGAATCGACACTGCGACTTGAAAGATGTGTCGTCAGGCGAAATGAGAACGCCCGATACGACGCCATCATGTTTGAAGGGGACGATGTTCTGGGACGGGTTGTGAACGTTATTACGCGGCTTGACGATTTTGGGAACATTGACGCGAATCTGACAGAAGTCACTTTTGAGGCATCGTCTAAAAGGGTAAAAAAAGCGCCTCGGTTAATGCCGCTCGCCGAGGCTGTAGAGACGGTGGTACATCGCCAAGTCGCGGCAGGCTCCAATCCGTCCACACAAGAAAGTATACCAAATGCCGCGCTAGAGCGCAAGGGGGGCGGCATCGTCCTTGCTGAGCATGAATGGCCGGGATTGCAGTCTGTGCAGTTCAATTGGGCGTTGGACAATCTGCCGATAGAGGCGAAGTGGATTCTGCGATTGGACGCGGACGAGTACTTGACGCCTGAGTCTATAGATTGGCTGAAGGCAAATCTTGATGGAATCGACGAGAAGGTGTCGGCTCTTGAGTTTACGCTTGAGCGCAAGTTCATGGGCGGGGAGATCCGGCATGGAACGAACGGCATACAGATGGTTCGCATGTTCAGAAGGGGCCGCGGCAGATATGCGGAAACTTTGATGGATGAGCGGATTGTTTATGAAGGGGATAAGTTGGCTGTTCCTGTTGTGTTTTATGATGATAACTTAAATTCGCTTGAATGGTGGAAAGAGAAGCATAGAGGATATGCGAAGCGTGAAGCGCAACAAGCTTTAGAGGGTTCGTTTCAAGATCCGCGCAAGGCGAAGTATTATAAACTGCCGCGTTATTTTAGGGCTTTTCTCTATTTCTGTGTGCGCTATTTTCTTAAACGTGGATTCTTAGATGGGGTTGCTGGCTGGCGATGGCATTTCTGGCAAGGATTATGGTATCGCTGGATTGTTGACCGGGAAATTGGTAAAATAAAGTGAAAAAAAATGAAGCTTTTTGGACGTAAAAGAAATGCGTATTGCTGTATTAATGACATGTCATAATCGATGCGAGACGACGCTTAATTGTCTCGCACGGTTGGTGTCTGCATTTGATGCGGCGGCAGATTGCTCGTTTAAGGTTTTTCTGGTAGATGACGGCAGTATTGATGGTACGGCAGCAGCTGTTCGTGAGAGATTTCCAGAGGTAAATGTTATTGGTGGCAATGGCAATCTTTTTTGGGCAAAAGGAATGAATTTGGCATGGAATGAATCTATTAAGGTTTATGATTGGGATGCGTATCTTTGGTTGAATGACGATACGGTTTTGAGGGAAGATTCGATAACGAAGATGTTGTCGGTTAATAATGGGGAAAGGATTGTCGTCGGCGAGCTTGAAAATTCAAAAGGTGAGATTGTTTATGGCGTTCGTAAAGATGGGTTGTTTACAGGTAATTGCGTATTAATTCCGCGGCGGGTTTATAATCGAATCGGCGTTATTTGTGGAGAATATTTTCACGCTTGGGCGGACAGCGATTATGCAATGCAGGCCAAGCGAGCCAGGGTCGCTGTTGTGAGCGCCGATATTGTAGGGAAGGCGGAGGGACATGCGAATCGTCCGTCATTAAAAGGGCTCAGGTTTGGAGAGAGGTGGAGGATGCTATTTAATCCGAAGGGATGGAATTTGCATGATCTGTGGCTTTATCGTAGACGTAATTGGGGCGTATGCGTTGCGACGGCAAGTTGTATACATTTAATTCTTCATGTTATAAGGGGTGAAGGATGAAAATATCGGTTATAGTTCCTGTCGGTAATATGGATGAATGGAAAGTCTGCGACGAGAGTCTTACAACATCAATCGCGGCATATTCCGGTAAGGTGGAGCATGAGCTGCTGCCTTGTTTTGATTTAGAGCATCGCGGTGCATATATTGCGAGGAATGAGGGATTGTCAAAAGCGACTGGCGATTGGATAGCATGGGTGGATTGTGATGATGTGGTTGAGCCAGAATGGTTTAGTGTAATTGCCGATGCATTGGAAGTAAATCGTGATTGTGATGTTTTAGTTTTTGGCATTAATGAGATACGTTTAGGTAAAAAGCGTAGGCTATATTCTCCTAATGAGCATATTGAAGACGGTTCAGCGTATGCAAGGAATATGTTAAGCGGGCTTGGTATGCCTCATTGGTTGTGGCATCGGGTGTTTAGTAGAGAGCTCTGGAAGGGTGTTGTATTTGACGGAAGAGTTAAGCAAGATTATCAGGCCAGTCTTCAGGTTTTGCCTAAAGTGAAGAGAGTTAAGTTCATTCCTGATTGTTTGTATTGCTATGTTAAGCATGGTCACGGATTAAGTAATTATACTCAGAGAATGGATTATGATGAAGCGTGCAAAGGCTTTTTAGGGTTGATTAATGAACTTCCTGAGGAATGGCGTGATGAAGCGCGTCAGGGGATGGCATTAATGCTTACTGATGTTATATTGCATGACAAGGCAGCTGAAGGGGCTAATAAATATCTACGACCATATTTTTGGCGTATATTGGTGTTAAGGGGAATGTCTTTGCGTTTTCGGATTAAGAGTTTGCTGGCTTGTTTATATTGGTGGAGATAAATGAAGAAGATGCTTTTTGTTTGGACGGGGCTTACGAGCTATATGGGGGATTGCTGGCGCGAGTTGGCAAAGCGCCCGGATATTGATCTTAAAGTTATTGTCGTTATTGAAAAGAGGAATGCCGTTCAGATTTCGTTTCAAGCAGAGGATGTTTTACGTGGTTTGGATTATAAGCTTGTTGATGATAACGCGGCGTTTCCTGATTTAGGCGGTTGGAGGCCTGATATTGTTTTTTCTGTAGGTTGGAGGTCGCGAGTATGTCGTTATTTTGTCGAGGACGAATCTTGGGCGGGTATTCCTAAGGTTTGTTGTTTCGATATGCCGTGGAGGTGGAAGTTTAGGTGTTTAGTCGCGCCGTTGGTTTTAGGTAGGTTTTTGTGGAATTATGACGCGGCGTTTGTGCCAGGGGTGGTTTGTGAGCGGTATGCTAAGTGGTTAGGGTTTAAGAGGATTTTTAAGGGTTTGTTCGGCATTAAGACTGAGAGATTTTATAATGCGATAAGGAGGGATGAAAAGCCTTATTTATTGTATGTTGGGAGGAATTCGCCTGAGAAGCGGTTGGATGTTTTGCAGGAAGGGTATCGGCTTTATCGAGAGCGCGGCGGTAAGCTAGAGCTTCGATTGTATGGTAAGGATTTAGCCAATGGTTTTGTGGAGCCTGAGAAGGTGCCTGGGTTAATGAAATCCGCGGCAGCTTTTGTGCTTGCGAGTGATTTTGATCCTTGGCCGTTGGTGCTTTTGGAGTCGATGAGCGCGGGGTGTATGATAGTTGCGAGCGACAGGTGTACTAATCGGCCAGAATTGGGCAAGAATTGGTTTGTGTTTAAGCATGGAAAGCCAGGGGAACTTGCGCGTGAATTGGCGAGGGTTGAAAAGGCTGTGTCAGATGATGTTGATGTTGTTCGAGAGGAGAATCGTAATTTGGCCGCTCAGTATGATTGCGCAGAATGGGTAAAGCGAGTGGATTCGATTTGTAGGGAATTTAATTTGAAAGGATGATGTTATGTTTAAGCGAATTTGGGCATTGATGAAGCATTGGCGAGACGTTAAGAGAATGTTATCGGCGTTGAGTTATTTTTGTATGAAGGATAATCATGCGCTTGATGAGCTCGGGAGTTTAACGGATGAGGAATTGAATGCGGTTAAGTCTTGGGCAAGTGAAAAGGAGGGCGCTGTTGTTGTTGAGGTTGGGACTTTGTTCGGTTTAACGGCGCGGGAGATGGCGCGTAGTAATGTTGGAGGGCGAGTTGTCGCGGTGGATAATTTCAGCTGGAATTCTTTTGGGTTACCTTCTAAGGTTCATGAGGCTTTTACGCGGCAGATTTTGAGGGGGAGCGGCGTTGAGGTTGTTAATTGCGACAGCGAGGATTGGCGTGAGAAGTTTAAGGGTAAGATCGATATGGTGTTTTTTGATGCGAGTCATCGGTATGAGGATGTTAAGGCGGAATGTGAGTGGGCTAAGGCGGCTGGGATCGGGATTATTTCTGGTCATGATTATGGTAATCCGAATCCGCTTTTTGGAGTTACGCGCGCTGTGGATGAGGTTTTCGGTAAAGAAAATCTAGAGGTTGTTGGGATGTGCTGGAGGGTGAGGAAATGAAGATTCTTCATGTAGTTCCAGGGCTGGATAATCCGTTTAACGGCATCGCTGTCGCGGCGAAGTTGATAGCTGGCGAGCAGGCGGCGGAGATGGTCGATGCGCGGGAATTTGGCAAGATTAAGGATTTAGCGAAATATGAGGAAGTTTGGGTTCATTCGTGCTGGTTGCCGATGACGCTTAAGGCTTGTAGGAGGGTTGTTGAGGCGAAGAGGCCGCTCGTTCGGATGACGCATGCGAATTTAGATCCTGTTAGACTTAGGTATCATGGTTGGAAGAAGTGGCTTGTCGGGCCGATTGAGCGGTATTGGCTTAGGAAGGCGGATAGGATTGTCGCGACGTGCGACGCGGAGAAGGCGTGGATTGAGGCGTATTTAGGGAAGAAGTGTCCAGAGATTGTGGTGGAGGATGTGAAGAGGTTTTTTGATTTTAGCCGCAAAGAACGCATAGGACGTGTAGAAGAGAGAGGGAATTTTATCAGCCGTGTAGAACGTGTAGATCGTGTAGAGGGAGAGAGTTTTGGGTTTAGGGCTTCGGGTTCCGGGTCGGAGAGGGATGAAAGTAATTCACAACTCACAACTCACAACTCACAACTGAACCTGCTGTATTTAGGTCGGCGGCATCCGCTTAAAGGGGTTGAGTTTCTTGAAGCTGCCGTCAGGCAATTACAAAATTCTACACGCTCTACACGTTCTACACGGTTAAATATTGAACTGAGAATTGTAAGTGATGCGAAGGGTGAGGAGCTGGAGAAGGTTTGGGATTGGTGTGATGTGCTGGTGTTGCCGACGCTGAGCGAGAATTTTGGGCTGGTCGTCGCGGAGGCGCTTGAGCGCGGCAAGCGTGTTATTACGACGGATGGCGCTCCTGCTTGGGGGGATGGTTTGAACCGTGTAGAACGTGCAGAGCGTGTAGATGGAGAGCTGAGGACTGGGTTTGGTGGTCGCTTGATATATTTGAAGGGGTATAGGGATGGGGGCGAGAAGGAGAGGGTGAGATTGTTGAAGGATGCGTTGATGATGATGGTGTAGGGGCATGTTTTAGTCGCAAAGGACGCAAAGAGCGCAAAGGGAATGGGGAAGTGGGAAGAGGGCGCAGGACGGAAGGGCGCGGGAGGATAGGGGTGTTTTGGGCAAATCCAAAGTTGGACTTGGGTTTTGGCTGAAAATATGGTTGTTATTGAAGCTCTGAAGGCTCAATATAATAAGGGGATGCGTTCTGGGCTATATTATATTAGAGGTTAAAATCGCACAAACACCGGCTGTAAAAACCACTCAGTCACAACCTGAATGAATTGTGGTATAATGTTGATATCGACGATGGTTTAGGCAAAACAAAGGAGGTTTGATATGATCAGGTTTACAGGTTTTCCAAGGATATTTGTCTTAGTGGCGGGATTGTCGGTTGTCATCTGCGGCTGCGACAAGGCGGAGGATATTGGACGCAAGGTCGCGCGCAAGGGCGGCGACCTTGTCGGTAAGGGCGCAACTGAATTTATCTGCGGCGTTGGCGAGGGCGTTGATGCAGTCAAGAAGAATGGACCGGATGTTCTGACCGCGATCTCAACGCGAAAATCGATCCGAAAGTTTGACCCGTCCAAGCCCGTCGAGGACGAAAAGGTAGAGAAGATGCTGCGTGCCGCGATGAGTGCACCATCGGCGATGGATAAGCGTCCGTGGGAGTTTGTTGTCGTGAAGGATCCTGCGAAACTGGCGCTGCTCGCCGAGCGACTTCCTTATTCGCGTGTTGGCAACGGCGCGAAACTTGCGATTGTCGTTTGCGGTTCTCTTGACAACGGGTTGCCTGGACGCGGCAAGGAATACTGGATCCACGACTGTTCGGCGGCGGCCATGAATCTTCTTCTTGCCGCGCATGCTCAAGGGCTGGGAGCCGTTTGGACGGGCGTTTATCCTGGCGAAGAGCGTGTTGCCGCAGTCCGCGAGATTTTGTCCATACCCGACGGTTATATGCCGCTCAACGTCATTCCCGTCGGCTACCCGGCAGAGAATCCTCCAGTTAAGGATAAGTGGAATCTGTCCAAGATTCACTACGACAAGTGGTGACATCGTATATGCGTGCGCAGTAATATGCGAAGGGGACTGTTCCTACAAGTTTCCGGCATTCTAAAAATGTTCAACCTCTTACGTAAAAAGTAAGTGAAATACGAGAGTCTATTGGAGATGAAGATGAACTGGGTTGGTAGATTCGTGTGCGGTGTTGTGTCGGTTGTAATCGCGCTTGGCGCGCTGAACGCATTTGCGGCGGGAACGGCGGAGGACCAGAGGCCTGTATTCCTGAATTACGACGAGACGCATTATGCGCATTCCCGAATTAAAATGGGCGTCGTCCCCGTAGAGGACGAGGTCCGCAGTCTTGTCGGCCAATACAAAGGCACGGATGTGACGGATATTCTATTTTGCATCGGCGGGAGAATCGCGGGTGTTTCAAACAGTGTTAAGGAAAGCTGGTGCGACAAATATAGGCAGACGCGCGAGAACGGGCGAGCGGTCTCATACACTAACCACTACATCCGCCTTTACCATGAGATGGACGAAGTGCTCAAACTCGACCGCTATGCTCTCTGGATCGACGAGGCGCGGCGTATCGGCATACGCCCGTGGCTCTCGTTCCGCATGAACGACTGCCATAACACCTACGATCCGACGTCTTTTCTGCATTCCGACTTCTTTCACAATCATCCCGAATATCGTCGTATCCGCCATCGTGCGGCGTCAGGTCATTTCGACAACTGTCTCGATTATTCGTTTGCCGCGGTTCGCGAGCGCGAGTTGAAGTTCATTCGTGAGATGCTTATGCGCTACGATGTCGATGGTGTCGAAATTGACTGGCAGCGCGAGGTTTACTGCTTTGCGCCAGGCCAGGAGAGCGCCGATACGATAACTGCGTTCATGCGCTCTGTCCGCGCAATCGCCGACGACGCGGCGAAGCGGCGCGCTCACCCGGTGCGTATTCTATCGCGTGTGCCGGCCGACCCTGAAACCGCTCTTAGATTCGGCTTCGACGCGGCGACTTGGGCTGACGAGAAGCTTGTCGATGTGCTGGTGCCGTGTCCGCGTTGGGAGACGACAGATAACGATATTCCGACCGATATTTGGAAGCGCCTAATGCGCAAGAGCGATGTTGTGTTGGCATCAGGGCTGGAGCTTCGCATCTGTAATCACCCTTGGAAAGCGCCGTTCTACATGCTGACTAACCAGATACGCGGTTGGGCGGCGGCGCAGTATTCTTTAGGCGCGGACGCGCTCTATCTCTTTAACTACTTTGACGACCCCGGCTGGAAGAGCTCCAAGACGACATACTGGAGTTCGTTCAACCAGCCGCAGGAGACGAAGGGCGTCGACTGGGTGAACCAGCTGAAGTGGCTGAAGGAGATCGGCTCCCCGTCGGAGGTCTCCGCGCTTCCGCGCGATCACATGCTCACCTACCGCGATATCGTGCCGCTCTGGGAAGAGGTCAGGCGTCCTTTCCCGGTATGGGTAAGGAAGGGTACGCCGAAATTCTTCAGGTTGGCGACGGGGCGCATTCCCGCCGGATGCACGTTGCGCCTTCGTATAGGTGTGAAGGGCGGCAAGGCGCCGAAAGAGGTGTTCGTCAATTCCCGCCCATGTGTTTATCTGAAAAACGAGCAATGCGTTCCGGCGTTCACCTCCGACCCGCTTTGCGTCTACGAAGTTCCGCATTACAAGGAGGACGCGGCAGTCGTGGAGATTTTGACGAATACGCCGGTGGAACTTTCGCACCTCGATCTTCAGGTGCGACCATAGTGAGTCAGTGCTTCGGTTGGGATGTTGTCACTCGATTTCGTCGTTCGGTTTTGTGCTTCTCAATCAAGACAACTAACTAAGCGTACCTCGGGGAAGCCATTAGAACGTCATTGGTTGCATGCGAGCGACTCTCATACGCTTACAAAACCTTACTCCTCGCTCGTGATACGTCCCAATCTTCGCACTATTCAAGCGCCACGCTTTTATTTTAAGGGTTTAAGTGGTATAATTGGAAGTAATGAAGATGAGTGCTTATAAAATCTCTGATAACTTCCAAGGAGTGGAGGGTGGTAAAATGAAAAAAACGATTGCAATCGCTCTGTTTGTCGCAGCGGTAGCGATATTTGCAGGTGCTAAAGTGATTGCTGCGGTTTCGAGGCATACGGTCGAAAGTCGTATTACTGCAATTCTCAAGAAGAAGCCTAATCTAAAAGAGGCAGCAAAAATCTCGGGCGGGAAGCTTAGAATACTGGTTTTTAAAAATGAGCGCCGCGTGGAGGTGCATGCTCCGGGATGGAAGACTCCTCGTGAATATTCGATGACGGCTTTCAGTGGAACATTAGGGCCTAAATTGCGTGAAGGCGACAGGCAAATACCGGAGGGCGTATATGGAATTGCGTACCTAAATCCCAATTCGAGATTTTATCTGTCTCTTAAGGTTTCGTATCCGAATGCATCTGACAGGGCGCGGGCGAAGGCGGATAAACGCGTAAATCTTGGTGGCGATATAATGCTTCACGGTAAGGCGGTAACGATAGGTTGCGTGCCAGTCGGTGATGATGCGATTGAGGATATATTTTATCTTGCTCATGCAGTGGGGATCCGGAATGTTTCGGTTATTATAGCGCCGGACGATATGCGCAAAGGTCGCAAACCGGAACTGGAGCGCTCGCCGCTCAAGTGGTATCCTGATTTATGTCGTGAAATCGACATTGCTTTGTGCGGCGCGGCAAAGCTTTACTGACGATTCTTAAAAATCCTTCAGATGATATGTTGATGGATGTCGTAATGGCGGTGCAGAATGGTAATTGGGATGCAAGAATGGCATATTATATGAAACTGGAATTGGATAGACCAGTCCCGCGATATATGAATTTTGTTTGTTCAAGAGGGTGATATGATGGATAATTTAAGGCAAATGCTCGCGACGATGTCGCCGGATGAGTAAAGACCTTCGATATTTTGGTTCCCAAACATGGCCGTTCCCATCGAATATCATGGTTGGATTTCGCGCTGAATATGGTATAATAGAAGCAATGAATAAAGAAGAAAACAGAAAGCGTTTAGCGCAGATAAGGCGTCTTGAAGAACTCCTGGCGTATGCTATTAAGCATAACGAGGTGGTGAGAATAGGGATTGTTTTTATTTTTGCCTTTTGCACACCTTACTTGCGATAATTAAGATAATGAAAGTGAGGACTGAAATGGTTAGAATTATAGATAAAATCGGTGACAAGGTTTTTGAATTTAAAAATCTTATAACTCAATTATTTGTACGATTCCCGACGGCAGGGGCGCTGGCTGTATTAAATATCATATTTTCAAGTATTCTTGCACGCGGGGCATCAGACGATAGAAAAATCGCAGGCGCCTCTATTCTCGCATCGATAATGTCTATTGGGCTATCTGTTATGATCGGGCTTTTTTATGAGGCGCGAAAACTCAAGCGCGGCGCAGCTTATGGCTTACAGGCATTATCATTCGGTTTCTTTATTGGCGCAGCGTATACTTTTTATTATTGGGTTGATTATAAAGAAGTCTTTTTTTATCCGTATTTTTTAACTGTATATGCGATAGCGGCATTGTCGCTTTTCGCTCTGTCGTTGTCCCGTGAAGAGCCTCGTGATGTTGTTCCCATGGCAGTATTTGCTCTTATGACAGCGGGTGTTGCCTCTTTGGTGCTTGCCCTTGGCG
This sequence comes from Kiritimatiellia bacterium, assembly GCA_045656225.1. Lineage (GTDB taxonomy): Bacteria > Verrucomicrobiota > Kiritimatiellia > RFP12 > UBA1067 > UBA1067. The sequence continues at coordinate 9,839 of JAZOQU010000019.1, read as the reverse complement.
TCAGTTTTGTCTTTTTTGCAATCCGGGAATTGTTGGAGTTTAAAATAAGTTCCGATACCTACGAAGCATTATGGCTTTCATCATTTAGCTCATTGTTTGTTATTTTTACAATAGCTTATGGAACTAAGAAAGAGCGTTTTATTTCGCCTAAAGTCTGGAAGGTTTTAGTAGGATATGTAGCTTTCCCGATTTATCTTATTTTAACGTGCGTTATGCTTGCGTTCTGCTTTAAATGTGCGGCGAAATGGTCTATCCCCGACGGTGAGGTTAATCTATTGGTAATAGTGTCTTCAGTGCTTTGGATGGCGTTTCGCTATCTTACGGCTGTTTATGACGGTAAAGTATTTCGTCTTTTCAATCGATTCGGTTCACTGCTTATACTCCCTCAAATCATTCTGCAAGGTATTGCGCTTTGGATAAGAATAGATAATTATGGGCTCACTCCGGCAAGATATTTAAGCGTTGTATTTGCGATATTTATGGCTATAGTAGCTGTCGGGGTGTTCTTTGGAAATAGATTTTCGGGTCGCGTCGTATTTTTAACAGCTGCCGTGATTGCGCTATCTATTTCGTATGGTCCATTAAATGTTGTTGATTTTACCGTTAAATCGCAGATTGCAAAATATGAGGAATTTAAAGCGCGTAAGATAGCCGGCGAGAAATTTGATGAGCCGACTAAAAATGCGATAATGGGAACATGGGAATATATTGGAGGTTATGAAAAGAGTAATTGGCGATATATCCCTAAAAAGAATGAGGAGGGCTTAAACAAGTTTGAAAAAGAGTGGGGATTCAAGTTTGTTTATAAATCCGAACGTTGGCGAGGTTCTCAAGCCTTAGAGGAAAATAAGCATTATTCGTATCGTAGAGAGTACGGTGAACTTAAACTGGATGGTTTAAAAGTTGTCGGGTATCGCACATTTGGACTTAGAACCGAGAGTGATTACGGCGGAAAAACCGAGGAAATAGTTGAACTTCAGGGCTTGGAGAACAATGTCAATCTAAAGGAAAAAATATTAGAAGCCTTTGTGAATGACGTTAAGCCTACGGATTTAAGATTGGATTTAGGCGATGGGCGTATTGCGGTTGTGTTGAGCGTCAATTGTTGGTGTGATTCTCAGAAAATTTATTTATTCAGTGGAGAAGCATTAATCTGCGAAGCTGATTAAGGGATTGTACATGGACTTTCTCTAATGGAGAATTGAAGGTGTAAAAAGACAAATCGGGCGATGACACCTGTTAATCTCGATAAGGCTGTTGGGCATCGATTGGGCAGAAATCATTTTATTTCCAGTCCGCGTGACTTGAAGAAGGGCTCGATATCCGGTTTGTCGTCGCCCGTGAAGGATTTGAATAATTTCATCGGATCCTCGGATGCGCCTTTTTCAAGGAAAGTTTTTCTGAATTTCATGGAAAGTTCTTTGTCCCAGACATCGCCTTTCTTTTCGAAGACCGAATACAGGTGACGGTCAAGCACCTCGGCCCAGAGGTACGTGTAGTAGCCGGCGGTGTAGCCTCCCGCGAAAACGTGTTTGAAATGCGATAAACGGTGGCGCGGCACAAGTTCTTTGGGAATGCCGATCTCTTCGCAGACTTTACGCTCGAATTCCTCGGGATCGACCCCATCCGTGCTTTCGAGAAGATTCCATTTGAGATCGACGAGAGCCGAGATGCTCAGCTTTGTCGTCAGAATCCCCGAACAGTGATTGTCGGCCGCTTTCATCCTGGAGATGAGATCGGCGTTGAGAATTTCGCCGGAGTCGGAAATGGCGTATTCAGCCAGCAGCGACGGCTCGAACGCGCGGCGCTCGTTTATCTGGGAGAAGATTTCGTTATATTCGGAATATCCTGCCGTGCAGCTTACCGTCGGGTAGACGCACTGCGAGAGAAGTCCGTGAAGGGCATGGCCGAATTCATGGAACGCGGTGACGACTTGAGTGGGCGAGAGGTATTCGCCGAAGTTGCATGCGTTAATGACGATCGGGCGGACGTTTTTGCCGTCAGGCGATATCATCTGCTTGTTGAAAAGCGACATCCAAGCTCCTCCGGATTTTGTCGGACGAGGGGAATAATCGGCGATGAAAACTCCTATGTATGATCCGTCGGCGTCGGTTATCTCGAAAGCGCTCGTCGCGGCCGGATTATAGAGATTAGAATTGTCGATCCGTTTCGCCTTTATGCCGTAGAGGCGTTCTGCCGCGCGAAGAACGGCCTTCAGCACATTTTCAGATTTGAAGTATTTTCTTACCTCGTTCGCGGAGAAGTTGTATTTTTCTTTTTTAAGTTTTTCGGCGTAGTAAAATACATCCCACGGTTCGAAAACGGATCCTTCGGCGAGCTTGCCTGAGGCGACATCTCGGTCAAAGAGAGTTTTAATCTCCGCAAGTTCGCGTTTTGCGGCGCTTGCGGCGCATTTTACGATAGGTTCTGTGAATTCGAGCGTTGCCTCGCTCGTTCCTGCCATGCGAAGCTCATTGTAATATGCGGCGGGAGTTTTGAAGCCGAGAATTTTCGCGCGTTCTATTCTGAGTTCGGTTATTTCGGTGATGATGCTTCTGTTGTCGTGTTCACCCGGTGTGAAACCTCGAGCGATATAGGCTTTGAACATCGCCTCTCTTCTTGAGCGGTCATCGGTATTGGCGATCACATCATAGTAGTCGGATACGTCGACGCCGAAATCCTTTTTGAATCTGTTGTTGCAGGCGAGGACGTTCTTGCTGAACTTGAGCGACAGCTCGCTTAATTTCCCGTTTATTTCGCGCAGTCTTTCGCGCTTGGACCGGTCGAGCGATACGCCGTTGCGTCTGAAGGAATCGTGAACGCGTTTAAGAACCGTTTTTTCCTCTTCGGTAAGGCCGCTCTTGTCGCCGCGCCAAACGGCATCGATCCGTTCGTAGAGCGCTATGTTGGAAATTGTCTTGGCGGCATCGGCCGTGAAAACGGGGATCGCTTCGACGCTGGCTTTTTCGCGTTCTTCATCGCGTTCAAGCGATAAAAGAACTCCGAAAACTCTGCTCGCCTGGGTAAGCTCGCGGTCTGCGAAGACATAAGGAGCGACAGTGTTTTGAAAAGTCGGTTTTTCTTTGTTTTCAACTATCGCCTGTATGCGTTTCTGTTTGAGATCAACTGCGGTCTTTAAACCATCGACATATTCAGAAACTTTAAGTTCTTTGAAAGGGGGCATCCCGTAAGTAGTATCCCAGTGGGTAATCCAAGCATTGTTTGTGGCGGTAGCGGTTGCTAAAAGGGCGCTTGCTATGATTGCGGTCATTGTTATTTCCTTTATCGAACGGTTAAATTTTCTGCAGTTATTTTGTCGTATCCTGCATTTTGCTGGATTGTTATAACGTAACTCCCGTTTTGAAAATAGCAATTTCACGGGCGCCGTTTTTTTCGGAGGTCGTTTTTTCGCCTGATGCGACAGCAGTAACATATTGAAGCAGTCGTAATCCAGCTTCATCGAGCGTCTCATCTCCGTCGGCGACCGTACCCGCGTTGAAATCGATCCAATTGCGCTTTTTCGCGTAAAGCGCTGTGTTGGTCGAAATTTTTACGGTCGGCGCAGGCGCTCCGAACGGCGTTCCGCGGCCTGTTGTAAATAAGACGATATGCGCACCCGCCGCCGTAAGAGCTGTAGCCGAAACAAGATCGTTGCCGGGCCCCGACATCATATTTAGACCCTTTAGCGTGACTTTCTCTCCATATTCAATCGCGTCGACTACATTCGAAGAGCCGCCTTTCTGGACACAGCCGCAACTTTTGTCTTCCAAGGTCGTAATACCGCCCGCCTTGTTGCCGGGACTGGGATTTTCATAAACAACCTCGCCGTGCGAGATAAAATAGTCCTTAAAATCAGATACTATTTTAGCCGATTTTTCAAAGACTTCCCTGCTTTTTGCGCGGTTGAAAAGTATCGGCTCGGCTCCGAACATTTCAGGGACTTCCGTAAGCACCGTCGTTCCGCCCAAGGCGACGAGAAGATCGCTGAATCTTCCGACGACGGGATTGGCCGTAATTCCTGAAAGACCGTCCGATCCGCCGCACTTCATCCCGACTACGAGTTCTGACGCGTCGATATCCTCTCGCCTGTCGTTGGCCATGGCTTGGGCGATTTCGGCCAAAAGGCGCGAGCCCTCAGCGATTTCGTCTTCAACTTCCTGCGCGACGAGAAACTTGACGCGAGACGGGTCTACTTCGCCCAACTCCGCGCGGAATTGTTCTGGGGTTATGTTTTCGCAACCGAGGTGCAGAACCAATACGCCGCCCGCATTAGGGTGGCGGCAGAGCGCCGCGAGCAGCTTTCGCGTCCGCGCGTGATCCGCGCCCGTCTGGGAACAGCCGTACGGGTGAGAAAAGGAATATACGCCTTCGATATTGCCTTTAACTAAAGAAGCGTTAAGTTCGGCGAGACGCGAGGCTGTTGAATTTACGCATCCAACTACGGGAATAATCCAAATTTCGTTTCTGATTCCGACACTGCCGTTAGAGCGCTTAAAGCCTTTAAAGGTAAGCGGCTTAAGGCTCGAAACATCAGTTGCTTTAGCCGGAATGGGATTGTATGAATATTCGGTCGTTTCGCTTAAAAGCGTTTTAACATTATGAACGTGAACCCAGTCGCCTTTTTTTATGTCGCTTGAAGCTACTCCGATCGGGAAGCCGTATTTTATGACTTTTTCGCCTGCCTTAATGTCTTTTAAGGCGATCTTGTGGCCAGCGCATATTTCGCCGCGCTTTTTAAGAAGAACCTCGACATTGTCGGCGGAATGGATTTTTATCGCGTCCATAACTTAAAGATAACCGTTTATGTCTTCGCCCCAGAATTCTATGTTCGCCGCGCATTTTTTTATGAGGGCGTCGATCGGCGTCGAGCGGTTTTCGTAGAACCACTCAAGAACCTTTTTATCGTCACGGACGAGATAAGTGTCGTCGCCGCGTTTCGCTTCAAGCGCCGTTCCTTCGGCGTTCCATTTTTCGCCGCGCGAATAGAACTCGACGAGCGAACGGAATGAGGCGGAGAGGTTCTTCGGCGCATTGCCGAATTTTTCGTAATACGCTTTTACGCTCGGCAGGCACCGCGCCTTCCATTTTGAAACCGAATTGAGCGAAATGTCGAGAAGCTTGTGGTCGATAAAGGGGTTTTTAAATCGCTCTGTAACGGACGCTGCGAAATCTTTGAGTTCCTTTTCAGGAAGCGTTAGCGTAGGTATAATCTCGCCGTAAATCGTCTCTTCCATAAAGGATCTGACTTCCTCGTCGTTCATGCAGTCGCGGACGATGTCGAATCCTTTCAGATATGCGCCGAGAACGAACGATGTGTGCGCTCCGTTTAAAATGCGGACTTTGCGCTGTTTGTACGGCGTATGATCGTCAACAACGATAATCGGGAGATCGGCTTTGTCTAAACCGAGCTCGTCGGCGATCGACTTTGGTCCCTCAATGACCCAAAACCCGAAGCATTCGCCCGTGTCGATTACATTATCCTCGTAGCCGTTCTCTTCGTTGAGAGATTTCGCTTCCGCTCGCGGATAGCCCGTTACGATTCGATCGACGAGAGTAGAACAAAATACATTTTCCTCGTCGATCCAGCGCGTGAACTCTTCGCCGAGATTCCAGTCGGCGGCGTGGCGCATTACGCACTTTTTGAGCTCGCGTCCGTTGTGGTCGATAAGTTCGCACGAAAGAATTATAAAGCCTTTGCCTTTTTCGTTCCCGAAAATCTTAAAGCGCTCGTAAAGAAAGCGCGTCATTTTAGCCGGGAAGGAATTTGCGGGAGCGTCTTCGAATTTGCAAGAGCCGTCATACGCGATGCCGGCCTCGGTCGTGTTGGAGACGATAAATCTCAAATCAGGGTTTTTCGCATTATCCAAAAACGCAGCATTATCGACGTAAGGGTTGATGCAGCGCGAAACGGACGAGATTACGCGTTTGCGGTTTACCGCGCCGCCGTTTTCAAAGCCGCGCAGATAAAGGGTGTAAAGTCCTTCCTGGGCGTTAATCGCATCACGAATGAAATCTCCGCCCGGGATGGGTTGAACGAGACATACTTTACCGTTGAAGCCGGCTTTCTCATTTAGAATGTCGATAAAATAATCAACGAAAGCGCGGAGAAAGTTCCCTTCACCAAACTGCAGAACTTTTTCGGGGGCCTCGTGAAGCAGATATCCGTTAAAACCCGTTGCCTTTAACGTCTTATAAGACAAAGTATTCATATTAATTCACTTGAGGTATGATTTTTAAATATCCCTTACAATACCGAAGCGCGGCAGTGGATGAATTTCGCGCTTATTCCGCTATTTTTATTGCGCGGAATTCTATCGCTCCGCCCTCGGATTGGAGTCCGATTGCGCCCTTGGGCGTTTTAACGCCTTTTACGTGATTCATTAAAACGCCGTTTAAATAGCTTGAAACTTCATCGCCTTTGACGATGAGTTTAAGTTTGTTCCATTCACCTGCCGGTTTTTCAGCGGAGGGCGTTTTTGCAGGTGCAGCGGCGATTCCAGAAAGAGCATCATCGGGATTGTAAGGATTGCGCGGCTCGACGCCTTCGAGTGTAGAGCCTCCGAGCGCGAATAACGAGCATACGCTCGCGCTTTGAAGCTGGTTCTCGTAGCATTTGGGAATAAACGATCCGTTTTCATCTGCGAGGCGAATGAAAATTCCGGAATTCGGGTTTTCTGTTTTCCGCCACCAGCGGTATTCGAGCTCAAGCTTGAAATCCGTGAAGTCGCTGCGCTTTGTGCGCAGATAGCCGAACGGTGTTCCTGTAGAACGGATGGCTCCATCGGCTACATGCCACGTCGGTTCGGTAGCGGTATATCCTCCGGTGGCATTAAAGTCCGTGACAGAGGTCCAGCCTGTGAGATCCTTGCCGTTGAAAAGTTCTGCGGCTTCTGCAATCGCTCCGGTTAGCGCGACAATGGTAAAAAGTAATGTTTTCATATTTGATATTGTATCATATTCGTTGTTTAAGTAGCCAGTACAAGAGTGTCCGGATATGGTTTTAAGATTGGATTTTCGTGATATTCCAGAACAGCTTATCGGTTGCGATAAACGGCAATCATTTGATAAAATACTGAACACATATCGGGGTGCTACCAGGCATAGGGCTTGGGTGCTGAGAAAATACCCGTCAACCTGATCAGGATAATACCTGCGGAGGAAGTATATGACTCAATTGCAGTCTGCCCGTATGGGCGTTGTTACCGACGCGATGAGAATCGTCGCTGAGGATGAGGGAGTTGATATTGAAGTTGTGCGCGCTAAAATCGCTACGGGCGAGGCGGTAATCCCTCTTAATATTCATCATAAAAACGCTAAGCCCATCGGTGTCGGGCGTATTTTCAAAACGAAGATAAACGCCAATTTAGGGCGCAGCGTTACGCATTCCGGGAAAGGCGACGAGCTCGATAAGTTGGAGGTCGCTCTTAAGGCCGGAGCTGATTTCGTGATGGATCTCTCGGTCGGATCGGACGATCTAAAGTCTATTCGCCAAGGCATGTTAGAGAACAGCGATCGTCCTTTGGGGACAGTTCCCGTTTACGAAACGGTTTCGCGTCTTGAAGGGGATATACCGAAGATGAATCCCGAATTTCTTATTGAAGTTATCCGCGCTCAGGCGGAGCAGGGAGTCGATTTCATGACGCTTCATGCGGGGCTTCTTCGAAAGCATATTCCGATGGCGATGAAGCGCAAGATGGGGATCGTTTCGCGCGGCGGCGCGATTATGGCCGAATGGATGATGGAGAATAAATGCGAAAATCCGCTTTATACCCATTGGGATGAAGTCTTGGATATTTTAGTTGAACATGATGTTACAGTTTCTTTAGGCGATGGTTTAAGGCCGGGCTGTCTCGCTGACGCGTCCGACGCCGCGCAGTTCGGCGAACTTGACGTTTTAGGTGAATTAGTCGAGCGCTGCCGCGCTAAAGGAGTGCAGGTTATGGTTGAAGGCCCGGGGCACGTTCCGTTCGATCAGATCAGAATGAATATGGAGAGGCAGCAGGAAGTCTGCAAAAAAGCACCGTTTTATGTTTTGGGACCCGTCGTTACGGATATCGCGCCTGGATATGATCATATCACTTCGGCTATCGGCGCGACCGCGGCTGCGACATACGGAGCTTCGCTTTTATGTTATGTTACACCCGCTGAACACCTTGGACTGCCTGACGAAGATGAAGTTCATCAGGGTTGCATAGCGTACAGAATCGCCGCGCATGCTGGTGATGTAGCGCGAGGGCTGCCCGGTGCGCGCGCGTTTGATGACGCGATGTCGGATGCGAGAGCTCGGTTTGATTGGGATAGGCAGTTTAAATGCGCGCTCGATCCAATTCGCGCTAAAGAGCGTTGGCTTAAAACGCGCTCTTTCGTGGATGAAAAACATGATGACGATCACTGCTCCATGTGCGGTAAGCAGTTCTGCGCTGTCAGAACATCGCGGCGGATTAAGGAGTTAAGTTTAGAGTTATGAGGGGAAAGGGAAGAGTTTGCCCTTGCTGTTTGACGATAGCGGGGAGTGACAGTGGGGGTAATGCTGGCGTTCAGGCGGACTTGCGCACGTTTCACGCGTATAAGCTCCACGGCTGTACGGTGTTTACCGCGCTTACTGCACAAAATCCGAACGGCGTTTACGCGATAAACGAAATCGCTGCGGATTTTGTTGGTGCACAGTTGGACGCTGTTTTAGGAACTTATTCGATAGCCGCTTTGAAAACGGGGATGTTAGGTTCGGCAGATGTTGTCGAGGCGGTCGTTGATCGGCTTAAGGCATTTCCTGCGATTTTCAAGGTCGTAGATCCCGTTATGGTCGCTACGAGCGGAGCTGAATTAGCGGGCGCAGCGACACGAAAAGCGATGGAAGAGCGGTTGCTTCCATTAGCGACATTAATAACGCCTAATATTCCGGAGACGGAAGCTTTAAGCGGAAGAGCGGTTGAGTCGCTTGAGGATGTGCGGCCGGCGGCTAAATGCTTGTACGATAAATTCGGCGCGGCAGTTCTTATAAAGGGCGGCCATCAGACGCGGAATACGGGCGAAGTTGAGGATATCCTTTTTGACGGCAGCGAATATTCGTCTTTTTCATTGCCGCGCATAGAAAATCCTATTTCCACCCACGGAACAGGATGTACGCTTTCTGCGGCTATCGCGTCGGAACTCGCTCTCGGGCGCAGTCTTAAAGAAGCTGTAAAAGGCGCGAAAAAATATGTTTATCAGTCTATTGAAAAATCATATCTCGTCGGTGAGAATTGCGGAGTGTTGCATTAGGTGAATAATGAAAAAGCGCATTTTTAATTCGCTCATTGCGGTAGTTCCGCCATCTGCATTCATCCCATAGAATGTATGTTAGTTTTTGTCGTTTGTATAAGTCTCTAAGGAGTTAAGTGATAGAAAATAGAGATGAGCGCGGTGGATTGAGTATGGTTTGTAATGTGAGAATTTGACGCGAGATTTTTACCACGGAGTACACCGAAGCCGGCTCGCTTGGAGCTCTCCGGGCACATGCGCCGAAGATGAACGAAGTGAATCGGAGGGGGATACACCTGCACCAAAGGTGTCAGGTTGCCCGACGAGCAACGCGAGGAGCTTTGCGAAGCAAAGTCGCAAGAGGCTGTGTCGCGCAGAACGCAAAGCGTTCGAGCGCACGAGCCGCAACGCGGCGAAGTGGACGCAAGGAACCGCGAAAGGTTGGGAAAGTTGCCTTTGGATAAAATAACCGCATAAATTCCATTTTTTATATATTTTAAAAGAGTTCTCCGTGAGACATAAATTGTGGAAGGTTTTTATGTATGATGCCATCTCTTTTTTGAATTGGATCGTTGCGCGTGAGAATGTATTTCGGATAG
>JAZOQU010000018.1:0-40383 GCA_045656225.1 Kiritimatiellia bacterium | reverse complement strand
AAAACATCTTCCCTTTTAAAATCAGCGACAATCAAAGCTACTCGACGGCAAAAATCCAACAGCACAAATCCAATCAGGCAAAACCTATCGGCAATCCGACGGTTTACTTTTAGAAAGTCAGTTTACTTTTGGACGTGACGGGTGAAAGTTATGCTTCCTTTAAGGTATCATTTACTCTAAATGAAATAAAAACGTCGTGTCCAAAACTAAACGCAAGTTCTGAAAGTTACTGCAAGTCGATTCTATAATTTCTGGCAAATTTTTGTTTTTAACGCAGGGTCACAGAGACGTAGAGTTTTATAAGTTAGCAAATTGTTTGATTTGCGTTTTGTTTTGATTTTGTCGCTCTCATTTTGATACAATGCTCCCGCTGCCCGCCCCTCGGTTCGAACTTGCGGTTACTCCCGTGGCGCGGGTTAGGTTGGGGCTCTCGAAAGGGAGCCTTTTTTACTTGTTGGAAGTGCTTGTCTTAGGTGTGATCAATCCGTTCTTTTTGAGTATTGCTTTGTCTGCCGCTTTCTGGAATTTCTGTCCGAGCAGAAAAGGATGTAGCGTGACTTCGTCAGATGGGATGCGGACAATGCCGAGTTTGTCGAGGAACAGCTTTCCCTCTTCTCCGAACTCTTCAACGAATATGTCATATGGAGTTTTGCCTTCAAGCGACGGTCTTGGATAGCTGTTGAGGTGCGACATAATCAGATTGACCTGCTCTTGGGAAAGCGCGTTGAACGAGACACCTTTCTGGAGGATGCGCCGGAGCTCCAGATGAAAGCGTTCGATATGCGGCTTCTGTGATGAACAGTAGGGATTACAATAGAACATTCTCACGCCTCGTGACACTCGTTTGCAGGGGTTGTGTACGGGGTCGGGACGGTATTTTTCTACAGCGTTCGGATCGCTGAATTCGGGCCCGTTGTCCGGGAGAATGCAACGGAACATTTTCCTAAAGAGGCTTGGACCTGCATTTTCCCAAAGCATGTTTATAATCCTGGTGAAGGTCTGTGATGTTTTCGCATCCCGTAGGAAGGCGAGCGGGAACTTTCCGCGGATCATGAAAGTGAATAACACTTTGCCGCTGATGGAGCCGATGACAGTGTCTGCCTCCGTCGGGATGATGTGCGGGTGTTCTTTAAGCCATTCTGTCATATCTTCGTAGGTTCTGCCGACACGGCATTTGGCATTGGTCTTTATCTCTGGCCTTTTGTGCGGTTTGCGACGGGTTCCCGCAAAAGGCAGGTTGTGCTTTTTAGAACTGAAAAGACCATCTTCAATCCATCCATAGATGGTGCTTCGCGCATACTTGGCAAAGAGCTCAGGATTGTTTGCGATAATGGCATCCACTGATTGTCCATTACGCACAGAAGGCGAGAGAATCTTATTCATTTTGGCGATAGTCTCAGCGTCAGGATGAACACCTGTTCGGCTGTTTACGAGTGTCCCTCGATAGTTTACCTGTGCGCCCGAGGCAATGTAATAGCGTTTTCTCATCGGGCAGTTGTGTTCTTTCCTGCACCCATTGCACACGTACGGCGCGCGGTTGAGACGTTCGCATACTGCTTCTCGGAAGTCGGGGCATAGCTCAAAACATCCTTTGATGTTCTTTCTAAAACCCCTGTCGCTTGAGCTGCTGAAATGTTTCAGGTGGCATTCATCGAAGTGTGCGCAAATCCTGTTCGAGCAGGCATAATGCTTTTCGCTTTCGATGCGTCTGTTGAGCACTTCGCGTGAAATGGTCGATTGCGACCTTCCGAGCGCTTTGGCTATTTCGGTTATGTTCCGCCCGCATCCAAGCATAAACTCAATGCGGTTTCTTTCATCGTTGCCCATGTGTTTCATGGAGTATTTCCTTTTGTTGTATCCCGTCACCATCCATCGGCACCTACCGAGTGGATTCGTTCGGTAAGGGATACGATACCGATTCTGCAATCAAAAAGGAAGGGTATCGGAGTTGTCCAGAAGTAAACGCAGGTTTCCTTCCTAGGAAGGAATGAAGGGAAAAGACACCACTATCAATACTACCCAATAAACTTAGGAAGTAAATGCAAGTGGAACTTGCATTTACTTCTGGAGATGACAAAATGAAATAAAAAGAAAAAAAATTAAATTCCCTATTGCAATCATCTCGGAAGATGTGATATACTATGCGCCATCTGACACGTTCGGGTGTGGCGCAGCGGTAGCGCAGTTGACTGTTAATCAATTGGTCACTGGTTCGAATCCAGTCACCCGAGCCATTCAAAACCGAAAGAATCCGCCGTAAAAAGCGGATTTTTTTGTTCTCTGCGAATATTCGGTATGCTCACAATCCGCGAAAGCTGGTGTAGCTGAAGATGTGGAAGACTAAACGGTCATCGTGAAGGAGCAGCCTTTACCCGGGGTGGATGTAACGGATATTTCGCCGCCGTGGAGTTGTGCGATGTGCTTGACAATTGCAAGCCCGAGACCCGTTCCGCCTTTTTCCCGGCTGCGCGCCTTGTCGACGCGATAAAACCGTTCAAAGAGACGCGGCAGATGTTTAGCTTCGATTCCGATGCCGTTGTCGGTAACTGTGATTTTGGCGCGGCCCCCATATGCCTCAATAGACAATTCTATTGTCAATGAACCCGAGTAGCGCAGTGCATTTTCGATCAGGTTCAGGACGGCCTCTTCGATGAGAGTGGCATCGCACGCAATCTTTACGCTCTCGTTTTTAAGAAGCACAAGACCGACTCCCGCGGCGGCGGCTTTGGGTTTCATCAAAGTGAAGACGTTCTTAATAACGTCAGACAGATCGTATATCGCAAATGCTCGTTTAGCCTCGTCACTCGTATGTTCAATCCGGGCGAGCGCAAGAATATCCTGGGCGAGTTTGTCGAGCCTGACAGATTCTTCTTTTAGGATTTTCAGCATTGCGGCGCGGACGGAAGAGTTCAACTGCTCGTCGTCGTCGAGAAGTTCGACGGCTCCGAGAATGCCTGTCAGCGGCGTTCTGATTTCATGCGTCAGATTGGATATGAAGTCACGCCTGAACTTCTCAAGTTTTCTCATTTCGTCGAGAAGTTTTTCTTTAGCGTCGCGTTCGCTGACGAGTTGGGCGACTCGTGCGCGCGTTCTGCGTGAGAAGTGGTAGATGGCGGCCGCGATGACGGCTCCAAGACCGGCCGCTATGATCAGAGCGGGCGCGGAAGGATCATTGAAGACGGCATTGAGGCATATCATGGCTGAAAGCGGTAGCCGACACCGCGGATGGTTTCGATGTGCTTCGCCCACGAGCCGAGCTTTCTGCGAAGTCCGACAATCTGGACGTCTACCGCCCGGTCGGTTACGGCTCTGTCGGGATCCTGGGCAAGGTCAATGATCTGAGATCTCGTATAGACACGTTCGGGCCGCGAAAGGAGAAGGGCGAGAACGCGATACTCGCTGCCCGTCAGATCAAGAACCTTCCCGTCAAGCGAGACTTTGTGAGATTCGTTATTGATTGTCAGTCCGTCAAAGTCGGCCGCCACACCGTTTTTTCGGGATTCGGGGCGGCGCAGAACCGCGCGGATTCTCGCCAGCAGGATCTGGCGGGAGAAAGGTTTCGTTATGTAATCGTCGGCCCCGTATTCCAGTCCGCGGATAATATCTTCCTCTTCGCTTCGCGCAGTGAGCATTATGACGGGGATGGACGCCGTTTCGGGATTTTCACGTATCTTTTTGCATACCGTGAAACCATCGAGTCCGGGAAGCATCAAATCCAAAAGCACTATCGACGGCTTAAGCTCTTTGACGAGTCTCAGGCCGTCATCGCCAGATTCGGCTTCTTTCACGATCGGGAATCCGGAGCCTTTGAGCGTGATCGACAGGATGTTCCTGATCGTGCTGTCGTCTTCTATTATGACAATTGATTCGGCGGACATGCCGTATATAATACCATATTTTAGACGTGTTTGCCGCCGGCCACAGTCTGGGAGATGTTGAGATAGCAGCTGCGGATTCTGTCGCAGGCGTTCAATATGTCGAGTTGGGCGAGCGTTCGCATCGGAGCGTCGCCGACGGTGAGGAGAGCCGCCTGGCGCGCATCGCGGACGCGCTGGCGTATGTCTTCGGAAAGTTCGTCGGCGTTGGCGACAGGCTTGACACCCATCTCGGTTCCGCTCGCTTTAAGTGAAACGTCGACGGCTTCGGCGAACGCGGTAAGGCGCATGTGGATATCGAGGACGGCTTCCTTGGCGTCGTCTTTATATTGGCCGCCGCTGTCCCGGAAGCGCTTCAGAGCCTTGACGACGGTGCACTCGGCGTCTGAAATGGATTCAAGCTCGTCGGTGATCCGTAAAAGGGCGCGCGATTGATCGGCGACATCCAAGGGCAGTCTCGTGGTCATGACATGACCGAGAAATTCCGTGATTTCCTGCTGGACCCGGTCGAGAATATCTTCGCGGCGGAAGATATGTTCGATATCTTTGTCGCTGGCCGAGCCGGAAATCGCATTTTTTACATTGGTCATCATTTCGACATTGCTTTCCGCCATGAAGAGGACCTCGCGGAAAGCCTGTTCGCAGGCGATCTGGGGAGAAAGCTTTACGTGCTTGTCGATATAGGTAAGCTTTGTCTGTTCGAAACCCTTGGCCTTCGCGGGGACCATCCAGGAAACGAACGCCGCGAACTGCTTTACGAACGGAAGGAAGATGAGCGTGGTCGCGATGTTGAACGCCGTGTGGATAACGGCCATCGCGGCAGTTGCGGAACTTGCGTAGGTTTTTAATTCTTCGGCGCTCGCTCCCTTGGCGGGGAGTCCTTTTACAAGTTCAGGGAAGAAGTGAAGCGTCGAGGGAATCATTACGGGGATGAAAAGCGGCATCAGTATAAGAGTTCCGACGATGTTGAAGAGCGTGTGGGCCGTCGCGGCGCGTTTAGCTTCGGTAGTGCTGTTGAAAGCGGCGAGCCATGCGGTCACGGTCGTGCCGATGTTCATACCGAAGACGGTGGCGGCCGCGGTTTCGAACGTGATGATGTTCTCGGTCAGCAACGCCATCGCGATCGCCGTAGTCGCGGCGGAACTCTGGACGACGGCCGTGAAGATCAAAGAGACGATAAAGCATTTCAGAAGCCCAGGGATTGTACCCGCATTGAGAGATCTGAAAACCTCAAGGATGGTGTCGTTGTGCTTGATCGGCTCGAGACCTTCCTTCATCCAGTGAAGACCCATGAACACGAAACCGAGGCCCATAAGCGCAAGACCGATGTTGTGGGCCGTTTCTTTGTTAACAAAGAAGTAAAGAATAGCGCCGATCGCAATTATGGATAGCCCTAAGAGACCGACGCTGGGAACGAACGCGATAAGCCATGCGGTAGTTGTTGTACCTATGTTTGAGCCTATGATCACGTTAATCGCCTGCGTCAGGTTCAGCAGTCCCGACGATACGAACCCTACAACTATTACGGTAATGATTGAGGAGGACTGGACTATTATCGTAGAGACGCAGCCTGTCGCTACACCGGCCAGACGGTGGGTCGTCGCAAGCGACATGAACTTCTTTAGACCTCGACCGCTTACGGCCTGAAGACCTTCGGAAAGATGTTTCATACCAAGGAGGAACGTTCCAAGACCGCCCGCCACCGTCAAGATGCTCGTTAAAACTAAGTTCATAGCTTTGAAATTATATTTGTTTTGTGTTAGGATTATGTTAGGATTGTGTCGGTTGTTCATGAGCGCACGAACTGCAGAAAGCGAGTTTAACGCCTTTTTCAGTCATGGTGTCACACATCATATCGTCTGTAAAAAGTGTCACAGGCTTCTGAAAATGGGTAAAAGAATCGTTTTTGCACTTGCGCGAGAAGGGCGGTATTTGGTAAAATACCTACCAAACCTGCGACTGTCTCAGGAGGTTATCCCTGCCGCGGGCTCTTCGTTATCAGAAGGCTCTTTAGCTCCATGGTGGAGTCTGGCGTGGATTATACTTCCCGGTCGCGGAAGTTCAAGAAGTCAAAATGACTTCGCGAACGTCAAAAGAAAGAAAAAAACAATGAAGCTCGACAAAGCCGCCATCCGTAACGAATATCAGCGCCACGACCGTGACACGGGATCCTGCGAAGTTCAGGTCGCCGTTCTCACCAAGCAGATCGAAGCGCTCACGGAGCATCTCAAGGCCAATAAGAAGGACCACAGCTCGCGTCACGGCCTTCTCCGTAAGGTTCAGAACCGCCGCAACCTTCTCGACTACCTCAAGCGCGAGAACGAAGAGAGCTACAAGGAGCTCATCAAGCGCCTCGGCCTCCGCCGCTAACAGGCGCCGTCAGACGATTGACAAACAGTAAAAAGAAAAAATAATGCAAGGTACAAAACAGTTCAAGGTCAACATCGCGGGGACGGACCTCGTGATTGAGACCGGGCTTCTGGCGCAGCAGGCCGCCGGAGCCGTCACCGTATCCTACGGTGATACGACCGTCTTCACGGCGGTCACGAATACTGACACGCCGCGCGAAGGAATCGATTTCTTCCCGCTGCAGTGTGAGTATCGCGAGAAGTTCTACGCCGCGGGTAAGTTCCCGGGCGGCTTCTTCAAGCGTGAAGCACGTCCGACGAGCAAGGAGATTCTCACCGCTCGCATGTGCGACCGCCCCATCCGTCCTCTCTTCCCTGACGGATACTACAACGACGTCCAGGTCAACTCGACTCTGATTCAGACCGACGGAACGCGCGAGGGCGACTTCCTCGCAGTGAACGCCGCTTCTGCCGCGCTCCATATCTCCGAGATTCCCTTCATGGGTCCGATCGGATGCGTACGCATCGGCCGCGTCGACGGCGAGTGGGTGATTAACCCGACTCACGACCAGAAGGCCAAGAGCGATATTGATCTTCTTTACGCGGGTCTTCGCGGTAAGTTCCTCATGATGGAGGGCTCCGCCGCCGAAATCAGCGACGAGGATTTCATTGCCGCTTTGAAGCGCGCCCATGAGGAAGTCGAGAAGATTATCGATCTCCAGATCGAGATGCGCCGTTCGCTCGGTCTTCCCGACAAGGACATCAAGGATATTCCCCAACCCCAGGACAAGATGGACTTCATCCGTCAGGAGGGCGGCGCCGCTCTCGCCGAGGCTCTTCTCATCAAGGGTAAGCTCGAGCGTCAGGGTAAGGTTTCCGCGATCAAGGAAGATCTCCTAAAGAAGGTTTCCGAGAAGTGGCCCGAGATCGACGCCGTCGGTTTCGTCCACCTCTTCGATGCGCTTGAGATCGAGACGGTCCGCAGGAACGTCCTCGAGCACGGCAAGCGCATTGACGGCCGCGGCCAGTTCGAGCTTCGTCCGCTCTCGGCCCAGGTCGGTCTTCTTCCGCGTCTTCACGGCTCGGCCGTATTCTCGCGCGGCGAGACCCAGTCCTTCGCGGCAGTTACGCTCGGAACGAAGAAGGACGCCCAGGAGCTCGATTCCGTAACCGGCGGCGATCCGTCCAAGCGTTTCATGCTCCACTACAACTTCCCGCCTTACTGCACCGGCGAAGTCGGCCGTCTCGGTTCGACGGGCCGCCGCGAAATCGGTCACGGCGCTCTCGCCGAGCGTTCGATCGCCGAGGTTCTCCCCGACGATTTCCCGTATTCGATCCGCGTCGTTTCGGAGATCATGGGATCGAACGGATCCTCGTCGATGGCTTCGATCTGCAACGGCTGCCTCGCTCTCATGGACGCCGGCGTTCCGCTTAAGCGCACCGTCGCGGGCATTTCGGTCGGTCTCTTCACGAACGAAGATCAGTCGAAGAAGGTTCTCGTCACCGATATTCTCGGCGCCGAAGACCACTGCGGCGACATGGACTTCAAGGTCGGCGGCACTAAGAAGGGTATCACCGGCTTCCAGGTCGACCTCAAGCTCCGCGGTCTTACGTGGGATCTCGTCGAGGGTGCAGTCAAGGCTGCTCACGACGCGCGTCTTCAGATTATCGACTTCATGGAGACTGTCATTCCCGCTCCGCGCGCCGAACTCAACAAGTACGCGCCCCGGATCGAGGAGATGCAGATTCCCGTCGACAAGATCGGCGCTCTCATCGGTCCCGGCGGCTCCAACATCCGCGGTATCGTCGAGTCCACCGGCGCCCAGATCGACATCGACGACGACGGTAAGGTCTCGATCTTCGCGACCTCGCTTGAGTCGATGGAGGCCGCCAAGCGCGCTGTCGGCGCGGTCAGCGCGGTCGCCGAACCCGGTAAGATCTACGAGGGCACCGTTACGGGTATCAAGGATTTCGGCGCGTTCGTCGAGATTCTCCCTGGTATGGACGGTCTCTGCCACATCTCCGAGCTCTCCGACAAGCGCGTTCCCAGCGTGGACGCCGTCTGCAAGGTCGGCGACAAGATGATGGTGAAGTGCCTCGATGTCGACGAGCGCGGCCGCATCAAGCTCAGCCGCAAGGCCGCCATGGCCGAGCTCGACGCTAAAGCCTGATAATTCAGGCTTGATTCAAGCAGAAAGCCGCAGGGATTTATATCTCTGCGGCTTTTGCTTTATGACGGTTTCATTTATGTATAGTTGTTTCATTTATAAAAGCCGGAACCCGGATTTCTCCTCTTTCCGCCTTAAGATGCATTATGCTGAAAAAATGGAGAAACAACATTTGCCCCCAGAGGTGAAGATTTGATAAAATACTATGACTATGAAAAGAATATCAATTTTTATTTTATTTTTAGCAACCTGCGCTCACGGTGCCATGATTACTGATGTCAAGGTAAAATTCCTTGACGGTTTCGGTGGCGATTCAACTTCTGTTCTTGCTCGTTGCGTTTCTAAAGCGGGCAGTGAGTATGATCCCGATGTCCTTTCAAGTGATGTGACGACCTTGAGAAATTCAAATCATTTTCAAGATATTAAGGCTGATGCCGTGCGCGTAGCCGACGGGATCGAGGTCACGTTTTTTATCTATCGCAAGGTCCGTTTTCAGGCTCCTCTGAACGTAGAGGGGAATAAGGAGTTTGGAGAGTCCAAGATTTTAGCCGAATCAGGTCTTAAAGACGGCGGGCTTTATGGCGAGGGAGATTTAGCGGATGCCGCCCAGAAAGTGCGTGATTTTTACGTTAAGAAATATTATCCGAACGCAAAGGTCACGCCGGTTGTGAAGATGATTCCCGGCGGTAATAATTGTACGCTTACCTTTATTGTCGATGAAGGACCTCTCGTTAAGATCAAGTCGTACGATTTTAATGGCGTTAAAAACGCCGATCCCGCCGATCTTAGGAATGCGATTGGAGTAATTCCGTTCTGGAATCCGAAGTCCTGGTTTGTCGATAAGCCCGTTACGCAGGATCAGCTTGCGCAGGCTGTCGATAAAATCAAGGCCTTTTATTCAGAACTCGGCTACCTTGACGTAAAGGTGTCGTATCCGAAATACGTGTTCGATTCAAACGGCGTGGCCGAAGCTCTTCTGTTTGATGTCGTTGAAGGGCCTCTTTACAGGATTGGCACTTCGAAAATCACCGGCGTGACCCGTTACAGCGTCCAGGATGTTTTTGAAAAGAGCGATCTGCCGGCCGAAGGGTCTGTCGCCGGTTCGAAAATTCTTGATGACGCGGCAAGGCGTATTGCTGTCGTCGTCGGATCTGGAGACAGCGGACTTGCGGATTCTCGCGTAGATGTCATGCGTATACCCAGAGTTGACGATTCTGCGGTTCTTGATATTGTGTACGATGTCACCGAAGGCGTTCCTGTCGTGATTGATAAAATTTCCATCATAGGCAACGAATACACCAGGGATAAGGTTATTCGCCGGGAAATCGAACTCGATCCCGGCGACAAGATGCTTGCCGACCGTGCGGAGAAAAGCAAGAAGCGTCTTGAGAGTCTTTATTATTTCAAGCGTGTGAATTATAAACTTAAGGATTCCGGCCGCGGTAAGAATGCCGACGGCGCCGAGTACCGGGAGCTTGTCTATGAAGTAGAGGAAAACGAAGGAACAGGTCGGTTTAATTTCGGTGTGGGTGTCAGTTCTATTGATTCTGTTTACGTTTCCGGCGAAGTCAATCAGTCAAACTTCGATCTTTTCGCTCCCGAAAAGTATTTTCGCGGCGGCGGTCAGAAGGCGCGGCTGCATGCGCAGGTAGGTCCCCGAATTCAGACTTACGAGGCTGAAATAGCCGAACCTTGGTTTATGGATCGCGCTCTGGAGTTGTCGGTTCAGGCATACCGGCGTCAGCGCTGGTATGACGAGTATGATGTCATCCGTACGGGTGGTCAGGTTTCGATCGATTATCCCGTTTTGATGTGGATGCCGTGGAAAGGTTTGACGTATACAGAGCCGTTCGGACGGTTTGGTGTAGCGCTTTTAGCCGAGTTCATCCAGCTTGATGAGATG
Organism: Kiritimatiellia bacterium; assembly: GCA_045656225.1. Classification (GTDB taxonomy): domain Bacteria; phylum Verrucomicrobiota; class Kiritimatiellia; order RFP12; family UBA1067; genus UBA1067. The sequence goes on along the minus strand of JAZOQU010000018.1, from coordinate 30,089 downwards.
GAAGACGGATATTGGTATAAGTCTGACGGAACGGAAGTTTCGCTTTCAGAAGATGGTGGCGAGGATGATAAGTACGGCAATGCGTTTGAAGCTGTTGCGCGTTTATACTGGAGCCGTACACAGCTTGACAACTATCGTATGCCCAAGAGCGGTTCGCGCTCCCGCGTGTTTTTTGATTTAGCAAGCGGCGATAATCAGTATTGGCGTCTCGGTTTCAATCACCGTAATTATTTCCATTTCTTCAAAGAGTACAATCATGTTCTTATGTTGGCTTTGAGAGCCGAGACGATAGATGCGTTTTCAGATGAAGTTCCGATTTACAACCGTATGTTCCTCGGCGGTCCCAAGTCGATCCGCGGTATCGAATACCGCCATGTCTCGCCGATGGTGTCTCGTCGCGAGGAAGGCGGCGGAGATTACATGCCCTGGGGCGGACAGACTCTCTTCTGTATCAACGCCGAATATACAGTGTCGGTTTTCCAGTATTTGCGTTTTGCCGTTTTCACGGACATGGGCGCTGTGGGTGAAGATGAATTCGATTTTGACGTCAGTGATAATTTTGCATGGACCGCGGGCATCGGATTTAGAATTGACATCCCGTCGTTCCCCATCCGTATTGATTTCGCGGCTCCCATTAAAAAGCCCGACGAAGCCGAAGAGGAGGTCTTCAGTTTCACAATTGGCTATACGTTCTAAACTCATACATACAACAGAAAAGGAATAAAAATGAAAAAATTGCTTGTAGGTGTCTGTGTTGCCGCCGTATCGGCGATGTCGTTCGGTTTCAAGGTCGGAACCGTTGATATGATTGTTCTCGTAAAGAATCATCCCGCTTACGAAACGAACAAGACTCTTCTTCTGAACACAGAGAAGGATTTTAGCAAGAAGCTTGAGGAGATGAAGAAGGAGCTTGCTTCAATCCAAGAAGAAGGCAAGAAGCATGCGGACACTATCCGTAATCCTATGTCTTCCCAGAAGGCTAAGGCTGACGCCGAAATGGCTTTCGGTGAAATTCAGAATCGCTATATGCAGCAGCAGCAGAAAATCCGCTCTGAAATGATGCGCAGCCAGCAGGAGCTTTCACAGCTTGAAGCGGGGCTTCTCAAAGCGCAGTCTGACGATCTTAAGAAGCGTATTTCGAGTTTCGCCGAAAAGAACGGTTATGATTTGGTGATCGATTCAACCGCGACCCTTTATTCGAAGGGGTCTTTCAACGTGACCGACTCAGTGCTCAAAGAGATGGGCGTCGACCCGACAAAAGTCAAAAAGGATTAATAATGAAAGCCAGTGCACTTGCTTCTATCGTCGGCGGTGTTCTCGAGGGTGAGGATGTAGAGCTTGTCGCCTGCGGCGGCCTTGAAGAGGCCCGCAAGGGAGATTTGAGCTTCTGCAAGGACCCCAAGCATGTTAAACTCGTCGCTTCCACCAAGGCCTCCGCCGTTCTTCTGCCTAAAGACTGGCAAGGCGATGCGCCATGTTCCGTTATACGCGTGGAAGACCCCAATCTTGCGTGCATGGCCGCGGCGAAGATTTTCGCGCCGCCGGAGCCGGTTCGCACTTCAGGCGTCCATCCGACCGCCGTCGTCGATCCTTCCGTCAAGCTCGGTGAAGGCGTTCATGTCGGCGCTTTCACTGTGATCGAGAAAGGTTCTGAAATAGGCGCGGGTGCGGTTATTGAGGCACAGGTCTTTATCGGGGAGGGTTGCAGAGTCGGCGCTAAAACGCATATTTATCCGCAGGTCACTCTTCGTGAGGGAACGGTTGTCGGGGCCGAATGCATCATTCACTGCGGCGTAAGGCTCGGCGGCGACGGATACGGCTTTAACAACGGCCGCCGTGAAGACGGCTCGGTTTATATCGAGAAGATTCCTCAGCTCGGTATCGTCGAGATCGGCGACGGCGTTGAGATCGGCTCGAATACGACGATCGACCGCGCGAGAATCGGGCGTACGTATATCGGTCCAATGACGAAGATCGACAATCTCGTTCAGATCGGCCATAACGTCAAGGTCAAGGGTTATTCAGGCCTTATCGCACAGAGCGGTATCGCTGGATCGACGGAAATCGGCTACGGCTGTCTTATTTGGGCCCAGGCCGGAATTTCCGGACATATCAAGATCGCGGACGGCGTTCAAGTCGGGCCTCAGGCGGGAGTTCCCCAGTCCCTCGACGGATCCGTAAAGTATGTCATCGGCGCTCCGGCTGAATCGATGAAGGATTTCGGCGGCAGAGTTCTACTGCCGAAGATGCTCGCTAAGCTTAAAGCCGAAGTTAAAGAGCTCAAAGCCAAGATTGAAGCGAAGTGAAGATAATAATCATTAACGGGCCGAACCTTAACCTGCTCGGTACGAGAGAGCCGGAACTTTACGGCAATGCCACATACCAGGATTTGGTCGAGTTCTGCCGTCAGAGCGCTTCAAAATTAGGTGTTGAAGTTGATATTCATCAGTCTAATCATGAAGGCGTTCTGATTGAGCTTATTCACGCTGCAAGAGGCTGGTACGACGCGATCGTTATCAACGCCGCCGGATACACGCATACTTCGGTCGCGATTCTCGACGCGCTTAAAGCGGTTAATCTTCCAGTTGCGGAGGTTCATCTTACCGAGCCTAAAGAGCGTGAGGAATTCCGCAGGTTTTCGTACGTTGGTCTTGTGGCCGAGAAAACTTTTTCGGGAATGGGCTTTAAGTCATATTCCGCCGCGCTTGAATATTTCGCATCTAAGGGATCTGAGTGAAATGCCGCTTTACCGTTATGAGGCAAAAGACCCCGATAAGGGCTGCGCGAAATGCGCTGGCGGTTTTGATATAACCCAGAGTCTCTCCGACGCGAAGCTTGAGAAGTGTCCCGACTGCAACGCCGAGATATTCCGTGTAATATGCGCGCCGGGGCTTTCGCACTCCAAGACAGATCTCCATTATCGCGCCAAGCGCGCCGGATTTAATTGCCTTAAAAAAGTTTCAAAAGGCGAATACGAAAAGATGTATTAAAAGGTAATCGAAATGAGCGAATGCAATCACAACTGCGCCGACTGCGCATCTAAAAAAGAAGGCAAATGCAACGGAGAGCATGATTTTAGAGTGCCTGCCAACGACAGGTCCAACGTGAAGCGCGTCATTGCTGTCATGAGCGGAAAGGGCGGCGTCGGCAAGAGTCTTGTAACCGAGCTTCTCGCGGTCGAAGCTTCTCGACGCGGCCTTAAAACGGCGATTCTTGACGCGGACATTACGGGTCCTTCGATTCCGACTGCGTTCGGCGTCACCGAGCGCGCGAAAAGCGACGGCGTGGGCGTTCTTCCCTGCCGCAGCCAGGGCGGCATCGGCATGATGTCTCTCAATCTTCTCGTCGAAAATCCCAAGGATCCCGTCGTATGGCGCGGACCCGTCATTGCGGGCGCGGTAAAGCAGTTCTGGAGCGACGTTTCGTGGGGAGATGTCGATGTAATGTTCGTCGACATGCCTCCGGGGACGGGCGACGTTCCGCTGACGGTGTTCCAGTCGCTTCCTATCGACGGCGTCGTCGTCGTCACATCGCCCCAGGATCTTGTCTCGCTCATCGTCGAGAAGGCGATCCGCATGGCCGAGATGATGAAGGTCCCCGTTCTCGGAATGGTGGAGAATATGAGTGTATTCAAGTGCCCTGATTGCGGCAAGGAGCATAGAATCTTCGGCGGAGACGGTTCCGGCGCGCTCGCTGCGGCCCACGGCATCACCGCGACGGCGGCACTGCCGATAGATCCCGCGTTTGCGTCTGCGGTAGACTCGGGAACGGTTGAATCGGTCGACACTTCAACGCTTAAGGCGGTAGTCGATGCGGTTATCGGCGAATAATTTCAAAATATAAATCAGGAGGTTAAAACAATGGCGGAATTGATAGTTGCTCTCGATGTTCAGACGCGCGATGAAGCGGTCGCGAAGATCAACGAGATCGGTGATGCGGTCGGGTTTTACAAAATCGGCCTTGAACTTTTTACGGCTGAAGGCCCTGATGTCGTGAAGGCCGTCAAGGACCTCGGCAAGAAGGTCTTTCTCGATCTTAAATTTCACGATATTCCCCGCACCGTTGAGCGTGCGGTCCGCTCTGGCGGCAAGCTCGGCGTCGATCTCATGACGATTCATTCGATCGGCGGCAACGCGATGATCAAGGCTGCGGCCGACGCCGCCGCCGAATTCGGAGCCGCGGCCCCCAAGATTCTCGCCGTAACCGTTCTCACATCTCTCGACGAGGCGGACCTCAAGGATGTCGGTATTCTCTCGCGCACTCCCGCCGAGCAGGTCCGCTCCGCCGCATATCTCGCCGTCGCGAGCGGCGCCAACGGTCTCGTCTGCAGCCCGAAAGAGGTCGGTGTTCTTTCTAAGTCTCTGCGTGCTGGTACGGTATTCGTCACTCCCGGGGTCCGTCCCGCAGGCGCGGCTGTCGGCGACCAGAAGCGCGTCGCGACTCCCGCCGATGCCGTTCGAGACGGTGCTACCCACCTCGTTGTCGGTCGCCCGATTCTCGCCGCCGCCGATCCTGTCGCGGCAGCTCGCGCTATTCTTGATGAGATGGCTTCGGTCGCTCTCTAAGAAAGGAATAGCCTGTGAAGCTTAAGATCAATAAGGAGTTTCTGCTTAGACATCTGTTTTCCTTAGCTGTCTTTGTGGTTCTTGGCGGTTGGTTCGGTTTTGACGCGTTCATTCGTTATCCACAAACGGATGAACGTGACTTATATGTTTCGATAGAGAAATCCGAACCGCACGATAAAGTTGATCTTAAGGCATTTAAAGCCCAGAAAATCGGGACTCAACGCTTATTTACGCTTTTCGCGCTCTTAGCGGCGACGGGTGTAGGGTTTCATCTTTTAGTTGTTGCTTTTTTTAAGTTTGAGTTTGATGATGAGGGTTTTGCGATTGGTTCTAAGCGTTATTCGTATTCAGATATAAAGAATCTTGATGCCTCTAAGTGGGAAAAGAAGGGGATTATAACCATTTCCGGTGACGGTTTTAAGGTGCGTCTCGATGCCTGGCATCACATCGGCGTAAAAGAATTTTACGAAAAGTATCGCGCCTGACAAATACGTTCTTATGAAGCTTGCAAAGCTTACGAAAAAAAAGTAAAATTCTCGGTTGACAAAATCTCTAAGATATGAGATACTATCTTCCCGTAGCACCCGTGGTGAAATTGGCATACACGCCAGATTCAGGTTCTGGTGCCGCAAGGTGTGTGGGTTCAAATCCCACCGGGTGCACCAAACTAATTTGGCCCCTTCGTCTATCGGCTAGGACATCTGGTTCTCATCCAGGAAAGAGGAGTTCGACTCTCCTAGGGGCTGCCAACCGATTTAATAAGTATGTGCGCTTCAAGGTTGCGGTCGGTGAATAAAGCCCTAAAAAATATTTTCAGATTTCTTTTAAAGACGATGATGTATCTTTTCATCGTCTTCGTTTTGTTTTTGGGGAGTCTTTTCTTTCGGGAACAGAAAATTCCCCGTTGTTTCGTTGAGCTGATGATCGAAAATTTTTCGACAGAAGAGTTTGAATTCGATTGTGATGATGTTTATTTCGGTTTTCGCAATGGTGTGCGGATTTCGGGAATCAAGGTTTTTGACAGACGTAACGGTGACTTCCGCAAAAAGCCGGTAGCAAGTATACGTAACGTACAATATGATTTCATGAATCGTAAAGTGTGGGCGTACGGATTAAAATACCATAGGCTTCCTGACAGTTATTATCATCTTGAATCTTCGTTTTCTCCTCCCTCTCCTGTTGATTTTGATATTATTGATTTCGATGACATTACACTCGTGCTCGAGTCGCCGGAAATTTTAGGTTTGACTCCCGATCGCGTCACGGCGAGAATCCGGGCTTCTTCTTCCGGCAGGATGATCGGGATTAATGATGTGGAAATCGTTCTTCCGGGCAAGGACTGCAATACGGTGCTGCGGGGGGCGGCAACTCTTGATTTCAACCGTCAGAAGATTTCGCTTTCTTTACGCGGATCGGCGACTCAGCGCCAGATTAGACCGTTTCTTGAAGTTCTTGAGATTCAGTGTGCATTGCCGTACATGGATGCATTTACGGAAATCGTAGTCCCCGTTGAGACTGACGCCTGTTTCGACTTCGATCTTTATTCGAACGATGTTTATGTTTCGATAGATATGAAAGTTCCCAAAATGGGGCGATATAACTCCGTTCCGCTCGCTTATGCGCAGGGCGGCATCAAGTTCCATTCCAAAATCGAAGACGATACGAGACGCGTGGCCGTTAAGGTGACGCTTCAAACGGCGGCGGACAACGACGGAAGGCAGATCAGCGGATGGATATCACTAAATAATTTTTCCGGCAAGTTTAAAATCCATTATGACATTAAGAGCAATTTGAGGTTTGACGATGCGCTTAAAATCGCTGATTTTATGGATCCGGACATGCTTGGTTTCGTCAGATTCGATGATGCCCCGTCCGTCACCGTAAAAGGCGTGACCGGGGCGTGCGTCGAAGATGCGTATCTAAATGATATCACAGGTGAGATTCGCGCAGGGGCCGGAATTGCGGATGGATTCAAGTTTTCGAAACTCAATGGTGTTTACACTTTCAAGAACGATGTCTTTGACATGAATGCCGAGATGATTGGTTCCTCCGGCGGTAAAACAAAATTCAACACAACCGTTTTCTGTGAAAATTTCGAGGAAGGAAAGGGGCGCTTCGCGTTGAAGGGCTCTTATCGTGACGGTTCTCTGGAGGAACTTGCCGAGGCGTTTTCTTTCGATCTTGGCCAGCGTCAGGGCGATATTGACATAGATCTGGATGTCCAGGGCTCGATCTCGTCAAATCTCTGGTCAACGGTCGACGGCAGCGGTAGAGTAAAAATATCGGACGGACATCTTGGCCGGATGAAACTGTTCGCCGGTCTGACGGAGCTTTTGGCCGTACGCATTCCCGGCGTCTCGTTTCTTGTTGATCAAACTCAGGCGTCTTCCGATTTTGTGTTTGAAGACGGGGTATTCAGAACCGATAATATTTATATTGAGGGTGGCCTGATTTCAATAAAAGGATGGGGCCGTTATGATATCGCCAAAGACGATCTCGATTTTGTTTCGCGCGTGCAATTTTTGAAAAAGGAATCCATTGCCGGGAAGGTTATTCACCGGTTGACCTATCCGTTGACGAAACTGCTTCTTGAATTTAAGGTTACCGGGAAGATTGACGATCCCAAGTGGGAGTACATTCAGATTCTCGACAGGATATTCTAATATGAACTTAACAAGCCCGAGTCAGGTAAAAGCATGGTGTATAGAGAACGGTTTTCATCCCAATAAGGTGTTGGGACAGAATTTTCTCATCGACAGGAATGCGCTATTAGGTATAGTTGACGCCGGATTGAAAGACATTGCCGATTTAAACGCCGCGAAGGTTTTAGAAGTCGGTCCGGGGCTCGGCGTGCTGACCGAGGAGATGCTTTCACGCGGAGTTTCCGTAACGGCAGTAGAGAAGGATCCCGTTTTGGCGGCCCGTCTGAAAGAGTCTTTGGGCTCTCCGGAAAAGCTTGACGTTATCGCCGGAGACGCATTAAGGTATATTTCAGAGGGCGGAGCTGAAATTCAATATGATGCCATGGTGTCCAATCTGCCTTACCAGGCGGGGACCAGGATTCTGCTTGATCTTGTCATCGCCAGACGTATTCCTTCGATGACGGTTCTTGTTCAGACGGAGGTGGCCGAGCGTCTTGCAGCTCCCGAAGGATCTAAAACGCGATCCTTGTCCGGAGTATGGGCGCAGCTCGATTACGATGTTAAAATCTTGCGCAAGCTTCCGCCGAGTTGCTTCTGGCCTAAGCCTCAGATATGCTCCAGTGTCGTCAAATTGGTGCGTCACGATAGAAATGTTGCTCTTTCTGCCGAAGAACGCAAGCTTTTTCACAGTTTGACAAAAAGAGCCTTTGAACATCGTCGCAAACAACTTGGCAGTATATTCAAAGATTTGATACAATCTACGGCAAGAGCAGAGGTGCTCTCTAATGAAGATTGGATAACTTTAGTGAAAGGACTGATAAATGAAAACGCCTGAAGAATTGCTTAAGGACAACGGTTTTGTTCTCGCCGAAGAGATAAACCGTCAGGCTATGCTCACTTCGCTTCTCTCTGAAATGGAGAAGGGGCTCAAGGGTGAAAAGTCTTCTTTGATGATGATTCCGACGTATGTCGGCGTCAACGGCAAGATTCCCGAAGGTGCGAAGGCTATCGTTCTCGACGCCGGCGGCACGAATTTCCGCGGCGGCATCGTAACTATTCCTCCTGCCGTTGAAGATAAATGCAATCAGCCCATGCCCGGCACCAAGGGCGAGGTTGACGTCGAATCTTTCTATAACGCTTTTGCCTCCGAGGTGAAGCGCCTTGACGGAAAAGCCACGGTTGAGAAGATCGGCTGGTGCTTCTCGTATCCCGCCGAAGCGACGAGCGATCTCGATGCGAAGCTTGTCCGCTGGACCAAGAACATCGAAGCCCCCGGAGTCGTAGGCCAGTATGTCGGCAAGGAGCTTCTCGCCCGCACGGGCGGCAAGTCGATCGCTGTCGTCAACGACACCGTCGCTACGCTTCTCGCCGCGAAGGCCACCGAGGGAGATAAGACGTATTCTTCGTATATCGGTTTCATTCTCGGCACCGGAACGAACACCGCGTACGTCGAGAAGAACAGGAACATCGTAAAGCTTCCTGATGCCGATCCTGAAGGGTCGATGATCATCAACGCCGAATCCGGTTCCTTTGACAAGGCTCCCGACAGCGTCTTCGACAAGGCCGTCGACGCGAAGAGCGGCAATCCCGGCTTCGGTCTTTTCGAGAAGAAGATCGCCGGCGCCTATCTCGGTCAGCTTGGACTTGAAATCTACAAGGCTGCCGCCAAGGAGGGTCTCTTCTCCGCCAAGGCGGCTTCGGCGATTCTCGGTCTCGGCTCTCTCGAGACCATGGATCTCGATAACTTCTGCGCCGCGTTCAAGAAGCCAGGCCGCGACAATGTTCTCGATACGATCTTCGCCGAGAGCGCCGACGCCGATGTCGCGCGCCGCCTCGGTATTCCCGTGTTCGAGCGCGCCGTCGTTCTCACGGCGATCCAGCTCGCCGCGTTCGTCATCAAGTCCGGCGAGGGAACGGACGCTTCCGCGCCCGTCGCGATCAACGCCGACGGTTCCACCTATTACAAGACGCGCGCCGTTCCGTTCGCCGACGATGTCCGCCGCGAACTCGACGAAATGCTTGTCAAGGACCGTAATATCCACTATACGATTACGCCTCAGGTCGATGATGCCCCCATGGTGGGCGCGGGTATCGCGGCCATGCTTTAAACGGTTGATCATACATGAAAAAACTGATTTTCTGCGCCGTCGCTTCTGCGGCGGCCGTTCTTGGCGCCGCTGAAATCGACGGCGTCGCGGCGACTGTCGGCAATGTTGCGATTTTGCAGAGTGATGTCCGCAATGAAATGACGCGACGCGGTGTTTCTGACGAAAGCCGTTTCGTAGAATTCCGCAATAAGCTTATCGAACGTGAACTTATCCTGAAAGCCGCCGCGAAGGCCAAGCTTACCATGCAGGATTGGGTGGTGGACGACCGCATCCGCGCGATTGTCGATGATTCGTTCGGCGGTGATCGCACGAGGCTTGAGACGATGCTTATCAGGGAAAAGATTTCCGAGAGCGATTGGCGCAGGAAAATCAAGGAGGATATGGTCGTCGCGGCGATGCGATGGACCGTCGTTGACAGGAACGTGACGGCATCTCCGGCCAAAATGCGTGAGGAATACGAGAAGAACGCCTCTCGTTATTCCACAGGCGGCAGGGTCAGTGTTTCGGTCATACTTCTTTCGCCTGACAAGGCGGATAAAAAAGCGGAAATCACCGGACAGCTCAAGTCTGTCGATTTTGCCGATCTCGCAAAAAAGTATTCAGCCGACAAGCAGGCCAGAAACGGCGGTGCTTATAAGGACATAGTTCCAGACGAGGAGTTCAGCGCCGTTGTTTGTGAAGCGATTGCCAAGACCCCCAAAGGCGCTCTTTCGGATTGGATAGAGCTTGGAGGTTGGAATTTCCTTCTCCGTAAAGACGATGAGAAGGGCGTTTCAAAACTTTCATTCCTCGACGCGTATACGGATATTGAGGCGAACGTAAAAGAGGCGGAAGTTAAGCGTCTTTACGATGAATGGATTGAAAGACTTAAAGCTGAAACATACATAAAGATTCACTAAAGAATAGGATTGGCGAAGATGAGAACATTGCCGTTCACAAAAGAAAAACTGGAAGAGATTGCACAGAAGTGGCCTACGCCGTTTCATATTTACGATGCTGCCGCGATACGCCGCAACGCCGAGCGTCTTAAAAAGGCATTCGCGTGGAACGCGGGTTTCCGCGAGTATTTTGCGGTCAAGGCGGCTCCCAATCCGTATCTGATGAAGCTTTTGAAGGAGTTTGATTTCGGCTCTGACTGTTCATCCATGGCCGAACTTGAACTCGCCGAGCGCGTCGGAAATACGGGCGAGGCGATAATGTTCACGTCCAACGACACACCCGCCGAGGAATTCCGTCGCGCGTGGGAGCTCGGGGCGATTATCAATTTTGACGATATCACCCATTGGGATTACTTCCTCTCCTCATGCGCGGGAATTGAGAATCTCGATTCGGAACTTCCGGGACGCGTTTTCTGTTGCCGCTACAATCCCGGCCCCCTGAAGGGCGGAAACGCCATCATCGGAAAGCCCGAGGAGGCTAAGTACGGTTTTACCCGCGAGCAGCTTTTCGACGGTTACGCGAAGATGAAGGCTGCGGGCGTTACGCGTTTCGGCCTTCACACGATGGTCGCCTCCAACGAGCTCAACGCCGATTACATCATCGATACGGCTAAAATTCTTTTCGAGCTCGCCGGAGAGATCCATGAAAAGGTCGGTATCGATTTCGAATTCATCAATATCGGCGGCGGCATCGGCATCCCGTACAAGCCGGGCGACAAGGCGATGGATCTTGAAACCGTCGGAGATGGAATCAGGCGCGCGTATGAGGAGCTTGTCGACGCCAAGGGTTTGAAGCCGATTAAGCTTTATATGGAATGCGGCCGCTCGATAACAGGTCCTTACGGCTATCTCGTTTCCCGTGTCCGCCATATAAAGAGCACCTATCGTCTTTACGCAGGTCTTGACGCGTGCATGTCGAATCTGATGCGTCCGGCGCTCTACGGGGCGTACCACGAAATCGTCGTTCCCGGCAAGGAGAATTCAGGCGTCACGAGCGTTTACGACGTTACCGGTTCTCTGTGTGAAAACAACGACAAGTTCGCGATTCAGCGAGTGCTTCCCGTTTTGGAGCGCGGCGACATCGTCGTTCTCTGCGACGCCGGCGCCCACGGCCATGCGATGGGTTTCCAGTACAACGGCAAGCTCCGCAGCGCCGAACTTCTTCTTGAGGAAGATGGCTCTGTAAGGGAAATCCGCCGCGCCGAGACTCTTGACGATTATTTCGCGACACTCGATTTCAGCGGTTTGTGAGCGCGGAACTTCTTTCCCCCGCCGGTGATTTTGATTCGGCCCTGGCAGCGTTTCGTGCAGGGGCCGATGCGGTTTACTGTTCGCTCGCCGAATTTTCGGCTCGGGCGTTCGCGAAGAATTTCTCGCGCGAGGAGCTTAAGAATCTCGTGCGCTGTGCGCGTGCAGAGGGCAAGAAGGTTTATGTGGCGTTCAATACGGTAATCGACGAGGGAGATCTCGAGCGCGCCGTCGAACAGCTTTCCGTCATTGCGTCCTGCAGGCCCTCGGCCGTCATCGTTCAGGATCTCGGCATCGCCCGCATCGCCCGGAAGCATTTCCCTTCGCTTGAGCTTCACGCTTCAACTCAGCTTGTCGCCCACAATCTCGAGGGCGTTCTCGCATTGGGCGAACTTGGCTTTAAGCGCGTGGTTCTTGCGCGCGAGCTGTCGATTGCGGAAATTTCTTCCATCGCGAAGCGTTGCGGCGACATTGAACTTGAATGTTTTATTCACGGCGCATTGTGTTATTCCATTTCCGGACTTTGCCTTTTTTCGGCGATGGAGAAGAATCGCAGCGGCAACCGCGGAAAGTGCGCTTACTGCTGCCGTTTGGCTTATGAGTCCGAATCGGGCGGAAAGCCTCTCGCGTTTTCGATGAAGGATTTCCGACTGGGAGACGACGTCAAAAAGCTTGTCGACGCCTCGGTCGCCTCGCTTAAGATAGAGGGGCGCATGAAGTCACCTCTCTATGTCGCCGCGGCGACCGCTTATTACCGCGCGGTTCTCGACGGTGACAGATTAAAGGCCCGGACCGCTCTTGAAAATCTCGAAACGGTATTTTCCCGCCGTACGACCGACTTGTATTTTAACGGTACCAACGGCGATGTCATAGACGACACGAGTTTAGGCCATCTTGGCACGTATGTCGGAAAGCTCAAGCGGATTACCAAAGACCGCGACGGACGCAGTTGGCTCAGATTTCACACTTTGCGCGCGCTTGAGCGTCATGACGGGCTTCAGATACCCGCCCCCGGCGGCGGCAAGCCTCTCGGATTCGGCATAACTGAGATGCGTACCGCTATTTCCCGCAGTAATCAGTTTGAGGTTCCTGCCGATTGCGATGTTGAAATTCTTCTTCCTGATGACGAGCGCGAAGAATTTAAGCCGCTCAGGTTCGTCAAGGCCGGCGCAAGCATCTACTGTTCGATGTCCAACGAGGTGAAGCGTCTTCATCCTGTTCCCGGCTTCAGACCCGCCGATTATCCCGGTTTTGTTAAAACCGATTTTAAAATCGAGATATCGCCCGAGGAGATTTCAGTTGCCGCAGACGCCGAAGGCGTAAGCGCGGAGGTGAAGATAAAAGGCGAATTCTCCAAGGCTAAAAATCCCGAGCGTACGTACGAAGCGGTCGAGAAGGCGTTTTCAAAACTCGGCGGAACCGATTACCTTCTCGGAGCGTTGAGCGTTGTCGATCCCGACCGTCTTTTCGCGCCTATGAGTTTTCTGAATGATTTAAGGCGTGATATCGTCGAGGAACTTGATTATTTCCGCGAGAAGGCCCGCCGCGCCGCGGTCGACGCCGCGCTTGAGGATGATCAGCATGACGCTGAGAATTTCGTAAAGCCGCATCTTTCAAAAACGCTTAAAATCCGTATGGGGCAGAAAGTGCCAGCGGGAGAGTGGGACGAGGTCGTCATATCCGTAGGCTCGTCGGTTACGCCGGACGAAGTGCGTACGGCGTATCCTGATGTCCCCTCGCCGAGAATCGCGCTTCCTGTATTTACGCCGGAAACGGAGTATCAGAAGCTCCGTGTCGCGGTTAAGAGGTTTGTCCGCGAAGGTTTTGACAAATGGGAAGCGTCGGATCTTGCGACTTTGAAAACGTTGAAGTCTCTCGATGTTGCAGATATTACTGCCGACTGGACGCTTTACGCCTTCAATTCTTCCGCTCTCGCGGAGCTTAAGTCTCTCGGTGTGACGCGCTTCGTCGCGAGCCCCGAGAACGGAAGCGAGAATTTGACGTATCTCGCGGAAAGCGGTTATCCGATCGAGTTTCTTTCCCAGCAGTCGACGCCGCTTTTCATTTCTCTTACGCCGCCTGCGGCATTGCCGTCTAAGGAAAGCGGCTTTATCTCTTATAAGAGCGGTACATTATGGATTACGACCCGTCGTATGCCGCGCGTCTTTAATCCGCCGCGCGGCTCGATGACCCGCATCGATTTAAGCTGGAGCAAAGAATGATAAGACAGACATTGAAAATTCTTGCTAAGACAGCATTGTTTCTACCCGCTTTTCTCCTTTGGGCCAGTTATCCGCCGATAGGCGAGAGGACGGATGTGTTTTTTGCTCTTGCACCTCTTATCTGGTTCGCCAGGAACCGTACGCCGAGAGAAAGTTTCAATCTCTGGTTTCTGAACGGTTTTCTTTTTTGGATCTTCACTCTCGCGTGGATGCCTGCAATAGTCAAGAATGGCGGTCCGTGGTTTCTCGTGGTTCTTGGATGGGGGGCGCTTGCCGCGTATTGCGCTTTGTATTTCGGTCTCTTCGGTTATCTCTCGTCGCGGATATGGCAAAAGACCGGTGGTGCATACTGGAAGCGCATTCTTGCAATTTTAGTGGCGGAACCCGTTCTTTGGGCCGGCCTTGAACTTGTACGATCCAATCTGTTGGGCGGCTTCGCGTGGAATCATCTTGGAGTCGCCGCCGTACAGTCGGGTTTCGGCGCGGGAGCCTCATTGGGCGGCGTTTATGTGTTGAGCATGATGATTATTCTTGTTAACGGAACATTCGCTTCAATAGCTGAGCGAATGCTTGAGCCGTGGAATGCGGCAAGGAGACGGAGCGTTCGGTTGGGAAATGAAAAGATAGAAATTACCCCCTCGGAGGAATCAATTCCCAAAAGGAACGGTATTTCCCGATATCTGAGGAGTGTCGAGACGATTCTTCCTTTTCTTGTCGTTTTTGGTATTCATGCGACAGCGAAACGATACACTGATTTTACGCATGGCAAAGATTCCAGAATTTTAACAGTCGCGCTCGTTCAGCGCAATTTCCCCTGCGCTTTCAAGGCGGCAGATAAAAATCATGTTGCAGTGTACGAAAAACTTCTCGGCAATGCGGCTGTTTTTTCGCCGGATCTGGTTGTATTGCCCGAGAGCGCTTTTTGCGAGTTTGCTATGTTTGGTACCCGGCGGTCTTTCATGTCTGCAGATTGGGTGTTGAAAAAGGCCAATGCGAAATCGCTCATAACGGGAGGGTCGCGTGAGAATGAAAGCAAAGAGTTGTTCAATTCGGCTTCGCTTTACACCCGCGGCTTAGACGGCGTCCTTTCCGAACAGGTCTATGACAAGGTTCATCTCGTTCCTTTTGGCGAGTTTATACCGGGAGATAAGTGGATCCCTCAACTTCAAAACCTTGCTCCGGTGGGAAGTTGTACGCCCGGCGAGCCGAAACTGCTGGAGGTTGACGGCCTCAAGTTCGGTGTTGCAATATGTTATGAGGATACTGATTCTGCGCTCATCAGAAAGTTTGCCGGGATGGGGGCCGATGCGCTCGTTTTTATAACGAATGACAGCTGGTTCTCCGAATCGGACGAAACAGAGCAGCATACATGGCAGGCTATAGCTCGCTCGATAGAGACCGGCCTGCCCGTCATCCGGGTGGGGAATTCCGGTATTACCGGGACGTTTTATCCCGATGGTCGCAGTTCGTGGCTTGCTGGCAAAGACGGAGCTCCGCTGATTGATGCGGCTGGATGTAAGGTCGAGCGTTTCGCTGTTCAGGCAAAAGAAGGGCATGTTCTGCCGCCATACGTGAGATACGGCGATGTGCCTCTTGCGGTTCTTTTTATTCTTATGCTCTCTTATGCTTTTTTTCATCCGAAGCGCCTATAGCGTCGGGGCTGATAAGATGTTCCGTTGATCCATCGTAGAGCGCAGCCGTTGCGATATAAAAGCCCGAGATATTCCCACCTGTAATCTTGCATTGTTATGGAGAGTGGATTTTGGTATAATTTTCAAGGTAGTAAAATTTTCATAAGGAGATAAAAATGGCTCAGACAGTTTGGACTCACAACGGTTTTCCGAAAATCGGCATCCGCCCCATCATCGACGGCCGCAGGCGCGGCGTTCGCGAATCTCTCGAGGTTCAGACGATGGATATGGCAAAGGCCGCCGCGAAACTCATTTCGGACAATTTGAAGTATCCCGACGGAACTCCCGTTGAATGCGTGATCGCCGACACCACGATCGGCGGACGCTTTGAGGCGGCGATGTGCGCGAATAAGTTCCGCGACAACAATGTCGGCGTTTCTCTTTCCGTCACACCCTGCTGGTGCTACGGTACAGAAACGATGGATCTCGATCCTCAGATTCCGAAGGCCGTCTGGGGCTTTAACGGTACGGAGCGCCCCGGCGCCGTTTACCTCGCCTGCATGCTCGCCGGTTACGCTCAGCGCGGTATGCCCGCCTACGGCATTTACGGTCATGAGGTTCAGAACCGCGACGAATCCGCGAAGATTCCTGACGATGTCGCCGAGAAGATTCTTCGCTTCGCAAAGGCCGGTCTCGCAGTTGCTATGATGAAGGGTAAGAGTTATCTTTCGATTGGAACTTCCTCGATGGGTATCGCCGGCAGCTTCGTCGACGTTGATTTTATGCAGGATTACCTCGGTCTCGCCACCGAGAATATGGACGAGTGCGAAATTCTCCGCCGCATGGAAGAGGGTATCTACGACAAGGAAGAGTACGAGAAGGCGCTCAAGTGGATGCGCAAGAATTTGAAGGAAGGTAAGGACTACAATCCCAAGGCTATCCAGAAGACCCGCGCCGAGAAGGACGCCGACTGGGAGTTTATCGCGAAGATGTCGATCATCATCCGCGATATGATGGCCGGTAATCCGAAGCTCGCAGAGATGGGCTTCGGCGAAGAGGCCGTCGGCCGCAACGCGATCGCGGGCGGCTTCCAGGGTCAGCGTCAGTGGACCGATCACTGGCCGAACGGCGACGTCGCCGAAGTTATGTGCAACAGCTCCTTCGACTGGAACGGTAAGAAGATGCCCCAGATTCTCGCGACCGAGAACGATGCGCTTAACGGCGTTTGCATGCTCTTCCAGTGGCTTCTTACGAACAAGGCCGCGATGTTCGCCGACGTTCGCACCTACTGGTCCGACGCCGCCGTCAAGCGCGCAACGGGCAAGGGGCTTCCTAAGGATGCCAAAGCCGGCATCATCCACCTCATCAACTCCGGCAGCTGCTGTCTCGACGCGGCGGGCGAGATGAAGGAGAAGGGCAAGAGCGTATTTAAGAACTGGTGGGATGTTACCGAGAAGGACATTAACGCAACGCTCAAGGCGACGAAGTGGGTTCCCGCGGGCGTCGAATACTTCCGCGGCGGCGGCTTCAGCTCGTCGTTCCTTACCCCGAAGGGTATGCCGCTTACGATGATTCGTCTTGCGCTCGTCAAGGGTCAGGGGCCCGTTCTCCAGATCGCAGAAGGCTGGTCGACCACGCTCGACGACAAGCAGCAGGAGACTCTCATGCTCCGCACGAACCCCGAATGGCCTTGCACATGGTTCACGCCCCGTCTTACGGGCAAGGGCTTCTTCAAGGACGTCTACTCCGTGATGAACGCCTGGGCCGCGAACCACGGCGCTATCGCTTACGGCCATGTCGGTGCCGATCTCATTACGCTCGCGTCGATGCTCCGCATTCCGGTCGCGATGCACAACGTTGATGAGGATAAGGTCTTCCAGCCTCACTGCTGGGGTCTCTTCGGAGCGAGCGACGATCCGACTGGTGCCGATTACCGCGCCTGCAAGAACTTCGGTCCTTTGTACGCGACAAACCGATGAAGTTTAGTGTGCGCGAACCAAGAGTTTAATAATGAAAGCTAAAACGTTTATTGATCAGGTTGTTGTTCAGGTTCGCTCCGGTCGCGGCGGAGACGGCTCAATGTCGTTTCGCCGCGAGGCTCTCGTCGAATTCGGCGGTCCGGACGGCGGTGACGGCGGTCGCGGCGGTGATGTCGTATTCAAGGCGAGCGAACACGTAAACTCGCTTCTTTCGCTCTACTACGATCCTAAGTGCATCGCTCAGGACGGCGGTCCCGGCCAGGGTCAGAAAATGTTCGGCAAGCGCGGCAAGGATCTCGTCGTAAATGTTCCTCTCGGTACCGAGGTGTACGACGAGGAGACCGGGCTTATGGTCGCCGACATCACCGAGGTCGGACAGAAGGTCGTCGTCGCAAAGGGCGGCGCGGGCGGCTTTGGTAACGTCCACTTCAAGTCGTCCGTCAATCAGGCTCCGACCGAACATACTCCGGGCGGTGAACCTGAAGAGCGCCGCTTGAGGCTCGAACTTAAGACTATCGCGGATGCGGGCTTCCTTGGTTTTCCTAACGCGGGCAAGAGCTCTCTCTTAACGGTTCTTTCGTCGGCTACGCCTAAGATCGCGAGCTATCCGTTCACGACTTTGAATCCTATCGTCGGGACTCTCGTTTACGACGATTGGGCGAAAGTTACTCTCGCGGACGTTCCCGGTATCATCGAAGGCGCGGCGAAAGGCGTTGGCTTGGGGCTTGCGTTCCTCAAGCATCTCGAGCGCTCCAAGGTTCTCGTTTACATCATCGACATGGCCGGAACCGATAACCGCGAGCCGTGGAAGGATTACGAAGTTTTAAAGAAGGAAATTGACGAATATTCCGCCGAGCTCGCTTCGCGTCCGTATCTCGTCGTGGCGAATAAAATGGACGTCGAGTGCTCGAAAGAGAATCTCGAGCGCTTTATTAAGGAAACCGGCATCGAGCCTATCGCGATTTCGTGCGATTCGCGCGAGGGTATCGAGGAGTTCAAGGCGGCGTTGCGCGATATCGTAAAGCCGAAGTCGAAGTTCCATCATACCCACGAGGATCATGGGCTCGATCTTTCCCAGATGCCCGATACGACCGGCGATGAGATTCCCGCCGAGGCGCTTAAGTTCGCGACTTTCTTAAAACTTGAAAAGCCGAAAGCCAAGTCGCATCCGAGTCGCGGCAACATTCATCAGTAACCGGGGGAGCGTTCAGATGAAAAAGTGGAACGTGGCGAGCGTTCGCGCCGCCAAGGGTGTTCAGAAACTCGGTTGCTGCACGGCCTACGACGCCTGTTTCGCCCGTCTCGCCGACGAGTCGGGCGTGCCGATTATTCTTGTAGGCGATTCGATGGGTATGACGGTTCTCGGTTACGAGACGACGCTCCCCGTAAAGATGGAGGAAACTCTTTCCGCGACTGCGGCCGTCGCCCGCGCCGCGAAAAATGCGATGGTCGTCGCCGATCTTCCTTTCGGCAGCTACCAGTGCGGCGATGATATCGCGATGAAAAACGCCGTCGACTGCATAAAGGCGGGCGCAGATGCCGTAAAGCTCGAAGGCGGCGCGAGAGTTTCGAATCTCATAAAGCGTATGACCGAGGCTGGCATTCCCGTTCTCGCTCATGTCGGAATGACGCCGCAGAGCGTCAACGAATACGGCGGATTTAAAAAACAGGGTAAGACCGCCGCCGCCGCCCATCAGATACTCGTCGATGCCGAGAAGGTTGAAGCCGCGGGAGCGTTTGCTGTGACGCTCGAGTGCATTCCCTCGGAACTCGCGGCGGAAATTACAAGTAAGCTTTCAATTCCTACGATCGGCATAGGCGCGGGTCCCGACTGCGATGCGCAGTGGCTCGTCATGCACGATCTTCTCGGGCTTAACGAATCGGCTCCGTCGTTCGTCAAGCGTTACGCCGAATTGGCGGGTGAGGTCCGCCGCGCGTTTTCGGCGTACGTCGAAGATGTCGCCTCCGGTCAGTTTCCGTCATGAAAGTCCTCCTTCATACCTGCTGCGGTCCGTGCGCATCGGCATGCGTTCCGAGGCTGAAGGACGGCGGGCATGAAGTGACGATGTTCTATTCGAATTCGAATATCGATACGCGCGAAGAGTTCGATAAGCGCGCGCTTGAGGCTAAGAAACTCGCCGAGGCTGATTCCGTTGAAATCGCATTTGACGAGTACGATCACGATCGTTGGCTGAAAGAGGTCGCCGAGGGTTATGAAACCGAGCCGGAGAAGGGTAGACGCTGCGAGCGCTGCTTCAGGTTCAACCTTGAGCGGACAGCGCGTTATGCGGCCGAGAACGGTTACGACGCCTTTACAACATCGCTTTCGGTAAGTCCCCATAAACCGAGCGCTCTAATTTTCGCGGCGGGCGAAGAGAAATCGTCGGATTCGGTTAAGTTTCTGCGGGAAGACTTCAAGAAAAAAGAAGGTTTTAAAATTTCAGTTAAACGCGCTTCTGAATTAGGTCTTTACCGCCAAGGCTATTGCGGATGCGAATTTTCGAGAATTGGTTGATGTTTGCATCTCCCCAAAAAACGAATGATATGTTATAATTGAAATCGTAAAACAAAGGAAATTACAAATGACATCATCATTGATATTGGCGGCGCTTCTGCCTGTGATTCCGCAACCTACCGAATGGAAACCGGCCGAGGGGACCTGCGATCTTGCCGGGGCTAAAGTCGTTGAAAAGATCGTCACAGACGCGTCTTTGGGCGACGAGGGTTACAGAATGTACATTCGTCCCGGTACGATCGAAATCGTGGCCGACGCGAAAACAGGACTTCTTTGGGGCCGGCAGACTTTAGAGCAGCTTAAGAACGCCGGAGCCAAGGCCGAATGCGGCGAAATCTTCGATAAGCCTAAATACAAGGTTCGCGGCTTTATGATGGACGTCGGGCGCATGTATCATTCGATGGACTTCCTTCGCGATCTCGCCAGGACGATGGCGTATTACAAGATGAATACGCTTCATATCCATATAAACGATTGCGAAATCGAGAAGAACCCCAACGCCGACTGGTCTAAAAAGCAGGCGGCGTTCCGTCTCGAGTCCGAGGTTTATCCTGGACTTACCGCGAAGGACGGTCATTACACGAAGAAGGAATTCCGCGAATTCATGCTTTACTGCAAGTCGCTCGGCATTACGGTTATTCCGGAAATCGACGTTCCCGCCCATTCGCTCGCTTTTACCCGCTTCAAGCCCGAGTTCGCTTCTAAAAAATACGGCGCAGACCACTTCGATCTCGATAAGACCGATGAGATCGTCGCTTGGCTTAAGCCTCTTTTCGCGGAATACATGACGGGCGCGGAGCCCACGTTCATCGGGCCTTATATGCACGTCGGAACCGACGAATACAATAGAGCCGAGGCGGAAAAGTTCCGCAAATTCACCGACGAGATGTTCAAGATGGTCGAGGGCTTCGGCTATAAGGTCTGCGCGTGGGGCGCTCTTACGCACGCCTCCGGAAAGACTCCCGTTCGTGCGCACCGCGATATAACGATCGATATCTGGCACAATCCCTATTATCAGCCTAAAGATGCGATCGACGCGGGCTACACCGTCGTTTCGATTCCCGACGGACTCGTTTATCTCGTGCCGTTCGCGGGCTACTATTACGACTATTTGAACTGCCGCTATCTTTATGAGCATTGGGAGCCGCGCAATATCGGCAACTATACCGTCCCTGACGACAAGCTCGATCAGCTTGCGGGCGGAAAGTTCGCGCTCTGGAACGACGCCCTTGGGCGCAAGGTTAAGGTAGCGGGAAAGCCGCCCTACACGGAGGCTGACAACTGGGACCGCATCTACCCCGCGCTCCAGACGCTCGGACAGAAGTTCTGGACTGGTGCCCGCGCCGATCAGCCGTGGGACAAGTTCGCGCCTCTTGCGAATTCCAAACCAGAGCCTAAGGGCGTCAAGTTTTCGCGGTCATTTAGGTTTCGCTGATAAAGTTTAGTTTTTAATTTTAATAAAATAAATAAAAACAGTATGAAAAATATAATTAAATCTTTGTTGTTGATTGCGTCGATTAGTGCAGCACCGATCGCTTTCGCTGATGTTCGCGCCGTTACTCCGGATCAATGGGGAGGTAAAAAGACCGGTGTTCAAATGAAGCGCCATAATCTTTTTAAGAAAAAAATCGCTGCGGGAGCCGCTGATGTTGTTTTTATAGGCGACTCCATAACTGAATTCTGGGAGAAGAAAGATTCGTGGAGGAAAAATTTCGGCAGCGGTCCTTGTAAAGCTCTCAATCTCGGTATTTCGGCCGATCGTACGGAGCATGTCTTATGGCGCATAACCGAGGGTGGCGAACTGGACGGATACGAGGCTAAAGTCATTGTAATTCTTATTGGAACAAACAATACGGGGCATCACAGTTTCGAGAAAGAGCCTCCGATCGACACCGTTCACGGGATCAGAAAAATCATTCATACGGTAAGGGCTAAGCAGCCTAAGGCCAGAATACTCTTAACGGCGATTTTCCCGCGCGGCGAATCCGACAATGATCCGAACCGCAGGCGAAACGAGGTCGTCAACGGCGCGATTAAAGAATTCTGCGACGGAAGAACCGTCGTATGGTGCGATTTCAACGATGCTCTCGTAGATGAGAATGGGGATAGCAAAAAATATTTCCATGACCGTCTCCATCCTAGCGACAAAGGCTATGAGGTTGTCGAGAGCTTGCTCGTGCCGATTATCGACGAGGCTTTGAAAACTCCTTTGGATAAACCTATAAAGGGTAGGGTTTTATCCGTAAAGGGCAAACTTGAGCCAGCCGCGATGAGATCTATTTCGTACTTTAAGGATTCAAATTGGTGGTATAAGCGTACTCTTGAGAAGCGCAACGAGATTCTTTCGGGTCCGAAGGAATACGATATCGTTTTCGTCGGCGACTCGATTACGCACCGCTGGGAGCGTAAAGGCGGTGAGGGCGTGAAGCATTTCGCGGAATTGAAAAAGCAGTATAAGATTCTTAACCTTGGCTATGGCGGCGATCGCACCGAGCATGTTTTATGGCGCATGAAGAACGGTGAACTTGAGGGGTATAAGGCTAAGCTCTTTATGCTTATGATCGGAACTAATAACGGTAAAGACAAGCCGAAGGATATCGCTGAGGGTACCAGACGCATAATCGCGACAATCCAGGAAAAGCATCCTGAGTCGAAGATTCTGCTTTTGCCGATTTTCCCGAGAGGCGCTAATGCCAATGACGCAGGGCGTAAGAGAAACGAAGCTGTTAATAAGATCACTAAAACATTCGCTGACGGTAAGAAGGTGATTTGGGTCGACTTTAACGATAAGCTCGTTGATGAGAATGGTGATACCAAGAAGTTTATGGACGATAGACTTCATACGAATCATACAGGCTACGGCATCTGGCGTAAGGCGGTTGTTCCTTATTTCAAGGAAATCGTCGGAAAATGACATCGGGTTTTATTAAAACGCAATGCGGGATTTCCCGAATCCGTGACCGCATTTGTTCACGGCAATGCAACCTATATAACCGTAATATTCTTGTCAATCGCGAGACGAACGTTGTTTGATCTTAAAGCCTATCGCCGCTATGATTATGGTAAATACGGGGCATAGGATATTGAAGAAACTGTACGGGAGGTACGTGATCGTCGGGACGTTCAGCATCGTGGCCTGGGTCATTCCGCATGTCGACCACGGTATGAGCGGGCTAGTCACCGTTACCGCATCCTCGGTTGTGCGGCTTAATAGTCGATTCTCATAGCCTTTGCTTTCATATATCGGCATATACATTCCGCCCGTCAGGATAATGGCGAGGTATTGGTCGGCGAGAACGGTGTTGAAGAATGTGCCGGAAACCACTGTCGCTGTCACCATTGAGGTGCGGCCGCGGATCATCCGGATGAAAATGCCGGTTATCGCGTCGAGCATTCGGCAGCCTTTCATAACACCGCCGAAGACCATGGCGCAGATTATGAGCCAGACTGTGTTGAGCATTCCTTTCATGCCGCTCGATTCGGTCAGATCCTTGAGGGTTTTGTCGGCGTAATCAAGTGTCGCATCTCCGAAGAGCGCGGTTACCGCGCCTTTGACGGCGTTGCCGCCTGCGGCGATTTCGGAAAGCGCTTCCGGCTGGCAGAAAATTGCGAATGCCGCTCCCGCGATCGCCGAAAGGAAAAGGGCGATGATCGACGGCGTTTTGAACGTGATGAGAAGGATCGTGAAAAGCGGTACCAGAAAAATCACGGGCGAGATGTTGAATTTAGAGAGAAGCCCCTCGCTTATGAATTCCATCTGGCTTGTCGAGGTGATTTCATGGTTAAAGCCCAGTATGGTAAAAATGACAAGCGTTATCAGCATGGCGGGAACGGTCGTTACGGTCATGTAGCGGATATGCTTAAAAAGCGGGGTTCCCGTTACGGACGATGCGAGCACCGTCGTGTCGGAAAGCGGTGACATCTTATCGCCGAAATAAGAGCCTGAAATAATCGCGCCCGCAACGATTCCCGTATCAAACCCCTGCGCCCGGCCGATGCCGATTAGGGCGAGACCTATGGTTGCGATGGTGGTCCATGAACTTCCCGTCATCATCGAAACGATAGAGCAGACGATGCAGGCTGTAGCGAGGAAGAATTTGGGATGAATTATCTTCATTCCGTAATATATGAATCCCGGCACGATTCCGCTGCACATCCATGCCCCGCTGAGCGCTCCGATTAAGAGCAGGAGAATAATTGAAGGCATTACCGGAGATATGCTTGATATGAATGACTCCTCAATATGTTTCCAGGACAGCTTGTAAACGCCCATGCCGATGGCTGCGGCGATTCCCGCCGAAACCAGAAGCGTCAGCTGGCTCGCCCCGGCAAGAGTGTCGACGCCGAATGCGATTACAGAAAAAGAAAGCATTACTATAAGGGAGACTATCGGTATGAGCGAAAGCCAGATGGATGGCATCGGAATTTCATTACAGGACGAATTTGTGTTCATTTTTACTTCGGTACGTTTTCTGATCAACGGATTTTAGTTGAATGATGCCGTATATTTTATCAAACTCGGCGCATAAACCCAATGCTAAAAAGTCTTCCTGAAAATGACATGACATCCAAATTATGAGCGATTACCATTTTTCAATTAAATATGATATAATATACACTGTTATTCACAACAAGGATTGATAAAATGAACGACGACTTCATGGTGTTTTCTGGTACGGCTAACCCGGCGCTCGCTGAGAAGGTAGCCGCGTATCTTGGTAGACCCCTCAATAAGATTGATATCAAGCATTTTCCAGACGGCGAGACGTTCTGTCAGGTTCTTGATCCTGTTCGTGGTAAGGACGTTTATGTTATCCAGTCTGGCTCTCCCTCGCCGAACGAGGCCTACATGGAGCTTTTCGTCATAATGGACGCTCTTAAGCGCGGAAGCGCAGCTCGCATTACGGCTGTTCTTCCTTATTACGGCTACGCCCGTCAGGATCGTAAGGATCAGCCCCGCGTACCGATTACAGCGCGTCTCGTAGCGAATCTTCTTCAGACCGCCGGTGCAGACCGCGTAATTACGATGGATCTTCACGCCAATCAGATCCAGGGATTCTTCGATATTCCTCTCGATCACCTTAAGGCCGAGCCGGTAATTTTGAAGTACATTCGAGATCAGCATTGGGCTAAGCCTGTCGTCGTCTCTCCTGATACGGGCGGTGCTAAGACGGCCTACGGCTACAGTCGCAAGATCGGTTGCGGCCTTGCTATTGTCGCTAAGCAGCGTACGGGCGACTCTACCGTTGACGCGTTCAGCGTAGTCGGCGACGTTAAGGATTGCGACGTTATCATGGTTGACGATATGACGGCTACGGGCGGTACGCTTTCCGCCGCGGCTAAGATGTGCCGCGATTGTGGCGCTAAGTCCGTCCACGCGTTCGTTTCGCACTTCCCGCTTACGGCTAAGGGCGTAGAGCGCCTTATGCATGAGACCCAACTTGATGAGCTCGTCGTTACTGATTCGATTCCTCTTCGCGAGGGCTTTGATCCTTCGACCTTGCCGTTTAAGTTGACTACGCTTTCTGTCGCTCCTTTGATCGGCGAGGCGATTAAGCGCACTCACAACAACGAGTCGATCAACGATTTATTCAATCACGAATAAGTGAAAGTAATCGTAGGATTAGGCAACCCGGGTGTGCAGTATGCAAATACTCCGCACTCGGTTGGTTTTGAGGCTGTTGATGCGATAGCTTCTGAAATCGGTGCGACATGGGAAAATAAAAAGGCTTTCTCGTGTTTAATGGCGAAGGGCGTTCTCTCAGGCGTTCCCGTTTTGCTCGTTAAGCCCCAGACCTTTATGAATCTTTCGGGCGATTCCGTCGCTCCCGTGGTTAAATACCATAATGCGACCAATGACGATTTAATCGTAATTCAAGACGATATTGACCTCGTCTCTGGACGGATAAGAATCCGAAAGGGCGGCTCGTGCGGAGGTCATAACGGAATACGCAATATTATCGAAAGATTGGGCTCGTCGGCTTTTACACGCGTAAAAATTGGGGTCGGTAAGGATAAATCTAACGTTATCGGCCATGTGCTCGGCAAGTTCGACCCTGCTTCCCGTACTTTAGCCGATCAATGTGTGAGCGTAAGCGTAAAGGCTTGTTCGGCTATTGTTGCCGAGGGTGTTGATAAGGCGATGAATTTATATAACGGCTGGACTGCTGAAGGCGTGGATAAAAAGTAATATAGTCTATTCGTTGTATTTTGGTATAATTATTTTTGTGAATTGATGAGAATATTTTAATAGTGGAGGAGAAATAATGAAAAAACTGATTATTGCATCATTAGCGCTATTAACGGCTGTTTTCGCGTCTGCGGAAACCGTTCAGAATGAAAGTGTTCAGAAAAAGTATGAGCCTACGTGGGAGTCGGTCGACAAGCGCCCCGTGCCGAGTTGGTGGAGCGAAGCGAAGTTCGGTATTTTCATCCATTGGGGTCCCTATGCCGTTCCCGCGTACGCGCCGGTACTGCCTAACGGAAAGTTCTCCTGGGACTGCTACGCCGAATGGTATCAGGGTAAGATGATTGCGGGTAAGGAGACTTATTTAAGCCATCATAAGAAATTTTATGGAGATGCTCCCTACGCCAATTTCGCCGCGAATTTCAAGGCGCGATTCTACAATCCCGCCGAGTGGGCGAGCCTTTTTAAGCGCGCAGGCGCCAAATACGTCGTCCTGACCTCCAAGCATCACGACGGGTACGCTCTCTGGCCGAGCGCCCAGTCGCCCTACTTCAATTCGGTCGTCCTCGGCTCCGGGCGCGATCTTGCAGGCGAATTCTGCAAGGCGATGCGCGAGGCTGGTCTTAAGCGCGGCTTTTACTTCTCGATGCTCGAATACGCCAATCCCCAATATCCGGGCGGACGCGATTCGAAGAGAACGGAAGCCTCGCTTTCGATCGCCGATTGGAACCGTTTCGTAAACTTCCCCCAGCTTAAGGATCTCGCCGACCGCTACGAGGCCGACATTATCTGGCCTGACGGTGAATGGGATTATACGGGCGACGAGCACGGTTCGGCCGGTTTTCTCGCGTGGCTTTACAACGATTCGAAGGTTAAGGATACCGTCGTCGTAAACGACCGCTGGGGTAAGGATACCCGCGGCCGTCACGGTGGACATTACACGACGGAGTATGGCCACGGCGCAAGCGCGATTAAGGATACCGGCATTATGCATCCGTGGGAAGAGTGCCGCGGTATCGGCGGCAGCTTCGGCTATAATCAGTTCGAGACGACTGAACATTACATGTCGCGCACGAGGTGCATTAGGACTCTCGTCAGCACGGTATCGCGCGGCGGCAATCTTCTTCTCAATGTTGGCCCCGATGCCGATGGGCGCATTCCCGCGATTATGGAAGATCGTCTCCTTGCGATCGGCGAGTGGCTGAAGGTTAACGGCGACGCCATTTACGCGACGACCCGCGCTAATATTAAGAGCAACGATAAGGATGTCTATCTTACCGCGAAGGGCGATAAGCTTTATGTGATCGACTTTAAGCGCAATGCTTCCGTCATAAAATTTGAAGGGTTGGATGATGTTCTTTCTGTCGAATTGCTCGGCTCAAAGAATACTGTTGTAAAATATTCGACAAAGGGTGGCAACCTCGCCATCACTCGCGCCGTTCTCTCGTCAGCCGAAGCGCCTTGCGATCATGCATGGGTTTATGTCGTCAACCGCGGCAAAAAGAATCCCGCTCGTTATCCCGCCACCGCGACGCTTAAGTCGGGCGACGGTCCGCTCGTTCAGGCCCATCGCGGCGGTAAGGGTGAGTTCGACGACAATGCGGTTGGAGCCTTTAAGAACAGCCTTAAAAAGGGCGTCAGGGGCTTTGAAATTGATGTTCGTTTTTCGAAGGACCGTAAGCTCGTCGTTATGCACGACGGTAAGGTCGACCGTACGACCGACGGAACGGGCGAAGTTGAGTCTCTTACTTTAGAGGAACTTAAGAAATTTCGCCTTGAGGCCTCGTCTGAACCGATTCCGACGGCTGAAGAAGCTTTCGAGGTCTTTCGCGGACGCAAGGATTTCTTTATTGAAATCGAAATGAAGGCTTATCCGAGCAAGTTCTACGACAGATACGTTCTTGAGGAATATTGCCGCAAGCTCAATGTCGCCGCGCGAAAGATTCTCGCGCCCGGCACTTACGCGTTCACGTGTTTCAACCGTGGGACGCTCGAGACGATGCGCCGCGTCGATCCGTCTGCTCCTCTCGGTCTTATTACGCATGAAGCCTTAAACGAAGATCATATCGCGCTCGCGCTCAAACTCGGTTGCTGCAGCGTCGCTCCTTCAGGCAGAACTTCAAAGAGAATGGTCGATCGTGCCCACGAGGAGGGGCTTACGGTCTGCCTTTGGCCGGCGCCCTGCAAGGCCGACTGGGATCAGCTTAAGGAAAAGGGCGCCGATCGCGTAACGAGCGATTATCCCGTACTTTTAACTAAAAAGATTACCGGAAAACCCATTAAACTCGTCGCTCTCGATCTTGATGCGACATTGTGCCAGCATAGATCGACTCCGCCCGCGGAGAATCTCACCGCGCTCAAGAATCTTGAAAAACAGTACAAGTGCATTATGGTCGGCGCGGGTAATGCGCCTCGCATCTACAAGCAGATGGGTAACTATCCGATCGATATCGTAGGCAATTACGGCATGCAGATCGCTGAGGCCGCCGATGGAAATTTCCGCATCGTAAAGCAGATAACGAATAACGTCGATAAGGCATTCTTCCTCGAGAAGTGCGATTATCTCCGCAAGAAATACGGTTATACCGAATATAGCGGCAAGCCCGTTGAGTTTCACGCGAGCGGAATGGTTACGTTCGGCCTTCTTGGCACTTCCGCCCAGGCCGAGCAGAAGGTGACTTTCGATCCCGACCGCAAGAAGCGCCGCGCGATGTACCCGGAAGTGTTGGAGATTTTCAAGGATTATTCCTGCTATATCGGCGGGTCGACCTCTTTCGATTTCGCGGGTAAGGAGTACAACAAGTACGACGCGACCATCCGTTGGGCGGCAGAGCATGGTATCGCCCCCGATGAGATAGTCTTTATCGGCGACGATTTCGCGGACGGCGGCGGCGACAGCCATATCCGCATCAAAGGCATGGATTATATTTTGATAACCGATTTTAACGCTTTCCCCTGGAACGTCAGAGTCCTCGCCGAGTAACGTCTGTTTTCACCCCACCAATGAGGTTAGGCCCTCGGATTCTATGATTTTGTTAAAACATATATGTTCGAAAATATTTTTTGCAAAGAAAAATTATATAAGAGTAAAATTGCTTGCTTTGTTAGTGTTGGTAATTGCGATTTTTGGACTTGGGTGTTGTGGGAGCGGTGTTTTGTACGACGAAAAAAATAAACAGCTTATTGTGAAGAAGAATGATTTGATTCTTTCATACAAAGATAAGAGAATAGGTGACGAAATAAAAGTAGATACTATCTTGTTAAAGAAGGGGCGTGATGGTCTGGTTAGGACTACATACTTTGAGGTTTCAATGCATTCACGACTATCAATTTTAGAAGAGGATTTTCGACTTGATTTTATAAATGGGCGCATTTCTTTGTGTGGAACAAATGAAATTTCTATATTGACAAATCAATATGATAGGTGTGTTAGCAACTATTTGAAAACAGGTCTTTGTAATCAGAAACAAATTGAAATTGTTGTTGATGAGGTGCAAGAGGGGAGGATTACATATGTTGCACATCGGGATAATACACATATCATTTGGATTGATGCAAAACGTAGTGATGGACAACATGTTCATGTTCCAGTGGGTGTTAGTGGCGTGGCGAAAACGGAGTCTGTGTTGTTGACAATAGAAGAGAGAGAAAAGTGCGATTATGTAATACAGGAGAATCTCTATGAATTTGGCGTGTTTTAAAATAAAGTGGTGCAAATTGTTATTTAGGAGGAGTTGCGATGTTTTATAAATTTCGCTATGTGTTCTTAATTATAAAAATATTTCCAATATTCTTATTCAGTGGTTGTTTTACTCCAAAAGTTGATCATAATCAGGCTCGGATGCAAAATTACTATGACGAGAAAAGAACTTTTTTTGCGGTGATGAACATAGCGCGGTTATAACTACGGAATTTTTTTCCTCGGATAATTGCCTAGTAGAATTGAAGCTTGATGAATTTGATTCGCCAATTACCACGATGGTGCCGATAAAAATTGTTTCTCCGTATAGTTTTGATTTTAATTGGAAAGGAAAAGTGATATCATGCAATTCGA
>JAZOQU010000017.1:0-48190 GCA_045656225.1 Kiritimatiellia bacterium | reverse complement strand
CGCGTCCTCTAGACCCGCTCGCCAATCTTGAGATTTGGCTCGGGGTCGAGTCCTGCGTAAAACGCCTCATCTAAAAAGTATGCGCTCAGCTGCGGCCCAAACCGAGGCCGCGTTTAGCACTTTCGACAACGCTCGTCATCTAGTAAAGCCGCTCTTCACTCGCTCCCGCGTTTAGTTTCGACTCCTCCCGTAACGAGCGTGACGATTCGCGTCGCCTAACTTCGTCGCGAAGCTTTGCGGCATTCGCCGCGCCGCTTTTCGCTCCTAGTTATGCTCGCGCCTCGTCACGCTCGTTACGCACCAAAGTCTTACTAAACGCTCAGCTCATTCATCGCGTCTTTACTCAATGCCTCGCTCGTACGCTTCCGGGCGTAAGCGTGCGTTGTCTTCCCCGGAGCGCGTACTGTCTTCGCGACACAACATCAATCCTGTTTGGACGGCTTTAAGAATGTTCTCCGAGGGGTATTCATATCGATTTGGCTTAGAAAAATGTGCCAAGAAAGGAAATGTAAGAGCGAGTAGAGGGGTAAAATAGTTATGAGGAGCGGGACGGGCTTTAGTCCGTATCGAGTTGAGTGAGGCGAACGAGCGCGGTTCGCAGATAGACGGCGTTAGGCGCGAGCAAGACGAGGAAGACTAGTACA
This sequence comes from Kiritimatiellia bacterium, assembly GCA_045656225.1. Classification (GTDB taxonomy): domain Bacteria; phylum Verrucomicrobiota; class Kiritimatiellia; order RFP12; family UBA1067; genus UBA1067. The sequence continues at coordinate 47,546 of JAZOQU010000017.1, read as the reverse complement.
CCCGAGCGAAGCGATAAATTTTAATTGTCCATTTTAAGCGAAGATGGGTTAAGCGGAGGTCTTCGAGTGAGACTCGCGAAGGATTGTAGCCGTAAGAGATGCGTTGTACGAAACCAGTGACGTTGTTATGGCCTTCCCGAAGTATGCGTATTTACTTGTCTAAGCGTGAAAGGCGTCACAACTCCGTAGCGAGTCGAGATCGAGAAGACCTCCGTTAATCCATCGAAGCTCACAGTCGCCCATATCAAAAGCTGAGCACGGTGCACCCGCTTGAGCGCGCTGCTCTAGCGACCTGCTTCGCAGGCTCGGCTTCGCCTCGGCAGATACCTACGGGTTCTCGCTTCGCTCGAAGGTTCCCTTCGAAAGCTTCGCTTTCTGCGGTGCATCTCAGCAACATCCGCCGCGTTATGTAAAGTCACGGAATGTTTTGTCGGTGAAAATAAAACTGGGGATATTCCAAAAGCAAAATCTCCTCTGTTCAACTTCGATTTAAAAAATGGTATAATGTTACGCTATGGAAACGAATGAATATCGCGAGCAAAGGCTCGTCAGTATGAAAGCTCTGGCCGAACTCGGCTTTGAGCCCTATGGTTGCAAGTATGATCACGACGATCTCTCCAAGATCCGCGCGGAGTTTGAGGAGGGTAAGGCCGCGCGCGTCGCCGGTCGTCTTATGATGATCCGCCGCATGGGTAAGATGAATTTCTGTACCATGAACGACGGTACTGATAAATTTCAGCTTATATTCAAGCGCGATGAACTTTCCGAAACGATGTTCGCCGCGTTTAAGCAACTTAATCTCGGTGACATTATCGGCGCCGAAGGAACGCTCTTTACGACTCAGAAGGGTGAGAAGTCTCTCGTCGTCAAGGAGTGGACTATGCTCGCTAAGGCTCTTGAGCAGCCGCCGGAGAAGTTCCACGGCCTCGCCGACCAGGAAGAGTGCTACCGCCGCCGTTATGTCGACCTGATGACGAACGACGAGTCGCGCAACCGCTTCTTCACGCGCTCGCGTCTCATCCAGGAAATCCGCAAGTACCTTTGGGACCGCGGCTTCGTTGAGGTCGAAACCCCCATTCTTCAGGATCAGGCAGGCGGCGCGGCGGCTAAGCCGTTCGTTTCGCATTTCAACGCGCTCGATAAGGACTGCGTCATGCGCATCGCTCCGGAGCTTTACCTTAAGCGGCTCCTCGTCGGCGGCATGAACAAGGTTTTCGAGCTCGGCAAGGATTTCCGCAACGAGGGCATCGACCGCACCCACAACCCCGAGTTCACGGTTTGCGAGATTTACGAGGCTTACGGCGACCGTACCTCGATGGAAGCGATCATGGAAGGGCTTCTGCCGCATCTCTGCGATACGGTCATCGGCAAGCGCGAAATCGAATACGGCGACAACAAGACCGTCATCAATTTCAATCCCCCTTACCGCCGTGTCGCCTACAAGGATCTCGTCAAGGAGCTCATGGGCGAGGACTGGTTCGATCTTCCTTTCGAAACTCAGCTCGAAAAGGCCAAGGCGAAGGGCCGCGAGACCGAAACGAATCTCGAGCTCGACGGGGTGGATACCGAACTTATGCTTACGCATGAGGTTTACGACAAGCTCATCGAGCGCAACATCATGCAGCCTACGTTCGTTACCCGCATTCCGCGCCAGTTCGTTCCGCTCGCCAAGGCGTGCAAGGACGATCCCTCTCTCGTCGACGTATTCGAGTTTGTCGTCGCAGGACGCGAGCTCTGCCCCGGATACACCGAGCAGAACGATCCTATCGCCCAGCGCGAGGCTCTTGAAAACCAGGCCGGCGAAGATACCGAGAAGATCGACGAGGATTTCATTTCGGCTCTCGAGTGCGGTATGCCCCCGACGGGCGGACTCGGCTTCGGGGTCGATCGTCTCGTTATGTTCTTGACCGGGTGCGATTCCATCCGTGACGTTGTTCTATTCCCACAGATGAAGAAGGCTTAATATGAGCGACAATTCTTTCGATTTCGGTGCGATGCTCGATGATCAGATGAAGGGCATCAAGCGTACGTATAAATTCGGCAAGGCGTTCAACGACGATAAACTCATCATCCGCCCCAAGAAGCAGGTTGTTGAAGTGATGAGCGACGACAACGCGACAGTAAAGGCGGCTTGGGAGTCAGGCGAGGCGATCGCGGGGCTCGTAGAAAAGCAGATCAAGGGCGGCTATGAAATCACCGTTGCGGGCGAGAGGGCGTTTTGCCCGTTCAGCCAAATCGATCGCTATACCAAGGATCCTTCCGAATATATCGGGCGCAAGTTCGACTTTCTCGTTTCCGACTACTCCAAGGACGAGCGCGGACTCAACATCGTCCTTTCGCGCCGCGCGCTTCTGGAGGTTCAGGCCGAGGCTCTCAAGGAGGCCATGCTCGAGCGTCTTATCGAAGGCGAGACTTTGAGCGGAACGGTTACGCGCGTACTTGACTTTGGCGCGTTCGTTGATCTTGGCGGTGTTGAAGGGCTTATTCCTGTTAGGGAAATCTCGTGGGAGCGTGTCGATAATCCCGCGAGCGTTCTCAAGTCGGGCGACGGCGTTACTGTAAAAGTGATGCGCATCGACCGCGATAACGGCAAGATTTCTCTTTCGCGCAGAGAATGCGTCGCGCGCGTATTCAAAAAGAGCGCCGAGGAAGTCGCCGCCGAAGAGACCGCCGCTGAAGTTTCCGCGTGGATGAAAGAGGCTGAGAAGAAGAACGCCAATGTCGGTTCGATCGCCGGCGCGTTCGATAAGCTCGGTCTTTGATTTCAGTTTTGCGCCAGGGGGAAGACGGTAGATGTCCAAAGATAAGGATAAGAACAAGAAGGAGTCGGCGCCGCCAAGCCTTTTCGATAATCTCGATTTGTTTGCTGATGTCGCCTCGGGTGGTGCGCAGACGGAAGTTAAAAAGAGTGATGTGAGCGCCGCGCCTGCGGCGCCTGCCGTTAAGCCCGCAGCAGGGCTTACGGGGTCCGGTCCTATGCGCGAGCTCTTTGACTTCAATTTCCGCCAGTATTCGGCGTATGTAATCTGTTCGCGCGCGATACCTGCCGTTGAAGACGGCCTTAAACCTGTTCAGCGTCGTATTATGCATTCTCTTTGGGAGAAGGATGACGGGCGCTATACCAAGGTCGCTAATATCGTTGGTCATGCGATGCAGTATCATCCCCACGGCGACGCGTCTATCGGTGACGCGCTCTGCGTTCTCGCGAATAAGCTTTGGGGCGAGGGTAAGGGCTATTTGATCGACGGACAGGGTAACTACGGTTCGCTCTTGACCGGCATGCCTCACGCCGCGACGCGATATATCGAGTGTCGTCTTACGGAGCTGGCGCGTAAAGAGATTTTCAATAAAAAGACGACATCGTTCGTTCCAAATTACGACGGCCGAAAGGAGGAGCCGGTCTATCTTCCCGCGAAGATTCCTCTTCTTCTGATGCTTGGCGCCGACGGTATCGCTGTCGGTCTTTCGACCGCGATTCTGCCTCACAACTTCATTGAGCTTTTAGAGGCCGAAATCGCTTGTATTCAGAAAAAGCCTTTTCAGCTTTATCCCGATTTCCAGCTCGGCGGAACGCTCGATGTTTCGGATTATCAGGACGGTTTAGGAAAGATCAAGATTCGCGCGAAGATCGAGAAGGAAGATAAGAATAAACTTATCATTACAGAGCTTCCGTGGGGCGAGACGACCGATTCGCTCGCTGAGTCGATCGAGGAGGCTATCAAGAAGAAAAAGGTTCCCGTCCGCAAACTCCATGATCTGACTAACGATACCGTTAAAATAGAGCTTGAGCTTCAGACGGGAGAGAGCCAGGAGAAGGCGATCGTCGCATTATATGCGTTCACGAATTGCGAAAAGTCGCTTTCGTCGCGTCCGATCGTTCTTGATGCGGGCCGTCCGAAACTGATGACGATCAGCGAAATCGTCCGCAAGAATGTCGATCGCTTAATGGAGCTTACGAAGCGTGAGCAAGAGATTCGTTTAGGTGAGTTAGATGATCTTTATCACGCGCGAACGCTCGACAGAATCTTTATTGAAGAGCGTATCTATAAGCGCATTGAGACAGAAAAGACGATGGAGGGCGTTAAGAAGGCGATTATTACGGGCTTTGAGCCGTTCCTTAAGGAACTGCGCCGCGGGATCGTCGACGAGGATATTGAGAGACTTCTTAAAATTCCGATCCGCCGCATTTCGCAGTTTGATATCGACAAGAACCGCGAAGAGATCGAAGGCATCGAGAAGGAAGAGGCCCAGGTTCGCGACAATATCGAGCATCTGCGCTCGTTCGTCGTAAAGTATCTGAAGGGCCTTATAAAGGAATACGCGAAGAAGTATCCGCGCTGCTCGAAGATCGAGTCGGGCGCGTTCAAGGAGGTCGACGTCCGCGCGATAACGGCGAGCGAACTTACGATTAAGTGGGATAAGGAGAATAATTTCGTCGGCTCGGGTCTTCGTAACGGGGACGAACTTTTTAAGTGCTCCTCGCTCGACGAGCTTATTTTCGTATGGAAAGACGGCCGCTTTAAGAAAACGCAGCCTGAAGATAAGATTTTCGTCGATAAGAATCTGCTCGCCGTAATCCGCTACAATCAGGAGAAGGACCGCGAATCGCGCGAGTTTACTGTCGTTTACGAGGAGGGCAGCTACGGCTTCAGCTACATAAAGCGTTTCAGGTTCGGCGGGCTTATCCGCAATAAGGACTATCGTCTTGCGCCTGAAAAGCCTAAATCGAAGATTCTTTTCTTCCAGGAAGGCTGTCCAGATACGATTTACGTGAAGTTTAAGCCGGCCAAGAACCAGAAGATACATCAGCAGTATTTTCTCCCCAAAGAGCAGGTTAAGCGCGTCAATCCCGAGACGAAGAAGCTTGAGGATCAGGATGTCGTCGCCGTGCGCGCCGCAGGCACGAAGGGTAAGCAGCTTACGACAAAGCCGATTGCGCGCATTTCATCGTCTAAAGGCTCATGGTGGGATGATAAGGAGGCCCCGTCGAAAGGAATTTTAGATTAATTGAAATTTTTTTGTCAGATTTTACGAGGTGATTTACCTACCTAACTGTAACCGCCAAATGCGGAGAAAGAGAAGGTGCAATATGAATAAAATGATTAAAATCGCAGCAGTTTGTGTCGCAGTCGCGCTTTGCGCGGGAACGACATTCGCAAGAAGTCATCGTGGTCATAATCATGGTCGCGGACATAGCCGTGTCGTCCGTCATCATAACCATCGTCCAGTTCATCGTCATTGTCATGGTAGCGCCTGGGGACGCGGCGGTAGGAATTTCTGGCCGGGTTTTGTCGGCGGCATAGTTGGCGGTGTTGTGGCCGACAGGGTTATTACTACGCCCGTTACGACTGTCGTTACGACGCCTACGGTTGTAACTACTCCGGCTGTTGTCACCACGCCTGTCGTTACGACGCCGGTGTACACGACTCAGAACGTTTGGGTGGAAGGTCGTTACGTCGATCAGGTCCAGGCTAACGGTACAGTGGTAAGAGTCTGGCAGCCCGGCCATTATGAACAGCGCCAAGTCTTAGTTCAGTAAACGGCTTAAGGGTGGTTACAGCAAAAAATCCTATCGCCAAGACGCGGTAGGATTTTTGCATTTCGAAAGCAGATGTTGTAAAAGAATGGACGAAATAAACGTAGCGCGTTATTGTTATTGGATTCTCAAAAGAGTCATATAAAGAGTTGTTCCCGCGATGATGCTCACAAGGGGGTTGCGCAGGATTATTTGAAGAGAGACGGTTAACAGACCTGCGAGGTATGGGTTTATTGTACGCCATTCCAAAGAAGAATATGAATATACGATAAGAAACGCGATTATGACCGGGGAGATTAAAACGCCGAGACGCTCGATCCAAGCAGGCAGTTTTTTCGCTTTGCGGGAGAAAAGAATGAATGGCAGTGCGCGCAGAGCGTATGTTATGCACCATCCTACAAGTACAAGCGCAACGAGATATAGTATTCTGCTACTTGTCATTGCGTAAAAATCCTTTTATCTGATCTGTAAAGATGACGAGGAAAAGTGCTACCATTGTAAATTCAATGCCTTGAGCGGCGGTTTTCATTTTTTCGGGAGAAAGCGCCTTTTCTAAGGCATAAACGATGGAGCAGCCAGATGTGACCCCTAAAATCCAATATGAAAGATTGAGCATTGACAGGTAGGTGCAATATTTTTCATAAAGCCGCGGGTTGCGTATATTGGATGCCGATTCAAGAGCGTAATTTTCGTCTGTTAGCATGTGGATCAAGAAAAGCTTCTTTATGAAAAATACGTTTTTCCATCTTGACAGCATAGAAATCCCGTAAAAAGCGTATCTGAAGTTTATCAGCAACGTTATTGCTGCGATTGCCGTCAATGATGCATTTTGCGCCATAAGCGGGACTATGGAGAAACTGAGCGTTCCCGAGACGAAGGCGGCGGCCGTGCAAAAACCCCATAGAGGCGCAAAGGGCACATTTCCTTTTGCAGCGAGAAGGACACCGGCAGCAAATCCCATCGTCGAATATCCCATCAGTACGGGAAGAGAGTCGACGAAAGCTCGACGAAGGATTTTTCGGTCTGTTTTCATAAAGGTTTTAAATTATATCAAATATTGGGTCGGGAGTTCTTGCTTTATATGTGACTTTTTTTGGTATAATATGACTGATTGGAAGATTTAAGATAATGATTACCTAACGATGCAGACAGAAAGACAGAGCGATGAGCTGAACAGGCGCAATTCAGCGTTCGATAATAAGTTGCGCCCGACCGATTTCGACGGATTTGTCGGCCAAGATAAGATTAGAGATAGACTTCTTCTGGCGGTTGAGGCGGCTAAGGCGCGCGGGGAATCCCTTGACCATGTTCTTTTTTCCGGACCGCCCGGATTAGGTAAGACGACGCTTTCCTATATCATTGGCGAGGCTATGGGCGTCAATGTAAAGACAACCTCCGGTCCTGTAATAACAAAACCCGGTGATTTAGCCGGATTATTGACGACGCTTGAGCCCGGCGATATCGTGTTCGTCGATGAAATTCACCGTATGGCTAAGACGGTCGAGGAGTACCTTTACAGCGCGATGGAAGATTATGCCATCGATATTATGATCGATCAGGGGCCGAACGCCCGTTCAGTCCGGCTTGAATTGCCGCGCTTTACGCTTATCGGTGCAACTACGCGTATCGGACTTATTGCGGCTCCGTTGAGAGCGCGCTTTGGCCTTGTAAACAGGCTTGATTATTATCAACCGGCGCAGCTCGCTGAAATAGTTTCGAGAAGTGCACAGAAACTTGGTGTTGACATCGACGGCGAGGGCGCTCTTGAGATTGCGCGCCGTTCACGCGGCACTCCGCGTATCGCCAATAATCTTTTGCGCCGCGTGCGTGACTATGCGCAGATACGTGCAGGAAATTTTATCACCGGTGAAGTAGCCCGCGAGTCGCTCGGTCTTCTGGAGATTGACCCAAACGGCCTCGACGATATGGACAGGCGTATTCTTGAAACGATATGCGTAAAGTTTTCCGGCGGTCCGGTGGGATTATCGACGATCGCGGTTTCGGTCGGAGAAGAACCTGATACGATTGAAGAGGCGTATGAGCCGTTTCTTATAATGGAAGGTTATATAGAGCGGACTCCGAAAGGCCGTGTCGCTACGGCGCTCGCCTTTGACCGAATGGGAAAATGAGGAGGGGATATCCTCCATCGAAATATAAGGAGACAAATATGCTTACGAGACGATTTTTTATCGGGGGACTTGCAAGTTCCTTCGCCCTTGGCGCGAACCGTATTTTCGCGGCGACTGGCAAGGCGCTGGAGCCGGGGCGCCCCGAGCTGACGTTCGGCGTTGTTTCCGATATTCATATTGCGATGGCGAAAGGCGGCGCGGGCCTCGATCTCCATTATTGCACAGAGACGTTCAAGTCGACGCTTATGCGTTTTCGCGATGCGGGAGCCGATGCCGTCGTAATCGCCGGCGATATGGCGCATTTTGGGCTCGGTGATGAACTTCTCGCGGTCGGTAAGGCGTGGGAGAGCGTTTTCCCGAACAACCGTGCGCCGAACGGACGCAAGGTCGAAAAGTTTTTCGTCACAGGAAATCATGATAATTATATCGGGCGTGCGCGTCGTGTGTATGCCGATAAGGACGTTGCGCGCGCTAAGGCGTTTTCGAGCGACTACGCCAAGTGGTGGGATTTAGCGTTTCATGAAGAGTGGAAGAGCGTATTCGAGAAGACGATAAAAGGTTATTCGTTTGTCGGGTTCAATTGGATGATCGGAGACTGTAACGGAAAAATCGAGAGATTTACCGATGAAATTCCGAATTGGTATTCCAAAAACGGCAAAAGGCTCGATCCGTCCCGACCGTTTTTCCATATTCAGCATCCGCACCCGAAGGGGACCGTATACGGGCCGACCGTTTGGGGCCAGGATAACGGCGACTCGACCAAAACATTGACAGCGTTTCCGAACGCTGTAACATTCTCCGGCCATTCCCATACTTCCATTACGGATGATCGCAACATTTGGCAAGGTGCTTTTACATCTGTCGGTTGCGGAACTCTTCGCGATGTCGGGTTTTCAGTGCCGGGCGTTAAACTTCCCGAGGCCGGCCTCGAGAATTACAACGCCAACAAAAAGAAAAAGAATGCCCGTGAGTTGGACGGAGTTAAGGCGATGGATGCACTAAACCGTTTAGACTGCCGTCAGGAACAACTTGTGAGAGTTTATCTGGATCACATGACATTCTCCAAGCGTGAGGCCATTAGCGGCGGATCGCTGGGGCCAGATCTCGTAATGCCTCTTCCTGCGGCAGAGGCCAAGCCGTTTGATTTTAAGGTGCGCGAAGCCAAGGCCATGGCGCCAGAATTTTCGAAGGGCGCCGCATTGGAGATCAAGCTTTCAGAAGGCATGGTACGTAAAGGTAGGCGGAAGGTTCCCGTATTTGAGATCGTCATTCCTCAGGCAGACGCTTTGAGGAATGTCCGTGCAGCGCTTTATGATGTTGAAATAACTGCTACGGACGGCTCGAAGCTGGCGCTCGTCGTTTTTAATAACGCCTATCGCCACTCGCCCGATACGCCGAAGGGATGCGCCAAAACCGTCTGCAGCGTAGCGTGCGAGCGAATTCCGAAGGGCCCCTTTACCGTTTCCGTCCGCGCGGTTTCGTGCTGGAACCGCCGCAGTACACCGCTTGTAAAAACCGTAAAAGCTGTTGAGGTTTAACAGGTGGTTGTCTTGTTTTCAGTCCAACTGACGATTTTAATCATGGGAGTATAATTATGAATAAAAAGAGTGCGTTTATTTTGTTCTGTTCGCTGTTGTCGTGCCTGAGCGCGTTTGCGGCTCAAAAACACAGAAACAGCGCCCCTGAATTCCGCACATATTCTTTCGGGGCTGCCGAAGAGAGCGACTCTATGCGGGTCAACATTAAGTTTAACGGACCTGCGTCAGGTATAATGGAGCTTTATCCCGAATCGACTAATGATGTTATCTCGATTCATTTTTCGCCGCGCTCGCAGCATGATTATCATGTATGGGGTAAAAGAGAAAAGCAAGACGTTTACCATTACAATGGGCTTAGGTTAGATGTCAGGAGTAAACATAAAACTCGCTACATTGGTTTCTTTAATATTTGGTGGGGCTATGAGTTTGTTTATTGGTTCAGGCCTTTCTTCGATGCGAGTAAGGGTCTTTACGATCATAAGCAGGTTACTGCTTTTATGCCGAAATGGGAGAAGGACTGGCCGCTTTTTGAAAACCGGGAAATGGAGTTTAAGTTTGAATACAATAAAGAGCGCAACAGGACGGAAGTTTGGCTCGACAGAAATTTTGCCGGCAGCATGAGCTATAAAGGAAAGCTCAAAAAGATCAATCTCAAACTACGCACTCTTTCAACTAAAAGAGACGAACCGGCCGGTCCTAATCCTACAGCGACCTGCGAAACTTATACTGCGAAGATTGCCTCTAACATGAAGCTTCCCGCTCGCCGCGGTCATGTCAACGATCTCATGCGCGAGAACGCTAAAATCGTAATAGACCCGAAATTTAAAAAGACGCTCGGCGCCATGTTGGAGATTTGGCCTGCGGAATTGTCGTGCGATTCGGGTCTTCATATCCGCACGCAGCACGCGCGTTCGTTCGGTTCGGATCCCTACTATAATCGTACGCCTTGGCAGACGGGGCCGGAGTATATGCATTGGACCGTGCCAGGGAAATTCTATCACGAGGCGCTCATTCTTTGCGCGAATGTGCCGCGTAAGGATACGACGCCTGTGCTCGGCACAATCCTCGGGCGCTACGGTGTCGCGGCGAATCCGGAGAATGTCGCGGCGACGTTTACTGATCTCTCGGATGAGGCGGTGCAAAAAAACAAAGATGTGCGTAAAGTCGGCGTTTTGAAGTATCTTGAAAATGGTGAAGAAAAAGAAACTCCGCTGTATCTCGTTCGTCAGCGGATCAATATCGGTAAAATGCTTCATGTAATCAACGACAAGCAGGTTTTCGGATATAATGAAATTACAAAGCGTCATAGCTTTATGCCGCGCTTCCAGCGTGACTCAGGTAATTACCTCGATTTTGAACTTATCGGCGCTAAGAATCAAAACAAGATCCGCTCGTCGATTCAGGTATTCGGCTGTACGCTTAGAACCTCTCCTTATAAGATGGATATCGTCGAATCGGAGCGCGGCAATATTTTCCACAATGACGAGAAGCCCGAGACGGGTGTAGAAGTTGTCGCTTCGCACGATAACGTCAAGGGTTCTGTCGCTTGGGAAATTCTCGACGATAATTTCAAGTCGCTTAAATCGGGCGAAATCCCTTTCAGCCTTGCGAAGAAGGGCGAGAAGAAGATTCTCAAAGTCGATCTCAATATGGATCAAGTCGGCTGGTATATGCTTAAGTATCAGTTTAAGGACGCTAAAGGGACGACAATCGTTAAGCATGATGCCGCGTTTACGCTTCTTGGGAAGAACGACCGTGAAGCCGGCTACGAGTCGCCTTACGCGTGTTGGCCTCAAGGTACGTCGTACACGTACAAAAAGGACAGGGGTGGATTCGGTTTCTGGAATCTCGGTAAATCGCAGTGTAACCCCAATCGCGCAGAGGTCGCCGAGATTATGTATAAGGCGGGCTACCACACGGCGTGGGGCGTTCCAGCAAAAGACGAGAATGAATTTGCCGAATATAAAATCACCGTAAGCGCTCTTTCTGATTTCTGTAACGGTATCTATTGGCCGGCGAACCTCCGCTATAACGAGAAGGATCTTCAGGCGATTTCGAATAGACTTGATAAGGCTGTTGAAGCGTATCGCGAACAGATAAAGCGCTATCCGCACTGCAAGACGATTCAGATTCTTCACGAGCAGGGCGGAAAGGTTATTTCGAAGGAACTTTTAGGCGAGGTTAAGGTCGAAGACCGTAAACCCTACAAGGGTCTTGAAAGTCCCCATCTTCTCGTTTGGGCTACAGAGTGCGCCAAGCGCATGAGAAAGGAATTTCCAGGCTACCATCTTCAGCTCGGCAACGGTTCGAGCTCGTGCGAGATGATCGGATTTCTTTTGCGCAACGGATTCGATCTCAGTCTCGTCGATACTCTCGGCATTGAATCGAAGGGTTTCTATACGATGTCTGAAATCTGCCGCGAGTTCGAGTCTCCGGGCATGCTTTGGGCGCTTAAGGAGACGGCCGCGATGTACGGCTACTCCAATATGCTCGTCAATGCGTGCAACGAGTACGTGTTCCGCCCCGAAAGACCTGCGGACGTAGCTAAATCAAGGCCCTACGATCTGCGTATGCGCATGACGAATTACGCGATGCGCGATTGCCTCGTATCGCTCGCGCACGGGTGCTGGACGATCTCGATAGGTCACATCGAAGACTGTGACGAACCCTACTACAATACGAACTGGGGCGCTGGCGGTCAGTGCACGTTCTATCCGATGTCGTACCCCAAGCGTATGTTTACCGCGCTTGCCAATTTGACAAAGGTTCTAGACAAGCCCAAACTTTCGAAGTGCATCGACGTAAAGAATGCCAATGCGGTCTGGGCGGTCGAGTTTTTAAGAGAGCGCAGAAAGCAAGATTACGCTACGGCCGTATGGGCGGCTTCGGCACACGGAAAGATCGAAATGGAATATCCCAAAGGGGTTACGGTCCGTCACATCGATTGGCAAGGCCGCTCTAAAGACATAAAAGTTCCTTCAACAGGAAAGTTCATTCTTGATGTTGGGCCTACACCATATTATTTAGTCTGTGACGAAAAGGCAATCGGAGCGACATACCTTGGGGCCAATCAGGTAAGCTTGCCTTCAAATATTAAGAAGATTGCTTCGGTAACTCCTAAGACAGTTTACATCCAGACGAACGGTCATAAGGGTTGGTGCCATCAGGGTTGCGCGTGGGGATATTTCAACATGAAGCCGTATCATTATGAAGAGCTTAATATGGATGCTACGGAGTTTGTACTTGACCGCACAAAGGTTAAACCCGCCTCTCAGGCTATTGAGGAGCTTTGCACTTTCGGTTTCAATTCAAAACAGGTTGATCCCGCTGGATATGACGAAATCGGTATCTGGGTCAAGGGCAACGGCACATTCGGGCGCACAACACTTATGGTCAATACGTCTTCGGGTACGCGTCGCGTCGGTGCGTTCCAGGACCGCTCGTCTATCTGTTTCGACGGGTGGAGGCTTCTAAGGGCGGCTATTCCGTCCATCAAGCCCGACAAGGACGGTAAGCGGTGGATCCGCCCGGCGCAGTTCATCTTCGGAACAGGTCGTTACGCGCTCAATCCCAAGGATATGATCTCGGTTCCTGAGAACATCTGCGTGGGCGATGTAGTCTTAATCGACTCCAAGTCCAAGAAGGACAATGTCGAAAAAGGCTACAACGCTATGGACTTCGTAAGCGAGAAGGATTTGTAATCGCAACAGTCGGCCCGGTTCTTTCTTTTTAGATTAAACTTTCAACATTGTTTTATGTTATAATACAGAAAAATTAGTTAAGGAGATTACTGTAATGGCAGCTATTTATGAGTATACGGGAGTTGTTGAGAAGATTCTTCCCGTACAGACTTTCGCGAGCGGATTTACAAAGCGCGATATCGTTCTTACGGACGACGTCGGGCAGGCGGGCAATTGGCCCAATCACATCGCTTTCACATTCAAAAAGGATAATACGAGCGTTCTTGATTCAGTCAAGGAGGGGCAGCGCGCCAAGATCCGTTTTGCGATTGACGGTCGCGAGTGGACTAATCCTCAGGGACAGGTTAAGTATTTCACCGATCTGACGGGGCTTAAGCTTGAAGTGCTCAACAACGACGGATCTTCGACCGAGCCCGTTCCCGCTCCCGCCGAGCCCGAGGATTTCGGTGACGCCGGCGATATCGACGATATGCCGTTCTGATGAACTGGCGCGAAGCGATCGCTAAAACGGACGCGTATCTGGAATCGAAGAACGTTCCCGATGCGCGCGTCGCTTCCGAACTTATGGCCGCGCGGCTTTTAAGGTCGTCGCGCGGTTTTTTGAATTCGTTTTACGAAAAGGAAGTCCCTGAGAAGTTTCTGGAGGCGATGCGCCGCGCCATGCGCAGACTTGTGGCGGGAGAGCCGCTACAGTACGTGCTCGGCGAATGGGATTTCAGGTCCCTGACCTTGAAGTGCGATCCGCGCGCTCTCATTCCGCGTCCTGAGACCGAGGAGCTGGTGACGCGCGTTCTTAAATGGCTTAAGGGAAATCCATCCGGTGAGCCGCGCTTTATCGTAGATGTCGGAACGGGAACTGGGGCGATAATACTTTCGCTTGCGGCGGAATATAAGGGCCCCGCCGTTTTTCTCGGCACCGACATAAGCGAAGCGGCTGTTTCGCTCGCGAAGGAGAACGCCGCGAAATGCGCGTTGGACGGCCGCGTAAAATTCACCGTCATGGACGGGCTTGATGATTTCGATGAGCCGGAAGTTGTCGACGTTCTCGTTTCAAATCCGCCGTACATAGAAAGCGCGGTTTGCGAAACGCTGGATCCGAGGGTCAAGGATTTCGAGCCGCGTCTCGCGCTCGACGGCGGGGCGGGCGGACTTGATTTCTACGACCGTTATCTCGCTGATGCGCTGAATATTTTAAAACCGGGCGGCGCGGTCTTTTTCGAGATAGGCGAGAACCAGGGCGACGCCGTCGCGAAACTGATGGAAGGGTATGGCTTTTCCGATGTCCGCATAGAGAAGGACTATTCTGGGCATAATCGGTACGCATCGGCAATTCTTACTTAAATGAAGACAATATGATATAATTAGGATATGAAAAATTCATTTTCCAGACGTGATTTCGTAAAAGGTTTTTCCGCGATAGGAGGCCTTATCGCCGTTTCTGAACTGACGGGGTGCGCCACCGGTGGCGATGTCTTCGCGCAGCGGGGCAAGTGGGAGCGGCTTGTTCTTGCGTACAATCATATCGATGCGGGCGCGACGAAACCGTTTTCCATCCTTCACATATCAGACACCCATTTTACCGAAGCGTATCCCCATGAGGACCCCAGAAGTCTGAAGCTGAAGGAAATTCGCACCAAAACTTTCGGCGGGCGACAGGAAGAGGCATTGCGAGATTCCATTGCCTGGGCCAAGGAGAATGTAGATTTTCTTCTTCATACGGGCGACTTGATCGATTGGCAGACTGAGGCCAACTTTGATCTTGTGAAAAAGTATTTCGGAACCGAGCTTTTCGGCGCTGTCGGGAATCACGAATATTCACGCTTTATGTGGCTTGAAAAGGCTAAATACGATGAGGCGTACAAGGCCGGTACGCGCGATAAGGTAGCCGCGGCCTTTCCATTCGACATATCGCTCGCTTCAAAGGTCGTAAACGGCGTTAATTTTGTCACGATGGACGATGTTTACGGCACTGTTACGGAAAGTCAGGTGGAGCGATTCCGCGCCGAGGTCAAGAAGGGTCTGCCGATCGTTCTTTGTATGCATGTTCCCTTTTATACGCCCAAAATCTGGCGTGCAAACCGTAAATTCTGGAATGGAGTCGGACAGAAGTACTCTTCGTTCGAGATTAAAACATGGGAAAGTAGCGCCCATGTCCAGCTTACGGATCCTGTAACGAAGAATTTCATCGCCTATCTGAAGACTGAAAAACTTCTCAGGGGCATTTTGGCGGGCCATACCCACATCACGGTCCAGGACCGTTTTTCACCGACTGCTATGGAATATGTCGTCGGCGGCAATTTCATGTTCCATGGTCAGGAGATAACCTTTTCGTAATTTGTTAAAAGGCTGTAAAAAGGCATGGACACAGCAATAGCCATAGTTGGTATGAGTTGCCGGTTCGCCGGTTGCAGTACGCCCCAGGCGTACTGGGATGCTATTATGGCCAGGCGCAGCATGCTTACGGTGCCGGGCGCCGACGCGGAACTGCCCCACGGCCAGCGGAGCATTTTCGGCAGATCTTATCCCGTCAGGCTCGGCCAGCTCGGAGAGTTGTATTCGTGCGTTCCATCGATGCAGAATTTTCCGCGTCAGGTGAACGCCGGCGAGAACCAGGACCTTTATTTTGCGACCCAGCTCGCGTTCGATGCTTTAACTGACGCGTCAATCCGTCTTCATTCGAGAGAGCCTATCCGCGGCACGGTCCGTCTTGGTTATGCGCCGCCTTTCAATTCATCGACCATCAATTGGCTGCAGCATACATATTTTCTCGACCAGACGATGGATATCATCCGCCGGTTCATGCCTAATGCTCCGCTCGAATCGATCGAGTCGATGAGGGATAAGTTAAAGGAGTCGCTTCCCGAGCCGAACGCCGCGTCTTTTCTTCTCGGTTCCGGCTACCGCTTCGTTTCGTGGATCGCCCGCGAATGCTCGTTTTCGGGCGCCGCCACGATTCTCGACGCGGGCATTTTAAGCGGAGGCGCTGCATTGATGGAGGCGGTCGACGATTTGAGGTCGGGCCGTGCCGACGTCGCGCTCGCAGGCGCGATAACGCCTCCGATGAGTCGCGCCTATCTCGAAGGACTTTCAGGCGAGGTGCGCTTCTCGACGCGTCATGAACTGCACCCGTTCGAACAGGACGGCGACGGCACGATACCCGGAGAAGGCGGGGCGATGTTCGTTCTCAAACGCCGCGAAGACGCGCTCAAGGCGCGCAACAGAATCTACGCTCTTATAAAATCCGTTTCCATCGGTCATAATCCGGAGGATGATCCGTCGCGCATTCTTTCGGACGCAATAGACAGGGCGGGCGCTACGGTTCCGTCGATCGGGCTTATAGAGGCGGACGGTTCGGGGATAACGGAAATGGAGAGCCGCGAAATCGAGGCGATCCAGCGGCTTTGGGGCGAACACCGTCCTGGCGGTCCTCTCGTCGGAGTAGGATCCGTGAAGGGCAACATCGGCCACACGATGAGAGCTTCGATGTCGGCGGGTATCGTAAAGGCGGCGCTGGCTCTGCGCTACAGGGTGCTTCCGCCGCAGGTTACGCCGGACCATCCGTCCGAGGCGATCGCGAATCTCGGCTCGAGCGCCTATCTGCTTACCGAGCCGAGACCTTGGATCACAGGCGACAGTTCCAATCCGCGCCGTGCGGCGGTTATGGCGTCGAACTTCATTCCCAGCAATCCCATCGGCGTCGCGAGCCGCGAAGGGCGCAGCGCGGCAATCGTTCTTGAAGAGGAGCCGGAGGACAGAATATGACGGCTGATTTTTCGATTATCGGAGGAACGGAGCTTGTCGTCATCTCGGCCGAGAACGATGCGAAGCTTGTCGAAGAGATTTCGCGTCTCATAACGTTCATCGACAGAATTCCCGACTGTTCGCTCGTCAACGTCGCCTATACATGCAGTCTTATGCGCGGCGAAAGCGTTCTCGCTCTCGTCGCCTCGTCGGTTCAGGATCTGCGCGATCGCCTTTCGTCGGCGAAGAACCGCCTCGAGTCAGGGACGGTGACGCGCCTTAAGGACAAGAGCGGGACGTATTATTTCCGCGATCATCTCTTGGGCGGAGGGAAGGGCAAACTGGCTTTCGTTTTCCCGGGCGCGATTTCATTTTATCCCGACATGCTGCGCGATCTTGTTGTATTGCATCCGGAATGCCGCGCACCGTTCGACGAGCTTGAAGAAGCTCTTGCGGGCGAGCCGGGCTTTACACCTTCGAATTTCATTTTCCCGCCGGCTTCATATTACAGACACGATGCTGATATCTTCAGTTCCGGCGCGTATTCACAGGCCCTCGTCGCGACGTACGCCGGGTGCGCCGCTATGTCGCGTCTTTTAGATGAAGCGGGGCTTAAACCTGACGGTGTTGTCGGTTGCGGCGGCGGTGATCTCGCGGCTGTCATGAAGTCCGGTGCGACTTCAGCCTCTGCATCTCGCACGGAGAGGGTAAAGGCTCTTCGCGATATTTATAAAATCGTCAGCAAGGCTGTCGACAACAAGGGACTGCCTAAGATCGTCATGGTTACGGCGATGGTCCGCCACGAGGAAGATCTCGACGCGGTTCTTTCGTCCTTCCCCAAAAAGAAGGTCTATCTGGTCTGCGATTTTTCGCCTAAGATGAAAACCCTCGCGATCGAGCCGGATTTCGAGGAAACGGCGATGAAGGCGTTCGCAAATGCCGGGATAAGGATTCTGAGGCTTGAGCTGGATAAGCCGTTCAATACGCCGGACTGCTCGCCGATAGTCCCCGCGATCAAGAAGTTCGCGACCGACTACATGAAGCATAAAAGCATCTGCGAAGTGTATTCCTGCGCGATCGCCGATAGACTCCCCGAGAGCCCCCGCGCCGCGCGTAAAGATACGGCGGAGCGCTGGGCGAAACCTGTTTTGTTCGCCCAGACGATTCGCAAGATGCATGAGGACGGTTACAGGGTGTTTGTCGAGGTGGGTCCGCGCGGCATCATGACGGGCGCCGTCGAGGAGACTCTTTCCGGGCGTCAGTTCGCCGCGGTCTCGCTCAATTCGATTCACCGCCGTTCGCTCCTTCAGGTGCAGCACGCGCTCGCGCAGTTGGCCGCGCTCGGCGCCGGTCTTGATATATCGGGATTCTTCGTCCGCCGCCGCGCCAGGAAACTTGATTTCGACGCGACGCTTTCGATGGAGTTCAGGACCGTCATTGAGCGTAAACTTTCGCGCTCGTTCCCGAAGATGACTTTGCTCGGCGAGCCTGTCGCTACGGCGATAGCGTACACGGGCGAGCCAAAGACGCGCGGTTCTCGCGCCGCGGAGCGCGCCGCGGTAAAGGCGGCCCGCGAAAGTTCCCGTCTTCAGTTCGCCGCCGGGACGAGCGATCCGCTTATCTCCGACGCGCCGCCGACGGAGTCTATCCCCGGTGTCTCGTATGAATTCACGAAGTTGTTCAGAATTTCCGATGCTCCGTTTATCGCCGATTTCGCGTACGGCGTAAGTCAGCTGTCGTATTCCGATCCCAATCTGCGCGGGCTTGTGCTTCTGCCGATTCCGTTCGCGGTCGAGATCATGGCCGAGACGGCGCAGCGCGTCGTTCCGAACCGCGTTCTTGTAAGGATCGAGGATTTCATCTGCCGTCGCCGCGTCGCATTCTCAAAGGGTGAGCTTAAACTTTCGGTCAAGGCCGAGCGCGTCTCGCCCGCCGATCCGTCGACCGCCGCGGTTAAGGTTCAGATTCGCGACGATACGCCGGACGCTCAATTCACGTGGCCGTTGATGGAGGCCAACTTCATTATGGCCGCCGAACGGCTTGAGCCGACGAGCGCCCGGGTTGAACCTCTCGTCCATCCGCGCAGCGTTCATTGGTCCGGGCGTGACATCTATCCGTCCAAGCTCGGGTTCGGCAGCCGTCTGCGGGGAATTGTCTTCGCGGAAAGCTGGGCTGAAAGCGGCATCAACTACGAGGTGGAAGTTCCTTCGTCGTCAGGAAGCGTGACATTCACTTTGATGCCGTCTTGGACCGTCAATCCGCTCCTGTTGCAGATTGTGACGAGCGGTTTCATGCTGTGGCGCTGTCACGAGAAATTTACCGGCGCATTTTCGTTCCCGTTCCGCTTCAGGCGTTTAGAGTTGAAAGGTCCGGGGCTTAAGGAGGGCTCTCGCCTAAACTGCTATCTGCGTCTTACCGGCGTAACTCCGCGCTCCCATCTTTGCGACATTACCGTTACCGGCGGCAACGGTAATGTCGTCATGGAGATCGACGGTTGGGAGGAGATTACCGAGCGTGTACCTAAAAACTTCTGTGATATGGTTCTTCAGCCGGCGACGAGCTTCATTTCGGATTGCGTACCCCCGGAGGTTTTCGGCAATCCGGGTACTGATGTCGCATCGGCGGTGATAACCGATGTGCCTTACGCGATGTTTGAGCGCAACGAGGAGCTGTGGCTTAAGATTTTAAGTAATGTCGTGTTGAATGCTCCTGAAAGGCGCGAGGCTGTAAAGATGCAGGGCTCTGTCGCACGGCGTACGGAATGGCTTTTCGGGAGAATCGCGGTAAAGGAGGCTGTGAGGCGCTATCTCAAGAATTTTCATCAGGCTCGCTGGAGTTACGCCGATGTTCAGATATGGCCCAACGAGAACGGCAAGCCCCAGGCCATCGGCGCATGGGGAGACAATCTCACGTCCAAGCTCGATGTGGCCATCGCCCATACGTCGCAGTTCGTCATCGCGCTTGCCGCGGCGAACGCGAAAATCGGCGTCGACGTCGAGTCGATCTCGCGCAACCTTTCCGAAGAGTTCACCCACGGCGTTTTTTCGCCGGAGGAGCTGGAACTCGCGACGAAGGCCGCAAACGCGTCACAGGCGATTATCCGTTTCTGGTGCGCTAAAGAGGCCGTGTCTAAAGCTTTGGGAACGGGTATCCGCTATTCGCCAAAGGAGATGGTGATCACGGATTATCTTCCTGATTCAGGAAACATCACAATGCGTCTCACCGGAGCGTGGGTTGACGTATTCAAGAATTTCACCGGACGCGACATACCCGTTTCGACGCGCGTCGTTAAAGATCATGCGCTCGCGTTTTCGTTTATCCCCGCTTCACTGTTTAATGAAAACTGATTTCCCAGAATACGCCTGCGAATATTCAAGGCGTCTCGCTTCGGTTTCTTCCGCCTTTGCAAAACAGGTGTACGGTCCTAAATCGTCGCGCAGCAGGGCGGACGATGAAGTTGAGAAGTATGGTGTAGACCCGTTCGGCGAGCTTACGCACGCGTCGAAATGCTTCGGGCTAAAGCAGCGTTTTAAAGATCGTGTTCTTATAATGACGTCCGACAAGTGCTTTATGAACTGCAGACATTGCACGCGGCGCGGACTTTTAGGTAAGGCCCAGGTTGTCCGGACGAAGGCTGAACTTGACGCTTGCGTTGATTATGTGAAGGAGAGACCGGCGGTGCGCGATGTTCTTCTCTCTGGCGGAGATATTCTTACATTGAGCGACAGGGAGGTGATGCGCTTTGTCGATGCGTTCGCATCGCTCGATCAGATTGATATCGTTCGCGTATGTACGCGCGCATTGTGCACAAATCCGATGCGTGTTACGGACAGGCTCGCTAAAGCTCTCTCCAAATCCGGGAAGGTATGGGTCAATACCCAATTCAATTGCGCCGACGAGCTTACCGTCGAGGCGCGTGAAGCCGCTGCGAAGCTTGTCAACAGAGGTATCCCCGTTTCGTGTCAGAGCGTTCTCTTAAAAGGAGTCAACGATTCGGCGCCGAAAATGATAAAACTTCTGAAGGCGCTTTCGTCGGCGCGTATCCGTCCGTATTATGTATTTATGTGTGACCCCGTCGCTGGCATAGAGCATTTTCGCGTTCCGGTTGAAAGGGCGAGAGAGATTGAGCGCCGTGCAGCAGAGGCTCTCGGAGGATTAAGCCTTCCGAGATTTGTCGCCGACATTCCGGGAGCTAAACGGAAAATGCCGATTTAAGCGCTGAGTTGAGAATGCCGCATCGATCGGGGGGAGCTGATGTTGACGGTCTGTTTAAGAATAGGATATAATCTTCCGTGTTGACTATTAATCTAAGGAGACAGATTATGAAACGAGTTGCTGTAGCTGCGGTTGCGTTTGTCGGCGTGTTTTGCGCCGTATTTGCTGATGATGTCAGCCTTTCCGCTAATGCGACATTGAAAGACGGTTCAGTCGTTAAGGGTGAATTTTTGACAAAGGCGATTAACGGCTCAACTCTTTTCTCGAAGACCCTTGCGCTCGATTCCCGGAACGTGCGCTCTCTCGCGTTCTCAAACACAAACGGCGAAGCGAAGGTTGAACTTGCAAACGGCGATAAGTTCGCCATAAAAGTTACAGATCCTACGTTAACCATAAAGTCTCTTCTTGGGGATCTTAAAATACCGCGCGAAAATTTTCGTTCGATAACATTGTCAAAAAAGAAAAAAGGAAATCCAGTATCGTCCGACGGCTTGGTTTTTCATTGCACATTTGACGATGCTAAATCTCTTGAGACCCCTGCGGTCGGGCCGTTTGTAAAACTGGAACTCGGTAGAATCATGCCGAATAAAGGTGTTAACGGCGGCGCGCTTTTTGTAAATCCTGGAGTTTCTGGCGCAGAAGTCAGGTTTCCCGCAGGAACATTTAAATCTGAAGGGGCGATTGAATTTTGGGCTAATATGGCCAGCGGGAAAACAGAATTTACAACTGGCGGCGATCCTCGTTTTTTCATTATGCATACATCTGATGGCAATGAAATTGCCAATCTTGAATTTGCGTCAAACAATGGTTGCGGCAATTCAGGTTTTGGGGGAACTTTTTGCGGCTTGCGAGCGCAGACTAATCGGGGATTTTCTTATATGATGCCTTATTCTGATGTTTTCAAAGGTGCTGATTATAATGGCTGGCATCATTACGCTCTTACATGGACGGCTAATAGTATTAAAATTTTCATTGACGGGAATGTTGTTTGCAGTTCTAATGGAAGCGTAAATGTTAATTTGATCGTAGACTCTGAGATTGTTATGAGTATTCCGCTAAATCGCAAGACCGGAAAATCATACAATAATAAATCTGCGTTTTACATGGACGAACTTAAGATTTGGCAAGGAAAGATTCAGCTCCCTTCGTTTGAGAATCGCTTATTAAATTGATTTTATGTTATCCAAGGATTTTGTAGAGGTTGCGTTAGCTGCTGATAAAAATTATATTGTCGGATTGAACGTAACTATATGCAGCATCGCGCGGTCCTGCTCTCCAGGTGCAAATTTACGGTTTCATGTTCTTTTTAGCGGATTTTCTGAAGCGGATAAGGCTGATATTAAGCAAAAACTTCTATCATGCAAAAACAATAGTGAAGTATTGTTTTACGATGTTTCAAAGGTTGATTTTTCTTTTTTCCCTTTGTATGCATCAAGTCGCATGACGTATGCGAGACTGATACTGCCTCAACTTTTATCGTCAACAGATTACGTCATTTATACGGATGTGGATACTCTTTGGCTTGACGACATATCTGAGCTATGGCAAGATAGAAGTCAAATACCTCTTATTGCATGCCCTCGAGAGCAATCGGAAAAAACCTTAGAGTTGGAAGAAAAATGGTTTACTTCGAGGAATTTAAAATTTAATAAAGACAATTATTTTTGTGCAGGGATATCATTTTATAATTTGGCAGCCATACGGGAAACATGCATTTTTAATGAAGTCTTTGAATACGGCAAAAGATACAAAGACTTTAATTGCGCCGATCAGTCTATGCTGTACGGAGCTATTGGCGAAAAAGTAAAATTGCTGCCTGATCGTTGGCAAACATTCCCTCGAAACGGCATCGCGACCTCGCATGATAATAATGTTGTTTTGCACTATGCGGGAGAGGCTCCGTGGAAGGTCACACATTGTACGCGTTTGATTACTGACATTCAACTTTTATGGTTTGATGTATGCGCTAAGATATACAATGAATCATTGTGGCGTTCATTACGTAAATTTTATTCACCTTTTACGATAATAAAGTCGAGAGCTCTTATTGTTTTGCTTTTTAAAATATGGCCGGTTTCAATTATAGGAAGAATTCTTTTAAAGTGTATCGGGATAAAGAGTTTTAAAGAATCCTTAAAAAACCGCAAGCGCTATCTCAAGGGTTTTATTACGGACGGGAGCAGTAAATGAAATCAATATTGTGGGTGTTAAACGGGTGTGGTCTTGAAGGTAAAGGCATAACAGGCGGGCCTGTGCGGTTCTACGAGATTTCGCGGCGTTTTGCATCATACGGAATAAATCAGCATTTGCTTACGACCAACGGCGGAAAGGTCATGCAGACAACCTTAGGTTGCAATTTGCCGATGACGGTAGTTCCTGCGTCTTTCATTCTTAATAAAGAGCCGTGTAGGCCGTTCAGATTCTGGAGCTATATTGTTACTTCATTTTTATGGCGTTTTTTCAGGAGGCGTATTCCAAAAGCCGATACGATAATGACAGTAAGCGATTATTTTTGTGATGTTATTCCGGCGCTTAAACTGAAAAAGCAGTTTGGGGCAAAATGGATCGCATGGATTCATCACTGTGAGTCCGATCCAAAGACTCGCCCTGGGAATAGGATTGTAAATGAAATTACCGATAGGATACAAAAGTGGAGTTTTAAAAAAATCGCGAAATACGCTGATTGTGCATGGATAAACGATACGATTGCCGGAGATGAAATAGAAAGACGTTTGTTGTCGCTTGGAATGCCGCCTGAAAGAATACGGAGAATGAAAAATGGCATTAATATTCAGGATATTTCTGATACGCCGGAACCTGCGGAGAAGTCTTATGATGCGGTGATGATCGGTGCTCGCCCCAATAAAGGTCTCTATGATATTATTCCTATATGGAAACGTGTCTGCGAAATGCGTCCAGATACAACTTTGGTCGTTATGGGTGGAATGAGCGGTGAATCTGAAGTTGTAAAAGATGTTGAAAAATTAAATCTTCCAATTACATTTTTCAAGCCAGAAAATGGATTTTTACCCGCAAAGGATTATTATGCAAAAATCAAAAAGGCGCGCGTTTTATTTGCTCCAAGTCATGAGGAAGGATGGGGAATAGCTGTCTGCGAGGCTATGGCTTCTGGGATTCCAGTAGTGGCGTACGATCTTGCGGCATATCAAAAAATTTATGCCGATTCTTATTACGCTGTTGAATGTTATAATTTTGAAAAGTTTGTTAAGGCAATAATAGATGTTTTAGACAATCCATCAGTATCCTCCGACCTGAAGTCGAAGGGCCTTTTTGTGGCGGCAAAATACGACTGGGACAAAATCGCTGAAGAAGATAGGAATTTTGTATAACAATTTTATGCTCCTCAGTTAAGGTGGCTTCTGGCAGTTTGTTATGGCGGATTTTTTTGTAGTAAAAAATTGAATAATTTACCCCCTTGCGCATAAGGGCATAATTTAGGTATAATATAAATTCATAATTTTTTAACAAAAGGAGTAGATAAATGGCAAAACGCGATATCCCGCTCGAAAGAGTGCGTAACTTCGGCATCATGGCCCACATCGACGGCGGCAAGACGACGACGTCCGAACGTATTCTTTATTATTCGGGCAAGAACTATAAGCTCGGCGAAGTGCATGACGGCGCCGCTACGATGGACTTCATGGTTCAGGAGCAGGAGCGCGGCATTACGATTCAGTCCGCGGCTACGTGCGTTTCTTGGGGCAACTACCGCCTCTCGCTTATCGATACTCCCGGACACGTTGACTTTACAGCCGAAGTAGAGCGCTCTTTGCGCGTTCTCGACGGCGCGGTCGCTCTTTACTGCGCGGTCGGCGGCGTTCAGCCACAGTCCGAGCAGGTTTGGCGTCAGTCCGAGAAGTATAAAGTTCCGAAGATCGCGTTCGTCAACAAGATGGACCGCGTCGGCGCCAACTTCTACAGCGTTATGGAGCAGATGCGCGCTCAGCTCAAGGCCAACCCCGTACCGATGGTTATCCCGATCGGCGCGGCCGAGTCTTTCGAGGGTGTTATCGACCTTATCAAGATGAAGGCTCTCTACTTCGATATGAAGAGCCTCGGTAAGACCGTTATCGAGAAGGACATCCCCGAAGAGTATGCCGAGAAGGCCGCCGAATGGCGCCAGAAGATGGTCGAGTCCGCCGCCGAGCAGGACGACGCTCTTATGGAGAAGTTCTTCTCCGGTGAGGATCTCACGATCGACGAGATTAAAAAGGCTATCCGCAAGGGCTGTCTCGCCCGTACGATTACTCCCGCTTTCTGCGGCAGCGCGTTCAAGGATAAGGGCGTTCAGCCTCTCCTCGACGCTGTTTGCGATTACCTTCCTTCGCCTCTCGACACGGGTGCCGCCGTCTCTCAGGACAATCCCGAGGAGAAGCGCGAGGTTTCCGACGACGAGCCTTTCTGCGGTCTCGCGTTCAAGATCATGTCCGATAAGAACATGGGTAAGATCACGTTCGTCCGCGTTTACTCGGGTACGATGAAGCTCGGCGCCGAACTCTTCGACTCCACGATCGGTCAGGAGCAGCGCATTTCCCGTCTCTTCCGCATGCACGCTAACAAGCAGGAGCCTCTCGAAGAGGCCCGCGCCGGAGATATCGTCGCGTGCGTCGGTCTTACCCAGACCCGTACGGGCGATACGCTTTGCGATCCCGAAAAGCCTATCGTTCTCGAGTCGATCGACTTCCCCGCTCCCGTTATCTCGGTTGCCGTTAAGCCGAAGAGCCGCGGTGATAACGAGAAGCTCGGCGTCGCTCTCCACGCTCTGGCGATGGAAGACCCGACCTTCGTCGTCACTTTCGACCAGGAAACTTCCGAGACGATCATCGCCGGTATGGGCGAGCTCTATCTCGAAGTTATCGTCGACCGTCTGAAACGCGAATTCAACGTCGACTGCGACGTAGGCGCTCCTCAGGTCGCTTACCGCGAGACGATCGAGATGAACGTCGACAACGAGTACAAGCACGTCAAGCAGTCCGGCGGTCGCGGTCAGTACGCTCACGTCTGCCTTAAGCTTGAACCCCAGGAACCCGGCAAGGGCTTTGAGTTCGTCAACGAGGTTAAGGGCGGCGTAATTCCTACCGAGTACATCCCCGCCGTCGAGAAGGGCGTTAAGAAGGCTCTTGAGGCCGGTCCTCTCGCGGGCTTCCCTGTCGTCGACGTCAAGGCTACCGTTTACTTCGGTTCCTACCACGAAGTCGACTCCAACGAATTCGCGTTCGTCGAGTGCGCTCGCCAGTGCTTCAAGCAGGCCTTCCTTAAGGCTAAGCCGAAACTCCTCGAGCCTATGATGGACGTCGAAGTCGTAGTTCCCGAACAGTACATGGGCGCTGCGAACGGCTCGATCAACCAGCGTCGCGGCCGCATCGAGGGCATGGAAGACCGTGCCGGCGTCAAGCTCCTCAAGGCTACCGTCCCGCTCGGCGAAATGTTCGGTTACTCGAACGCGATCCGTACGGTTACCCAGGGCCGCGGCTCGTTCACGATGATCTTCAAGCAGTACGAGGCGGTTCCCGCTTCCATCGCCAAGGCCGTCGTCGAGAAGCGCATTAAAGAGGGCAAGGTTCGTCCTTCCGCCGACTGATAAAGCGCCTTTATAGCGTATAGAAAAAGAACTGCGGAAATGTCCGCAGTTCTTTTTTTCTTTTTTACTATTTTGACAAAATTCCCTATTGTGTCAAACCGAAAGATTTGATATACTATTCCGCAACTTGACAAAAAATGTCTAAATGTCAAATTGACGCAAAAAAAGGAAATTGTCAAAATGAAAAAACTCTTAGTTTTAGCTATATGTGCTACTGCGATCAGTTCTGCATTCGCTGCTGGATTCGGTCTTTACGAAGCCTCAGCTCGTGGTAATGGCATGGGTGGTGGCCTTGTCGGTTCTACTCGTGATGCATCGGCAAACTACTACAACCCCGCTAACTTGACTGAGTGTACAAACGTGCAGATTATGGTCGGTATGTCGCTCATTAATCCTTTCTGTGATGTAAAAGTAGACGGGAAACGTCAGCACAAAATGAATGCGGGATGGTTCCCTCCGCCTCATGTGTACATCGCTGCACCGGTTTGGGGCGATAAGCTCTTTTTGGGTTTGGGTACATACTGCGAATACGGTCTCGGTACCAAGTATGATGATAATTGGTTGCTTAAGGCAGATTCTACTGAGACGACGATTGAACAGTTTACGATTAATCCTAATATCGCATATAAGATTACCGAGGACTGGTCTGTTTCGTTCGGTGCGCGTCTTTCGTATATGACGTTCGAAAACTACAAGACGCCCCTTGATATGGGGCACGATTTGCTGGGTCGTCAGAATATTTATACAAAGTTGAAGGGTGATGATATTAATTGCGGCTATATGCTTGCTACCCAGTATAAGGTTAATGACGCTCTTAGACTCGGTCTTGTTTATCGTTCCCGCATCAATCATCGTATTGAAGGTGATTTCGATGCCCGCGGTGCAGTTCATCCGCTGTTCTCGGCGGCTACCGGAGCGGCCGTTCCGCCGTCGGGTGATGCGCGTGCAAAGCTTGTTCTGCCGGCATCAGTAACTTTTGGCGCCAACTATGACTTTACGTCCAAGTTTCGTGGCGGCGCGGCGCTCACTTGGACTGAATGGAGTACGGTGAACCACATCGATTTTCGTCTTCCCGCTCCCAGCTCCCGTACACAGAAGCTTAATTGGCATGATGCCTGGCGTATCGGCTTTGGTTTTGAATATGATTTTACGAACAGTTTCACGGGCCGCATGGGTTATTTTTACGATTGGGATCCGTCCTCCAAGGCTAATGGCACAACGATGCTCCCCCCAGGCGATCGTCACATCATCGGCTTCGGTCTCAGTTACAAGTTCTTAGAAAGTTGGCGTGTTGATTTGGGTTATAATTTTATCATCATGGAATCGGAATCCCGTATGATTGAGAAGCATGATTTCGAGTGTGATAATTCATTTTCCCATATTGTTTCGGCAACTGTTTCTTATACGTTCTAATATGATATAATATACCGCCTAAGAAGAGGAAGGCGGCCATGGCTAAAGCGATAAATCATAAAGAGCGCAAACGCGAAATCCGGGCGACCAGCTTAAAGCTGTTCGCCCGCCATGGCTTTAACGCTGTCAATTTCGGTATGATCGCGAGCGAATGCGGAGTTGCGCGCACGCTCTTATATACGTATTTCAAGGATAAGCGCACGATATTCAATGAGGCGATCAACGAGGCTACGTCTTCAATCGCCGATAAATATCATGAGGTTATGCGCTCGGGTCAGGCCGCCGGGGCTAAATTGCGCCAGCTTTGCACGGCGGTATTTGCGCTTCTTTACGATAACCGCGATTTTCTTTGTGTAATTATTGATTTCTTGAGTGAGTACCAGCGCAAGGGTAAGGTTCCAATTGAGAATATTATGCGCCATACCGTCGGTATGAGACGTATTATCCATTCGTTAGTCGTTGAGGGTAAACATAAGGGTGAATTTGACTCAGCTCTCAACATAAATTCGGCGACATCGCTCGTATATTCCCTTTTTGAGGCGGCAATTTTGCGAATTACGATTTCCGGCGGCGCCAAGATTTCGGATTCGATAGATTCGCTTGATACGCTTCTTTTGACTTTTAAGACCAAGGTTCATTGAGAAGGATTTAAGGCGTGAACGTCTGGATTGTAAATCCTTTCGATAATCTGCCTTTGGAAGGGTATCGCCCGATGCGCTTTTGGCTTATGTCCAAGGCATTTCGCAAGGCGGGGCATAATGTCGTTTATTGGACGAGCGATTTTTCCCATGCGAATAAAACAAAGCGGGTTTTGGATTTCGGCGTTGAAGTGCCGTTCGATATCGAGATACTGGAAACGGAGCCGTATTTTAAGAATGTTTCTTTAAGGCGCTTAATGTCCCACCGCAAACTGGCAAAAACGTTTTTAAAAGTAGCCCGTGAGGCGATTCGGGCCGGTCGCCGTAAAATCCCTGATCTTATAATCGCGAGCTCTCCGCCTTTAGGACTGGTCGACGCATCTCATACGATAGCCTCTGAAACAGGCGCCAGGGTCATTGTCGATATCATGGATGCATGGCCCGAGACATTTGAGCGTGTGGTGCCGCGATTCCTTCTTTGGCCGCTACGGCGAAAAGCGAGGCGCAATTATTTAAGGGCGGCAGCGATTACAACCGTCGCCGATAATTATGTGGAGATTGCGCGTTCTTATGGATTTTCTAAAGATATCCGCCGCTTCTACCACGGCATAACCAAAGGGGACAGTCCCCTTACTAATCGGCCCAAACACCATCCCTCTTCCCACATCCCAATTCCCTCTTCCCTCATTCATACCTCAAAGGGGACAGCCCCCTTGCGTATAGTCTATGCGGGTAACATGGGCAGAAGCTACGACTTGGTGACTGCCGTCGAGGCTGTCAGGGAGTTGAGCGGGATGGCTACCTTGGATATTGCGGGCAAGGGTGAGCAGGAAGAGGCTCTTAAGGAGCTTGTCGAAAGAAAGGGCATAAAGGGCGTTAAATTTCACGGGTATCTGAGTGAGCCGGAACTCGATGATCTTTTGAAGAGGTGTGATGTCGGGCTTGTTCCGATGGATCCGTCGAGTTGTGTCGGGATACCATACAAACTGGCGGACTATGCAAAGAGTTCTCTCGCTGTTGTCAGTTCGCTGGGCGGTGAGAGCGCTCGCCTTTTAAATGAATACGGCGCGGGGGTGTCGTATTCGTTCGGTAATAGCGCTTCGCTGGTTAACGCGGTTAAATCAATTCTCCCGCGCCTTGATGAAATGCGTAAAGCTTCATCGCGAATGCTTGACGAGCAGTTTGACGCTTCTAAAATCTACGACTCGTATGTTGATTTTGCATTGCGAAGTCACCCATTGGCGACAAACGACAGAAAATAACGTTTCTCGCGGCGGATTGATTTTAAAATAGCGGCAACTTTCGGTTGTCTTCCTTAATTCTTTGCCGCTTTTCATTAAATTTGATATACTTTCAATAAGTCCATAGGAGGAGTTTAAATGAGAGACCTGTTTATAGTCGGAGCCGGCGGTTTCGGCCGCGAGGCGATCTGGACAGCTGAACGCATCAACGGTGCGGAGAGCGAGCCCAAATGGAACATCATTGGTTATGCGGATGATGACCCGAAGTGGAAGAAGGGTGATAACTATGAGGGTTATCCGATTCTCGGTACTGTTGAAGAGGTTTCTCGCGATTATCCCGGAGCGTCCGTCTTCATCGCGATCGGCAACAACGTCAAGCGCGCAGATATTTACAAGCGTCTTCGCGGTCATGACTTCCCCGCTTTGATCGATCCCTCGGCCCAGGTTTCTCCGACGACCGAGTTTAAGCACGGAACATACATCGCTACCGAGGCCGTGGTTCAGGTTGGTGCCGAAATCGGCAAGTTCACCCTTGTCGGCGCGCGCAGTTTTGTCGGTCATGACGCGGCAGTCGGAGATTTTGTCAATACGGGCACTGGCACCGCGATCGCCGCGGGCGTGAAGGTTGGAGACGGAGTGTCGTTCTTCGCCAACTGTTCGACGATGCCGTATATCACTATCGGCGAGAACGCCTGGATCACGTGCGGCACAGGCGTCAAGGAAGACGTTCCCGCCGGCGCGAAGTTCTGACGCTTTGAAGTGGGCTTTCTATAATCTTCTTTTCGCGCCCGTTTTCGCGTTGATGCTTCCCGGGTTCCTGCTCAGGATGCTTCGGCGCGGCGGTTACCGCGCGAGGATGCTGGATCGTTTCGCTCTCTATCCGAAGGGCCTTTTCGACTCGTCGAACGGAGCGGAGGATTTCGTCTGGGTCCATGCCGTTTCGGTCGGAGAGGTTCAGGTCGCCGGCCAGCTTATGCGCGAGTGGCGCAAGCGCGAGCGCGATGTGAGATTCTGCTTTTCCACCACCAGTTCGACGGGCTGGAAGATGGCCGAGCGCGAGGTGACCGACCGCGATGTCCTCATCTACAATCCACTCGATTTCCCGACGTTTGTAAAGGCGGCGCTCTCGACCGTCAATCCCCGAGCGATAGTTCTTACCGAAAGCGAGATATGGCCCAATTTCATCCGCCGCGCCGCCAAATCGAAAATTCCAGTTTTTCTGATCAACGCCCGTGTCAGCGACAGAAGCGCGCCGCGCTACAGGGCCGGGCGGTTTTTCTTTAAGGATGTTTTCAGGTGTTTTACCCGGATTTTTGCCCAGAGCGAACTCGACAGGAGCCGTCTTCTCGCGGCGGGAGCGCCCGAAAGCTCGATTGACGTCACCGGGAGCTTCAAGTTTGATGTTGCGCGGCGGAACGAGTCGAAGGAGTCGGAGCTGAAGACCTGGCTGATTTCGTCTGGTGCTTATCCCGCGGAAAACAGGATTCTTCTCGGAGGATCCACCTGGCCCGGCGAGGATGAGGCCCTGTTGAAGATTCTCGACAAACTCGACGGCGTTACGCTCGTAATCGCTCCGCGTCATTTCGAAAAGGCCGATGCGGTCGAAGAGAATATCGTCAAGTCTGGGTATTCGTCTTTCCGTCGTTCAACCGGGGTTGTGCGTAGGCCCGACGGCGAGTCGAAGGGAACCGTTTTTTTGGCGGACACAACCGGAGAGCTGATGGGTCTTTACGGAATCGCTGACGCCGTATTTGTCGGAAAGTCGCTTTGCGCCCACGGCAGCCAGAATATGATCGAGCCGTGTTTCTGCGGAAAGCCTACCGTCGTCGGGCCGTACACCGAAAACTTTAGACCCGTCATGAGCGATCTTCTCGAGCAGGGCGGGGTCTGCCAGGTCGCTGATTCCGATGAGTTGGAGAGGACTCTCGTCGGTTGGTTCTCTCAGGGTGACGGCGGACTCGGAGAAAGGGCGGCGAAGGCCGTTTCCGCCCGGACAGGCGTTGTGGCGCGTTGCGTCGAGAGTATTTCGTCGCGCATATCGAAGGAGTCTATGCAAAAATCATCTATCCCGTTTTCGATGAAAAAGACAGTTGCCGCCACCTTTTTGTTCCTGCTCGCCCTATCCGCCGTCATCGGGGCTTCATATTATTTTCTGAGGGGCGAAGTCGCGCTATGCATGGACGAAAAGTCAGCGGAAAAAACTTCCGGTTCAAAAGAAGAAGGCAGAGAAAAATCGATTCCCAAGCCCCGGTTCCTGCGTACGGCGGCGGTTTACGCGGCGTCCGTTCAGAAGCCGGATGCGAAAAAGGTCTATGTCGCGGGCGATGACTGCGGCTATGCGGAAATCTTCAACAGGATAATGCCCGGTGCCGTCGAGACTAATAATATCGATTGCTCTTCAGTTAAGTACGATATGGTGTTTCAATCGAATGATTCGGCGCTGAGAGATTTAAGGCTTGCCGACAAGGTTGCGCCTGACGGAATTTTTGTGCAGGTTTTCAACGCATCGAAACTGAAGGCGCTTGATTTCAAGAAAATTCTCGAAAAATTTCCCGGTGATGACGTCCGCCTTTGGATGTTTTCGAAATCTGAATGGATGCTTGTCGGAAGATACGGGAACTCAAAGGTCAAGATGTCGGATATGCTCGAGTTCCTTTCGCGCGATGAGGTTTTTTCAGTGGAGGCGGAGCGCGCCGGTTGCGGGTCGATTCAGGACATTGCAGCCAATTATGCCGCTAAAAGAGAGGAAGTGATGCCGGTCTTTTCATTGTCGGACAGGAATTTCGAAGTCGCGCCCCAGTATTTCCTGAAGGAGGACATACCCCTGTTTGACTGGATTGACATAGAAGATGTAGATTCGGATATCGTCGAATCCATTTCCAAGGCGATGTTCGACAGACAATGCTGGAGACGCGTGATCGTCAAGGCCGAGGAAGTTTCGCTCAATAAAGACGGCCTTGATCAATCTCTTGAAATGTGGGCCGAAGCGATGAAGCACAATCCCGTCGACACTATGCTTATAGACAGGCTCTACCGGATGGCCGTCAACGCAAAAGTCTTTCGCGATCTCGGACGTTTTGTCGAAGCAGCGAACTGCTACGAGACTATGCTTGTAATAAGTCCCGGCGATGCTCGGGTCGGAGAAGAATATGTAAAACTTCTCATGCAGCTCGGCAAGCGGGAGTTCGCGGCGGAGGTTTCGGAAAGATTAAAGAAGTTGAATAAAGCGCCGCAAGGCGGAAAGGGTTCCCGATATGAGGTTGAATGAGTTAAAACTGCTGGGCGTTGCGGCGATGAGCGTTTTTGCCTTTGCGTGCGGGCCGGTTTCCGCGGCCGAAAACGGCGAAGGCGGAGAAGCGAAATCCGAGGCGCCCGTCAAGAAAAAGAAAAAAGGGCCGACGAAAAAGCCGGAATATTTCCGTTGGAAAGATGCGGCCGCCGTGGCCGAGGCCTGGGAACAGCCGGTTCTGGTTTTTATCGATCTTGAGGATTCCAAGATTTGCTCCCGTGTCCGCGCCGCGACGGTGGGCAACAGGCTTTTCAAGGATTTCGTCAAGGAAAATTGCGTTTATTACCGCTATAAGATTCCGCGCGTGGAGCAAAAGCGGGGACGCAGAAATCGCGGGCCCGTAAAAAAGAGCGATGATATTCCAAAGCCTGATTTCGAGGCTGTCAAGGAAAGCGAAAAAAGAATCGTTGACGCCGTTCTTGACGGCAAAAAGAACAATTTCCCCGGCATTGCGCTTTTCAAGGCGAGCGGCCAGATGCTCGGTTTGGTCGGATTCGATTCGACCGAACCGTCTCTTGGGGCGTTTGTGAACGAGCTTAAAGGCGAATTCGAAAAGGGAAAGTACGATTTTACCATACCCAAGACGGTCCAGAAATTTCTCGATGCCGAGACCAAGAAGCGCGCGGCACTTGAGAAACGGATGAAAAAATAATATAATTTAACCGGTATAAGCAAGAGAAGAAAAGAGAGGAAATGTCATGAAGAGAGAAAATGAAATCGTCGGTATCGCCAAGAGAGGCTTTACTCTTGTTGAACTGCTCGTTGTCGTCGCGATTATCGGTCTTCTCGCGTCGGCGGCCGTAATTGCGCTTCCGAAAGCGTTTGAGGGGGCCAATGAGACGACGGCACAGCAGCAGGTCAAGGTGTTCGCGCAGGGTGTGACCACTTATCAGATGCAGAAGCGCAGGCTTCCCAAGTCCCTTGAGGAGCTTGTAGAGGGTGAGGACCCCGTCATAGAAGGCGGCGAGGGTGTTCTCATTGATCCCTGGGGCGAGAAGTATCAATTGAAGACCAACGGTAAAAAGAGGTTCTATGTCGTTTCGGCTGGTTCCGACGGGCAGTTCGATACCGATGACGATGTCCGCAGCGATCGCGTCAAGCATCCGGGTAAGGAAGACAAGAATTGATTTATATGTGAATGCGCCGTGCGTTTACACTGATTGAACTGCTGGTTGTCGTCGCCATCATCGGTTTGATGGTGACTGTGGCGGTCGTTTCCGTTCAGGAAGGTCAGGAATACGCCGCCTTGCGGGGATCTGTCAGATCTGTTTTTGCCGCCATAAGGCAGGCGAGGTCGATTGCGCTCGTTTCGCAGAAGCCGGCGGTGATAACGTTCTCTTCGGGCCGTTCGGAGGATTCCGTTCGTTCAAAGGTCGAGATAACGTCCGTGAACCTCATGGAGTCGAAAGCGAACATACGGGCCCGTTCTATAACCGGCGAATGGAAGATTCTCGGCGAAGAGGCCGAGAGTGTTCCTGCGGGGAAGGAACGCAACGCGACGCGGCACGGTAGCGCGGCGAGCGATTCCAATTCGGGGCAGACCGTAGAGGAGATACTTTTCAGTCCCGTTTCCGAGGAGGTGTTGACCGGGGTGTGCATCAAGGTCGTTATGGACGACGAGGACGCCGACGGTACGGTTGCCGTCGATAACGAGGTGAGGAGATCGCGGATTTCGGTGTTCTCGAACGTCGATTTTTTAATGAGCAGTTTCAAAAAGGGACGGGAGGCGGAAAAGGAGCGCAAGGAGAAGGAAGCCGCGGCGGAAGAGACGGCGCTTCAGAGCGAGGTCGAGGAGATCGAGGCCGAGAAGTCCGTGGCTTGGCAGACGAACGGGCGTTGCGATCCGCACAGGATATATATCTATCCTGAAACCGGAACGATAGAGGATGCGTGGGTGATCAAGGTCGATCGATTCGGAGGAGTTAAGGTGCTTGAGGAAGGGGAGGAATGACGTGAGGAAGGGATTTACGCTTCTTGAGATAATACTTGCGACCGTACTGCTCGGGTTGGGGCTTGGAACGATTCTGCTTTCAGTATCGAATTCCCAGAAGACGATGCTCGGTTCGGTGTACCAGGAGACCGTTCAGGAGGTTATGGATCTCGGTGAGATGGCCTACCCTCTGTCCGATGTGTCCGACGAGGACGATCTTGACGTTGGAGAGACGAAAGCGACAGAACTGTGGGAGATGATATCCAAGGAAAGGCTGACCTCGGCGCAGGAGGAAAAATTCTACGGCTACACATGGGAGCGTGAATGCGTCAACAAGCATGACGACGAGGAAATCAAGCGTCTCGGCGGTCTTTACCGTGTAAAGATAACGGTCCGCTGGGGCGACAGGTACCGCGGACACGGCGAGAGCGAAAGCTATTTCGCATTCTGGAGGAAGAGCGAATGAACCGCAGCGCGTTCACACTGGTCGAGATGCTTGTCGCGATGCTTATCTCGGCGGTGATTGTCATAATGGCAGTCATGACCTTTAACGGGGTGAGCACCTCGTGGACTGAAGCGACGGAGTATATGGACAGGTTCCAGCGTTCGGATTACGCGCTCAATCAGGTCGTCAGCGGGCTTAAGAGCATGTACTATCCGCATAACGGGGAGCAGGATGAAAAATACGGCTTTGTGCTGACGGATAACGGAGACGGTTCGGACCCGGACAATTCCGACGTGATCGAGTGGGCGAAAACCGGTTCTGCCATCGTGGGCGGTCAGGATGCCTCGGCGGCCACCGTTCACCGGGTACAGCTTATGGTGCTCGAGGAGGGGAATCGCCAATACAGGGATCAGATTGAAATCACAGGCCTCTATGCGAGGTTGTGCAACGATCCTGCGCTCCGTCCCGACAAATCGAAGGATACCTCGGAGACGGACTATTCGTTCGCCAACAGCAAAATGTATCAGCCTGTCCTGATTGTCGACGGTATTGTCGGGATGAATTGCCGCGTTATGGAAAGTCCCGAAGACGGCAGAACGGAAGCCAAGAACGACAAGACGCTTTTCAAGGATGAATGGAGCAAATCGAATTCCGTTCCTTACAAGGTGGAATTGACGTTCTGGGTGCGAGATCCCGAGGCTAAGAGCTACAGGACGAATACCGCTCCGATGATGCGCATCGTGCGCATTCCCATCTATGAGCAGAGCCAGGACGGCGCGAGTCTTCCGAGCGACGAGAAGAAAGGCAACACCAGGGGAGGAACCCGAAGGAGAGGAGGCGCTTCAAGATGAAACGCGGCAGCGCTCTTATGTTCGCCCTTTGGACGATTACCGTGCTTTCCATAATGGCTCTTGCGTTCGCATACGAGGCGCATCAGCACGCCGGCATCAATCTCTATGTGCGCGAGCGGAACAGAGTGGGGTATCTTATAGACGCGGGGAAGATTCTGGCCGAGATAGTCCTTGTGAATTATAAGGATGTTCCCGAATGGAGCAAAGACATGGAAATGGAGGAGATGCTTGAGGATGATGCGTGGTTCGCCGAAAAACTGGATCTTAAAACGAATTCAAAGTGCACGATCGGTCCGGTGTTTCTCGATGAGGACAATCCTGAGTCGTCTCTCGTCACGATTGAGATCGAAACCGCGAATTCAGGCAACGAGGGCGTGTTGAACATCAACGAACTCTGTTCGGATTCCGGACAGACCGGCGATTCGAAATATATGGAGCGGTGGTGGATGATTTTTCAGACCCACAACATCCCCGAGGAGCTTGATACTCCGGATGAGGGACGCATCAATCTGTGGAATATCCTGATCGCGTCCTGGAACGACTGGCGGGACGGCGACGATACCGTCACGTCCATCGACGGCGAAGAGTGCGGCGCCGAGAACGAGTGGTATGAGGAGCTTGAGGAAGAGTACAGGAAACTCGATGAGCACGAAGCCAACGAGTTGAAGCGGCGTCCGCGCCAGGGACCGATTCCTGACGTGAAGGAACTTCAGTATGTCAGAGGATTCAGAGAATATCCCCAGATACTCACGGGCGGGATAATAAATCCGTGGGAGGACGAGAAGAATCAGATTGAGGTAAAGGGGATAATGGGGCTTTTTTCGACAGACGGCACCGGTAAAATAAACATCAACAACGTAGACAGCGTCGAGGCTCTGCTCACCGTGCCCGGCATTTATACGGATCCGGAGGATGAAGACTCCGTTGAGGAGGCGCGTGAAATCGCGGAGGCGATACTTGCGGCCAAGAAGGTGATGCCCGAGGATCGTGACGTCGATGAGACATTGACGTCCTGGCCTTTCAGGGACTGGGATGATATGATCAGGCGCATCGACGACGCGGGAACACCTGTCAGTTCGTCCGACATCGGCAGCGACGCCAAGAACTACATTACTTTTTCGCCCGAGGAGAACAGCGTCTTCAGGATAAAGATCACCGGCGAGTCGATGGGAATGTCACGCACGGTTACGGCCGAGGGATATGTGCACGAGAAGACGGTTCGCTATGTGAAGTGGAGCGAATGACAGAATGGCGCGTCTCGATAAAATTCTTTTGGACCGCAATCCGGATTTTTCGCGCTCCCGTATCGAAGGTCTTATAAAGGGCGGTTTCGTGAAGGTCAATTCCGTCGTCGCCGAGAAAGCCGGCATGAAGGTCGGCGAGACCGACGTCATCGAGATGGAAATCCCGCCGCCCGTCCCGGCGACGCCGGAGCCTGAGGATATACCGGTAGATGTGGTTTATGAAGATTCCGACATGCTTGTAGTGAACAAGGCTCCGGGAATGGTGGTCCATCCGGCTCCCGGGCATTTCACCGGAACTCTGGTAAACGCTCTTCTCTATCACTGCCCCGATCTGTCGGGGATAGGCGGAGTCGCCCGCCCCGGCATCGTCCACCGGCTTGATCAGGACACGTCCGGACTGATAGTCGTCGCGAAGTCCCAGAAGGCGATGGAGCATCTCGTCAAGGCATTCGCCTCGCACAGGCATATCGAAAAGACGTATATTGCAGTTTGTCACGGCCGCCCGCGTCTTGATTCGGGACGGATCGAAAATCTCATCGGCCGCCATCCCGTCGACCGCAAACGCATGGCGATAGTCGAGCGCAACGGTAAAACCGCCATAACGAACTGGAGGGTTCTCAGCACTCCCGCCGAGTCGCGCGAGAAGGGGTATTCCCTGATAGAGTGCAGGATCGAGACGGGGCGCACACATCAGATACGCGTTCACATGGCTTCTCTCGGAACTCCCGTCATCGGCGATAAGCAGTACGGGAAGCAGGCGTTGGATAAGCGTCTTGCCGTTGTCCCGGCACGGCAGATGCTGCATGCCTGGAAACTGGTCCTCTGGCATCCGACCGAATCTCGCCGTATGGAGTTCATCGCTCCTGTTCCGAAGGACATGGACGTATATTGATTTTCTGTCGGGCGACAGGGGTTTTGTCCGGGATTCCCGTTTGACCGCGATTGCGGATATGCAGTTGACGAACAGCCGCGAAATATGGTAAAGTAATCAAGTGTTTACAATAAAAGAGGTTTCGCCATGACTAAAAAGAATTCGTTCATTCCGCTTTACATAACAAACTTCTTCGGGACGCTCAACGATAATTTTCTGAAGACGCTTGCCGGGTTTATTGTCGTCGGATGGATTTCGGACGAGGGTCTGAAGTCGGTCGCCATGAGCGTCACGGCCGGTGCGCTCGTTCTTCCCTACATTCTCTTTTCCCCGCTGGCCGACCGCCTCACATCGATCTGTTCGAAGCTTCGTGTCGTCCGTTTTGCGAAATGGGCCGAGCTCCCG
The DNA here is from genome assembly GCA_045656225.1 of Kiritimatiellia bacterium. GTDB lineage: Bacteria > Verrucomicrobiota > Kiritimatiellia > RFP12 > UBA1067 > UBA1067. Next base: position 8,757 of record JAZOQU010000017.1, on the reverse strand, counting down.
ATCATGGGCGTGGCGATTTTGGGCATGGTCATGGAATCGCCCTGGATTGTCTACGGTTCGGTTTTGCTGATGGGGCTGCAGAGCGCTTTGTATTCTCCGTCCAAATACGCGCTCGTCAGAGATGTTGGCGGCGAAGGGCGTATTTCAACGGGGATGGGCGGTATGGAAGGATTTTCTTTCCTCGGGGTTCTGCTCGGCACCGTGGCCGGTTCTGTGATTGCCGATGTTTCCGGTGCCGGGGGCGGAGCGTCCGAATGCGGAGATGGCCGGTGGCGATATGTGTTTCTCGTTCTTTTTGCGGTTCTCGGGCTTTTGGCGAGTTATATGATCCGATCGGCGGAAGTTCCAAACAAGGCGGTGCATTCGATCAACCCGGTCAGATATTTTCTGCGCGTATACAGGATGGCAAAGCGGTATGACGGGCTTAACTCCGTCGTATTGACGCTTTCGGTTTTCTGGTGGGGGGCCGCCATGCTTCAAATGGGCCTGCTGGTCTACGGTGACGCCGTTCTCCATCTCAGCGCAAAAGGTACGGGCGTTCTTCTCTGTTCCGCGGCGATCGGTATAGTTTCAGGTCAGGTTGCCGCCGGTTTTGTCGACAGGCGATATTTTCTGTTAGGGGCTACATTGCTGACCGGATGGATAGCGGCGCTGGTCTGCGCGGTTTTGTTTTTTGTGCCGATGACGCCGGTGATGTTTACCGTGACCGTGTGGTTTCTCGCGTTTGATCTCGGTTTCTTCAAGTTGCCGTTAGACGCCGAGATCCAAAAGACCGTCAAGGGGCCGAGACTGAATACGATTCTTTCATATTTCAACCAGGTGTCGTTTCTTTTTATGCTCGGATCGAGCGGATGTTATGCGCTCATAAGCTGGCTTTTCGGGGCCAAGGCGTTTCTGCTTCTGCTTGCTCTCGTGTTTCTTGTCGTGCCGTTCGCCTTTGTCATGGGTTTTCGCAAGGTGCTTGTGTATACCGGGCGATGGATATTCTCAAGGCGCTATAAGGTGAAATCTGAAGGTAAGGAGTGTCTTGACGCTCCGGCGACGTCTTTCCTCGTCCTTCCAAACCATCCGGCGATGGTTGATCCCATGCTTGTTACGGTTGAGCTCTGGAAAACCCCTTTGAGGCCGTTGTCTGACGAATCGTTTTTCAAGGCGGGAATCGTCGCACCGTACGTTCTGAAAACATTGGGCGCGGTAGCGGTGCCCGATCTCAGAAAGAGTTTAACGAGAAAGGGCGCAACGTTGGCGCGCGGGCTCGGGGATATCGTAAAGAATTCGCTCGCTGAAGGAGAAAGCATAATCTTCTATCCGTCGGGGCATATCCACACCGAGCGCGACAGGGAAGATATCGGCACCCGCCAGTTGGCCTATAACATCTGTTCCGATCTGCCTGATGGAGTGCGGGTCATCGGCGTCAGAACGCGTGGGCTTTGGGGCTCGATATGGAGCAGGGCGGGCCGTAAAGTTTCGCCGTCATTTGTCCCAACATTTCTTAAAAGCGTATTGCTTTGGTTTTTCTGGTCTCCTTTTGTGCCGCGACGCAGCGTGACCATGCATATCGAGGATCTTACGGATTGCGTCAAGAAGTGGTCAACGGGCACACGTCTCGAGTTCAATCGAAAACTGGAAGACTGGTATAATGACATGTGATATGCCGTTATGATATAATGAAGCAATGAAAAAGAGAATATTAATCTGTCTTGCCGTTTCATTTTCTGCCGTATTCCCTCCGAATGTCTTTGCCGGGCGTGTCGATATTCATCCCCAGGCGTTTGATCCCGGCGGATGGAAGGTTGATGTTCAGTTTATGGATGTTATGGGCTCTCCATATCTGCTCGCGCACGGCAATGGCATCCGCTGCCTTGACGCTAAGGCGGTTGCGAATATTCCCGAATCCGGTGAATGGCGCGTTTATGTTCGCTCGCGCAGCTGGGTTGAGGGTGCGGGCGCATTTAAGATTAAAGTAAATGGCGTTTTGCTTGATACGGTCTTTGGCATAACTCAAAGCGAATGGGCATGGGAAGATGCCGGCGTTGTTAAACTGGAAAAGGGCGTTTCCAGAGTTTCTTTAGTCGACTGCGATGGTTTTGCCGGGCGTTGTGCCGGTGTTGTCTTTGTAAAAAACGAAGACGCTCCCGAGGGCGCGCTTTCGATAGATTCCGCAAAGGTCGATGAAACCGTCGAGGTGGATTTTGCGGTTGTCGGCGGCGGAGTTCCAGGTGTCACCGCCGCTCTTGCCGCCGCCCGCCGCGGGGTTAAGACGGCGATTATTCAAGATCGCCCGGTTCTCGGCGGTAATGCGTCCGCCGAGATTCGCGTTTGGAGTGCGGGTGAGGCGCGTTACGATATTGTGCGTGAGGTTCGCGGCTGGTTTATGAATGGCGAAGGTGAGATGAAAGTCTCCGATTTGAACCGCATGCGTATCGTTGAGGATGAAGAGAATATTATGACTGTTCTTTCTACCAGGGTTTTCGCCGCCGAGAAGAATGATGACGGTTCTATCGCGTCGGTTAAGGCTCTTGACTGGAAGCGCAATAAAATCGTCCGCATCAAGGCCAAGCTCTTTTGCGACGCGACGGGCGACGGTTGGCTCGGTTATTATGCCGGCGCAGATTGGCGCATGGGTCGTGAGGCGGGGTCTGAATTTGGTGAGAAATACGCCCCCGAAAAAGCTGACGATCAGACGCTTGGCGCATCGCTCATGTGGACGAGCGCGGAGGCGAATACGGATATGCCTTTCAGCGCGCCGTGGGCTGAGAAGCATGCTTGCGGAATAAAGGCTCTTCAAGGAGGTTGGGACTGGGAGTATGGAATCCGCAATGATGTTATCGCTCAAGGTGAGCATGTCCGCGACAGACTTCTTTTAGCGGTTTACGGTTCTTTTTCGCTCGCTAAAAAAGACCCCGGCAACGCGCGTAAGATTTTGCGCTTCGTTCCGTTCGTCCTCGCAAAGCGCGAGAGCCGCCGGTTGATGGGCGACTGGATTTTCAAAGAGAGCGATGTCTCCGAAAAGCGTCCGTTCGAGGATGCGATCGCGTCAGGTTCGTGGTCTATTGATCTTCATTATGACGATGCCCAGGAAGGTGTAGACTTTATAACAACTTGCCGTCAGCCTCATTTCGGCAGATATTATATTCCATACCGTTCGATTTATTCGCGCAATATCTCCAATCTCTTTATGGTTGGCCGTTGTTTCAGCTGTACCCATGTGGGCTTAGGTTCGCCGCGCGTAATCAATACTCTCGCTCAGCTCGGTGTCGCTGCGGGCGAGGCGGTCGCGCTTTGCTTCAAGTATGACTGCAAGCCGCGCGACATTTACGCGAAGGGGCATTATCGCGAGCTTCAGGATGTTCTCGGCGGAGAATTTCCCGGGCGTCCCGATCCGCGTTTGAAAGGCTGGGTAATCGTCGATGATGAAACGTCGGACTCGGTTCTTTTTAAGGGTAATTGGGAGCGTAAGCACAATCCCAACGGTGAACAGGTCGGCGATGTTTCAACTTTTGCCAAGAAGGGCGCAATAACAGCGCAGTATAAGTTGCCGGTTGAAAAATCCGGCCGATATGCGCTTAAGATGAGGGTTCCTTATTCTCCGTTTGTAGAACATCCGTCGTCTACCGTGATTGAGATCGCCTCGGGCGGCGAAAAGAAAACCATCCGTGTAGATCAGACTGTGAAGATGGGTGAGTGGCGTGAGATTGGAATTTTCAACCTTGAGTCCGGAGCGAGCCTTGTTATAAAAGCAGAGCAATCCAACGGAACCGTTATCGCTGATGGTTTTGCTATTGTTCCGGTTTCCGCTGAATAGATTTGCCGCTCCCCGGTTTTGATGCAATATTTCTCTTGAATAAAAACCCTTTGCGGTGGTAAAATACGTTTAGACTACCACGTTAAATTCAAGAGGAATGATATGGATAAAAAAATCGGAAATCTTGAGCAGGTGTGTTCTGCTCAGCGCGTTCAGATCGTCGATGGGCGCGCTAATGGTGCGCGGCAAATTATTGTCGCTAACGGTAAGCTTAATTTTATTCTTTCCGAATCGAACGCGCTCGATATTTTCAGGCTTTGGCATGAAGGTGTAAACGCATCGTTCGTTTCGAAGAACGGACTTTATACGGCGGCGGACGATTTCTTGAGAGATTTTCCGTGCGGTATGTTTTATACATGCGGCTTAGATGCCATTGGCGGTGTCGAGGGGCATCGTCTTCACGGCAATATCCATACAATACCCGCCGAGATCAAGTCGCTTGAAGCTGATGAGAAGGGTGTAAAAATAGTCGGTGAAATCCGCGACACGGCTCTATTCGGTCAGAATCTCGTCGTGACGCGCACCATTGAAACGGCGGCGGGGTCTGACGAGATTAAGATTACCGACAAGATCGAGAACCGCGCCTTCCGCGATGAGAAATATTGTCTTCTCTATCATGTCAACATCGGTTATCCTTTCGTAGATGAAGGAGCGAAGATTGAAGGTAAGTTCGTAAAGTCGATTGCTCGTACGCCATGGGCCGAGCACGAGAAAAAGAAAATGCTTTTAGTTGAAGCGCCAGAAGACAATCTTGAGGAGACGTGCTACTTCCATGAGACTAAAGATGGAGTCATGTCGCTAGTAAATAAAAAGCTCGGTAAAAAGTTCACTGTTAAGAGCTCGCTTAAAAAGTTCGTTCAGTGGAAGAGTCGAGCGAGCGGCGATTACGTAATCGGTCTTGAGCCTTGCACAAGCTGGCTCGACGATAAGCTTAAATATTCAATTTTAAAGCCAGGTAAGAGCGTTACGATTTCGCTCACGCTCAAGGCAGAAAATATAAAGTAATTTTACAATCAACATATACTAAACTCATATAAGGAGAGAAAATGAAAAAGACAACATTCGCGCTTTGTTTCTGTAATCGTGGCTTTATGCCGGGCGAGCTTATTTTAGATGCCCGCAAAGATATCGTCAAGGCCGTTACCAAGGCCGGTTACGATTATATTATGATGGATGAGAAGGCGACGCGCTTTGGTGGCGTTGAGACGCGCGACGAGGGTCGACTTTATGCCAAGTGGCTCGCAGAGCATAAGGGTGAATTCGATGGCGTTATTTTCTCGATGCCCATTTTCGCCGATGAGAACGGCGCGTTCGAGGCTCTTCGCGATGCGGGAGTTCCGATTCTCTTCCAGGCGTATCCCGATGAAATTGGTAAGATGGACTTCGCTCACCGCCGCGATGCTTATTGCGGTAAGTTCTCTGTAACTGACGTCTTTACCCAGTGCAAGATTCCATTTACGGTAATGACGCCTCACGTTGTTCATCCGCTTACTAAGGAATTTAAGGCGAACCTCGACGATTTCGCCGCCATCTGCCGTGTTGTAGGCGGCATGAAGCGCTTCTCCATCGGCTGCATCGGCGCAAGAACGACTGCGTTCAAGACGACGCGTTTCGACGAAATCGCTCTTCAGAAGTACGATATTACGGTTGAATCCTTCGACCTCTCTGAACTCGTCTACAAGGTTCAGAACCGCAAGGTCGACGCGGCGGTTAAGGCTAAGATTGATCGCCTTAAAAAGTATACCAACTGCTCGAAGGTTCCTCAGGACCGCATGGAAGTCTTAGCTAAGATTTCCTGCACGATCGACGATTATATCGAAGAGTATCATCTCGACGCAATCTCGCTCAGATGCTGGAACGAGATGGAGACGATTCTCCGCGTCTGCCCGTGCGTGCTTCTTTCGGAACTCAACGACCGCGGCATCGCGGCCTCGTGCGAAATCGACCTCTGCTCCGCGATCACGATGCGCGCTATGCTTCTCGCTTCGGGTAAGCCTACCGCTGTTCTTGACTGGAACAATAACTATGGTGATGATCCCAACAAGGTCATCCTCTTCCACTGCGGTCCCGTCGCTCAAACACTCATGGCCGGCAAGGGAACCGTCACGGCTCACAAGATGTTCGAGAAGTGCGATCCCGGTTCTGGCTGGGGTTCAAACGAAGGCCGCATCAAAGCGTTTAAGATGACCTACTCCAACTGCCAGACAGTTGACGGCAAGCTCGTCATCTACGCTTCCGAAGGAGAGTTCACGAAGGATAAGATTGAGAACGGCTTCTTCGGATGCGGTGGTGTCGCGAAGATTCCCGATCTTCAGAATAAGCTCGTCAAGCTCGCTCGTGGCGGCTTTAAGCATCATACATCCGTTGGCATGGGCCACATGAAGGCTATCCTTCAGGAAGCCTTCACGACTTACCTCGGTTACGATTGGGTGGATATCGACGCATGAAACTCATAGCGGGACTTGATGTCGGTACGACCGGCTGCAAAGTGACCGTATTCACGGCCGAGGGCGAAAACCTCGGTCGTGAATATCGCGATTATCCGGTCACGCGCGCTGTTGATGCACAAGAGGTCGACGCCATTGCGCTCGCCAAGAGCGTTTTAGAATGTGTAGCGGCGGCCAAGGCGCGTTTCGGTAAAATTGATGCGATGGGGGTGACGAGCTTCGGCGAGGCGTTCGTTCTCGTCGATGAGGCGGGAGAGCCGTTAAGGCCGATCCTTCTTTGTACAGACGCGCGCGGCGCCGAGGAATGCCGCGAATTTGTCGCGCGCTTCGGGGCCGAAAGGGCGGTTCAGATTTCAGGCGTTAAGCCGAGTGAATCGTATTCGTTCCCTAAGCTCATGTATTTAAAGTCTCACGAGAGCGAGATATTTTCTCGAGCCAAGCGCGTAATGCTCGTCGAAGACTATGTAATTTATCTTTTAACCGGTAAACCCGTCATTGATTATTCGCTCGCCGCGCGAACCGCCGCGTTCGATATTCGCAATCTTTGCTGGAGCGAAGAGATTCTTTCGGCAGCGGGACTTGATGTATCGCTTTTTTCGGATGTAGTGCAGACGGGCGATGTCGCAGGCGTAGATAAAGACGGCATGAAGGTTGTCGCCGCAGGTCACGACCAGGTCGCATGCGCCGTCGGCGCGGGCGCGTTCGAGAGCGGCACCGCGGCGGAGGGTGCCGGTACAGTGGAATGTATTACACCTGTTTTCGCGAAGCCGCCGGAAACCGTTAAGTTTCAGGAAGATAATTACTGCGTAGTTCCTTATTTTGGCAATTATGTTTCGTACGCCTATTCGTATACTGGTGGTGAACTGTTAAGATGGTGCAAGGAATCAATTTGCGCCGGCAGAGACCATGCGGAATTGCAGTCCGGTGAATACGACGGCCCGACGGGACTCCTTGTTCTTCCGCATTTGGCGGGAGCTGCGACTCCGTATATGGATTCGGGTTCGCGCGGTGCGATAGTGGGGCTTACGCTGGCGACGACGGCTCGCGACATTTATCTCGCGTGTATGGAGGCTGTCGCTTACGAAATGCGTCTAAATCAGGAGCGACTCGCTTCTTCCGGCGTAGAGCTTACGCGTCTTGTCGCTACGGGCGGTGGCGCTAAATCTAAGCTTTGGATGCAGATTAAAGCCGATGTTCTAGGGTTAGAGTTCGATACTCTTGAAACTGAAGATGCTGGGACAATCGGCTGCGCAATGATGGCGGCGGTAGCTGCAGGACTTTTCGCGTCGCTTAATGAGGCTAAGGCGAAGTTCGTCAGAAAGACGGGCTCTTTTAAGCCAGATCCCGATCGTCACGCCAGATACACGGAAGTCTATAATCGATATAAAAAACTTTATGAGGCGGTTCGTCCGTTAGTTTAATAAAAATGAAAGCAAGTCTTAAAGAAGTTTTAGCTTGGGCCGAAGAGCGCAATTGCGCCGTAGGCTCGTTTAATACTCCAACATTCGAAAATGTGAAGGCTGTCATTTCGGCGGCTGAGGAGCTTGACGTTCCAGTCATTATCGCCCACGCCGAGGTTCACGAGAATGAGGGCGCGCGTCTTGACGATATCGGGCCCTTGATGGTCTGGGCAGCTGAAAGGGCCAAGGTTCCCGTATGTGTACATCTCGATCACGGCGAACACCCCGAATACATTTATCGCGCGATTGATCTTGGCTTTACGTCGGTTATGATCGACGCGTCGACCTGCAGTTATGAAGATAACGCTAACGTAACCAAAGAGGTCGTTGCGAGAGCTCATGCCGCGAATGTCGATGTTGAAGCAGAAATCGGTTCACTTGCGTCGCGTGAAGGCGGCGGCGATACGGGGGGCGGCGCCGTTTATACCGATCCGGATCTGGCTAAGCGCTTTGTCGACGATACCAATATTGACGCGCTCGCGGCGTCCTTCGGTACGGCCCACGGCATTTATAAGGCTAAACCAGTTCTCGATTTTGAGAGAATCGCTAAAATTCGTCAACTAACGGGCGTTCCGCTCGTTATGCATGGCGGCAGCGGCGTTTCGCCAGAGGATTATAAAAAGGCGATTACCTGCGGAGTTAGAAAGATAAATTACTATTCTTATATGGCTCGCGCCGGCAGGAACGCGGTTGAAGAGAAACTTAAAGAAGACGTTACCTTTTTCCATATTCTCGCCGGTGCTGCAACCGATGCGATGAAAGAAGACGCGATAAAGGCTATGCGAGTGTTTGTGTAGCGTCATTCAATTATAGTGCCGTTTGATCGCCTGAAATAAGACCAGGGTGTTTGCGTCTATTTCTATGTCGTGATTGAACTGTAGTTCTTGTTTTATCAGGAGGAAATGCGTCACGTCCAAAAGTAAACTGACTTTCTAAAAGTAAACCGTCGGATTGCCGATAGGTTTTGCCTGATTGGATTTGTGCTGTTGGATTTTTGCCGTCGAGTAGCTTTGATTGTCGCTGATTTTAAAAGGGAAGATGTTTT
>JAZOQU010000016.1:0-33716 GCA_045656225.1 Kiritimatiellia bacterium | reverse complement strand
CCCTCGTTCGAGAAGTTGGCCGCACACGACTCAGGCGTGGCGATGGCCTCCGGATTCTCGACTCCGATGATGCTCCATGTGCCGCTTGAAAGGTAGATCGCCTTGTCGTCACGCGCCGGAACCGCGAGATACGCGGATCCTGTGTCGTGGCAGGCAGGAAGGACTACCTTGGCGTCGTAACCGACAACGCTCTGCACGGCACTCGTGAAGCCGCCAAGCACAGTCCCCGGCATGGAAAGCGGCTTGAATATCCTGTCCGGCAGTCCAAGGCGAGCGATCACCTCACGATCCCAGTCGCACGTCTTCGCATTGACAAGCGATGAAGTGGAGGCGTCGGTGTACTCATTCACCTGCTTGCCCGTCAGGACGAAGTTGAGATAGTCCGGAATGAACAGCAGACGGTCCGCCTTCTCCAGCTGTTCCGGCGACTCCTTCTTCAACGCCGCCAACTGATAGATGGTATTGAATATCGCCTTCTGGATTCCGGTATGGGCATACAGCTCCTCGAACGGAATGACGGAATCGACATATTCCGGCATCCCTTCGGTACGCTTGTCGCGGTAGGCTACGGCGTCGCCGACGGGAAGGCCGCGTTCATCGATCAGGACAAAGTCAACGCCCCAGGTGTCGATTCCGACCGTCTCCGGGATCTCGCCAATGTCAGCCGCGGCCTTGCATCCGAGCAGCACGTGACGGGCAAGAGCCTGAATATCCCAGCAATCATGCCCGTTGCGGACAATCTGCGAATTGTCGAAACGGTATATCTCCTTGAGCTGGATCTTGCCGTCCTCGACCCATCCAAGGATGTGGCGGCCCGACGACGCTCCAATATCTATCGCCAAATGCTTCTTCATATCTTTGTCCTTTCAGATTCCATGCAACGGGAATGTCGAATGGAATGGGTGGGATTATAGCACAACCTAACCCCGATCTGCGCCGAAAACTTGATGCACCCCATCATTATCGCGTCTCTTCCTTAATCGTCATACCAATTTCTGGCGAGGTGTCGCTAAGAAGATCGGCTTGCGCAGGAACATTGCGCCAAACGACAGGAGTTAAATGAACATCAAGATTTTCATCCTTGATGACGATAAGCGAAACCGAATGCTTGATCTCGCGCTTGACGCCGTCCTGATCGGGCGACGAGACAAAAAGCTGCAAGCCCAAATCATCGGCAAATGCCAAAAGCTGATCGCGCCGCGCCGCATCAATTCCGTAAAACGCTTCGTCGAAGAGAATCGGCGAAGTTTTTGGCATATCTACACCGTTACCGCCATGATAAAGAAATTCAGCAACCGTCAATATTAGCAAATAATTCGGAACCGCCTGCTCGCCGCCAGAACCCATGCTCTTGACCTTGCGGTCGATTACTCGCCCTTCTTCGTTTTCCGTCAGAACCTTAAGTTCAAACCTGAACCACCTGCGATAATCGAAAATCGGCGGAATCTCGTCTATTTCGGCATTAAGTATCTCCTCGCGGTGATAAGAAAGATATTCTCTAAGCTCATCCTTCTCATCTCCCGAATCAAGCGCATATCCCTTTCGCACAAGCTCGACAAAATGTTCATATTCCGGCACCGGCGTTATTCCGAATTGATAGCGATTAACCCCGAAACGACGCCCAGAAAGCTTACGCTGAATTCTACCCGTCAAATGGGTTATCCGCATTAAATCCATATAAAGATGCCGCATCACTTCACCCATGAAAATACGCTCAAAAACCTCCCTGTTCTTCTGATCGAGAATGCCGCGCAATTCATCAAGCCGATGAGTCTCATCCGCAAGAACATCTAAAAGCGAACTCCCGCGGCGATCCGTTATCCTGTTCGTCTCGCGCTCGAACGAAAATGCATACGGCTCGCCCTTCGGATCGCGGATGCACTGTTCTATCCGCGCCTCGACAGCGCCCGACTCCTTCGCCAAACGCTCACGCAGCTGCGCGAAATCGATAGCCGTTTCTTTGCATTCAGGGCACTCGGCATACGCAAACTCCGCCACATCCGTCTCTTCGGGAATTTGAGACTCAAACTTAGCCTTGTAAACTTCAATCCGCGCGGAAAAGGCTTTAAGTTTCACTTCCTCTTTAGCGCGTGCATTCACGACCCCATCCAATTTCCCGCGTCTATCTCCGATATCGCGGCTCTTCGCATCAGCTTCCGCTTCCCGCAGGCGCACAGCCTTTTCCGCCGCGGCAATGCGTTTTTCAAGCGTTCCGTCAATTCCCTGGGAGCGCATCTTAATGCGAATATCCTCAAGCTCTTCGTGATCGGCGTTCGCGTCGGCCCTGCGTTCTGACGCTGCCGCCATAGCCAATTGCATACGCTCTGTCGAGCGCTCCGCCGCCAAAGCCGCAGAACGCACAGCCTCCGTCTCCCGCTTCGCCGTTTCCTGGAGCGCATAAAAGATCTCTTCAAGTTTTTCCATGCACTCCAAAAATGCATTAAGTGCCGCACATTTTTTGTTTGCGGCTTTTTCAACTTTTTCTGCCTCTGTAAGACGAACTTCCGCCGCGCGCTCAATGCGGGCCTGTTCAGCCTCGCGCGCCTTGCGTCCGATAAGACGCGGCTTCACAGATGGCGAAAGGCCTTCTCGTCTTCTAAAGAGCCACGTCTTCTGCGAAAGAAAATCACCGTCGGAAGGCCCGATTTTCCCTGCAAGATGCTGCGCTAAGAGCTGAACCGCCTCAATATCCGATTCTTCAAACGAAATAAACGCACCAAGCCACGGCGCAAGATCATTCACCGAAACATCGCTCATCGTCCCGCGAACGGCAACAGCAATCTCGCCGCCGTTTCGCCACACAATCTGCCTAACCTTATCCGCCTCATCCGCGCGGGCGAGCCATGTCGCCAGAAAGTCGTCGCCCACCAACCTCTCAAGAAGCGCTAAATGACGGGCGTCACAACCGGAAGCAGGCTCCAGCAATTCATAAAGCGGACGAGCCGCGAGCATCTGATTGCGGATTTCCATCCGCGCTTCATGAAAAGCTGAAACTTGAGGAATATTCTCGCCGCGCAAACGTACCGCTTCAAGTTCCAAACGACATTTTTCCGAGTCTTGCGCAGCATTATCAGCCTCACGTTCAGCGGTGAACGCCGCCTTTGATCGGGAATCCTTCTCCAATGATATTTCCGCTCGAATTGACGAGAATGCCGCATCGACATTTTCTTCTCCGGCATAAAGCGCGTCAGCAAGTGTCCCGACGGCAAAATCAGAGGCTTTTCCTGCAGAGATTAACTCATCCGCGCCTTTCTTCAAAGTTGCGCTTCGCTTTGTACGCGCATCCTTTTCCGTCTTAGCGGCAACTTCCACCGATTTGCGCTTATCCGACAAATCCTGTTCCGCCTCTTGAGCCTTTCTGTTCGACTCTCCAAAACGCTGCGCCGCCGACTTCTCTCGGTCAATGAGCCCGGTTTCATCTTTTGCGCGCAGATCCTGAAGCCGCTCGCGCGCCCTCGCAACTTCGCCTTTAATATCCGCCCATTCGCGCTCTTGTCTCTCAAGGAGTTTCCGCCCGTTCTCTTCCGCTTCTTTTAACGACGCAACATTTTCCGCGGCAACCACGCGGTTGCGCTCACATTCCGCCCATGCAACTACATCGGCTTTAAGACGCAGTTTCCCGAGCTTTTCTGACTCGCGCCGAAGATTAGTTAAATAACCTGCTCGCTCATCAATCTGATCGAGCTTACCCTTGCTCTCTTCAATTTCGCGAAGCCCCTTCAAAAGCGGTTCAAAAGTATCGCGGCTCGGATCTTCTAAAAGCTGACGAAATAGATCATCATAGTTGGCGGCGCGCGCCGCAATTTCTCGGTACGCCTTACCCGTGCGAAGAAGTTTGCAGACGTCGGCATACTTAACCTCGCCGCCGAAAAGCCTTGCGCCTACCGCATTGGCGTAATCATTGATATGCGGATAATATTTGCCACCCGTAAGCGCAGCCATGCCGCTTTTAAATTCGCTTTGCGACGCGGCTCTAAACCGTCCGCCGTCTTCGATCATAAGCGGAAGCTCTGAAACGCCCACGCTCGCAATGCCGCCCCAGCGCTCGTACTGAACATCCATCCCTCGTGCGGAAAGCCCCACTACAAGTGAGCAGACCCGTCCTGTATCTGACCTTAGCTCAACTGCCGCATAAGTAATTCCCGCTTCACGCGCCGTCCGCCCGGTTACAGCGTTATAGCGAAGAACTATACCTTGATAAGTTCTGCCGCCCGAATCTTTCGACCCGGCCACACGCGCGGCGGAGTTAAATTCCATCTCACGTCCCGCCGTGAGCACAAGATGAACAGCGTCAAGAATCGTCGTCTTACCAGAGCCGTTATCGCCCAGCAAGAACAAATGCCCGCCCTCTGGAATTTCTATCGTCGTCGTCCCGAGGTTATGAAACTCCACCAACCTAACAGCCGTAATTTTATATGATTCAGAAGATTTCATGTTCACTCCTCCGTCACAGGCTTGGCGAGTTCGGCCGCCTGGTAGTGCCACATTGCGGGGAGGCACTCGAAAATTGTTTCGATTTCGCTTACGCTGTCGTCAGCCGATGGTTTTACTTTGTGCAGGAATCGGTACTTCTCCAACTGAGGCATAATCCCCTTCAAAATCTGCCTCACGCGCTCATCCGTATAGTTCTCTTCCTTGCCGCTCATGAGTGCACGAAAACGCGATGAAGCATATTCCAACAAATCGCCGAACCTGAAACGCAAATTTTCACGGTCATCCGCCGTCACTCCCTGCTCGCGACATTCACGCTCAAAAAATTCAAGCAGCAATAAAAACGCCAGACATTCGTCGCGCTTCGTAAACGTGAACATATCGCGATTGGGAAGCGTAATCTTCTCGTTAAACCATTTAGGCTTATAAAGGCGCGCGCATTTACCGTCCATCACCAGTTTCCAGCCGAAAAACTTATCGAAGAACGCCTCAAACGCCCTCTTGTAGCGCATCAGCACGAGAAATAGCCGCTCGTCGTCCGTCTTGTAAAAATACGGAGATTCCAACAATATGTTTAGAACAGCGCGTACATTAACCGCCGTCTGTTCTCCGCCGTCGATCAATTCTTCAATCTTCATAATCCATCTTCTCCAATGATTGGCTTTTACTGCAATTCTATAAGTTCAACATCCTCAAATGAAAGGCTCGACTCTTCAATCTTCACCGCAGCATTAGCTTTTGTCGCGCGGCCTTCTACAAGAAGAAGCTTCTTCGCGCGTTCACCGTTCCCTAGGCGAACATACTCCAAAGTCTGCATAATATTCGCGAAATCTCCAAACTCCGAATACTCGCCCGCCCCCAACCTGACCGCGGCGATCTTTGACGGATAAACACGCCTCAACTCCATCCATTCGCGCATCCGCCGCGCTTTCTCTTCCGCGATAGACGCAACATCAGGCCGCTCGCCGACTTTACGGGGAGTAATCCAGGAAACGATTTTTTCCGCATTTTTCTGCGACGACTTTTTCGGCATAGGAGGAAGCGACTTCTCTCCTCCAGGTCTCGCCTGAGCGTCGCCCTTCATATTGGCTTGCTCCAAAAGTGAAGCGAGCCAACCATGAGGGACGTAATCTTCATCAAACGCCGCGATTTCCTCAAGCCGCTTGGCGATATCCTCGATTCGATGATTTCGCCTCTCAAGTTCGCGAAGCTTCGCATTGAGTTTACCCCACACCTTTCGCGCCGAATCGCCGACACGCGACATGAGCGAAACGAGCGTGCCGCCCGCACCATAAAATAATGAAGCATCGGCCAGTATACGCTCAGAATCGGGCACCTTCACTGAAGCGATATGACGAAAACGAGATGCCTCAGTCTTCATCACCTCAGCGCACGCATTCCAACGCTTACGGTGACATTCGCGGCGCATCTCTTCAATATCGCGCAGAATATCTTCCCTGAGCGTTCCGAACCTGCGCCCGAACCGCTCCAAGAAAACGGCGAGTTCCCCGACAATCGGCTTAGCCTCATCCACCGAAAAATCGGCAACTCCAAATCCGAGAAGACGTAAGTTAAGTTCCTGAAGCGCTCTCGCCGTCATATCAACATAGCGCGACATCTGATCAACGCGGAAAAGAATATCACCCGCTGTCTCATAACCGAGATTCTGCACATCAACGCGATTAAGCATTCTCCTTAATTCCGCTACGAGCGAGCGCTGCATATCGAGAAGATTCCCCGTCTCGTCGCCGCCCCCCGGCTCAAGATCATATGCCCGCCGTGCGCCAAGCCACTCAACAAACGCCGCCGCGTCATCACAGATCCTGTAACGGAACTTGGTGCGCCTGTTGTCACGATATCCGCGAAGCCGTTCCTTCTCGATCCGCTCAGCAACAAGCTTCCACTCTTTCAGCTGACGAATGTCGCTCTTAAAAGCCGAAACAGCAAACGCATCAGCGTCCTCTCCGCAAACTTTAAGTTCAACATCCTCATGGAGGGGCTCCGGCTCATGCTCTTCACGGAATTGTGCAAGTGCTCGGAGGCACGCGACATACTCGGCAGCACGTTCGCTTGAAAGCATATTCCCAAGTGTAAGAGCACGTTTTGAGAGCCAATCTTCCGTCTCTTCAACCAATGGCGATGAGATAATCGCAACACGAGCGCGATCCTCTATATTTGTCTCCGCCAACGGACTTTCAGCTTGCGCGTTCAATGTTCCGAACAAATCAGCCGAACAAGAGCTACTTCGTCTCAGTTTCATTTTTCACCACCCTTGACGTCTCTTCCTTTCAAAACACCTGCGAACGACTCCTGTTCAATCCACCTGCCGCGTTTAAGGATACTTTGAATCTCATCGGCGAACTCATAATCACTATACTTTGGATTAAATAAAAAAGCCGATATTCGCTTCATCTGCTCAGACGTTAATTCCCGTCCTGCATCTAAAGACGCCTTTTTAAGAACATCGCTTGCAACGACTTTTTTTAGCCGAATGCAGTTTCCAACTTCTGTCGCGATACGAAAACCATCAAGATCGGCATCGCCCTCGTGAATACACCCGGTTCCGCTCTTAAAGAGTTTATTAAGAAAAACCTTCACTGCGAGCGACGGAAATCCGGCTGTATAAACGCACGCTGCGCCCTTAGCGACCATATTGGCGAAGGGCGCGGCGTTTTCACTTGTCGTTATTGTCTGCGGGCTAACATCCCATTCAATCCTCTCAATGTTAACGACCGTTTCGAGCGGTAACTGCACCGCCATCCGTCTTGCATGATAGCTCGACGGATAATCAAATACAGCGCCATCCTTCATGATTAAAGTTATAGGCAAAGAAAATGTAACACTGCTAGTATAGGGATTATCGACAATCAAAGCCCCTTCAAGAACAAGTCTTTCCTCTTCTCTATCCATATCAGAAAGTATCGCCAAAATAACAACCAGCTGCCGCCGCAAAGCGCCGCTGCGAAGCTTTTTGCTGTCACCGAACCAATCGGAACCAAGTTGGGAGAGATTAGTGATCAGTCCGCACTCCGGGCTTGAAAAGCGCTTAACAAGAGATTGAACAAGCAGTTTCCAATCTTTTCGGTTTTCCTTTTTTGAAACAAACCGCACGACTTCTTCATCGGCAGCGAGCGCATCAATTAAAGGCGTCAAATCCGGATCCAGCAATTTAAGCCTCGCGAAAATATCTTCGTCTTCGCAGTCACCGTCCTCTTTCACAAGACCAAAATACTCAAGCGCCTCACGCCAAACCGACCGCTCTAGGAAAATAGGCAAAATGGAAATATAAAACCGTCCGTCAGAAGTGCGATGACCGATGGTCCCAAAAAGACGCTCAAGTTCGCGCTGAGCGTTGTAATCAAGATTTTTAACAGAATACGTCGCGGGAAGCCTCGCTCCGCGAGCAATTTTAGATGCAAGCTTCTTAACGGCCTCCCCTACTGCCGGAGCCTTTTCGATTGCCGCTTTGATTTCTGATCTACTTAACATACGGAACTATATCAGCAAATAGTCCTAACGCCATATTGCGAAAACTTATTGTCGCCAGTCACTATGGGCATGCCGCTGATAAGCGCCGTTGCTATTATCTCATCACGCATTCTCCCAAAGCTCAGAGTCATCGGCGAAAATATCTCCTTTGACGGCAATCTTTTGCCCATAGCCTGAAATCGGACGGATTTTACGCGTCTGCTCGATAGGGACGACGCGAGCGATAGGGCGCCCGTATCGCATAATTGTAAAAGAGATAAGCCCCGACTCGACCTCGGAGAGCATCCCCGAAAAATTCGCCTTGGCTTCATTAACACTCATCGTTGTTTGCATATCATATCTCCTTTAAACGCCGCCATTATACCATTTTAGACCTCTTGACCAACAACGATCCAACAAAACGGCATTGTCCGACAATTTCATTTTTCTTCCTTTTGATCCAAAACACCCGACAACCGCGCCCGCAAGAGCGATTAATATCACAACTGTTGTTATTATTCTCATACCTGTATGATACCACTTTCGTCGCATTGTCTCAATTACTTCAGCACATTACTATCAAGAGCGATGCCGCCGCGGTCAGCACCCAAAGCGCAACACCCTGCAGCAGCGGACGCGCTCCGACTCGCCGTAGCGAAGAAATAGAAAGCGTGGATCCAATAAGAAAAAGCGTAATGCACATCGCCTGCTTTGAAAGCGCGACCACGGTCTTTGTACAGACCGTCCAGGCTTCGCATTGCGGCATAAAGGTATTAATGAGCATCGCCAGCACAAAAAAGACGATAAACCATGGAACCGAAACCTTCGCTCCCTTCTCGCGCATAATCAAAGTAGTCGCAAAAGCAAGCGGCAATATCCATAGCGCCCGCGTACATTTGATCAGCGTAGCGGTCTGCAAGGCTTCAGCGCCGTATGCCGCGCCCGCCCCGACGACCGACGATGTGTCATGAATGGCGATCGCCGCCCATTCGCCAAACTGTATTTCAGTAAGTCCGAGCATCCGCCCAATAGGAGGAAAGATAAAAAGCGCAATCGCATTCAAGGTAAAAATCGTCCCCAATGAAACCGAAATCTGCGAATCATCCGCCTTTACCACCGGAGCGACCGCGGCGATTGCGCTGCCGCCGCAAATAGCGGTACCCGCCGAAACAAGATACGAAACCTTACCGTCAACACGCATCATCCGCCCAAGCGCCCATCCGGCAAACATAACAAAAACTACCGATACTATAGTCATCGCCATCCCGGCGCCGCCGGAACGGATTGCAGAATTGAAGTTCATGCCGAATCCGATTCCGACAACCGCCGCCTGCAAAAGGACGCGAGAAGCTTTCTTTGAAAAGGCAGGAAATACTCCGCCGGTCACAAGCGCGAAAACAAGGCCCGCCGCCAACGCACCCGCCGACGGAACGCCAGGAAATGCAGAAGCAACCAACAAAACAACAAAGAACACTTTTTTCATATTAAGTTACAGCAATTGAGAAAGGAATGTCATGGCTGGAGCTATCACAGGACGCTCGCATTTAAAGAGATCCACATTTTCGTACGGAAGATCTTTAACAACCTGAAATGCATGCGGCACCTTTAATTTCCCAGCAAAGCGAATCAGATTTTCCGATAACTTTCGTTCGCCCTGCTTCGCTTCAACAAGCATCCACGGTTCATGATCTCTCGTCACCATAAAATCGACTTCTCTCTTTTGCTTATCACGAATATAGAAAAGTTCAAACTCACCTAACCCGAGATCCGTCCACCCTTCTAGCGCTTTTAAGAGGTGACACGCGACCATCGTCTCAAATCGCTTACCGGGCTCAACGACTAATGCCCAGTCCCGCAAAAACCACTTCGGCATTTTGCGTATTGAATTCTCTACGTTTTTATACCAAGGGCGAATCTCAAAACCGTAAAAAAGATGCTTCAACGCGGCAGTCCAGCTTTTAGCGGTCTTCTCATCAATCTTCACTTCATTCCCCAACGCCTTGTAAACAAGCTGTTCGCCAGAGCGATTCGCCAATATCTCAGCCAAGGCGCCTAACTGATCAATTTCAGAAATCCGCGTCAAATCTCGAATATCGCTTTTAAGGAGTTGTTCTCTTCTCAAACGATTCCACCTTGAAGAAAACATTCGGCTACGCTTCAAAAACGGCTCGGGGAAACCTCCAAAATCGCAAAGTGCTGTCCACTCCTCGTCGTCAAGCTTCGACGGTGGACGGATAATCTCTTCACCCGGAAGTTCTGTCGTCAACAACTCCGCCACACTCAAAGGATGAACATGATAAGGGAAATACCTACCCATCATACTGTCTCCACCCCTTTTATAAACATCCATTCTCGCCGACCCCGTTGCGATTATGCGACAGTTCTCTTCGTAATCATCAAAGAACCCTTTTAAAAACTGTTTCCATCTTGAGTACTTATGTATCTCGTCAAAAGCTACAACCGGCATCTCGGCATGAACCCGATCTAATCCGCAATCTACACCGACCTTCTTCTGACCCGAAAGAACAATCTGCTTAACCGAGTCATTGTCCCAGTTCAGATAATGGCTTGCATGAGCCTTGGCAACAGTTGTCTTACCCACCTGCCGCGGACCGCTCAAAAAAACCATCTGCCTGAAATTCTTCAGGCTATGCGAAACTATCTCATCATAAATTCTCGGTTTCATACAGCAATTATACCAAATTATTCCTCCTGAAACAATTACCAAAGCGGAACATACTCCGTTTTAGCAATTACCAAAGCGGAATACACTCCGTTTTGATAACACACCCGCAGCCGCACCTGAAGAATCAAGACCCTCGAGATTGCCATGCAAATCAGATATTGCCATTATGCGCATAAACTCATTCCTTTACTCGCCCACTCCTACCACCGCATTTCGCAAAATGCGGTGGTGGCTACTGCCTCCGGGGACCGGTAACCTTCGCCTCGGCGACAAGATCAAGAGTTGCCTGCCACCAGCCCTTCACAAAACTGCGAAGATTGCATAGGCGCGACTGTTCAGGCAGAAGATCGCAGTTTACCAAACTGATTACGCCCACCGACCGTTGGTATTCCCAAAGTTCTCGGATATAGTCGCACCGCGCCTCGGATGGCACAACTATCGGAGGAAATCCTGCTGCGAGAACCGGAATGTTCGCAAGAAGCCGGGCGAGACGACCGTTGCCGTCAAAAAACGGATGTATCCGCACAAATGCCACATGAGCAAAAACATAAGCTTCCAATGCCGCCTCTTGCGTTTTTACGCTCTTGAAGGACTGGTTGAATGCCTTAAGCCACGCATCCATAAGTTTTGGAGTGTCATGCGCCGTCGCGTATGGCATATAGACGCTTTTTCCGTTCTCGACCCCGTACGTCCCGTTATCTTCGCGCTTCCACGCACCAACCGGTCGGTAAATGTCGTGCGACGCCTCTCCGACCACAATGCGATGCAATGTAAACAAATCATCGACAGTAATCTTCTTCTTGCCGATGAGCGATTGTACGAAGTCAACTCCTTTCGCATGAGAAACAACATCCTGATGATCTTTGAGCGGCTTACCCTTCACTGTAAGTCCGTATTCCAAGACGGCCATTGTATCGCCAAGTGTCAGTGTATTACCCTCAATCGAAGTCGAGTCGTACGTCCAGATAGCCCTCAACTGTTTGAGAAGCTCATATTTGCGCGTCTGCGAAATACCGTCAAGAAAACTCTTGTGTGACAATCCATGAGTCTTCATGAACGATGCTACGGCATTATGGGAGACAGTAAGCCCATGTCGAGACGCCATTTCCGCCGTAATGGCCCGAATGCTCGCTCCGCTCGCCTTAAGTTCCTTTATCTCCGGCTCGTATGGCGCAAGTTTTGACTGAAATGGTTTACCGCGTGTAACAATTTTGCATCTCATAACGCCGACATTGTAACAAATATCTATGACAAAAACAATACAAAACTTGTTACATCACTCCACCTCCGCATTTTTAAAAATGTGAAGGTAGTTAAAAGTTACTTAAATCTCGGCTCTTAAAACGCGCTTTACACATCATAATTGTTTTTTCGAAATCTTCTTTCCGTCCTGAAAAGCGCCGTAGTACTTGACCCAATCGACATACATCTTACACGGCAATGTCGACTCATCGACATCGCCGACCCAGCTTCCGCCCAACTGCATATCAATCATAAGATAAAAAGGCTCCGTCCACGGATAGCGCGCGGGATCATCGCCGACTCTCGCGTATGAATGAGTCTCGACACCGTTCACTTTCCACACTATTTTCTCGCTCGTCCATTCAAGAGCGTAAACATTCCAGCCTGTAGGATTAATCTTACCCTTACCGCCTTTAGGCGGATTATTCGGATTTTTGGCGGTCCAGCCCGAATGAACGGTCTGATAGACAAAATCATCGGAATTCAACCGCTCGATAATATCGATCTCGCCGCAGTCCGGCCAGCCCTTCTTCGAATTCTCAGGCATCATCCATACCGCAGGCCAGGCTCCCTTTTGATTTTCAAAACGGCATCGGATTTCAATTTTGCCGTAAAGAAAAGAAACCTTCCCTTGAGTCTTGACCCCTCCAGTCAGAACCCTTCTTGGATCCGCCTTCAAATCATCGTTTTTAACGCCATGAAGAATTAAAAAACCGTTCTTAACCTCGACAAGGTCTTTACGTAGCGACATATTTCTGTTCCAGTCCACAGTCCCCTTATCGATACGGGTCCAAACTTTCTCATCAAGACGAGAACTGCTAAAATTCTCGGTAAACTCCAGTTTCCATCTAACCGGCTTCTCCGCGTTTTTATTCTTCGGCGCGGCCGCCGCCGTAAGGACGCCCGCCGTCATAATAATCATCAAATATATTTTCATGTCGTTATATCTCTTTCACTGTTTATACCTTCACATTTTTAAAAATGTGAAGGTATTTAAAAGTTCGGCTCTTAAAACGAACTTTTATATATCGCTCGCGCATCCTCGCGGTCTAACGGTTTAAACGCGCCAAAGACCTTGCCTTTTGATTTTTCAAGACCGTCTAAGAGTCGGTCGATTGAACTTTCCTCCAAGCCGAATTCCTTAAGCGAGCGCGGCATTCCCATCGAAACGAAGAACTCCTGGAGGCGATCGATCGTTTCCAACGCGGCCGCCTTAATAGACTCCTTGGAAGAGTCGGCGGGAACAATACCGAAGACGTCACGACCGAACGCGACAAAGCGCGACGGATCAGTGTCTACGACATAGCGCATCCAGGCGGGCATAACAACAGCGAGCCCGGCGCCGTGGGTGATTTTCGGATCAATCGCCGATAGCTCATGCTCAAGAGCGTGGCTCTCCCAGCCGCCGGCGCGGGTCTTAGCGGAAGATGCGCGGCCGCACCCTACAAGATCATTGTGGGCCAATGTCCCCGCCCACATAATCGCCGCGCGTGCCTCATAATCCCTCGGATCAGCGAGCGCCTTGGGCGCCGACTCGATAAGTGTACGAACGAGCGACGTAGCGAGCGCGTCAGTAACCAAAGCAGGCCCTTGACCGCTGAAATAACGCTCGCAAATGTGAGCAATCATATCTGTAACACCGGCCGCAGTCTGATAAGGCGGGAGAGAAAATGTCGTCTCTGGATCCATAAACGCGAGAATCGGGCGTATTATGTCCGCTCCGACGCCACGTTTAGCGCTCTTAACGTCATTACTTATTACACATGAAGCCGAACCTTCAGAACCCGCCGCCGGCAGAGTAAGTACGACAGCTATCGGCAAACACTTGGTAATCTTAGCCTTACCGTCGAAAAAGTCCCAGACATCGCCGTCGTAATCAGCCCCGAACGCAATAGCCTTCGCGCAGTCAATAACGCTCCCACCGCCGACAGGCAAGAGGCAATCACACTTGGAAGAACGCAAAAGCTCAATACCAGCGCGAACCTGCTGAAGCTCAGGATTAGGCCTTACGCCGCCCATCTCCTCATACGCGACACCGTTAGCGTCTAACGACTCTTTTACGCGCTTAAGAACGCCGCTCTTTACTGCGGAAGCACCTCCGTAAACGATAAGCGCCTTACAGAAAGAACGCTTAGAAAGCTCGCCGCCGAGCGCATCAATAGCCTCTCGACCAAAAATAAACTTAGTTGGAGAATAAAAAGTAAAATCGTTCATATAAATTCTCTCATAATTTTACAGTGTTTTTAATAAAGCCGTACAACCTGCAAGAACATCATCATACGTCTCGTCGAAATTACCTGTATACCACGGATCGGCTATTGAGCGTTCACTGCCGATGTACGAAAGTAGACTACGAACTTTCGGAAGATCTTCCGGAAAAACAAGGCGCTTAAGATCGGCGATATTATACGAATCCATTCCGATTAAAAGGTCGTACTCCTTAGCCTTTGCCGCCGTTAAAAGCCACGCAGCACGCGGAGCAAACGGAATGCCCATCTCCTTCAGCTTCGCGCGCGTTCCATAATGGATGTCGCTACCGATTTCATCCGTATGAAGAGCGGCCGACTCCACCTTGATATCATCGCGCCCGGCGTCTGCGACCAGCTTTTTCATCACGAATTCCGCCATAGGCGAACGGCAGATATTACCATGGCATAAAAATAATATAGATTTCATATCCATATTATACCATTTCTTAAGCCGAAGACAAATTCAAGATGTAAAGAGAGCAAAATGAGATTTTTTAGACGAGCAAAAACTATAAATTTTTACCGCGCCCACAACCACCGCATTTATATAAATGCGGTGGTAACTATCGCCTAAGATTCTCGCGACAACCTAACTTAACTTAGGTCGCTCATCACGTCGTTGAGCCTAACCTCCCGCCCTTTTAAACAACGACTTCCCAGCCGTTACGGCAGTAATCGCGTTTAAGAGGAATTCCCTTACCGGTTCCGTTGGCGAACTCCATTTTATCCGGATTCCAGTCAAAGCCGGTATCGTAAACATAACTCATATTGCAGAGTTGACACAACACCGCGCCTCTTGCGCCAACTTCTGCGGGCGAAATCGTCGGCTTTCGGGAAATCGCACATTCAACAAAGTTAAGCACCTGATTCTCACTCTTGTAAAGTTGCACTGGCGCCTTATCAAGCCCGTAAATTCGCTTAATCTCGCGTATCGCGCCCTCAAGACCTTCATCTTTTTTCACCGAAGCAGCCGTCCCGTAATCGGCTCCTGTATAGCCGGCTTTAAGGACACAACCTTCAAGCTTACCAAGCTTATCTATCGCCTCGCGGACTGCCGGCGTAGGCTTAACCGCCGCTCCTTGCCACACCGCGATTTTACCACGATTAACGGCAACGACGCCATTTGTGCCGTAAAAAACGGTTCCCCAAACACCAAACGGACCATGATACAGCTCTACATCGCCATAAGACTTTTTAAAGAGCATCTTCATTCCGTATTGACGGCGGCCACCATGATAAAGGTTCGTCGAATGGGGTTCCTTAGAACAGATAACGCGATACGGACCAGACTCATCCATATCTAACCCCCATTGCGCAATATCAAGATGATGTGCGCCCCAGTCGCCATTATACCCAAGCCCCGTCTCGTCATCAAATCGCCAGAACATCGGATACCAGCTATGCACGCCGGGGACCCGCTTATTCTTGTAATCAGCCGGCGCTAAGCGATTAGAGTAAGGTCTATACTTCGCAGGCCCAAGCCACATATCCCAATCAACATTGGGATTAGCCACACATTCTTGCGCAGCCTTTTCGGGATCTTCAAAAAATCTGACCGGATGCGAAGGTCCGCCAAGTTTCTTACCCGCTACGCCGTAATTCGCGTCAACATAGAGAACATCTCCAATAAAGCCATTTCTTACAACCATCACCGCCGTTCTAAATACATCCCAACTGCGCTGCATAGAACCACATTGGAAGATTCGGCCATACTTTTTCTGCGCCTTGATGATTTTACGCGACTCGTCAACATTATATGTAAGAGGCTTCTCGCAATAAACGTCCTTACCGGCCTTCATTGCCTCAACTGCAATATAAGCGTGCCAATGATCGGGAGTAGCAATACAAACCAGGTCGATTGACGGATCCGCCAAGACCTCACGGAAATCTGTGCAAAAGCGACACGGCCCCTGAGAGATAGAATTTTTAGCATACTCTCTATCAACATGCGCAGCACCCGACTTCGCCCTAACCTTGTCGCAATCACAAACTACAGTAACACGGCAAAAATCAGGAAGCTTAAAACACGGCTTTTCAGATCCCCAGCCCTCCTTAGAGCCTACAAATTGCGGCAAAAGAGCCGACCACATCTGCATACCATAGCCAATTAGAGCAACGTTTAACTTCTCCCCTTTTGCACGTACGCGCGAGGGGACCTTACTCGAAGCGCACCCGGTCAACATAGACGCGGCGGCAGAGCCAAACAAAAAATTCCTTCTGCTAAGATTCATACTTGCACCTCTCTTTAGTTTCTTAATTGTACCCTTTATCAAATTTATTAATATGATGCCTGACGACCAATTGCTAATCACTAACGAATAATAATCTTCATGCCGCGGCGATCCGACATCGTCGCCCACGGCGTATTACCGTAGAAGCCGAGGTTAACCTTATTACCGTTACGTTCCTTAAACTCTTCAAAAACATTAATGCCCGCATCAATCGCAGGCG
This sequence comes from Kiritimatiellia bacterium, assembly GCA_045656225.1. GTDB lineage: Bacteria > Verrucomicrobiota > Kiritimatiellia > RFP12 > UBA1067 > UBA1067. The sequence continues at coordinate 17,189 of JAZOQU010000016.1, read as the reverse complement.
ACTGATTCTCCGCACCCTTATAGCCTTTAACAAATTCTCCTGTATTCTCATCAAAATATCCGCGCGCACCGCGAAGGTGGACGTTAATAATGCCGCTACAAGACTTTCTAAATGTACTATTTAGTGTAATAGCAGTATTTTTTGCAGTTGCCTTCCTTGTCACAAAATCATCATAACCATATACAAACAATGGATCGCCATAAATAACTCCTGTTGTTGTAAATGCTCCTCCAGACGCAACTACCACATCGCTTTCTTCCTCTAGCATACATTTCTCTATTGAGACGACACCATTCGCTCCAACATATATATGCTTAGCCTTTGTACTTGACCCTAAAATTGCACCATAGAAAATAGAGTTAACTACATTAACCGTTCCCTTAGAGACATTTAATCCAACAGTTGACGAGGCATTGCCATCAGCCAAATTATAAGCAAAAGTACTATTAACAACATCCACTCTTGCTGCCTTCGTGCTTGCCTCAACGAGCAAACAACCAGTATTGGCGGGTCTTGTATCATATGAAGTATATGCTACAGTATCTGCATTTCCAAACCAAACACAATTTGTAAATGCGGAATTACCACAAGCCCCAGTTAATTTAACGATACCGCCATATTTGCCACCTTTATTCTCGTTCCCTATAAATTTGCAACCGATAGCGACAACAGGCGAATTGGCAGAAAAGGCTGCTCCGCCAGTAGCATCACGCATATTTGCAGTCGATCCATTACCCACAAATGAACAATTATTAAGAATAATTTTTTTCAATGATTTAAAGGATGCTCCCATACCTTCTGCTCCATAACCAGACCCTGCCCTTCGCTGGAATATGTTATTTGTAATAATGCAATTATTTAATTCTACTATCGAATCATTAGAACCTTCGAAAGAACTTCCACACCCCTCTTTTGTATCAATCGCCCCTGAAATAACGCAATTGTCAAGTGACAAATCTCCGGTTCCTTGTTTTAGAAAACTGCGCGAATATCCTTTTTCAAAGTGCAATCGCTCACAATAAACCTTGCCTGTTCCATTTATTTTAAATGGAGCTACATTATTATTACCATTCAGAGTCGATAAAACACCCTCCGTTCTATCAGACAATTCGTTTTCAGTCCCTTTAAATCCTCCTATAAAATAAGAGTCAAATGTAAAATCTATAGTCTTTGCCGCCACAGGCAATATGGAGTTGCCCGCAATCCATAATACGTTTTTAGTCTCGCTCATCGCTCCAATAGCATCATTAAAGCTTGTATATGCGTGGGCCCACGATGAACCGTCTCCGCGCCCAGGAGCGTCTTTCCAGTAATGAATTACATTAGGAGACTTACTACCTGCGTTCACAAAAGCAGGATATTGACTCGGTGCAGAGTTGGAGAATCGCGCACTAACACTATCACTAAATCGAATTTCTACTTGAACTGTCGTACTAGGCTTAAACCATTGCGGCAAATCAACAATATACTCTAAACCAGACTGTATACCATCCACAACTACAGTAAATGATTCTGTTTCTTCTTTCCCAACCGGAATGCCTGTAAAAGTAACATACACCGGCATCTTATAATCTGTATTAGCTTCTTGAACGCCCGGCGTAAACTTTACGAACGGCTTACCATTACTGCTATCGAAATTAAATTCTACGTTATCCCCATCAATAACAGGAGTTCCTTGAGCAAAGCTCTTAGAAGCCTCTGGTGTATTCCCGTAAAACCCTAATTCCATACCCAAACTTCCCTCTGGCTCCAATTCATCACAGTCACTCAATCCAGCATCAATAGCCTTCGATTTCTCCGTTGATTGATACCAATCTACAAGAGACCCATTTTTCAAGTGACCGGCAGGAGATAACAGATGAACGTCAAAATTGAGTACTGTATTAATATTATCTGATGTATTCGTAAATCTAACATTTCTTGCCGTTCGAGGATATTGAGAGACAGTCACATTAAGGCAATTCAAAAATTGCTCATACGAAGTGACAAAAAGCGGATTGATATACTGTATACCCTCTTTTAATTCCAGACCTCCGCCTTGCATTGCCGAAGCACATCCTTCCTTGCTGAATATAGTGTTGGACACTTCTGCTTTAGAATCATAAAGAACATGTAAATCAGCACCGCATTCTGATAAAGCATCAACACCCAACAAATTTCCAAAGAAAATACTATTATCCAAAATCAACTTCCCAGCTGTTCCTGTTGGTTTAACAGAAAAACCGGTAGATTCAACACATATACCGGCCGAACCGTAGTATGTATCAGAGAGGTTATACGCAAAAGTATTTTTTGAAATAGTAACAGTTCCTCCGCGAATAACAAGTGTGCCGTCGCGGAACTTACCTAAGCGTCCACTATCTGTCGCACCATCTTTATTGAATAAGGCTGTCTCATTAGCAAGCCACAAACAATTTGTTAACGCAGAGCCATCGCAATTAGAAAGAACACCGATGCCGCCACACCCATAACCATTTCCAGAGTAATCACCTGTTGCGGCGCGGTTGCCGATTATCTTACAACCGTTTGCAACCAATTTTGAGTCCTGTATCCAAAACGCATACCCATATGATTCCGATATACCTCCCTTTAATTTATCAATGCCCGTCATCGGCACACCATTTTCTAAAAATGAGCAATAAGACATATCTATTTTTTCAAAATATTGCATGTACGCCCCAAAACCATACTGCTTACCTTTAGTGTTTGAAGAAGATGTTGACAAATTCCCACTAAAAATACAATCAGATAAGACCAATTGCGTCCCCTCATTTTGAACTCCTGTAAAATATCCGCCTCTGCCGGAAACTGCTACCGTGGAACTTGCAGAATTTGAAGTAAATTTACAATCAATCATCTTAAGAGATGTCGCACCAGACTTGTAAAACCCTCTTGTTTTACCTCTCGTAAACACACACCGCTCAAACACATTCCAATCTTCTGCTGAGGTAGCGGATGTAACAGAAAAAGTTTGAGCAATTGTATTGCCACAATCAAATGTTGAATATGGGTTTGCAGTATCAACAGTCTCTTCTTCAGCACCGCGCAACATCCCGCCTTTAATTGTGATTGGCAGCGTTACGGCGACCGCCCCGGCATATTTCGTCATATCGTATGTACCGCCTTCAACCAAAATCGTATCTCCGGACTGCGCCTTGGCTACGGCATTAGTCAATGTAATCGCCTCATCCCAACTATTACCTGAAGCTATTTCTCCGGACTCGCCATACTCTGCATTATGAGCATCAAGAGTAACATACCAAGTCGTCGCAAATGCAGAATGCGCGAACAATGACGCAACGAGCGCGAGAAGATAACTATATATTTTACCCCCCCCCTTGCAAATATCAGCAATTATCTTATTCATCATACTTTATACCTCCTTAATTTAAAGGATTGGTTTATATAAAATATCCAACTCCAGTTATCTAACAATCACCTTAAATCCGGAATCCGGCCACGGGCCTTCTTTAAAGACGATCCAGACATTATCAGGAATCGTTAGAGGATCAAGAGGTTCCTCACCCTCCAACGTTAAGCTGTATGATGTAATGCCCTTAGTAAGACCAAGCGGGACTGCATCGCCGCTACCGACTTTACCATCATTGAAGTTATCCCAATATGCCTGCTGCACGTCGACCGAAAGCTCACTCCACGGCGTGTAGTATTTACACTTATTTACATCCCGCGCCTTCTTGAACTCTCTCCAATAAGCATTCTTTGCGGCCATAATTCGCGTCTGATACAACTTTGCGGTTTCTTGACGCTCTTCAGGAACGGATACGGCAAGGCCGGCTGTGCGCTTTACAAGTCTGCCAGTAACCCAACCCGCAACATCATAGTTACGCACGGTGGTAGGCTTCGCACCACTATTATAACTTTTATCAGCATAGACCCCCTGAGGTTCTAACACATCCCCAAACGCGAACACTCCTGGATTGCGCACAACGATATTGGTAATTGATGACCCTGTCGTTGTAGATGCATGATATGGATTACCAAAACCTTCTGCTGTAGAGTTTATACCAGCATCTACAACTCCTGCTCCAAAAACAAGGTTTGTTATATTAAATCTACCAAAAAATTGATTTTTATTATTTGCGTTTCCAGTATACTGCCAAGTAAAAGGCTCACCAGAACTGCCAATTACTAATAATCCATCCTTGAGGGGCGTGGCTCCCGTACCAAGTTGGAATACTGAATTATTCAAATTTCTCAACGCAGCAGGAAGCATAGGACCATCAAACACCAACTTAGAACAACTTGAAAACGGAGATGTTGCCGATATCGTTTTTAGTTTATCTGAAATTCTAAGTCTCTTCAACTTTGAACATCTTCCAAATGCCCAATCGCCAATTGTTACAATCTCCGTTCCTTCCGGATAGTCGCAAATCTCTAATTTAGAGGCACCCGTACTTGCAAAATAAAAAGTATATGGCTTAATCTCAGTAACCGTGCTTGGCCAATACAATTCTACAATACTACTTCCGGAAAATATAGATTTACTATTTTTCGAAGAAGCTAAATATGCTATCTTAAACTCTCTTCCTTCTGGATAACCTTCAGCTTGTGGTATCGTTCTAAAGTTAAGCTTAGTCCCAGTTCCTGCAGGAGTTACACCTGTCAATACGCCTGCAGTTGTCAATGTAAACTTCCAAGGCGTCTCCCCCTCTGGCACAACTTCAGTAATAGTCAAAGTTGTTGTCCCCGTAACCGTCCACGCGGTATTTGGCGGCGTTGGCGCCTCTTCGGCAAAAAGCGACTGAACAAAAGCGATTGATGAAACCGCAATTAAGGACAAAATCTTTGCAAACTTAGTCATACGACTCCTTTAGTTAATTTTAGTATTAACTATTGTACAAAATAAAGAGATTTAATTCATTTGTAATGATTGCAACTTGCATTGCAATTTTTGCAAATCACTTCCACCTCGCTTTGTAAATCTTCGCGCCGGGAAGTTTTTTGTAATCGCGTATCTTACCGTCTTCGCAAATCTCAATCGTATCGGTCCACCATTTTGTGCGGGCCGTCGTTACAAGATCCTTGCCGTCTTTCGAAGGATCGTATGCTTTAACGTCGCGCTTTACGATTGAGCGGTCCTCGAGAAAGACGCGCTTATCCATATCGAAGAACATCACCTTTTCATGGGTAGTCAAAGCGAGAAGACGCGTCCCCGGAACCGGCCTTAAATCATGACCGTAAGTGAGGCCCTTTTCAACGAGCGAATATGCGTCGAGACGCTTAAGAATAAATTTCCCGTCGGGCGCACGCGAGACAGAGCAAGGCGTAAGCGAGGGCGTATCCAACACCCAAAGAATACCCGTCTTCGAATCCCAGTGAAGTCCATGGGGATTATCGAACCAAAAAGCCGTGCTGTTCTGGTTTTTAGGCTGAAGCGCCTTATCGCCTTTTATATCGAAGAGATAAAGAAGCCCCGCGTAATATTTCCCGCCGGTCGCCACCACCGCCACGATATCATCGCCTACGAGCTCTATCGAATGGGACATCATCTTGTTAACGCCCCACGCTTTAGCCTTGCAAGTATTGTAATCTACAACTGCCCAACAACCGCTGCACGCCGCGACAAGAATCGACTTGCCGTCCGCGGTAGGCTTGCATTCGGCCAAGTTGCCGAGAAACTTCTTGCGCATTGCCGCGGGGATGACAGTATCGCGGGGACCCGACCATATCCATTTAGGCTCACCGAGACTGTCGCCCGGAAGCGATGCGTCGTACACTCTAATCGACTGATCCCCCGCCTGATCACAAATAATAATGTCAGAAGCGGAAGCTACCGTAGCGCCCAAAAACGAGACAGCGAAAAACAGACAACTCTTCATGATCAACTCCTTCATATCCATCATCACTGAACCCAACGGGCGCGGCGGACGGCGGCGCCTTTAAGTTTTTTAAACGGAATAAACTTTCGACCCCACTGACGCTTCTCTAAAACATCACTACCGGAGCCGTCCTTGCGAGGTCTTACGAAGAACGCTTTACCGTCGACATTCGTATCGTATGAATAAACCGCATCGGCGGGGATCGTGGTGCGATTGGGAAGCCATGACATCTTCTTAATATCGACAAAACGCACCACACCTTTCATACTGGCGGAAAGAACCGTGTTTGTAGACTTAGGCAGCGGCCTTAAATCGCACCCGAGCCCAGTATCTCTATCAACGAGAGAGATGATTTTAGCGCGGGTTAATGAAAAAGTCCCATCGCTCTCCCTCTTGAACTTACAACCATTCAAGGCTCCCGCATCGAGAACCCACAAATAAGACTTTTCTTCATCCCAATAAAGGCCTCGCGGCTTATCAAAAACAAAACGCCCGGCGGTTTTTTCGCGATTTTTCAAATCCACAATAAATACGCAACCGGATTGGCTCTTATGATCCCTTCCTGAAAAAGCGATTACATCATCTGAAATCTTTTCAATAGTGAACAACTCTTGACCGCAAATGCCCCATTTACGCGCTTTCTTCGTTTCCCTATCGACGATAGCAAAACCGCCCTCGCTCGCGGCGACGAGAAATTCCTTACCGCCTGAGACCGGCTTAACCTCGCAATAAGTCTTAAAATGGACCTTGAACCGACTCGGAATAGAAGCGTCATCCGCCGCGCTCCAACTCCAGACACGATTCCCCGGATTAACTGACGCATCCCCTTCTTCGTAAATCGAAATATCAGAGGCGGCGACAACTATTTCCTGCGCCATTACCGGCGCAATGGGAGCCGTAATACAGGCAACGGCGAGAAGACAATTTTTTATATTCAAGATTTTCATACAAATACCCATTATTGGATTACCATAAGATTTTACAAAAAAATCGAATGCAATTCATTTATAAATATTGCAACAATTATTGCAATTATTGCAATATTAACGGTTAAGTGTCAACCCGACGGATCAGCGCGAGGCTTCGAGAGTAAAAGGAACGGCCTTCCCGCGGAAACGAACATCCGGCGTCCGGCCTTTAAGACTTCTTACCACTACGCGCTTCGGAACGCCGTCTTCCCATGAACAATCAACTTCGAAAGCGCCGCGCGCGCAAAGACCATGGAACGAGCCTTTCTTTCTCCACGCGTCAGGCAAAGCGGGCAAAAGATCGATATATCCGCTATGACTTTGGAGCAGCATCTCCGTTATACCCGCAGTCGCACCGAAATTGCCGTCAATCTGGAACGGAGGATGTGAATCCCAAAGATTGTCATAAGTGCGCGTGGAAATGAGATTGCCGATCAATTTATGCGCCCTGTTGCCGTCACCTGCCCGCGCTCGTGCGCAGATTCTATGGGCGAGCGCCCAGCCCGTTGATTGATCGCCCCTCAAATCAAGAGTCCGCCGGGCGGCTGAGAGCCATTCTGGCGTAGCAGGCGTAATAATCGTGCCCGGCATAAGCCCGACAAGCTGGGAAATATGGCGGTGATGCCGTTGACCGATTTCGGCATACTTATTCTCTTCGCGGAACTCTTTCACCTGACCGTCCGCACCGATTTGAACAGGATCGTACTTGTCTATCTGAGTGCGGACTTTCTTTACTACAGGATCGTTCCCGCGTCCGAGAATATCGGCAAAGCGAAGAAGATCGCGGCCGTTTTCGCAGATCATCTGCTGATCAAACGCGCAACCTACCGTCGTGTAGTAACGCGCTTTATCGATTCCCCAACGGAATTTATCCTCCAATTGCCCCTCCATCTGTTCAGGCGAGGCCGAAAACTTCGAAAGATAGACTCCATTCGTTTCAACGACGCAACGGGTAAAGAAGTCGCTCATACCCTGCACTACTGGCCAAACGTACTTTTCCAACCGGGCGCGATCGAGAGTGAAATCATACCAGTCTGCAAAAAGTTTCGTAGTAAGCGCGCCCGTGCCAGGACCGGAATGACCGCCCGGGCCCTCGCAAACCATATAGGGATAAACGCCTGTTCCTACACACCAGATGTTTTCAGCCTCACCTTCTTCAGGTATCGGGCCGAGATTATGGCGCTTTAAATATTCGATCGCAAAGATGCGTGTAGACGGACGGAACGCGGCATTGAATTCGGCGTAGGGCAAAAAACATTCTGCAAGATTCGTATTGAACGCGGGCCAGTAATTCATCTGAACATTGATGTTATGCCAATATCCCGCCCCCCACGGAGAAAGTTTATGCACAGTCCACACGCCTTGAAGATTGGCGGGGAGCGAACCGGGACGCGAAGAAGAAACGAGCAGGTAGCGCCCGAAAAGCCAATAAGTTTCTTCGAGATAGCGGCTGCGCTTTCCGCTCTTATATTCTTTAAGCAAAGCATCCGTCGTCTTTTTCGCATCTTCGGCGTTCGCGTCAAGATCAATCGAAGCTCTGCCTAAAAGGCGCTTTAAATCGGCCTCATGTTCTGAGAGAAGTACATCCCAGCCTTTGTCAGCTGCCGCCGAAACGAAAGACTTCACACGCGAAGAAGGATCGTCGCCCGGATCAAGTTTTTTATCGTCTGATGCCGAGAAAACCTCCGGGCGGAGGCGGTAATTTGTATCGCATGAAAAATAAACAACCGCCGAATCAGCGCCCTTTACGCTCAGCGTCTTACCGTCTTCGGATAAATTGCCGCCTTCATGAACGATCTTAAAGTGACCTGCGAATTTAACTTTGAAACGCTCTAACTCCTGATTCACGTCAATCGTCGCCCCGGACGAACTTACAGAACCGCGCCTGCCGAAGTTCCGGTTGCCGCCGTCTTTCTCCCACGGAGACAAAAACGGCGTTTCAGGGCGCAGCGTAAACGAAATACTCCCCTTTCGTGAAGCCGTCAGGCGCACTGCGAGAACACGAGACGGATACGAAGTGAAATACTCTCTTCTGAAACGCGTTCCTTGAGATTCATATTCCGTCCAGGCAACACCGCGATCTATATCAAGCCCTCTCTCATAATCCGCATACTCTTCTGCGGGAAAATCGAGATAGATTTCCAGCGCATTCGTCAAATTCGCAGAGTTCTGCTTTTTTTTGCCGCCGGTAAGAAAAGCATTGTGCGTAACCTGGAGTCTTTCTTTAGCGGGATCGCCGAAAACGGAAACACCGAAATGCGCACAGCCGAGCGGTATGGATTCTCTCTCCCAGCCCTTGACGGACAAAGCCGCCGGCCTGTTATACCTTAAGACATGCGATGAGGCGAACGCACTGCAGCAGCTAAACAATACTAATAAGAGAACAATTAAATTATTTACAATCATATTATCACGCAACCTTTGTAATGACCAATGAGAGATGTAATCAACATAATACGTGCGCTTCTCCGGCCCAAACACATTCGTTGTTCAGAATAAGCGAACCGTTCAAGGCGATACCTCCGCACACACCGCGCAGAGGAACAGCATCGTCATCCGTCTGTATAATGGAGATTTCACGATTCTTAAGCCAATCTATTCTTGTAATTTCCGGATAGATGACTTCAAAACCTTTTTCACTCCAAACCCCGTAAACGGCAGAAAGATTTTTCAAAAGCAAATTACGCACCTCAACAACTTCAATGTTCATATTATTGAGTTTAAAAGATGTCGCGCGTGAAGCGATTTCATCGGCAAACGCGTCCTGGCGAACATTGACCCCGATGCCGACAATGACATTGTCCCCGACGCGCTCGCAAAGAATTCCGGCGATCTTCAATCCGGTTACATAAACGTCGTTCGGCCACTTCAATTTAACATCCGCCTCGGCGCCGAGAATCGCAGAAACAGTTTTAACGACTGCGAGTCCTGCCGCGAGCGGCAATGTCGCTGCGTGGGCGATATCAAGAGTGCCGACATCAAGGACTGCCGACATCATAAGATTTTCACCGCGATCGGAAAGCCATTTGTGATCGAGCCGTCCGCGTCCAGCGGTTTGAAAATCAGCGGTAAACACATCTCCGTGGCGGCCCGCCCTGGCGTCGGTATTGGTGGAGAGAGTCTCCTTTTTATGAAATATACGCCAGTCTATCATAATATCAAAACGAAAGACCTGCTATCTCAGGCTCAAGCTCTACACCAAACCTGTAACGCACCTTATCGCGCATCAATCCCGCCAAAGCCAATATGTCGCTTGAAGTTGCGCTTTCGCCCGCAACAATGACGTTGGCGTGCTCTTCCCAGACATACGCTCCGCCGACACGAAGCGACTTGACTCCAGCCTCCTCAAGCAGCCGACCGGCGAAATCGCCTGGAGGATTTTTAAAAACACTTCCGCATGTACGCGGCGGAAACCTCTTTCGGCGATTGAGATAATCTTCCGCCCTCTCGTTTTCAACGCCGAGATTTTCAAACTCCACTTCTTCAATCACGCCGGCGATCCCGCTGTGCCGGTAGCTGAAAGCGCAATCGGATTTCGACATCCACCGTCCATCCACTTTCACGCGGATTATTTTCTCCGATATGGAATGTCCGAACGCGCCGGCGTTCATTTTAACCCAACCGCCGACAGTTCCCGGAATACCGGCCATCCACGGTATTGAAAGAACCCGCCCCAATGTTCCCGCACTTACGACGCATTTCCCTTCCGGCCTTAAAGCGGCAGTTTCGGGTGCGTCAATCCGCTTAAAGACCGTATCGCTCGTCAAATCGCTTATCCACAGATTCGAGCCGCAACCGACCACAACCTCGTCTCCTCCGCCTACGCTTACGCCGCCGGTTTTAAAAAACGAGAATTTCGAAAGAGGAGTCTTCTCTGTCGCGCCTTTGTCTTTTTCGCAGTCTTTGACAACCTGAGGAACAAGCTTTATGATGTCGCCCGCACCAAGAAGAAGCGTAACATCGCCCTCGGCGCTTTCGAGATACGCGTGACGCCACGCTTCAGCACAGCTTCTCGCGAGATAGACGCGCCCTGCAAGCGTTTTACGGCAGGCAGAATACAAGTCGGCGATGCCGCCGCCTTCACGAGGTTCTTCAAACGCCGCATACGTAGGACAAAGAACAACCTCATCAGCCAAGGTCATCGACGGGGCGAAATCGTTCAACAGCGCTTTGGTCCGCGAATAGCGATGGGGCTGAAAAAGTACCCTAAGACGCCCCTTCGTTATCTGACGCGCCATTTCGACAGCACACTTCATTTCCGTCGGATGGTGCGCGTAATCAACGATTACCGTACCATGGGAAACATTGTCAGACTCTTTAACCGGCCAAATCTTCTGGAATCTGCGGTCGGGAAGATCCAATACGATTTCCGCAAGCTCCCTCGCTATCGCCTCGGCGCTGTAACCGCGCCTTAGCGCGATTTCCATGGCGGCTCTGGCGTTCTTCCTGTTATGAAGAGGCAGCGCTGAAAGAAATGAAAATTCTTCCCGAGAAGTATATTCGCCGAGATCAAGAGACTCGGACTCGATAACTTCGCCCGCCTGTTTTCTCGCCTTGTCGTAACAGGCAAGATAATCCTCAAAGGTCTTGAAATAATCGGGATGATCGTATTCACAATTGGTGACAACGAGCGTTGAGGCGCTGTAAAAAGCGAGCGTACCGTCCGATTCGTCGGCCTCGACCACGAGAACGCCTTCATCAGGTTCACAGTTTGCCGAACCGGCAACGGGAAATTCTCCTGTTTCTCCGCCGATGGCCCAAACAACCTTTTCGCCCAACCGCGCGAGAAGTCTCGCTATGAATGTCGACGTTGTGGTTTTACCGTGAGAACCGCAAACCGCAATCGACTCACGCGATGAAACTATTTCGGCGAGCATTTCGCCGCGATACCTGACTTTGGTCAGCCCCAGCGCCTCACGAGCTTTTGCAGCCAAATACTCGGGGTTTGAAGGCGAAACGGCCGGAGTTACAATTATCTCGTCGGCATCGTTGACGTGAGACGGCTCATGACCGGTCGCTACCGGTATACCGACGGATTCCAGCCAGCGCGTGCGCGGGGACAAATAGGCATCACAGCCTGAAACATTATCTCCGTGCGCTTTCGCCAAAAAAGCGAGAGCCGCCATACCGACGCCTCCCGCTCCGATGAAATGAATGTTCTTCTTCATCGATTCCCGGAAAACGGTTACAGATTTGCGAAAGGATTGCAGCTGAAACCAGATCCCGAACTCGGCGAGAACGAAGTGCGCGGTCTTCTTGGCTCGCGTGAAACCGGCGCTCCGCCCTTAACAGAAGCCGCGCCGACGGTCGGATTCGTCTTCGCCGAAAGCGAAATGCGCTGACGCGCGAGATCGACGCCGATCACGGTAACCTTAAGCCGGTCGCCGGCCTTGACGACGCTCGCGGGATCGGTGACAAAATTATCACTCAACTCTGAAAGATGGATAAGACCGTCCTGATGTACGCCGATATCGACGAATGCGCCAAACGCCGTCACGTTCGTGACAACGCCCTCAAGCTTCATTCCTTCGCGGACGTCCTCAATCTTCGTAACATCGTCGCGGAACTTAGGCGGTTCAAAAACCGCACGAGGATCACGACCGGGCTTAGCCAATTCTGAAATGATATCCCTCAATGTAGGCTCTCCGACCTCATTGGTGATATAATTGCGGATGTTAATCTTGGAGGCGAGAGACTGATTGCCTACAAGCTCCCCAAGTCCGACACCCATATCAACAGCCATCTTATTGACGAGCTCGTATCTTTCAGGGTGAACGGCAGATGAATCAAGCGGATTCTTGGCCCCGCGGATTCTCAAAAAGCCGGCACACTGCTCGAACGCCTTGGCGCCCAATCCCTTGACCTTTTTCAAATCTTCACGGCTCATGAACTTGCCGTTCTCATTACGCCACTCTACAATCGCCTTGGCAAGCGAAGCCCCTACGCCCGAAACACGCTCCAAAAGCGGCGCGGAGGCCGTATTAAGCTCCACTCCAACTCCGTTTACGCAACTTACGACCACCTCATCAAGCTTCGAACCAAGCAGAGGCTGGTGAACATCGTGCTGATATTGTCCTACGCCGATCGCCTTCGGATCGATTTTTACCAATTCCGCAAGAGGATCTTGAAGCCTGCGGCCGATTGAAATCGCGCCTCTGACGGTCAGATCGAGATCGGGAAACTCCTTGCGCGCTATTTCGCTCGCAGAATATACGGACGCGCCTGATTCACTTACACTTACAACCATCGGCGTCGGAATCTCCGGATGCTGTTCGTGAAGCTTCTTTAAAGTCTGACGGACGAACGTCTCCGTCTCGCGCCCGGCGGTGCCGTTGCCGACGGCAACGGCTTCCGGACGGTACTTGTTGACAATCATCGCGATGGCCTTGGCCGCCTCCTGGGAATTCTGCTGAGGATAAATCACGGTCTTACCGAGATATTTGCCGGTCGAATCCATCATCGCGACCTTACATCCGGTACGGATGCCGGGATCGATCGCCAAAACGGCCTTCTCCCCCAAAGGCGGCGCAAGAAGCAGATGGCGAAGATTCTCCGCAAACACTTCGACCGCCGCGCGATCGGCCTCCATCTTTTTATCGACAGTTACATCCACTTCACAGGACGGCGCTAAAAGCCGCTTATATGCATCTTCTGAAGCGAGCGTGATTTGGCGCTCGCAAACGCCGCGCGGTTGAACGCCGCTCGCCTCCTTAGAAACGAGATCCATAATCCCTTCGAGCGCAAGCTCCTTATCAAGCTCCAATTTAACCCAAAGAACACCCTCCTTCTGACCGCGGCGAATGGCAAGATAACGATGAGAAGGGATTGTTGATATCGATTCGGAAAAATCGTAATACTGTTCAAACTTTGTAGGCTCTGTCGGTTTGGGCGAGGCGACTTCGCTTTTCACCGTCGATTTTGTCGCGAAAAGCTGGCGGACATATCCGCGGACATTGGCCATATCCGCAATACGCTCAGCAATAATATCGCGCGCGAACTGAAGATCTTCATCGGACGCGGCAAGAACAGCCGTCTCGTCGCCCGCCCAGACCGATTCGGCAAGAGGACCGAAACCCTTCTCTTTTGCAACCTGGGCGCGGGTGCGGCGCTTAGGCTTATAGGGCTGATAAAGATCTTCCAAAGCGGATTTCTGATAACACTCGCGAATCTTCTTCTCCAGTTCGGGAGTCAACTTCTCCTGATCGGCAATGGATTTGAGAATCGTCTCTTTGCGAGACTCAAGCTCGGTATAATACGCCAAGCGCTCCTGTATTTTGCCGATGGCGACCTCATCGAGATTGCCATGAACCTCCTTGCGGTAACGGGCGATAAACGGAACGGTGTTGCCCTCGCCGAGAAGTTTTTCAACTGCCGATATCTGGTGGGCTGAAGCACCTACTTCACCCTGCATTCTTGCGAGTATTTCCGAATTCATTGTAAAACAGAAGTTACCTGTGAATAGCTTTACTGCCAAAATCCTGCAAAATGAAATTAGCTTGATTTACAATTTGCCGATTTTGATTTTTGTGACATGCGAATTAAGAGTTGTATTTGGCGCGTCGCACGCGGCGAACTCAAGCGAAAGAGCGAGAGTTTCGCCCTTCACGTACTGAGCGTGCGTCTCAAGCGCGGAGCGCATCTCGTCATCGGCTTCAACCGTAAGAGCGATTCGCTGGGTAACCTCGAAGTCGGCCTCCTTGCGCATCGACTGGACATGACTTACAAACTCGCGTGCAAGACCCTCGGCAACGAGCTCAGGCGTAAGAGCCGTCTCAAGACCGACGACCACCGCACCCTCGGACGCAACAACGAGACCTTCCTTAGGCGAGCGCGTCACGAGCACATCATCTGCTGTAATCGCAACTCCTTCGATCTCTTTCGTCCAACCCTCTTCCCTCATCCCTCTTCCCTCTTCCCTCATACTCGCTATCGCCGCAGCGACAGCTTTCATCTTAGGCCCGCACTTCTTGCCGAGCGTCTTGAAGTTAGCCTTATACGAAACATTGCAAAGCTCAGTCTCATCGGCTACAAACTCGACCTTCTTGACGTTAAGTTCATCTTCAATAAGCGACTCAAGTCCCGCAACATCGCCGCCCGCCAACTTAAGCGCGGAAAGCGGCTGACGGACCTTAAGATCGTTATCAGCTCTCAAACGGCGACCAAGCTCGACAGCGGCCTGAACATCAGCCATACGGCGCTCGAGATCGAGATCGCGAGCGGCGGCGTTGGCCGTCGGGAAATCACAGAGGTGTACTGAATCAGGATCACTCTTACCCTTCAAGTTGCGGTAAATCTCTTCGGCGATGAACGGCGTAAAGGGAGCCGCAACCTTAGAAAGCTGAACGAGAACGTAACGCAAAGTCCTATACGCCGAAAGCTTATCACCGTCATTCGTCGACTTCCAGAAGCGACGACGGCTACGGCGGATGTACCAGTTAGTCAGGTCTTCGACAAACTTGACGAACGGACGGACGGACTTCTGGAGATCGTAGTTATCCATCGCGTCGGTAACTTCGGCGATAAGCGTCTCCATCGACGAGACGATCCACCTGTCGAGAACGTTCTCCGACTCGGGGAAAGCGACTTCTTCATCATGGAAACCGTCGACGTTCGCGTACGTTACAAAGAACGAATAAGCGTTCCACCACGGAATGAGCAAATCGCGCATCAGCTGCTTAACGCCGTTCTCGGAGAACTTGAGCGATTCCGCCTTGACGACAGGCGAATAGATCATGTAAAGACGGATCGCGTCAGCACCGTACGTATTGAGCATCAAGTTAGGGTCGGGATAGTTCTTAAGACGCTTCGACATCTTCTTGCCGTCTTCAGCGAGAATAAGCCCGTTAACAATAACATTCTTATAGGGCGACTTGTTGAAAAGGCAGGTTCCGAGAACCATGAGCGTATAGAACCAGCCGCGCGTCTGATCAAGACCCTCGGCAATGAAGTCGGCCGGGAAGAACTCATCAATACTCTTCCCGTTCTCCGTTCCCTGTTCCCCCATATAATGCTGCTGGGCATAGGGCATCGAGCCGGACTCGAACCAGCAGTCGAGCACTTCGGGAGTGCGGTGATAAGTCTTACCGTCCTTCTTAATGACGATCTTATCGACGAAATGCTTGTGAAGATCCGTAACCTTCTCGCCGGAAAGCTCCTCAAGCTCCTTAATGGAGCCGACGCAGATCATATCTTCGGGATCCTCGTCGTTGATCCACACGGGGATGCAGCTACCCCAGAAGCGGTTGCGCGAAATATTCCAGTCGCGGGCCTCTTCGAGCCAGTTGCCGAAGCGCTTCTCGCCGACGTAATCGGGTGTCCAGTGCACAGGCGCATTGTTCTTGGCAAGACGCTCGTGGAGATCTTCGACGCGGACGTACCAGGCGTCGATCGCGCGGTAGATAAGCGGCGTATCGGTACGATCGCAGAAAGGATACGAGTGGACGATTGTCGCCTGATGGACGAGCTTACCCTCGGTCTTGAGCCACTTGATGAGATCCTTGTCGCAATCCTTGCAGAAGCGGCCCTTAAGCTCGGGAATCGCGTCGGTAAACGCACACGCGTCATCAAGCGGATCGACAAACGCCGTCATTCCCGCTTCCTTGCAGACGCGGAAGTCGTCTTCACCGTATGCGGGAGCAATATGCACAAGGCCGACACCATCATCAGTCGTGACGTAATCGTCATTCGTTACGCGGAACGCGCCCTCAGCCTTCTTATCGGCGAAATACGGGAAAATCGGCTCGTATTCCGAATCCTTGAGTTCTTCGCCCTTGCCTTCCCAGACGATTTCGTACATCTCTTCATTCTTGAAAATGAAAGGCAGACGGGCCTTCGCCATCACGTAAACGGGACGGGCCTCGTCGGTCATATCGCGCACGGCAACATAATCAAGCGATGCGCCGGCGCAAATCGCAAGATTTGAAGGAAGTGTCCACGGAGTCGTCGTCCAGATGAGAAAATAAAGAACGCTCCCCTCACTCTTAACTCTTAACTCTTCACTCTTAACTGACGTGGCGCGAACGCGGCACGTCACCGTCGGATCCTGAACATCTTTGTAGTTGTTGCCGGCCTCAAAGTTGGAAAGCGGAGTCGAAAGCTTCCAGCTGTAAGGCATGATACGGTGAGATTTGTAGACGCGGCCCTGATTCCAAAGCTGCTTGAAGACCCACCAGATAGTCTCCATGAAATCAGGGTTCATCGTCTTATAGTCGTTCTTGAAATCGACCCACCGACCCATGCGCGTGACAGTCTTTTCCCACTCATTGACGTATTTAAGAACCATCGAGCGGCACTGCTCGTTGAATTTATCAACGCCAAGAGCCTTGATTTCAGGCGCACCTGCAACGCCAAGAGCTTCCTGGGCAAGAGCTTCAATAGGAAG
>JAZOQU010000015.1:0-5708 GCA_045656225.1 Kiritimatiellia bacterium | reverse complement strand
AGGTGCGCGTTATTTACGCGGAAGGGCGCGTGTTTTTTGCAGAGGTGCGCGTAATATGTGCGCTAGGGCGCGAGATTTGTGCGGATAGGCGGGAGATTTACGAGGGATTTCGCGAGGGGGCGCGAGGCGCGGCGAAAGGGGTTACTAGAGAAATTAAGAGGCTCTGCTAGGGAAATCTCGAGCCCTTACTAGGGAAAGTAAAAGTCCTTACTAGGGAAGGCTCGAGTCACAGGTGTGACTAGGGGGGGGGACTCATAGGTGTGACTAAGGGTGAGTCACACCTGTGTCTCATTTTGGGTGGTAGGTGTATCGTAGATTTAGGTATAACTATGGCTATTTAGTGGTTAATCCTTTGTGTAAGAGAGGGGGAATGAGGATGGTTGGATGCGAGCACCGCGCTTTTATTTTACGAGCTAAAGTGGTATAATTGGCAGTGATGATGATGGATGATTATAGAATATCAGATAACTTCCAAAGAACGGAGGGTTGTAAAATGACTTCACCCCACTACTCTCACCTCACCAATGGGGTCAGACCCTCGGATTCGATTATGAAGAAGATTGCGAAATTCGTATTCAATACGGCATACGGGCCGTTTGTCGCGTGGTGTTGCAACGCGTTGTTGCTGTTCGCGGCGTATGCAATATCGCCGCCGCTCGGCAGGTTCGGGGCTGCGATGGTCAATATGATGTTAGTCGTACAGGTATTGGCGGCGATAGTATGGCTGATTGCATTGTTCATTTCGTTCAACGAGCATGAGTGGGTGCGGGCACTTGTGCAATTCTTCCTTGGCATTGCAGGACTGTTCCTGTTCGGATTTGGGTTGACCTTTGCATTTGTGGCGCATGGAGTCGTTGCCCACGCGACGTCAAGTGGCTATGCTGAGGTTAGAAGCGCAAGTGTGACGAACGAGACCAGCGCGCTTGAGTTTGCTATCGAGTATCGTCCGGCGCATCCGTTCCTCGCGGAATACGACAAGACCGTCGTGTTCAAGTCCGGCAAGCGCATTGGCGTCTGGATGGACACGGGCGGAGCGGGGCCGTTCGCGGTCTATCGTCTTCCGACAGGGGAATACTATCTCGTGGACGGGCTGAAACATGACTTCATCCGCAACGACTACCGCGTCAACATAACGAATGAAACAGTGGAGATGATGTGCGATAAAACATGGGTGAATATCCCTGAAGGTGCACTCAAGGTCGTCGGCGGGGGAAATGACTCGATTTCGGTCGAGACGGCGGACGGCGAAAGGTGGGTGGATGGTGGAATGCCGGTTGGGGATTCGCTGAAAGGCCGCAGCTATCTTGGGCTTCTCCACCCGAGTGGAAGATTTGAACCAGGCGAGGGCGATCCATTTGCGGACATCATCGAGCCAAAGTGGAAAACCGTTAAACTGGACGGCGGCGAAGTTCCGTTTTCGCTTGAATGCAAGCGTTGGAAAGGTTCTCATTGCTACCGCCTGGCGTTTGCGTCGGGTGCGCGAATCGCGCTTGGTTCTGGAAGCTTCATAGGGGAGGCCGACTATTCGCTTTATGCGCTTGAAGATGGGCGCTATCATTTGTTCAATGTGGGGCAGAAGGACATCCGGTGGCGCAATGAATGGCGTATCGACGCTACGGAAGAATCGGTCGAAGTCATGTTCAAGGATCGTTGGAACAAATACGGGGATTTGTGGGTGAAAATACCGCCTGGGGCAACCTCTGTCAATGGTGGCATCAGCATCAACGGAGGGGAAAATGGCAAGCCGATCAGCGTTTCAATCGATGTCAATACGGACGGTGGAAAGGTGACAGGACATGATTTTACGCCTGTCGGAGAAACACTTGCAAATGAAAAAATCCTCGGGACGTTCCATCCGCCAGATGACAATCTGCGTTCAAAAAGTCATAAGCGGAAAAGGAAATGACGAAATGAATGCGAGAATGGGATTTGCCATAGAAAAAAACGAAAGGAGCAGCCCATGAAACCAATTGCACGAATCGTCGGGAAATGTAGCCAATTGCCAATGAAAGGAAAAGGGCGATGATGAAATTGATGGTGGCGACGAGGTGCACGGCGATGGTCGCCGCGCTTGTGTGCGTGGCGGTCGTGCTGGGCATCTACCCTGCCGACAGGACTGTGTGGTGCGTCGAGATGGTGTGGGCGGTCGGGCTGTGGGCGATTCTTCTCCTGACGCGCAGGAAGTTCCGCTTCTCCAAGCCTGCCTACCTCTGCTTCTTTGTCTGGACGGTTCTCCAGCTCGTCGGCGCGCACTACACGTTCGAGCATGTCCCGATGGAATGGCTGATGAAGCCGTTTGGACTCGTGCGCAATCCCTACGACCGCATCGCGCATTTTGCGGTCGGATGGTTCGCGTTTCCGCTCGCCGAGTTCTTCTTCTGCAAGGGCTGGGCGAAGTCCGCTGGCTTTGCCGCGTTCTTTGCCGTTATGTCGACTGTTGCAATGGCTGGAATATGGGAGCTTGTTGAGTGGATATATGCTGTAGTTGAGGGTGGTGAAGCAGGAGCGGCGTTTCTCGGTTCGCAGGGTGATATCTGGGACGCGCAGAAGGACATTCTTTGCGATACACTTGGCGCGCTATGTTCATCGGGGCTCTTTTTATGGCGCGTTAGGAGAGACTACTGGGTG
Organism: Kiritimatiellia bacterium; assembly: GCA_045656225.1. Taxonomy (GTDB): domain Bacteria; phylum Verrucomicrobiota; class Kiritimatiellia; order RFP12; family UBA1067; genus UBA1067. The sequence continues at coordinate 3,080 of JAZOQU010000015.1, read as the reverse complement.
GTAAAAGGGCCTGGTGGCATACCGATTTTGAATCCCGAGAACGACGCGCCTACGATGACTTGGACGCTAAAGCATAACAGGATTTGGGACGTTATTGGCATAGTCGTGATTTTGGCGGCGATTTCGGCGATTGCTGGATTGCTTTGGCTATGTGCGATTGGGATCAGGAATCTTGAGTCCAGATTTCTGTGGGCTGGCACGTCGCGGGCGATTCCTCAGATAGACGGAACCAATCTGCCGATCCGTGATTTCAAGTGGGATGAGCTTCGGATAGGGGATGTGGCGGATTTTTGTTGTGAATGCAATTATATGCCAGGTGAGGAGTGGAGGTTGCCTATAGGAACTTGGCCAAGGCGGTCGTCTTTAAATCAAAAATATCTGACTAATCACTATCTATTGGTATGAAGAAACTTGTTTTATTGTTGTCGATAGTATTTGCCTATATAGCGTCAGGCAATGTGGAAATGTGTCCAGTTTCCGAAAACAGTCGCGGGCACGAAAATATAGAGTGGTCGATTTCGTACGCCTACGCTCTTACGGACGAGACGAGGGATTTGCCGCGTGTTCTGCTTATCGGTGATTCAATCTGCAACGGCTATCAGGGAGAAGTGCGCAAACTTTTAAACGGCAAGATGAATGTCACATATTGGGTTTCGAGTTATTGTGTGACGAGTCGCGCGTTTTTGCCGCTATTGTCCATTTATCTTGATGAAGCCAAGTACGATGTAATACACTTCAATAACGGTCTTCATTCGCTGACGACCCCGACAGAAGCATACGCGAAGTCTCTTAAATCTGCGTTTGAATTGATGCGCCTTAAGCAGCCGAAGGCGAAAATCATCTGGTGCAGCTCGACTCCGCTTACTGATGAGGCGAAAACTGCGAAATGCCGCGAATTGAATGAGGCTGCGTCTAAAGTCGTTAGAGAACTAGGAGATATCGCGACGAATGATCTTTTTGGACTTTTATATCCTCTTGACCGTAAAGCTAATTGGAGCGACGTATATCATCATAAAGCGCCGCTCCGTGCGAAGGAAGCTAAAGAAGTCGCTGGCGCTATTCTTAAGCTGAACGGTATAGAGAAATAGCGAGGGGGATTATTCTCGTTGTTTTACGAGTTAAGGTGCTATAATTGGCTGTGATGATAAATGATTATTCAAGTATAGAATATGCGATAACACTTTATGAAAGGGGGATCTAAAATGGTTTTTCCTCGCAGTTTTTGCCTTGTCAAATGGGTTTCAAATTTCCGTGTCATATCGAGATTGGGGATTGTTTTTATTCTTTCTTCAGTATCCTATCTGTCACTTGGGGATGAGTTGAATTCGTTCAAATTAGTTGAATGCAGTTGTTATATTTCGCCTGAAGCTAATTCGAGACTTTTGGAAGCGGCTGAATCGGCCGGCATCAGGGACGGAGACTTGAACAAGTCGATAGTTCCCTTAAGTGAACTTTTTGGCGTTGATTGGCCGGAAGGTTCGATCGTGGGAAATTCTTCGAACATAAATTATATCTGTGTTCGCAATACCTCGGAGAATATCGAAAAATTTGAACGCTTTCTTTCGAAGGCGGGGGTACTGCCGAAAAATGTCGAAGTTGATGTTAAGTTTGTTGAAGCGGGGCGTTCGGCGCTTTCTGCAGTCGGTTACTTTGACGGCGCCAGGACTAACGCGGCTATTATGCTCGAAAAGCTTCTTCGTCGCGGTGATGTTAAATTATTGCATGCGACGAGGGGTGTTGCCAAATTTGGTGAAGAGTCTGTATTTAAGTCTGTAACCGAGTATTATTATCCGCGCTGTTACGATGTGGAATTTATTGGGAAAAGTTTGCAATGTACGAATCAATGTTCGTCAGTTTCGGCTGTTGCCTCGCCGAACGATTTTCATCAGGAGGAGTTTGGTGCGATAGTTGATGTTACGGTTGATGATTCAGCCGATAGGAAGATGCTTTTTGTTCAGCTACGCGCATATCTTCGTGACAGACCTGAGTGGAAAGACTTCGCATTCAAAACGCATCGTCAGAGAGGCTTAGATTCTGATTTTAAGATGGAGCTTCCGTTTACTCCTCTTCGTATGCAAATTGATTCCGGATTTTATGTTCATTCGGGTGAAACGGTGGTTTTAGGCGGTCTGACAGATGCTCACGACAAAAAGAGTGATATGCTTGTTTTGATGTTCGCGACTATGCGTGTTTTGGATGAATATGGAAAAGAAGATAAATCATATGGTAAGTCAATGTCGTACGGAAAGGAAGTGTGGCGGGAATATCCGTCTTCCGGGATGAAGGCCGTATCGTATTTTTGCGCGAAGTCTAGTATTCACTCGGATTCTTTCTCCACAGAGAAGCCGAAGGTATTGAAGTCTGAAATAATTGCAAAGCGAATTGAAGAGTGGAAAGCCTGTTTTACCGAAGAATGGGGCGTGCAATGGCCGGAAGGGTCGTCGTTAAAGGATCTCAGCGGTTCCCTGTCTTTAATGTGGTTTAAAAATACGCCTGAAAACATTGCGAAAATAACAGATGGCTTTGAAGGTATTGTAAAGCGCCGACGGGTAGAAATGGATGTTTGCTGTATTGAAGCCGATGAAAAAGTACTTAAGGCTGTAGATTATTATAGTTCTAATCGGGTTGATGCCGCGATATTGCAAAAGCGTTTAATCGCGCATAGTGACGCGAAACTTATTGCGGATTCCCATTTAATAATGGATCAAGGTTTTGAGCAACTTGTTAAAAGCACAATGGAGTATAGATATCCAGATTACGATATGATCTTCGATAACATATCGTCAAATCAAACAGACAATGCCGGGAATCAATCGTTAACCGCTTTCGAAATCACTGAAATAGATGAAAAAGAGAGCGGTGTCATTATTGAGCCGCTGGTTGAGAAATCGTCTTCGGGAGAGGACCTTTGTGATGTCGAATTGCGTGTAAATATACAAGCGTCACGTCCAAAAGTAAACTGACTTTCTAAAAGTAAACCGTCGGATTGCCGATAGGTTTTGCCTGATTGGATTTGTGCTGTTGGATTTTTGCCGTCGAGTAGCTTTGATTGTCGCTGATTTTAAAAGGGAAGATGTTTT
>JAZOQU010000014.1:0-88615 GCA_045656225.1 Kiritimatiellia bacterium | reverse complement strand
AATAACCAATACCAATTGTCAGTTGGGGAACGGAGAATGTGAAACGGAAAATTGGAAAATGGAAAATGGAACTGGCAACACTATCACACTGGCAACATTAACCCAAGAGGATTTTGCGCGCGGCTTTGTCTTAACGCGCATCGGGACGAATGAGTTGCATGATTTTACATCTCCGTCGGGCGCAGGTATTTGCGAGGATTGGAAAGCGTTCGGCGCGGCGGAGGATTGGGTTTATTTGGAGGGGTCAGGAGTCAGTAGTCAGGGGTTAGGGCGTGAGCGGTTGAGAGTTCATTCGGATGGGTGGGTGACGGTTTTGTCGCCAACTTCTTCAGTGTTTGCAGCAAATGAATATTTCCCGTTTAAGACGACAATGGGCATTGTGCCGGAAGCGAATTGGGGGTTAGTAATCAGTAGTCAGGAGTCAGGGGTCAGTAGTCAGGGGGCGGTCTCTGGACTAACCCCTAACCCCTATCTCCTAACTCCTAACTCCTGCTTTTGGCACTGCCTTACCCCATCTAATACGTTGCAACTTACTTGGCAGAACGTTCTTTACAACCGAGAGTCAGACTTGCCGATTTCGTTTCAAGCGGAGTTTTATGAAAATGGAGATTTCACTTATCGCTATGATCTATCGGCAATAAAAGCGAAAATTGATTCTGGCGTTATTCCCGAAAACTTTCCGTCTAACATCACCATCGGCACCGTTCCCCATTCTCCATTCCCCATTCCCACTTCCCCGTTCCCCACTTCTCTCTTCTTCCGCCATCTCGATTCGTCCGATACTCCTGGTAGCGACCGTGATGGTGACGGGCTTATAATTGAGGATGAACTTTTTGTTTATCATACCGATCCATACAATGTCGATTCGGATTATGATGGGCTATCAGACTATGATGAAATCTTTATAGTGAAATCAAATCCGCTTGATGCGTATTCGATTTCAAATGATTATTACGACGGATTTGCGTCAGTGCTTAATGGTGAAAATCCGTTTTCTTATCCTCAAGGATCAACGAATACTGTTTTAGAACACGTCTTTTATTCAGGCTCCACTAATGGCGTGTTTTCGCTGCCTGTATCGACTGATGAAACTGCGGTGTTAAAGGTTTGCGTTAGCGGCTCAGGCATCGGTCGTCTAGTGGTCGGTGAAAAAGTTGTGCCGCTTGTCGCGCCAATGAAACAAAGAAGCGTAGCCGTTACCAATACGCTTTTACTCGCGGTCGGTAAGGGGGTAAAGAAGTCGATTTGGTTTACGAAGAGCGAAGAGCTTGAGCTCGCGATAGATTCTGATGATTTTATGATAGGCGAATTGCCGTCGCTTGTATGTCCGCACGGTTGGATCGCGTTTCCGCATACGGAGGCGACAGTGCCGTGCATACATGATTTTTACAGCAAGGGTCGACGCGTTACGCTTCTTCACGGCGAGGAGTTTTCCGGGATGACGGCATCTTGGTCGAGCGGGACAAGTGATGTAGTTATTACGAATGTCGCCCCTGTCTCGGCTGAAATTTACGGGCATTTTAAAAAGAATCAGACTCGCGAAATTTCCTATCGGGTCAATCATCCGAAACAGCTCAACACAGCAATCGCACATTTTACGCAAACGCTTCGTTTTTGTCCGCAGTTTACAGAGGACGAAGAGCCGCCTGAAGAATTGCCCGAAGAGGATGAGGATGATAGATATTGGGATTGTATGTGCGGCGTGAATGCGCCGTGCTTCTGCGGGGAGGATGAATGGTGTTTCTGTTATTCGCCCGATTGCAGATGTAATGAAAACCGCTCGCCGACGATAACCGACAATGAAGATGACGAAGTTGAGTTTGAGAATATTTTAGAAGAGCTGACTCCGAGCGTAAATGCGCTTTATCTGTATCGCGACAACGAGCGGACCGTTCATCTTGAAGCTCCGGATGGCGAGCCGCGCCGCTGCTGTCCGTGCCCGGAGCATTGGAAATCAAATTACGTTTCAAAGGTCTTGTATACTTCGCGTCTCTCGGTAAATGACGCGGCAGGCGATGATTTTAATATTTCGTATGAACCTTGCTCCGTGACAGTTTCGGGCGTTTCGCCGAGCAGAAGTTTTAGGGATTCGACTGTAAACTTCATCACAAACGGAATCGCGTACAAGCGGCTCGATTATACGGTTCTCGGAGTAAAAATCTCCCGGGGAGAATGGAACGTTCCCTTTGAAACATACAACCGGCTTTCGCCTCAATTAGGTTTTCCTTTTGAAGTTTGTACGGATATCAATAACGCGGAGAGGTTTTATCTAAATACAGATGTTTTAATGACTAACGGCTATGTCAGAATTTCTCTTGAAGATGTCACGGGGGAATTCAAGATTTGGCTGCCGGGCTGGAGCGATGCCGTAGGAAATTGGCATGATTGTGAAACGTTGCTCGACTCTGAAACTAAGCGCGTTCGCTATATGTCGATGGGCCGATGGAAGAATATTCTAAGGCGTTATTGGGAAACGACGAGACTTGAGATTTGTGTAACTTCATCCGCCGCAGGCTCATGCAAACTCAAGCTCGAATATCTCGCGGCCGACGGAGACAATTATATCCACGACTTCGCCGAGCAGAGAATAACGTCGGTAAATCCGCTTTTGCTTGCAGATTATAACAGGGACGGGAAGATTGACGCAATCGACGTTGGGTATTCCATATCTGGGCGAAACGCTTATTTTTGGCGCAATGATGATGAATGGAAGAATGATGATGCGTTTGACGCGTCTTTTTTCGGTCGCGCCAACGCTTCTGATTCTGTTGTAAATGGGCGCAATGATCTTATAAACTTTTTGCCGATAGCGGTTGATGTAAAGACATTGACATCACAATGGAATTCGAATGATTTTTATTTTCGTTTAGAGTCTTATTCGTCACAGCTTAGAAAAGCGCAACTTCTTTATGCCAATATTTCGCACTCACGGATAGGTGATGCGGCACTTGGGAATGATATAGACATTAACGGAATAAGTACGCATGAAGCATCCGTATTTCCTCTTGGAGAAGGAAGTAATATGCCACCAATTTTTGTAGGTCTTTCGCACTTCGGTAAAAGTACTCTCCTAGTGGAATTTCCCGAATGTTATAGATACGGGGCTTTTTATCTTAATATCTATTCAAAGTCCGATAACAAACGGATTTATTCTTCTAAAATTAATCTTCATATAGGAGAGATAGATAAAATGATCGGGTGGTTGAACATTCGATCAGCATCAGGAGGATCGGACGGTGTGCCTACACGACTTGCAGCGCCTGATTGGCCGGAGAGCGAACACAAGACAGGCAACCTCGTTTTTGTTCATGGATATAATATGGCTGAGGATGCCGAGACACCGCTTTGGGCGAAGAATGTTTTTAAGAAACTTTGGTGGGCTGGATTGGATCGCGGCTTTATCGCCGTTCAGTGGCGTGGGAACGAGACTCAAACATTTATTCCAGGTGTTGGTTTTGTCACTCCTAATTATTATTGCAATGTGCAAAATGCATTCGCGACGGCATCGTCCCTTAAAATGGCGATGGACGATATTTCTGGTCCGAAGTGGTTTTTAGCTCATTCGCTCGGTAATATGCTTGTTTCAGCCGCGATTCAAGATTGTCAAATGCCGCATGAGAAGTATTTCATGCTTAATGCGGCGGTTGCCATGGAGGCGTACGAGCCAGTTGCTGGAATTACGCAAGAGTCGCACGATAATATGACGCCAGCTGAATGGACGAGTTATCCTGACAGAGTAAGAGCTACGCATTGGTATGAATTATTCCCAGAAGGCGACGGTCGTCGGTTGCTTACTTGGAAAGGTCGCTTTTCAAATGTCACGAACGTTGTAAACTTCTATTCAACGCAAGAAGAAGTCGTGAATAACGGTGATGGAGGAGAGCATAGTCTTACAGACCGTAATTATGTTTGGTACAACCAGGAGACGCGCAAAGGAAATTGGACTATGATGCTTCACGTTAATGAAGGTGGTTGGGTATTCAATGATTATTATGATACACTATTGTCGCATCTTCCACCGGATGAAGCAAATGCGCTATCAAATGAAACTTTACAACAAAAGCCATTCTTTCAGGATTTTGCAAATGAAGAAATATATTCGTCAACAAACGGCGTTCTTGTTTCGACGAATTACCTTTATCGCGCAGAAATGCTCGCATACGCTACTCCCTCTGAGTCGTACGCAGTTGGAGCTAATCCGTTGCCAATGTTGATTATGTCAGATTTGAATTTTAATATGGCGGATTACACAGAAGGGCAAAAAGATTTGCCTGAGAATGGAAGAGAATCTGAAGAACGGTATAGAGATTGGCAGCATAGTACATTTGTGCAACGTTCTTATAAAAGGGTTAATCAATTGTTTAAACAAATTAATAAATTATTAAAGGAGGAGTCTCATTATGACTAAAAGTTTAGTATTGATGGTTTTTACTTTCGTTATAAATGCAGGCTGCGCAAGTGAGCGGCTTTATGTTCGAGTCGTTGATAATGATGGGAAACCTGTTTCCAATGCCGTTGTTAAAGTTGGTTTTTCAACTAGTAATGTCTTGTTCGGAGGAGGGCATAGCAGTCGATCTAAGTCTGGTTATGCAGAAGCAAAAACTGATCAGAATGGGGACGCGACAGTAAAGTTTGACTGTAAAAGTGCTTCTTTTGGGTGGCATGTTGAAGCAGATGGATATTACCGAAGTAATCTTCATAAAGAAACGTTTAAGTTCGATGAGGTTATCATTCCTCCTTGTTTTGGTAAGGTAATTCTTAAGGAGCACGATAAATTCGGGAAAGAAAAATTGTATAAGATTAAAAATCCACAGCCTATGTATGCGCATTATCCAATTGAGCGGCGTAAATTGCCGAAAACAAATAGCCGCATTGGATTTGATCTTGCTGAATATGATTGGCTTCCTCCTTATGGTGAAGGAAAAAATGCTGATTTTTATTTTGTTTGCACAGATAATAAAAGTAATAACAAAGGTATATATGAATTTGGTCGGATCGAATTTGATACTGATTGTGGTTATTACGTAGGCAAGCAGACGGGATGTGAAGAGTTTCCTGCAATTTATCATGCAGACACTGATGCTATTTATCAGACAAATATAGTTTTGAAGTGTATTCGTCACGAGGATTATAGAGTGTGGATAGAACCGTTGCCTGTAATTGGAAAAGAAGAGTATTTGGTTTTGCGTACGCGCGTATTGCATGATCAAAAAGGGAATATCGTATCTTCTAATTTTTCTAGGATTCTTGGAGAATTTAAAATAGTTCCCTCGGTGTCATCAGCAGAAGTCATTTTCAATCCCCGCCCAAATGATACGAATTTAGAATTTGATCCTGAGCGAAATCTTTCTCAAGGAAAGACCGGGCGCGGGATGGTCCCGTGATTTGGGATAAAATGGTATAATTATTTCCGATATGAAAAGCCTGTACGAAAATCTGCGTTCCTGCAAGAAAGAGGAAGAGGTCAAGTCCGAGTTCTGCAAGTTCTTCAAGATGAAGATCAATGCTTTACGAGGAATTGACCATTACTTTACAAATACGGCTTTCTGAATGCAGACGTGGAGTATTATAAATGAGGTATAACATACGCCATTTAACTCTTTTGGCGAGTCTCCTTCCTTTTGCCGCGTTAGCAGGGACATTCAACGTTTCGCCTTTGCCATTGTCTCCTTACGCCGATACTGAGGTGACAACTAATGTCGCTATTAATGCGCAGCGATTTGATGTTAAAGAGTTTGGACTGAATATTTCTTTTGAGGCAGCCTCTTCAAATAACATTCAAGTAGCGTTCGGGTGTGATGAGGATGAAAACGGTATATTGTCGTTTTCTGAAACAGATGCTGTCTACGGATATCGAAAAGGGAAATGCGTCATAGAAGATGTTAAAAATGCGGTACGGTATGACGAAGTCGTGGCTGACGGCAGTCAGAATTTCAACATCAAGATGCGAATGAAAAAGGACTATACACCAAAGGAGTTTTCAGCGAGTGTCGGTGCTTATCAAATATTTACGGATTTCTCGTCGGATGTTTCATCTTGGCTTTATCGACCAGATTGGAATTTAATGCGCGTCACTCGACGCGGAGCAGGTGCACCAGCCGAATGGCTTAGTTGCGGTATAAAGTACAGTCATTTTTATATTATCGTCAGGTAGACTATTGCGCCGATTCACATCTCCAACGTTTCGGGGACATTCCGAAGCGTTCCTTGAAAAGGTGAGAGAATCTGTTTTGGCCAGAAAAGCCGGAGCGCTTGGCTATTTCGGAAATAGAGTAGTTCGTTTTGCGTAAAAGGCGTTTCGCTTCGTTCAACCGGGCGCTTTCTATCGCCTGGTGTATCGTCCTGCCTTCAAGCTGCCTGAAGCGAAGTTCCGCCAATCTGCGCGATATGCCGAGATGATTGGCGATGTCGGCTATGCCGTAGCGCTTGCCTTTGTTGCTCTCTATGAATTTCTTTATGTTGCGCACCATCGCAGTTGCGGGTACCGCCGGCTTGGAGGAGGTTCGCTCAGCGATTCCCACTGGCGCAATGAAGATCGTTTCGCCGGGGCTGCGGTTCCCGGCGATCATATTCTTGATTTCGATCGCGGCTCTCATGCCCATCATGGCGTGGCCGGGTATGATGCTCGAGATGGGCGGATTCGCGTGCGAAACGAGAAATTCGTCGTTGTCGGTGCCTATGATGGCGACCTGTTCGGGAACGTTCGCCTTTACGGCGTTGGCTGCGGTGAGAACCTTTACGGCGCATTCATCGCTGGATGCGTAGACGGCCGTCGGCTTCGGCAACTCGCGGAGCAAAGTCTCCAGGATGGCGCTATTGCCGCCCGATTCGGAGGAAGGGGATTCGAGCGTAAGTTCGGCGCATGATCTGCCGCTTTGCGACAAGGCCTTTTTGAAGCCTTCGCATCGCTCGAGATACCAAGTGTCCGCTGATTTCGAAATGCACGCATACGACGAATAGTTGCCGTTTCGGAGAAAGAGCGTCGCGGCCTTGCGCCCGATCGCCTCGTTGTCGTTGTGGATGACGGCGGTCGGAGCTGTGCGGCTGTGGAGAATAGGGGACTGGACATTGACGAGGACTGTCGGAAGCGGTGTGGCGGCAAGAGCCTCAAGAGCATCGCCTGAGCAGGGGAATGTCGCGATTATTCCGTCAAATCCGTTTTTGCGGGCCGATGAAATAATTTCGGGCGTAAAATCTTCGCTATATTGAATAAGATGCATCTGCCATTTTGCATTTTTTTCGAGAAATTTGAATATCCCCGATAACATATCTCTCCCGGAGGCATGAGATATGTTGATCGCGACCATTATTTTGGTTGTGGCTTTTTTATCTTGCTTGTTCATATCTTTAAGTATAGCATAATGCTTCTTGATAGGTAAATGGTTTTTGACATAAAAATTGTTGCGTAAAATGACATGACTTTTTTTGACAAGTTTTTCGCTTTTTGATATGCTTATGTCAACGAAGGAAATTTAAGTAATAGATAAATAAGGAGGTACTTATGTCAACCGCAACAAAACGCGCATATTTGAAGGTTTTAGCAGGGGGGGGGGGCATTTATGAGACATATAAAAATGTTTCGCGCCGCCCTCGCCGCGCTTGTGACAATTCTTTTAACTTCCCAATTGCAAGCGGCTGATATTTTTGTCTCGCCGACCGGTAATGGTGAAAAGACGGGCGCAAATTGGTCGAACGCACTTAACGGCTCTAACGACGGTTGGCATATCGACGTTAAAAATGCGATTACATCGGCGATAGATGGCGGGGCTGAAGAAGTAAATGTTTATCTCGCGGCAGGTGATTATTCGATTACAAATCAACTTGCTTTGTCTTCTATAACAATCCCTGTAAAGTTTTGCGGTGGGTATCTTGGTGAGACGGATGGCGATTTTGCTAAGAATGAGGAGTTGAAGACGACGCTGAAGAGAAGTACCTATAATACTAGGTTTTTATATGGGTCTTCGTTAACTAATTTAACTATTGACGATATGACGTTTACTGGAGGCAAAGTTGTCGGTAATGCGCAAGGTGGGGCTGTGTTTCTGCAATCATCTAATTCAATCGTCAAGGATTGCGTGTTTTCTAAAAATACTACAGGTAAGGGAAGTAACTCATATTGGGTCGGCAAAGGAGCTGCTGTTTATTCGACAGGAGGGAGCTTGTTCTTAGAGTGTTCTTCGTTTAACGAGAATGGGATGACGGGAAGTTATTATCCTCATTGGGGTGGTGCAGTGTGCACATTAAAAACTGATGTGTTAATCGATGGATGTTCGTTTAGTAATAATTATACAGCTCCCGACCAGGTAGGAGGAGTAGGAGGAGCTGTTTCAATCAATGGCTTTACGGCAAAAATAAAAAATTCGACTTTTATTGGTAATCGTGCGACCTCTGGCAGTGGAGATAAAAATGGCGGATCACTTGGTGGCGCATTGGCGGTTCGCAGTGTTGCTTTGTTTGAAATGGCTGATTGTTATTTTGCTAATAATTACATTACTAGTTATGGTGCAGCTGATAGATTGGCTGGGTGTTGTTATTTTGATGATTACAATAAAGCTGATGGAGTAATGACTTCTGTTGTAACACGTTGCGTCTTTGATTCTTCATCAATTGCAACTGCAACACGTGCTAAAACAGATATATTAGTGAATCATGGTTGTTTGTTTATGACTAATTGTGTTGTAATGAATGCGAAAGGGAATCATTCAGGAATGAAGTCTTCAGTTCGTGCACAGCGAGCTACGCTTGCGAAAGTCGCTTCTAATAAGCAAAATGGAAGTCAAAATGATTTAGTTGCAAATACGAGTCATGCCGCAGTGGACAAGTGCTTACTGGAAATGGTTAATTGTACTGTAGCTGATGGCAAAGGCACTGGGGTTTTAGGTGTGGGAGAAGGCGTTGAACTTTATGTCAAAAACTGTATTTCGTCTGGTCACAGTCTCACTGGTGTTGTCAACGCGACCTCAATTGAACATAGCTATATTCAAAAGAATGTCGATGACGGCTCTTGGAATTACGAAGGAGAGGGGAATCTCAATCCCAATGTCGTAGGCGATATCAATTGGACGGGCGCACCGTACTATCATCTTTTGACGAAGAATGCCAATGGTGCGATTACGAACGGTTGGTTCTCTGGAACTTTTGAAAGCCCGAAGTGTGCGGCTGATAGCCCCTGTATTGATGCTGGTGCTCCCGGTTCGCTCGGTCTCGATCTTGAGCCTGATCCTCACGGCCGCCGTATCAATATCGGCGCGTACGGCGGAACGCCCTGGGCGTCGAAGACTTCTCTTCTTCCCGGATTCAAGCTTATTGTTCGGTAATTCGCGCCGCGCCCCGCCTACTATGCGCTCTTCTCGTGGGCAGACCTCCGCGAACTCGGGATAATGTAAATGATCCACTTGACCGAATGGTATCATATATGATATTATATGCGCCGTGAACATAGTGCTTCAAAAGTATGTTGCGAAATCGGGCCGCATTCCGTTTGACGAATGGATTGTGGGATTATCATCGGTAATGAGGGCTCGCGTTTATGCCAATCTTGCTCGCATAGAGGCGGGCAATCTTGGGAATGTAAAGCCAATTGCCGATGCTGGCGGCATAATGGAGTTGCGCCTGTTCTTTGGTCCTGGTTACCGCGTCTATATGGGACTTGATGGCGAGACGCTTGTGATTCTGCTATGCGGAGGTGACAAGAAGACGCAGCGTAGAGATATTGCAAAGTCCATTGTGTTCTGGAATGACTACAAATCAAGGAAAGGAAAATGATTATGGCTCTTGCAGTTGATTATAAAGAGGGTGTTCTTAAGGATCTTCGCGAGGATCCTGCTGTGGCCCGCGAGTATTATCGCGAGGCTGTACGTGCCATTGTCAACGGCGATACCGCCACTGGAGGTGTCATGTTCCGCGATCTCGTGAATGCGGGGATTGGCTTCCAGCGACTTTCGCAGGAGACGGGCATTCGAGCTCCTAACCTGCATCGTGTCCTGTCTCCTGGCGGAAATCCTACGATACGCACATTTGGCAAGGTTGCTGCTGCTGTTGCGGCTTTCATGGGGATGCCCAATCCCATGTCGGTTTTTACTTGACATGTAATGGGGAATCGGGTGGGGTACAGTCCCCTCGCCCCCGTCTGGCCCTTCTCCTCCTCTCGGATGTTAATATTTGTAAAGTATGGAATTTCGGTTATTTCGAGGTATATTGTTAGCTGGGCTCATGACGGGCTTAAGTTGCTCATTTGGAGTAACTAACGAGGCTGCGGTTTTGCGCGATATGCGTTTAGATGTAAAGCATCTTAAGTTGAAGGTCGGCTATCCGGGAAAGTTTCTTGAAGTTCCAGATTCTGTTGTTGCGCGGCGAGTTCAAAAGTACGTTCGCCGCGCTCTTGATGTGCGCAAGACGGACGGCTTGTGGGATATCGGGATGGTTTCTGTCGGGTATATTGAAGTAGCTGCAGTTACACGCCCTAAGCTTTTCGTCGGCGAGTCAAAGGCTGAAGCCTTGAATGACAATCCTCAATATTTCGAGCAGACAACCGAAATGATAGAAGTGCGTCCAGGAGTGTGGCGAACTCCGCTGCCGCTTGCTTTGCGTTATTTCCGTTTTGGCGGTGTTGAGCCGTTGAAAATATCTTTCACGGAAGAGATTGCCGACGTTTCGGATAAAGTTGGTTTCAATGGCGGAAATGATAGAGAAAAGAGGATGTACGATGTTGCTCTTCGGACATTGAGATTGTGCATGCGCGAGTTTTTGGTTGATGGAGTTAAGCGCGATCGTTTGCCGTGGGCAGGAGATCTTTCGATTTCTCTTTTGGCTAACGCATATTCTTTCCGCGATGCTGATATCGTCAAGCGGACGTTGCGCGTTCTTGATTCCGCAGGTTGGAAGGCAGGCGATATTAACGGTATTGTGGACTATTCGCTTTGGTGGGTTATTTCGCACGATTTATATCAGAAGCATTTTAATGACAATTCATTTTTAAATGATGAGTATTCTCGGATCGCTGGCCGGTTGGAGTCGTTCGCCGCCCGTGAAAATCCCGATGGGCTTTTAACGGGAGAAGACGCGTCATGGCTCTTTATAGATTGGACGGAGGATGCGCACTCACCGACGGCGCTTAATGCGATTTATTACGGGGCGCTATGCTCAGGCGTTAGACTTGCTGAACTTAAAGGGGCTGCTGCCGACGCTGTTCGCTGGAGCGCGAGGGCCGAGCGTTTGAAAGCCGCTCTTCTCGCCAAGTCGTGGGATGAGGAGCGAGGGCTTTTCCATTGGGGCTTATCGCCAAGCAAGGACGCGTTTCAATTTTCGCGCCACGCGAATATTTACGCCGTTTATTTCGGCTTAGTCGATGGAGCGCGTCTTAAGAGAATCGCGAAGTCGCTGGCGGATGATAAACTGCCGTCTGTCGGAACGCCGTATGTTTCAGCTTATGAAGTAATGGCGCTTATTAAATGTGGGCAAAAGGCTGAGGCGCAAAAAGTTGTCGAAAAGATTTGGGGAGGAATGCTTGATTTAGGCGCAACGACATTTTGGGAAGGCTTCAATCCTGCCGAGAAGGGCGAGAAGCATTTGGCGTTTTATGATCGCCCTTACGCAAAAAGTCTCTGCCACGCATGGAGCTGTGCCCCAGTGTTTCTTTTGCGAATTCTAAAATCTGACACTGTTGAATTTTGACACTGTAGAATAAAGTATATCTTTTTTTTCTTTCTGCCATTTTTTAGGTGCGATTTGATTTCGTTGGTTGATTTTCAATTATGAAAATTATCTCTCCATCAACGAAATAAAATCGCACTCTCATTTTCTCATTTCTTCATTTTCACCTCCTTAAAGAATTTTCCGCATAAAATTCTCATTTTGTGATATAATATCCTCGTCTCTTAGAAAATCTCATTTCAAAAAAGGGGTAAAAGGTTAAAAAAAACTTCTAAAATAAAACTGTGCAGTTTAATAAGAAGCAATGTAGAAGCGTGTCGATTTCAAAATGTATCTATATGGCTAAGAAATATCAACATTCCGCTTATTATTACGCCTATCATCACGGATGGACGCACAGTGATGCTCGCACTTACGTCGGAAAGTATCTCGATATGCATACATATCGCCCTCGAATGCGTGAAAGGGCTAACGGCGAATGGAACAGTAAGGACTGGTTTAAGTATCAAAACTCTTCAAAAGAATTTGATTCAACCTTTAATCCTCTTCTTCTGTTGGCTTGCGCAGCGGTTGATATCGGCATCTTTATGCGCGACAAAGTTCGTAAGTTAATGGACCCTGTAGAGCGTGATCGCATAAAGCGCGAGCTTATGCGAGATCTGCGCCGCATTCGTAGGCCGTTTTATTATGCTCAAGAAGTTGAGCGTCGCCGCCAACTGGCTATCGATCGCCGTAAAATCAATCGCCGCAGAACAACAGCGGCAATGCCAACCCCGGAAGAACTCCTTAAGGCTTGGGATGAACGTAAAACATCCCGTGAGGCGATGATTAGGCTCGGCGGGATGATTCACGATTTGGAATGTTACGTCGACAACTATTTGAAAATCGACGAAAACGGCAAGGTAGTCGGTCGTAATCGCGGGATACGCGGCTGGCTGAGGGATAATATGCCAGAGCTTTCGCCAAAGTATAAAACACTTATGCGTTATAAGGCTCTTGCGGTGAGACTGCGACAGGTGACGGAGACTAAGGATCCCACGCCGACATCGAAATTACTTAAAAAGCCTTATCATGCAGCGGTTGAGAAAATTCTCGCAGATGAAAAACCGGTGTTCGCTCAAGTTTACGGAGCGTTAGAGTATATGCTCGCGCCTGAGACGGTGCTATTAGATGCGCCGAAAAAGCGAAAAAAGGTGCGCAACAAGGTGAAGAAGCGAAGTGCGGTGCGTCGCGAAGTGAAAAGCAAGCTTCGAAGTAAAAAAGAATAATCCTTAAGATAAGAATTTCATGAGAGTGACGCGATGAAAAGCTCATCGCGAAGGGGGAGTGGTTCGATTTTAAGAGTTGCGAGTTCTATAGGGGGATTTTACCGTTCATAATTTGCAGAATTGGCATTTGCATTGGATAGTTAGAAGCCAATGCAAATTGTTTAGGGGTATTTTTCTAATCTGTAGATGGAATCCGTAAAAAAAAGAACTCGTAGAATTGGGAGAAATGCAGAGTAATTCGGAGTAAGAGAGCGAATCTGCATGGTGTGCTTTAATAAAATGAGAATTTTATGCGGAAAATTCTCGGGGGATTGAGCGAGGTCGGAGTGTGTGTTCGTATTAGAAGGGTTTCTTTGGGATAATGTGAGAAGGGGTATTAATTTCAGTCTCTGTAGTGATTTTTATTTTGACACAAAAAGTTTTGCGTAAAATGACATAATGAAATCTTGACCTTTTCGATATTATGATGCTATAATTAGTTCTGAAAATGCAAGACTCATTTTGCGGGGATTGTGTTTTTGAGATATGTTGAAATAAAGAAGGGAAATATCAAATGAAAGGAAATATTCAATGAGTCGCCTTAAAAGAACGCTGTGCGCTCTTGTTTCGCTATGCGTTACGATCGCGCCGGCGTATGCCGCCGATTTTGTTGTCGTCGAAAACTCAAACGCCAAAGCGGCCATCCGATTAGGGGATAACTCGGGCGGTGCTAAGTTCGCCGCGAAGGAGCTTCAGAAATACGTTAAGGCGATGAGTGGGGTCGAACTTAAGATTCTTGCGACGAATGAAGTTTCTGATGCAACCATTTTGATTTCGAATAATCGAAAGGGCCTGAAGCGCGATGAGATCGGCCTTAAGGTCGCTTCCGACGGTTCGACTCTTGAACTTTACGGCGAAGGTCCTCGCGGCGCGATTAATGCCGCTTATGAACTTTTAGAGCGCTGGGGCGTAAGGTTCTTCGGTGTTGATCCTAAGAGCGACAAGATTCCTTCCAAAACTACACTCTCTGTGCCGTCGGATCTTTCGTACAGCTACGCTCCGCCTTTCGAGCAGCGCTTCCCCGGCTCCATCGCGCTTGACCGCAATGTCGGTCCCGCGTGGGCGGTTAAGCTTCGCGTCAGTCGCGAGTACAAGAAAATCGGCGGTAAGCGCGATGATCAGATTGGCGGCGGCCATTCCTTGGGCAACAAATATTACATCAATCCCCAGAAGTACTTTGAAGCTCACCCCGAATGGTACGGACTTGTCGGCGGAAAGCGCACGAAGGGCGTGCAGCTTTGCCATTCAAATCAAGAAATGCGAAAGCAGCTCTTAGAAGAGGTAAAAGCTAAACTTAAGGCTCGTAAAGATTCCGGGGCGTTCGATCTGGACGGCATAACATACTTGAGCCTCTCGTATCTCGACAGCAATAGGTTCTGCAAATGCCCCGAGTGCAAAAAACTTCTCGCCGAATGGGGCGGCGCACGTGTAGGCCCTCTTCTTGATATCTGCAACTATGTCGCCGAAGGGATTGAAGAAGAGTATCCCAAAGCTCGCATTCTGACTCTCGCGTATTGGGATTGGGTGGAGCCGCCTAAAAAGGTGCCGCGTGAACTTCATAAGAATGTATATGTTACACTTTGTCAGAACGGTAACAAGGCGTTGCCCGTTAGGGTTCAGGAAATTCCCATGCGCCGTTTGACTGAATGGAGCAAGATCGCCCCCGGGCGTCTTACGATTTGGGATTGGGATGCTTGCTTTCGCAATTACATTACGCCGCACCCGATTTACCATCTTTACGCGGACGACTTTAAGACTTTCCGCGATCTCGGCGTAAAGCGCGTCAGCACTCAGATGGAACACGGCGCTGTCTTTGCCGATTTCGTCGAGCTTCGTACATACCTTTACGCGAAACTTCTCTGGAATCCTGAACTTGATACTGACGAGATGGCCAAGGAGTGGATCGATCATTGCTGCGGCGCAGGCTCCGTTGAGATAAACGCCTATTACAAGCTTCTCGAAAAGGCTGTTTGGGGCGAAGACCCGAAGAAGCGCAAGACGCGCGCGAGAATGCACGGTTACAACCCTGGCAGAGGCTGGCTCAGCGCTTCAAATCTCGGCAAGTCGTTCATGCTTTTTGAAAACGCTCTTGCTAAGACGGCCGGTGATAAGTTTACTCACGGCAACGTCCGCTGCCTGAGCGCAGGTATGCTTATGCTCGTTATTGAGCGATATGATGAAGTTAAGGCCGTTTTCGAAGATGCTAAGAAGTCGATGAATGATGCGTCGTTTGAAAATATCAAATTGCCTTCGCGTCTCGATCTTGTCGACAGGTTTGAACAGATCGGAAAGGATTTCTACATCTGGTGCTGGCGCGAAGGGCCTCAGCCGAGAGATTTTAACAGTTTAGTCAAGAGCCTTAAGGAGGGCACACGATGAATTTGAAGAAGGTTTGTTTTGTCGGTCTTTGTTCGCTCGTTTTCACATCGTTCGCGGACAATGTCTGGAATGTCGAAGCGTTTGAGAAGAGAAACGGCTGGCCTATCGTTTCAGAGGACGGCACGAAAAAGCTCTACATAAAATGTGCGCCTCAAACAGATTACACTTCCGGTATTATTACGATTGATTCGCTTGGCGCAGATGTTTCGGGCGTTATCGATTTAAGAGATATTAAGCTTAAATCGTCTAATGGCATTGTTGATGTAAAATCCGTTTCGATAGGTAAAGATCTTCTTCGTAAAAACGCTTCAGTTACCGGGTTTTACGCTAACAAGGTTTCATCTGTCGGACACTGCGCCTTTTCTCGCGCCGAAAAGCTTGAGCGCGTAATTCTTTCCGGTTCGGCCGACACTATTCCGAACGGATCTTACGCGACCCATCCTGGGATTCGCAGTGGCGTATTTTCGGATTGTCCCGCTCTTAAGGAGGTCGTGCTCGACCTGCCGCTTAAGCATCTTGGCGATGCCGCGTTCGCGGGTTCGACGAATCTCTCAAGCGATATAACAAAAATCGTCCCGCGCACGATAGAAAGTATCGGCACGACGGCATTTTGGAACTGCATAAATCTTCGCGGCGAACTTGTGACCGACGCTGTGAAATCAGTCGGCTCGAGAGCGTTTCAGCGAGCGGGGTTTGATTCGATTTCGCTCGGGTGCGATGGATCGCTTAAAGAGTTCGCGAGCGGCGGAAGCTCAGGAGGAATCTCGTATGGCGTATTTACGGGCGGCCCTAATCTCACCAATCTCGAGGTGCGCGCGGCAGGACTTGTTTCTTTAGGCTCAAACAACTTTTCCGACATTCCCAATCTCAAACGTGCCGCGTTCGATGCGCCCAAGCTTGAGGTGATGGGAGAAACGCGCGGTTGTTGCTCGGGGCTTAAGAGCCTTGAAGTAATCGAGATGAATACGCCGCATCTCAGAGTTATCGGCGAATCATGGCCGCCTTTTAACGCGACGCGCTCGTTGAAAGAGGTGGTATGGACTGGTCCAGCGCCGAGACTCGGGCCGTTCAAGCGTCTCTTTAACGGTGTAAGACCTGTAGCCAACACAGCCGAAAAAGCGAAGCCATGCGTCATTAGAGTAAAGAATTCCGACGGCTCATGGGAGGCGCTCGCTTCGGAGTTCGAAGGTGTTGAAGAAAAATTCGCCCCTAAAAATTGCGTCGGCGTAATGTTCGCCTCATCGCGTAAGGCTTGGCTTATTATTGAAAAATAAGGAGAGTAATATGTCTAATAAAATATTGTTGAGTTTTTCGGCGTTCGTGTTTTCTTTTGCGCCGCTTTTTGCTTCTGGCGATTTTCTAATTGCTACAAACTCAATGCCTAAGGCTGCGATTGTTGTCGCAGAGGATGCGCCTGTCGCGGTAAAATATGCCGCTGGAGAACTCGCTAAATATCTTAACAAGATGACGAAGAGCTCGTTTCCGTTGACGTCTTCGCCCATTGACGGCTGGAATACGATTTTAGTCGGTGCGAAAAGCGATCAGAAAGCGTTCGACGGTATAGACATTCGTCTTTCGAGCGACTCCAAGACTCTTTCAATTTCCGGCGAGCGTCCAAGAGCTGTTATTTACGCCGTATATGATCTTCTTGAAACGTTCGGCTGCGGTTTTTGGACGCCAAATTCCGAGACAGTTCCCGTCTCGCCCAACATTTCACTCCCGGCCGGATATGTCAAGCGCGATGCGCCCGCTATGCGCTACCGCTGCGGAAACCACTATACGACAGGCGCGAAATTCATGGTTAAGCTTCGTGCGAACGAAAATAAGCGCGGCTCAGAAGAAATCGGTATTGCGCCGGGCGAAGGTGAGAATATCATGCACTCGCTCGTTTTAAGATGGATTCCCCGCAAGAAGTTTTTCAAGACTAAGCCCGAATGGTTCGCGCTCGTGGAGCGTACCGACAAGGAAACAGGCGAGAAAAAGAAAATTCGCGTAAACGGCGCACTTTGCATGACGAATCCTGAAATGCGCGAAGAGCTTTTGAAGGAGGTTGGTGCGTTCCTTGAGAAGAATTATCCGTATCAGAGATCTATCTCGCTTTCACCGAGCGATATGGGAGATTATTGCCACTGTGAAAACTGCACGGCTCTCATGAACAGCGATGCGAGCAAGGCGCCCACGATTCTCTATCTCGATCTTCAGCGTTTTGTCGCCGATCACTTCCGTGAGAAATATCCCGAGGCCACTTTTAATCTTCTTTCGTACTGGTCGACAACCGAGCCGCCCGCCGACACGAAGAAGTGGCGTTTAAGGGATAACTGCGGCGTAGGTTTCGCTTCTCTCTGGCGCAACCACGGCTTCCCGATCGACTGCAACGAGCGCTTCGCCCCGCGAGTAAAGGCGTGGCTCGATATGTCCGATAATTTCATCTATTGGGACTATTACGCCAACTTCGCTGGTTACTTGAATCCTTTCCCCAACCTCGATATTCTCGGGCCGGCTTTCAAGTTCTACCGCGACAATCACTTTATCGGCGGCTTCGCGCAGATGCCCCATACGCGTATGGCGCCGCTTGCCGATCTTAACTGGTATTTGATGGGTAAACTCATGTGGAACCCAGACGCAGATACAGAGAAACTCACTGACGATTTCGTTAAAGGCGTTTACGGTCCTGGCGCTCCTTATGTGCGGCGTTATATGGAAATCATCCGCCATGCGAAACTGCGTAATCGCGGCATTTGGGTAGGTTGCTATGTCGGTGATACCGCCAATTATCTCACGCCTAAAGACGTGATTGAAATGATGCGCGCTCTCGATAATCTCGTTAAAGCGACGGGTAACTCGCCTGAAGAGGTTCAGGTCGCGGCGTGGCGCTTGAGATATGCGGGTATTCATACGGCTGCAATGCGCTATCCGGATCTCATTGAACCGGCGAAAAAGATGAAGTATAAACTCGCTTCTTGGAATAGCTATACTAATCAGTGGTATTCGTACATTAATGATTATCGTAATCGTCGCTCTCAAATCGGTTATCCTCAGCAGTGCCATGAGGGGGCTTCATGGATTAAATGGGGCGAGAAGTATTTCGATAAGATTATGGCAAATGGTGCAAAGCCTGCAGAGTATCCCGCCAAGACGCAGGGCTCTTACGTAATTCCTACTGAAGAGCTCACTGGCGGCACTGCGATGTCGATTGAGTCTGATGATACAGGCAAATACGCTAAACTAACTTTTGGTTTTGGCGGCGGCGAAAAGATATTCATGAATCCCAAATACGCGGAGGTCGGTCATACTGTTTCTAACGAACTTACCGGCATATGGGTTGTTCTTTCCAAAATGCGTGTAGGCTCGACGCTTACGAACAATACCGCCGCGGCGTATATGGGCATCTATTCGCCTTGGATCGTAAACGGTGCGCAGATTGGTCGCAAGATTAGTGAAATAGCCTCAATGACGATTCCCTCCTCTCCTGGTGAGGATGATTGGCGCTGGGTTACTTTAGGCGAAAAGACTCTTTATACAGGTGCTCGCGTTTGGGTTATGCCTGGCGTTCTCGCTCCGTCGCGCTTCCTCGACGTAAAGAATTTCGCTTTCGTCGACCCTGCAAAATTCTTCGCCAAGACTGTTCCCGCGATGAGAGGTTCGGGCAATCGCGATACAATCGATAATTACGCATACCGCTATGTGAATGTAAAAGAAAATCCGACTGAGGAGCTTCATGTTCGCTTTGGCGCCAAAGAAGCGGGTGAATGCGAGCTTTTCGCCCGCTTGAGAGTAATCAACTCCAAGGTTCTTGACGCGGCGGCGGGCAAGCTTGAGCTTTGCCGTCCGAGCGCGAAGAAGGGCGAGAAGCCGGTAGTAATCGCTTCGCAGAAGGTTTTCGGTTCCGCCGGTGATGAGTCTTGGCAGACCGTTTATGTCGGCAGAATCGCCCTTAAGAGCGGTGACTTCATGCGCTTTACGACGGGTGAATCCGGCAATGCCGTAGAGATCGCTCTTCGCGATGCCGTCTTAGTCGACACGAAACTTCTTGATGAAGCGAAGTAATAGGAGAAATAAAAATGAAACAATCATTGGTTAAAACGATATTTGCGGCGTTGGCATTGTCGACGAGCGTTCTGTCGGCCGAAGAGTTTGTGCCGATCTGGCCTGAGGGGAAGATGCCTTTTAGCCCGAAGAAGGATGTTGTAATCGGTCCAGAGACCGTTTCTGAAAAGGGTATTGTCAAAAACGTTACCGTTCCAGGCTTTGAAGTCTTTCTTCCGGAGAAGAAATCATCGAGAGGCAATATGGCTATTATTATTTGTCCCGGCGGTGCGTACGGATGTCTCGATTACGAGAAAGAGGGCCGCAGAACGGCACGCTATCTGCAGAAGATTGGTGTCGCCGCCTTTGTAATGAAATACCGCCTTCGCCAATATCCTGCAAAGGCGCGTCTCGCGGACTTGCAGCGCGCAATGGCTGTAATAAGAGCTAATGCGAAGAAGTGGAATATCGCGCCTGATTATGTCGGCGTGATGGGCTACTCAGCGGGCGGTCATCTCGCGATGCGCTCTGTCGCGAAATTCGGAGAGCGTGTCTACGAGAATGTCGACGAAATCGATAATCAAAGCGCAGATCCTTCGTTCGGCGTATTCGTTTATGCAGCTTACCTTACCAAGGACAACAAGGGCGCGATTAACGAAGATGTAAAACCAGCGCTTAAACCCGGAAAGAGAAAACTCTTTATGGTCTCTGGTCTTACCGACTTATATCGTCACAATACAGTCGATTTCTTTACAGCTCACGTTAAGGCGAACAAGTGGCCGAGCATCGAGGCTCACTTCTTTCCTGATGCCGGTCACGGCTTTGGCGTGACTCCGCGAGCGAAGAGTGATGCGGTAAAATGGGAGCGACTTTTGGCGACTTGGCTCAGACGTATCGGCCGCGGTATCAAGGCTGATATTTCAACGGCTGACGATACATACGATTTAACTCCCGTTGAAATCGCTGAGGGCGAAAAGGAGGATTGAAGATGCGTTTTCTAACGGTAGCTGTAATTCTTCTCTGCGCGATAACCTCTCGCGCAGAGGAGTTTGTCCCCGTATGGCCAGAAGGTAAAATGCCTATAGGACTTAAGAAGAGTCAGACTGTTGGCGAAGAGACGGTTTCGGAGAAGGGAATTATTAAAGATGTTTCCGTCCCTGGCTTTGAGGTTTTTCTTCCGACAAATGCCGCTAAGCGCACGATGGGAATAATTATCTGTCCTGGTGGTGCGTATGGATGTCTCGACTACGAGAAAGAAGGTCGCAGGACGGCGCGCTTTTTACAGAAATGTGGCGTTGCCGCGTTTGTAATGAAGTATCGCCTTCGTCAGTATAAATGGAATGCTGCGCTTTCAGATGTTCAGCGCTCGCTCTCTTTAATAAGAGCAAATGCGAAGAAGTGGAATATTTCCCCTGATCACATCGGAGTTATGGGCTATTCGGCGGGTGGACACCTCGCGATGCGCTCGGTGGCGGTTGACGGTAAGCGCGTCTATGAGCCGATTGATGAAATCGACAATCAAAGCGCGAAGCCTTCATTCGCGGCTTTTATTTACGGCGCTTACTTTACGGAAAAGGGCAACATCAATCCCACGGTTAAAGCGGCCTTCAATACGGACATAAGAATGTTTATGCTGACGGGGCTTGCCGATCTTTACCGCTTCAGTACTGTCGGGTTTTTCGACGGCTGCACAAAGATGGAAAAGTGTCCGAAAGTCGAGGCGCATTTTTATCCCGAAGGCTGCCACGGTTTCGGTGTTTCGACAAAGCCCCACAACGACGTCTATCGCTGGGAGAGACTGCTTTTGACGTGGCTAAGACGCATCGCAGGAGATGTAAGCCCGACTGAAGCCGAAGAGTGTGAATATTTCTCAATGATTCCTGAAGGTCAAGTTGAGTAAAACTTAATGTTAAGGTTAAAATATTCGCTATCGGGTTACTTTTAAAAATGGTATAATTTATCTCGTCAAACATGAAAGGATTATTGATGGCGAATAAAAACCAATCGCATCGTTTAACCCGTCAGCACAAGCGGACTAAGGGAGTCGTTGGCATATTCGGAAGTGAAGCCAAAACGCACGATGCCGAGGTTTCAAAGGTGTCTATTAAGGTTCTTGAGGTTCTGAAGCGAGATTTCCCTTTGCTTGAATTTCGTCATAGGAAATCTATCAGCAAGCAGGAGATCAACGAGGCGTTGCGTAAAGTTGACGGAGAACTTGGAAAAACCCTCTTTCTTGCAGATGCCAGCATTAAGCCAGACGGCGGAATAATAGAGGTTAAAGACGATAATGGTAATTGGAGAGTTGTTCTTGTTTCAGAAGCAAAGCATCAGGGTAAAGATATTGAGAATATAGAAGCTGGAAAACTTGTCGGGAAGAATCGGAATCAGGATATCATGTCTGCCGGGAATGCTATCGAACGCTCTCATAAGAACATTTCCGAGATAGCTAATTTTATGCTGTCTGAGAGTCATTTCCCTTATGTTCTTTTCTTAGAGGGTTCGAACTTCTTGACGCATGATGTTGTTGTTACTCGCCCAGACGGTCGCAAGGTGAAATTAATATACAATTCAGGGGAGTTGAATCGATTAGATCGGCTAACGGCGGCGAATTATGGGATGTCGATCAATACTAATTTGTGTAAGAATAAGTTTGTAAAACGAGAGGACTCGTGCCTGATGCTTCAGGCGGCGTCTATCTACACACAAGGAGACGGACGGCGTTGGATGGAATCTGATATGTCTGATGTTATGCTTGCGATCGCGAAGACGTCATTGCAGATGCTTGGAAGAGATTTATTTCGACAACTGGCCGGTGGTGAAAAGAGAGGGGCGACAGAATGAAAAGGGTCGCAGATCATTCTCGTTTTGATCGGGCAAAGCAAAATAAGAACGACGAGTTCTATACATTATTGCCGGATATAGAACGCGAACTTTCACATTACAGCGATCATTTCAGAGGCAAGTCTGTTTTTTGCAATTGTGACGATCCGACGACAAGCAATTTTTTGCGTTATTTTATTTTAAATTTTCGCCGACTTGGCTTGAAAAAGGTTGTCGCAGCTTGTATAGGGAAGCAAAGCGGTGACTTGTTTACGCCGTTTGAACCTGGGTTTTATTACGAATATACAGGCGGGCATACTTCAATGCCGACAATGTCCGATGTGACTTATTTCAAGGGAGATGGGGATTTTAGAAGTGCAGAAAGTGTTGCTTTGCTGGATGATGCGGATATCGTAGTTACAAATCCGCCGTTTTCACTCTTCCGGGAGTTTGTGTCGTTACTTGTTGCGCACAAGAAAAAGTTTCTTGTAATCGGGAATATCAACGCAATCACCTATAAGGAAATATTCGCCCTTATTCAGGACAGTAAGGCTTGGATGGGTGTTAATATGGGACGCGGTATTTCTGGATTTCGTGTTCCAGATCATTATGCGCTTTATGGGCAAGAGACACGTGTGAATGAGGCTGGAGAGCGAATTGTTTCGCCTAACAATTGTATGTGGTTGACAAATCTTGATCTTCCGTCTAGGCATGAAGAGATTCCTCTAGTGAGGAAGTATTCGGGGAATGAGAGCGAGTATCCGCATTTCGATAATTGCGATGCGATCAATGTTAATCGAACACAGAACATTCCGATGGATTATGAAGGTTTGATGGGTGTTCCGATTACATTTCTTCATAGGTTCAACCCTAAACAGTTTCAGATTGTTCGATTTCGTAAAGGTGATGACGATAAGGATTTGTCTGTTGGAGGAAAATCGACATATTTCCGTATCCTAATTAAAAGATTGTCATCATCTGATTTTGTAAAGCCGTTATCTTTACGTAGCGGAGTTGAAGATGTTGCAAATTCGCTTTTCAAACTTGCGCAATAGTGAGTGGAGGGCAGATTACATTTCTGTCAGATAAAAAATCTCAAAGAGATAAATAAAGATGTTGAATAAAAGTTTATCAGTTTCTCTGGCCGCCGCTTTGTTGGCGGCCTCATCATTTGCTTCCAAACCCGCTTGCTGGTACGGCGAATTGCCGCGGCCGATTTTTGACGAAAATCCGGAGCTCATCGATTTTTATTATAAGGCGTGGGACTTGGCGCATTCGCGCATTGATGAAGTGCCGGGGCTCCCTGCGCCGCGTTATATGGATGAGGCGCACCGTTCCGACCGAATCTGGATCTGGGATACTTGCTTTATGGTTCACTTCTGCAAGTATTGTCCGAATGAATTTCCGGGAATCGCTTCTTTAGAGAATTTCTACGGCGTGATGCTCGCCGATAAAGCGATGCCTTTACCGAAAGCGAAGGGCAATCGCTGGTGCGGCGCAGATGAGGGGAAGATGCTTGATTTTAAAATCCACCATCCCGACAATCCGCCGCTTTTCGCATGGACGGAATACGCTTACGCCCTGCAGACGGGCGATCGCTCGCGCCTTGAAAAAGTTTATCTGAAAGAGCGTTATCTTCAACGCTGGTATGAAATGTTCGATCGCTTCGATCCGGCGGGGCCGAAGCCTCACGGCTCGGTGATGCCCGTTAAAATAAAGAAGTTTGATGACGGCTTTTCCTGGAGCGGATGCGCGAGCGGTATGGACAACACGCCTCGCGGACGAACAGGTTCAGATGATTTAGGTCCTGATGGAAAATGCCCCGATAATCCCGATCTTCTGTGGGTCGACGCGCTCGCCCAACAGGGGCTTTCGGCGCTTTATCTTTCGCGCATTGCGCAGCTCCTCGGCAGAGCGGACGAGTCGAAAGAATGGAAGGTCAAGTATGACGAGATTAAGGTAAAAATCAACACTCTTTATTGGGATGATGTCGACGGCTTTTATTATGACATCTTAAAATCAAACCGTGCCAAGATCAAGGTCATGACCCCCGCGTCGTTTTGGCCTGTGCTCGCCGAAATGTCCTCGAGCGTTCAAATGGAGCGTATGGCGACTCGCTTGACGGAAGATAAGACTTTAGGAGGGCCGCTTCCGACGGTATCGCTTTCTCGCAGTGACGCGGACTTTAGAGCCGATGGCGGGTATTGGCGCGGCGCGATGTGGCTACCGACAACATATATGACTGTAAAAGCTCTCGACGCGTATGGTAAGAATGACCTTGCTCGCAAAGTTGCGAGAAAGGTCGTTGAGCACATGTATAAGACTTATGTCGAGTATGAGCCGCACACGATCTGGGAATGTTATTCGCCGACCGAGTTTAAACCCGCGATAACGCCAAAGTCCGGCAAGATTGTCAGGAGCGATTTCTGCGGCTGGTCTGCGCTCGGCCCCATTTCGCTTTTCATTGAAGATGTGATCGGTATCAAGAGCGCGAACGCATTTACAAAAACGTTGGTCTGCGATTTCCCTAAAGACATCAAAGGCCGCATTGGTGTAGAAAATTATCGTTTCGGAAACGTGATTTGTTCGGTAATAGCGACAAAAGAAAAGGTTTCGGTTAAATCAAATCACCCGTTTACGATAATTCTCAACGGCGAACGTTATCAGGTCAAAGAAGGTGAATGTGTGATAGTTCCGTTTATTACCGAGCGGTAAGATTGTGGTTGTTTTATACATGTTCGCTGTGGTATAATACCGTTCGGTAATAAAATTATGAATAAATTAAATGATATTTCGTCAATTGGCATCAGAATCAGATCAATTCGAAAGGCCCAAGGAGTTTCACAAGAAACATTGGCGGGACTTGCAGGAACTGGTCAACGATATATTTCAGAATTGGAACGTGGAAAGCCAACTTCTCGGATAAAAGAAATGTTGAAGGTTCTTGACGCTTTGGGCGTTGGATTGTATATACTTGATCAAGGGGAAGTCGCGAAATGGAATCGCTAGACGTCTACTTAAACGATTGTAAGGCCGGTTGTCTTATTAATGACAATGGCATGCTGTCGTTTGTTTATGATGAAGTGTATTTGTTGTCAGATAAAAGATCTCCGCTTTCTTTTGCTTTGCCTTTAAGGATTGAACCTTATAATCATAAAGAAATAGAACCGGTTCTTTCAAATCTTTTGCCGGACGATATCATTCGAACCAGAATTGGGCAGATATTAAAAATCCCCAGAGAGAATACTTTTTCTTTTTTGAAGGCTATTGGCGGAGACTGTGCTGGTGCAGTGGCTTAAGCAGATTGTTGAATAGTAATGGGGTCTATTCCTGTAAGCTTTATGTTTGAATGTTAGAATCGGGGAAAAGGAAGCTTTTCTTAATTTATTCCCAAATTCAAACATTTCTCATTCTCGTTTCATTTTTTTTGACATATAAATTTTTGCGGAAAATGACATGACTTTTTTTGACAAGTTTTTCGCTTTTTGATATGCTTATGTCAACGAAGGAAATTTAAGTAACATATAAACAAGGAGTCACTTATGTCAATCGCTACAAAACGTGCTTATTTTAAGGTTTTAGCAGGGGGGGGTACATTTATGAAACATATAAAAATGTTTCGTGCTGCCCTCGCCGCGCTTGCTACGGTGCTGTGTTTTAATGTAGAGGCTAAAGTTTGGACAATAGCAAGGAATACTCAGGCTAGTAATGGTCAGAAAGTAACAATAACATGCGAAGACGGCGCGAAAATTTATTTGTCTGATGATTCATGGAATACTTATAAATCCGGGAATATTACATTAGGTGTTAGAGGAAAAGGCTATACATCGATACATACTTCAGGTCCCAATGGTGTACTTGATTTAAGAGATATTGTTATCAGTAATGGAGGTGTAGATTATCCTATTACCAGTGTAGCCTTGCCTCAATATTCGTTCCACAATACTAAAGGGAAGGGTGTCGTTGATATTTATATAAATAATGTTAACTCGATAGGAACACTATTACTCCCATATGCAACTACAGATGGTTCCGATTGTGGCGCGAAGAAAGTAGTTATTTCAGGAACATTTGAATCTGTTTCTGCAAATGCGTTTTGTCTTTGTACTTCACTTACAAATGTTGTATTGGAATCTGCGAATCTAAAGACGATAGGCGAAAAAGCGTTCTATTGCTGCAGAGGTCTTAATTGTGATATATCAAATATAGTGTTACCTACGGTAACTTCTATTGGAGCTTCGGCATTTGCTGCCGATTCAAGTGCATCATCTGGAAAGCAAATGAACATTAAGGGAGTTGTTGATATTAAGCAATTAGATTATCTTGGGAATAGTGCTTTTTTGCAGTGTTCAAAATTGGAAAAGTTTATTGCCAGATCGGGTGAAATCACAAGCATTCCTGATGGTAGTACATGGCAAGGCGCATTTTTTGGGACAGGACTTAAACATCTTGAATTAAATTGCCCTAAACTTAACAGTGTGGGAACGTATGTATTTAAAAATTCCACTTCACTAACTAATATTGTAATCGGATCTACGAACTTAGTTACATGGGGATCAAATCTCTCATGTGCTAATTTGAAGGCGGTGACATTTTATGGAGAGTCGAATAATACTGTTGTTGATAGGATTCTTTCAGGTGTGTCTACTTCTACAACTACCAAAAAGTGTACAATTTATGCTGATCGAGGAGTTAAGTTTGGCTGGAAGGAAAAGGCGGCATCGTTAACGGCAACGGAAGAGCCGTTAGCCCCGGAAGATTGTTTTGGTGTTTATCGTTCTGGATCTCGTAAGGCATGGCTTGTTAATCGTAGATCGCCGTTTCGAGAAGACGGATTCAAGATTATTGTTCGGTAAAAGGAATTTGAGGTAACAGTAATGAAGAAAACTAAAATCACAAAGCTATACGGAATAACATTGGCGGCGGCGGTGGCAGTTTGTTCGCTGCATGCGGCGCAGCTCGCCGCGACGGCGCTCGTATCGGTTGACGTAGCGAAGGAGATCGGCCCGGTGAAACTGATGAATGCGGTCAACAATGGGCCCGTTGCCGCCCGCTCTGATCAGAGCCGGGGCAACTTTGCCGACTTCCGTGCGCTCCGCGTCCCCTACGCGCGGACGCACGACTCCATAAACCAGGCGACATCTAACGGGCATACCGTGGACATCTCCGCCGTGTTCCCAGATTTCAGCGCTGACGAGAACGATCCTGCAAACTATGATTTCGTCTATACGGACGCCTTTCTCAAAACAATTGTCGCCGCCGATACGAAACCGTTCTTCCGCCTAGGGCAGACGATCGAGAACGGAATCAAGAAGTACCACGTCTTCCCCCCGGCGGACTACGCAAAATGGGCGCGCATCTGCGAGCACGTGATTCTCCACTGCAACGAAGGTTGGGGCGGCGGCCACCGCTGGGGCATCGAGTACTGGGAAATCTGGAACGAGCCGGACGCCCAGCCCGATGAGCGTCGCGCGGAGAGCTGCCAATGGCAGGGCACCAAGGCGGAGTTCTTCGCGTTCTACGAAACCGTCGCGAAACATCTGAAGGGCCGCTTTCCGGAACTGAAAATCGGCGGACCGGCGCTCGGTTTCCGCATGGACTGGGCGGAGGAGTTCGTCAAGTGGCAGCGGGAGCGGGGGACGCCCATAGACTTCTTCTCCTGGCACATGTACAGAGGGGGCGTTCCGCGCCTCGAATCGCAGTCGCGCGATGTGAGGCGGATACTCGACGAAAACGGCTACTCGACGGCGGAATCAATCCTCGACGAATGGAACTACATCAAAAACTGGACGACAGACTTCCCGTATTCGGCGCGGGCGATTTCCACGCATGAAGGCGGGGCCTTCACGGCCGCGTTCCTGTGCGCCGCGCAGAACTCCCCTGTGGACATGCTGATGTATTACGACGCCCGTCCGTCAACCGTATTCAACGGTCTCTTCGATTTCTATACCTTCGCGCCGCGCCCCGCCTACTATGCGCTCTTCTCGTGGGCAGACCTCCGCGAACTCGGGATGCAGGTCGAGGCGAGGGTGGAATCCGCCGCCAGCAAGGGCGGCTCCTCCGTCAGGGCCGTCGCAGCCAAAGACGCCAAGGGCGCCTTGGGCGTCATGATCGTCAGGTATTGCGACAACCGCAACGTCACCGCGTCCGAAACAGTTACGCTTCGTCTCGCCTCTGGGCGCTTTTCCGGTCGTGTGCGAGGGTATGTCACCGACGAGAACCGCCTGCATTCGCCAGTGCATCTTTTCCCGTCGGACGACCGGACGGTCACATTCACTCTTGCGCCGAATGCATTTATATACATCGAGACGACAGTCGAGGGGCGACAGGCAATGGTTGACATAAAACCATAAAAAAATATATAATGTTTTCATGAAGACAACACTTGACATTCCTGATAGCGTATACCGCGAGTTCAAGGTCAAGACGGCGCAAAACGGCGAGAAGATGCGAAATGTCGTCCTTGCGTTCATCGTGGCCTACAACGCGGACGAATGGCGTATCCCGGTTTCAGCGCCTCGAAGCCGCAAGACGGCGACTTCCAAGATGCCGGAATGGGCTGGAATTGCCGAGCCGTTCATAACAAGGTTTCCCGACGATCCTCTTGACGCGGAAAAGATGCGCGACGACATAGTTGCGTTCAGAAGAGGAGCTGGTGAATGACGTACGGATGCGACACCTCCTTTCTGATGCGGATTCTCACCAATCATCCCAAGCCGCTTTCTCTGAAGGTTATAGAGACTGCCTACAAGCGAGTTCTTGAGGGGTGCGTCTTCGAGATATCCGACACGACGCTATCTGAAGCCTACTATGCCCTCCAGGCGAGCTACGGAGTTTCGAAGGCGGACGCCTTGATGCTTTTGAGAAAGATTTCAGTAGCGAAGGGCTTTGCCGTGAGCGACCACGCGCGGGACGTGCTGGCGTTGCCGAACCTGGAAAGGGCGCGTCCAGGATTCGTCGATCGTCTCATACATGGTGGATACCTTGCCGACAACAAGACGACAGTTGCCTGCGAGAAGTCGTTTCGCAGGCTTCCGCACACTGAGGTTCTTCTCCTCTCCTGATCCTTCTCCTCCTCTCGGATGTTAATATTTGTTAAATGGAATTTACAGAAGGGTGAGAAGCATTTGGCGTTTTATGATCGCCCTTACGCAAAAAGTCTCTGCTATGCATGGAGCAGTGCCCTAGTGTTTCTTTTGCGAATTCTAAAATCTTACACTGTAGAATTTGGAGGATTGAGCGGGGGCGGCGAGTCTGTTTGTGTTAGAGCGGTTTCTCTGGGATAATGCAAGAAGGGGTATTTATTTCAGTCCCTGTAGTGATTGTTTTTTTTTTGACATAAAAAATCTTGCGGAAAATGACATAGTGTTTTTTGACATATTTTTCGCCTTTTGATATGCTACTGTCAACAAAGGAAATTTTTACTTAAAGCAAATCATAAGGAGGCATATATGTCAACTGTAACAAAACGCGCTTATTTGAAGGTTTTAGCAGGGGGGGGGTACATTTATGAAACATATAAAAATGTTTCGCGCCGCCCTCGTTGCTTTTATTCTTGTGGGACTTCTATCTGAAGCCAAAGCCGCATATTGGGATTGGAAGGGTAAGAGTGAAGGCGTGAGTTATTTTGATGATTCAGCATGTTGGAGGAGAAATGGTACAACAACGATAAATGCAAGCAATCATTGGATTGGGTATGGTTATGCATCTATTGCTTCTGGCTGGGATAATACAATAACATCAAGAATGATGTTTAATTTGGAGGCTACTTCAGGTGTTCACATTAAATATACACCTGCGGTTATTTTTGTATCCGAAAATAATGATCCTAACTATGGTATTGATAGTCTTTCTCCTTTAACTGTCGCGAATACTGGAGACGGAGCTGTTGAGTTTCGCTCCGGCACATATAAGTTTTCTTCTACTACGGTTGCATTAACATCTGGGCGTTCCGGCTCTATAAAAATTACAGGCGCAACTCTTATTACAGATGCTATTGTTGGCGGTAGCGGCACAGGTATTTTAGAAATTGATGGAGGCATTCTTAAGGCCGGCAGTGATAATGCTTCTTTTATGCCTGCTAACAATAATTTAACTGTATCAATAGGCGAGAATGGAGCGACGATTGATAACGATGGTAAGAACATTACAATTTCTGAGGATCTTACAGGAAGTGGCGCAGTAACGTTAAAAGGCGTTGGAAAGACTGTATTTGGTGCCGGTGTCACGATAGAAAGTCCATTTGAAATGGATAGTGAATCAACAGTCGTTGCATTTGAGGGTGGAAGTGCGCAATCGACAGTTGCGTCTTTAACATTAAGCACAGACGCGACGATTGAATTTGATGTTTCAAAAGCTACTGTAACACCGATGGTTAATATAGGAACTCTGGTCATTCCTGAAGAAGGTAAGGTTACTCTTAAAATCACGGGAACTGACGTAGAAACCGGATGCGTTCAGCTTTTAAAGGTTGATAATATAGTTGGTGATTTTTCAAATGTTGAGGTGATTTCAGACGCGGCTGGGGCAGAAGGTAAAGAGTTTTCGTATTCTGTTAAGAACGGAAATGTCTATGCTTGCGCTTATGGAGACGGTGAGGCTGTATGGACTGGTAGCGGTGACGGAATCAACTTCAGTGACGCACGCAATTGGAGCGGCGGGGCTGTTCCTTCAGCCAATGCGAAATTGTTTTTTAATGCCGTTGAGCCTAATGCAGTCTTAAACTGCGATATTGATGAATTTACATCATCAAGCATTATGTTTATGAATGGCGTTTCATCTTTTAAAATTGAGGGTAAGAGTATTTCGGGCGTAACAGTAGTATCTAATATTTCTGCAAATGCAGTAGAATTGGGTAATTCAATTAATTTTGCCAATCTTATAGATGTAGTTCAAAATCCAGGTGTTATTAAATTTAGCGGCGGTGCGACAGGCGTTAAATTGGCGCGAGCGATGAATATTCACGGAGTATATAATTTGACAACTACGGAGGATCACACCGAAATTGCCAATACAGTTGTAAAAAGTGATGGTGTTTACAAGATTCTTGACGGAACCTTTTATAAGCACAATGGAGATTTTTCTTTGGAGGAAGGTTCCAGCGTAGAAGTTAAAAATGCTAAAATTTCCCGTCAATCCTCGGCGTATTTGTTAAATCTTTTAGATGGTGAGTTTGTTGTTACAAATGAGTTCCTGGTCTCTGGAGATCCGAGCAAAACTGGTGATTCCGAGCACTTCGTTTGCAAAAGCGGAACAGGTTCTTTAATTTTGAATAAACTTAGAATAAATCAAGGTTGTCGTCTTGTGTTGCCGACGGCTCCTGCGAAAACTGTTCTCGGCCGAGATGGAATTATCAGAGGCAGTGGCTATGTCCGTGTGCCAAATGATGGGGTTTGTGAAGTCGGTTCATGCGCTGATTGGACAATGTACTTTGAAACACTTGGCAATGTTAATACTGCAAATTACATATTTTATAAGCACGACAGTCCCGAGACGTGGTCGGATCTTGTGTTTGACACAACGGATTGGTACGATAATAACATAGGGCGCACGATTACTTGTGAAGCGCCGATATGCGCAGCCAACGTTGATAGTGCGGCGAAATTTCGTGTTACGGTGAAAGGTAAGGGAACTTTCCTGTTTGCTAATAAATCTGATGATTCGACAAACGGCAAGTGGTTTACGGGCGGGCTTATCGTCACAAATTCTGCGACCGTTGCCGTAAAACCCGGTTGTCGCCCTGGAAAAGGCGCTGTAACCGTTCATAAGGGCGCGAGCTTGAAAGTTCCCCAGTCCGCGACGGTATCGCTTGAAAATGAATTGAATTTCAATGATGGCGCAATACTTGGATTCCACTTTACGAGTGCTGATACAATGCCTGTGTTGAATGTTGATCCAGAAAAGGTGAATTTCGCGGAAGGTTCATCTAAGGTTCTTTACGTTAAGATCACTGCTGACGATGGCGTTGTTCCAGGTAAAGGCGATAAGGTTTTAACCTCAGGCGGTGCGTTCAAAGGAGTGAAAGTTATCCGTACTCGTGATAGTTCCAATTGGGCGGGACACGTTGAAGTTAATGAAGAAGGTAATTTAGTTTTAAAGGATAAAGTTTACTTCTATATTTCAATTCAATGATGTATAATAAGTGATGTAAAAATTTTATGAAAAAAAAGATAATTGGTTTATTGTTTTTTGCCGTGACGCTGGCGCTAAATGCCGCGCCGCCCAAATACGTTTTTCTGTTTATCGGCGATGGTATGGCCGCTAATCATCGCTTCATGGCCGGACAGTTTCTGAAGGATACCGGTCGCGGGACTCTCGCGATGGATCAGCTTACCGTTAAAGGTCTTACGACAACGCTTTCAGCAGATAGGTTGGTCACGGACTCCGCCGCGGCATCTACGGCTTTGGCTTGCGGCATTAAGACTAAAAACAAAATGCTCGGTTGCGATCCCGACGGAAATTATGTTCCTTCCTGTGCTACTCTCGCGAAAGAGGCCGGTAAGAAGGTCGGCATAATCACTACGGTAACAACAACTCACGCTACTCCCGCCGGCTTTTATGCCCGCGGGCTTACAAGAGGTAAAAACTACCGCATCGCCGCAGATCTTGTCAATTCAGGCTTCGACTTTTTCGCCGGTGGCGGATTAGACAGAAAGTACAACGACAAGAAGTCGCGCGCCTATAAAAATTACGGCAATATCTACGACTACGCTAAAAAGAAAGGATATAATGTCGTAACAAGCAAAAAGGATTTTCTCGCCCTTAAACCGTCGGACGGTAAAGTCCTGACGCGTTTTACCGATCTCGTTTATCCCTACGATATCGACATTACGAGCGATGATAAAGAACTTTATCCGACTCTTGCCCAGCTCCTTGAAAAGTGTGTTGAGATGCTGGATAATCCTGAAGGATTCTTTATTATGATTGAAGGCGGTCGAATAGACTGGTCTGCGCATGCCAATGACACGGCGACAACGGTTCGCGAAATAATAGCGCTTGACGGTGCGCTTGGTGTCGCGCTTAATTTTATGAAAAAACATCCCGAAGAGACTCTTGTGATAGCTACCGGCGATCATGAAACAGGCGGCCTTTCAACCGGCGCCGCAGGTGTTACATCCACTTCAAATTTTTCCATTTTGACCAATCAGACGATAAGCACGAGAGAGTTTGACGAAAAAATGAGGCAGGCTGTCCTTAAAAATCCTAAGATAAACTTTGAGGATGCCAAAAAGATGATAACCAAGGGCTTCGGCTTTAAGTTCGACGGGGATCCGAAAAAGGATCCGATGGTTCTTAAAGAGAAGGAAGTCGCAAAATTAAAGGAAGATTTCGAGTCGGATTTGGCGAAACTTCTAAGTAATATCATCAAGAAAAAAGACGCGGTCGAGTATTTGACTAAATCGAAACACCGTCTTAGTGTCCGTCTGTCCAGATTGATTTCGAAACGGGCTAGAGTTTCCTGGGCTCACACCCATCATTCCGGCCAGCCCGTAATCATTTCTGCTGAAGGGTGTTCGGCAGAGCTCTTTGAGGGGTCAATGGAGAATTCGGACGTAGGCAAAAAGTTAAAGTCTTTTTATAAAAAATAACAATAAATAAGCGAGGGTAAGAATGAAACAGTTAGTTGTCAGGTTAAAGATTTTGTTGGCCGTAGTGGCGATATTCGTCAGCTCGGCTATGTATGCAGCAATTGGGCTTACCTTCGCGGGAGAAAACGGCGAGGAATTCTTTGTTGAAGGCAAAAGCGTACAGATACGTGCCGGTGAACTGGAGCCGCAGCGCATCCCGCGCGAGTACTGGCGACACCGTGTGCAGATGTGCAAAGCGATGGGGCTTAATGCGATATCTTCCTACTTTATGTGGAATGATTTTGAAAGACCGGACGGAACTTTCGATTTTAAAACGGGGAGCCGTGATGTCGCCGCGTTCCTTGAGATTTGCAAAGACGAGGGAATGTGGGTTCTTTTCCGCCCTGGTCCCTACGTTTGCGGCGAGTGGGATTTCGGTGGATTGCCGCCGAGGTTTCTCAAAGACGATATTGCGGTGCGTTCGACCGATCCGAGATATTTCAATGATGCGATAAAATATCTTTCGGCGATAGCTGATGTAGCCGAGCCGTATTTGGCGAAGAACGGCGGGCCGATAATATTGACGCAGATTGAAAATGAATACGGAAGCTGGCCGTTCAAGGACGCGGCGTATCTGCGTCGGCTGAAGGATTTCTGGAAAAAGCGCGGTTTCGCCCCGTTTTATATGGCCGATGGAGCTGGCGACAGATTTCTTAAAGATTTAATCTATCCTGATAAAGAAATTGCGGTAGGGTTTGATCCTGGAATGAACGACAACGATTGGTCATACGCCAGAAAATACAATCCCGGTGTGCCGATATTCTCATCGGAAACGTACCCGGGATGGCTTAGGCATTGGGGTGAGAGCGCCTGGCGTCCGAGCGATCTTTCGGAAACGATTCGCTGGTATATGAAGGAGAAGAAGTCGTTCTGCATTTTTGTCGCCCACGGTGGAACGTCGTTTGGTTTTAATGCAGGTGCTAACGACGGCGGCGAAGGCGGCTACGAGCCCGATCTTACGAGTTATGACTACGGATCGCCGATCAACGAGCAGGGACGAGCGGTAAAGGAATATTATTCTTACCGCAAGATAATTTCCGAGTCTCTTGGAGAATCGTTGCCTGCAATCCCGGAGGCTGTTCCCTGTATAACGTTCGCTCCTCTCACGCCCGAATTCTACGCGAATTTGAGAAACAATCTCGAAGTCCCGCGCAAATACGAGAAACTTGAATTCTTTGAGGCGATGGGCCAGAACCAGGGGATGGCGATATATCGCACCGTACTTCCCCAAGGCGATTTGGCGTCGCTATCGTTCGAGAAGGTTGCTGATTACGCGCAGGTTTGGCTTGACGGGAAACGCCTTGCGACGATTGACCGGCGCAAAAAACTTGAACCCGTCATCATTCCCGTTAGAGAGCGCGAAACTGTTCTTGAGATTGTCGTTGAAGCGATGGGTCATATCAATTTCGGAAAGGGAATGCGCTACGACCGAAAGGGAATCATCGGTGACGTGTGGCTCGGCGGTATGAAACTTTCAGATTGGACGGTTTCGCTCAAGCCTCTGACGGAAGACTCGGTCGTGAACGCAAAGCGCGGCAAGCGGGACGGTTTTGCCGGCGGCCATTACCGCGCGACATTGAAGTTGGAGAATGTCGCCGATACGTTTATCGATATGTCGAAATGGGTTAAAGGAACCGTCTATGTCAACGGCCGCAATATCGGGCGATATTGGAATATCGGGCCTCAGTTAAGCCTGTACTGCCCGGCGCCGTTCCTGAAGAAAGGCGAGAATACGATTGATATTATCGACCTTGAAGTCTCAAAGCCTATGCCTATTCGCGGTCTCTCTAATCCGCTTTACAGCAATGGCTCTAATGCGACTAAAAACGCGGCAAATGTCTGGTAGTTCAGTCACGAACGGTTGACGCAGTCTTGATTTGCAGGAACCTAAGCAAGTGTGTTGGCACGGTCATTGCCATAATACTCCCTATTTGGTAAAATACGTAGCCTATGAAAAAAGAAGAAAATTGCCCTTGTTGTTCCGGTAAGCCGTATGGCGAATGCTGTGCCCCTATTCTTGAAGGTTCGCGTAAGGCCGATACCGCAGAAGAGCTCATGAGAGCGCGTTACAGCGCGTATGTTACTGAGCATGTCAAATTTCTTAAAACCAGCGCCACGGCTGCTGTTCAGGCCGAGTTTGACGAGAAAGCCTCTATCGCGTGGAGCCGTGCGGCCCAATGGCACGGGCTCGAGATTATCGCGACCGAAAAAGGCGGTAAAGACGATGCCGAAGGCGTTGTTGAATTCCGTGC
This sequence comes from Kiritimatiellia bacterium, assembly GCA_045656225.1. Lineage (GTDB taxonomy): Bacteria > Verrucomicrobiota > Kiritimatiellia > RFP12 > UBA1067 > UBA1067. Next base: position 52,552 of record JAZOQU010000014.1, on the reverse strand, counting down.
GACTTACACGGCCAATAACGAGTTCTGCAATCATCACGAGGTTGCGAAGTTCGTCAAGGAGGCTGACGGCTGGAAGTTCGATGACGGTGAGCTCGTAGGTGAGACGCCTATCACGCGCGAAGCTCCTAAGGTCGGGCGCAACGATCCTTGCCCCTGCGGCAGCGGCAAGAAGTTCAAGAAGTGCTGCGGCAAGGAGTGATTTGAAGCCGGCGGCGTTTCTCTTTGATCTCGACGGGACTTTGGTTGATACCGAAGAGGCCTGGGCGGGAGCGATAGTTGATTTTCTCGCCGAATGCGGCGTTGATATGACTGTCGAGAGGATTCTGCCGTCGATCGTCGGGCGCAACTGGCTCGATATCAACAGGTCTTTGCATCGGCGTTTTCCTGAAATCGGCGATACTACGGTCGAAGACGATTCGCGTCGTCTGAGGAAGTTTTTTGACGCGCGGGTCGCCGATCCTTCGACGATGATAATTCCCGAAAGCGTCGAATTTTTAAAGCGTGTTTCGGCTAAGGCTCCCGTGGCAATCGTTTCGGGTTCTCCTCGCGCAGATATTGAAAAGGCTGCGCGTATGATGGGTATCGACGGACTTGTTGAATTTTCACTTGGTGCGGGTGATTACGCTAAGGGTAAGCCGGATCCATCGAGTTATCTCGCCGCGGCCGGACGTTTTGGGGTAGATCCCGCTTCATGCGTCGTCATTGAAGATTCTGAAGTCGGTGTTGCGGCGGGAGTCGCCGCAGGAATGCGCGTGATAGCTCTCGACCGCAAGGAGGGGCGGGATAATGATTTTTCCGGCGCGTGGCGCATAGTCGGCTCTATTGACGAGATTGATGTTGAAAGGGAGTTCGAATGAGCCGCGATATCGCTTTTGACAGATGGTACGCCGCGAGTAAGGTGCGTATACTTCTTTCGCCGTCTCATCAGCTTGAGACTTTCGGTTCGACGCTCGTTAATTATCATCTCATTTCCGAGTTGGACGATCATCCCGGTAAGGTCCGCGTCAGAGAAGGGCGTCTTGAAGCGCATCAGCCCCGCATAATAACGCCTCGCTTCGGTGAAATAACGGCTGAGGGTTTCGGTGAAGAGGCGAGGGAGTATCTTGAGTTTTTAAAAGAAAACGAGAATAATCTGAGAATTCTTCAATATGGTTACCATTTGAAGAGCGATAATTTTTCCGAACAGATAATAACGGACTCGATAGCGGCTGTCGCGGACAGGGTTAAGGCTGAGGTTGTCGCTTCGGGCGATAAGTTCGCCGCTGTTATCCACGGTGTTGACGAGCCCTGGGATATCGCGCTTGTCGAGCTTTGGAGGCGCGAGGTCGAACGCAGCGCCAACAAGAATATTAAAGAGCTGAACGACAGCGGAAAGCTTTTCGGAAATTGATTTATTTCAAGGAGAGATAAGAAATGGAACGCAGAACTAAGATTATCGCTATCGCAAATCAAAAGGGCGGCGTCGGCAAGACGACGACCGTGGTTAATCTCGCCGCCGCTCTTTCGGCCAGAAAACGCGCTATACTTGTCGTCGATCTCGATCCGCAGGCTCATGCGACATTGGGGCTCGGGCTTGAAAAACAGCAGGGCATCTCTCTTTATCCCGTTCTTTTAGGCGAAAAGCCGATCGAAGACGTGATTCAGCCGACCAAGTGGAATAACCTGAACGTTATTCCGTCAGAAGTTGATCTCGCCGGCGCAGAACTTGAATTCGGCGCGCGCGAAGATCGTCTTGAGATGATTCGCAACGCTCTTGCCCCCGTTCGTGACGCAGGCGCGTTCGACTATATCATTCTCGACTGTCCTCCGTCGCTCGGTATTGTGATGACGAGCTCTCTTGTCGCTTCCGACGGCGTCTTGATTCCGATTCAGGCCGAATTTTTGGCGATGGACGGTCTCGCTCTTATTACAGGTTCGATCGAGCGGATACGCCAATCCGTCAATCCGTCGCTCGATCTGAACGGAATCGTCTTTACGATGGTCAATTCCCAGGCGAAACTCACCCACGATGTTATGGAGGAGGTTCGCAATCATTTCGGCGACAAGGTCTACGAGACCGCGATTCCCCGCAATGTACGCGTTTCGGAAGCGCCTTCAATGGGAACGCCTGTCGTATTTCTCGATCCGCGTTCAAAGGGAGCTGAGAGCTACAAGGCGTTTGCCTGGGAATTTATGGCGAAAAATCCGACACGCTTTGATGTCCCTCAGCGCGTAGTTCAGAGCGCCCCCGACCCCGTTGCCGCTCCCGAGCCTGAGGTCGCGACTGAAACTCCCGCACAATCCGAAACGGCCGTCGAGACTGCGCCTGAAACAGCCCCTCAAGATTCCCGGAATGCCCAGGAGTCATGAATGGCTGACGGAGCATACGAGCGCCGCGCCGGACGTGAAGCAGAGCTTAAGCGTTTCGAGCGAATGTTGCGTGAGGCGGCATTAGCCCGTGCTGTTTCAGAAAATTCCGATTATCCACAGAAGACAGAAAAAGAGTGATGGTTTTTCACAGAAAGGATTGTTTATGAAAAAGAGAGTAATTCTTACGGTGTTTGCGAGCTTTTGCGCAACACAACTGTTGGCGAAAATCGATATGGGAACTCCGTTTTCGGATCATGCCGTATTGCAGCGCGGAATGAAACTGCCCATATGGGGAAGTGCATCTGCCGGCAATGACGTTTCCGTTAATTTCGCGGGTCAGAAGGTTTACTCCAAGGTCGGCGCCGACGGTAAATGGCGTATCGATCTTTTTCCGCTCGAGGCTTCTGCGGTCTCCCGAAAGATGATTGTAACGGAATACGCTCCCAACGGCGGCGCGGCGGTCGATATGGTCGAAGTGAACGATGTTGTCGTCGGTGAAGTTTGGCTCGCGTCGGGGCAGAGCAATATGGAGTGTCCGATATGGGACTCGAATCCGCGTTATCGCGACGCGAACGGCGGATTGATGGTTACCTCGACATTTTTGAACAACATCCGTTTCGCCGCGGTCGAACATAAATGGTCCGTCGAACCTGTAGCTCAGAAAACTCCCTGGCGCAGATTCAATCCTAAAGAATTGACCTCTGCCCGTCAGGTTTCCGCCGTAGGCTTTTATTTCGCTCGCGAGATTTATCTCGCTCTCGGCGGTGTGCCGGTCGGTATCGTCAGCGCGAACTGGGGCGGAACGAATATCGACGCGTGGACTCCCAGATCCGGATACGAAGGGTGCGATCCTTCAATTAAGGCTGTCGCCGACTATGAGGTTAAGAAGAACTGGAATCCTAAAACCGACGCTACAAAGCCTATAAGCCGCGCTCATCAGCAGCCGACCGTTTTATGGAACGGAATGGTCAGCGCGTGGGCTCCTATGGCTTCGCGCGGCTTTATCTGGTATCAGGGCTGCCATAACAACGGTGAGAGCGAACTTTACGCGGCTAAAATGCACGCGCTCTACAACGGCTGGGCGAAGGAGTTTGAGAATCCCGGTTTCAAATTGTATTTTGTCCAGCTCGCTCCCTATAATCAGAATTGGCCCGGTATCGTGAAGGCTCAGAACAAATTCGCCGCCGAGCAGAAAAACGCGGCGATAGCCGTAACCGCCGACGTCGGCAACTTCAACGATATTCATCCCAACAACAAGGAGATCGTCGGCCGCCGTCTCGCCGTTCACGCGTTGAAGAACGATTACGGCTTTGATATCCCCGAAACGGATTCGCCCGTTTTCAAAAAGGTCGAGTTTGACGGGGCGAAGGCGAAGGTGTACTTCGATAACGCCAAATCGTTTTATATTTACGCCAATAACCGTTCCGTCGAGCCTGCGTTCGAACTGGCCGGAAAGAACGGCGCGTGGATGAAGGCTAAAGTTCTCAACGTAAAGGAGAACGGCGTGATCAAAGGCGATTACATCGAGCTTACGTGCGATAAAATTAAAAATCCCGTCAAGGTCCGCTATATGATCAAGGCGTACACGATGGGCACCGTTTACAACGAGGCGTCGCTGCCTCTCGGCCCGTTTGAATCTGAATCCAAGTAACGATGTTTACAGGTTTAATCCAGAAAATCGGAACGGTAAAGCGCATTTCCCGCGGTTCTGGCCTTGTTCTTGAAATAGGCTTCGAACCGTGGGCGCGTCCTCTCGAGAAGGGCGAATCCGTTGCCGTCAACGGCGTCTGTCTTACGGTGGTTAATTTCGACGAACGCCGGTTTACGGCGGACGTTCTGAGAGAGACAGAGTCGCGCACGGGACTCGGCGAGCTCGTTCCCGGCGCGAAGGTCAACCTCGAGCGCGCGTTGAGGGCCGGAGATCCTATGGGCGGGCATATCGTGCAAGGTCATGTCGATTGCCGCGGCGCTGTTTTGGCGAAGGAGCCTAAAGGCCGTGATTTTCGTTTGCGAATCGCCTGCGGCCGTGTTTTGGCCGCGCAATCGGTGGTTAAGGGGTCTATCACCGTCGACGGAGTTTCGTTGACCATTACCGGCGTCGGCGAAGATTGGCTGAGCGTTGATCTGATTCCGACCACGGCGGCCGAGACGACTCTCGGCGCGAAGAAGGTCGGCGACAAGGTTAATCTTGAAGGGGATGTTCTTGGCAAGTATGTCGCAAAATCGATTCCCCGCAAGGGTCTTACCGAAGAAGATCTCGCCCGGGCCGGATTTTTCGATTAGAGGAGTATGGACTTGAGCGGTGGAATTTTGGTATAATACTTAAAATAAGTTTTTTTAAAGAAAAATTAGGAAACAAAAAATGGCAAAGGAATCATTATTCGTTAAGAATATCTGGAAATGGCTCGTTTTGGCTATTGTGGCCGTCGGGTCTTATTTTCTCGCGTATCCTCCTAAAGAGAAGGTTCGTCTTGGTCTCGACCTTAACGGCGGCACCCGCTTTACTCTTGAGGTTGATCAGGATAAACTTAAAGCCAAGCTGATTGAAGAGAATCCTGCCCTTGCGGGTGATTCAAAGGCGCTTAACGAAAAGATTAAGGAACAGCTCAAAGGCAGCGAAGATCGTATTATCGAGATAATCCGCCGCCGTATTGACGCGATGGGCACGAATGAGCCTTTGATCCAGTCTGTTAAAAGAAATGCCGGGGAGAACGGTGTCGACTCGCCGAGATTTATAGTCGAGTTGCCCGGAGCTGATTCCGAAACCGCCGAAATTGCCCGCCAGCGTCTCAGCGGTATGGCTTATCTCGAATTCCGTTTCACTTCTTCCAAGGAGAACGAGCTTTTGGCAAAACTGCCGTCTGAAAAGGCTCCTGAAGGGTATGTTTCTTTAGGCGGAGGGTATGTCCGCGCTTCTAATTACCAGGATGTTTCTTCTTCCGGCAACTATTTGGATAAGGTTGCCTCTTTCGGCGTTCCTCCAATTGACCGCCGCAATACCAAGTTCATTCTTCAGCGCAACGGAGAGATTGAATACGATGGTCGCAAGGTCACCAGGTATCAGGGCCGTTTCGTTGAAAAGGGCAAGCCTCGTTTGACGGGCGCTCAGCTTAAGTCTGCGGTCGTCGGAACAAAATTGAATGAATATGTGATTGATTTCGAATTGAAAAGCGAAGGGGCTGTAGCGTTTGCAAAGCTCACGCGCAACAATGTCGGACGTTATCTCGCCATTATTCTTGACGGGGAGCTCGTTTCTTCGCCGGTTATCAAAACTGCGATTGAAGGCGGCAAGGGTGAGATCAACGGCGACTTTACTCTTGAGGAGGCAACCACGCTCGCCAATGACCTGAAAGCCGGAGCGTTGCCTGCGCCTCTCAAGGTCGCCGCGTCAACGACCGTTGCTCCGACGGTCGGTGAAGACGCGATCAATTCCGGTATATATGCCGCTTCAATCGGCTTCCTTCTCGTGGCGCTCTTTATGGTTTTCTATTACTGGTATGCCGGTTTCGTCGCCAATATTGCGCTTCTTCTTGATGTGTTTCTCCTTCCGGCTTCGCTCTTCCTCGTTGCGAATATTCTCGGGCTGTTCGTAGACAGCGCCGATTCGGCCGGAAACGCCATTCAGCTTCCGGTATTGACGATGCCCGGCATTGCGGGTCTCGTTCTCACGCTCGGCATGGCCGTTGACGCCAACGTCCTCATCTATGAGCGTATCCGTGAAGAGTTCGCCCGCGGAGCTATGGCAGGCAAGGCTATCGCCGCAGGCTACGGCAAGGCGTTTACCGCGATTATCGACTCTAATATCACGACGATTCTGACGGGTATCATTCTTTATTCTGTCGGTACGGGACCCGTTCGCGGCTTCGCCATCATGCTTACGGGCGGTGTCGTCATTTCGATGTTTACCGCGATTGTCGTTACGCGTCTTCTCTTTGATCATACGGTTGACGTTAACCGCACCAAGCCGTTCAAGATGTTGCAGTTCTTCAAGAATCCCAAGTTCGACTTTATGCGCATCGGCAATAAGATGTTCGTGATTTCATTTGCGATCATCATTGCGACTCTCAGTCTGTTCACCTACAGGTTGATTAAGAATCCTACGAGTGTTCTTGCTGTCGATCTGACGGGCGGCACGTCGATCGTTTACGAGGTGAAGTCGGGTAAAGTTGATGTCGGTGCTGTCCGTAAGGCTATTGAACCTTTCGACAACGCCGCTCTGATCCAGACCGGCGATAACGGCAGCTCGCTTTTGATAAAGACCGGTATTTCCAAAGATGATACCGTCAGTAAGATTACCAAACTTCTTGAGCCCCTTGAAACGAACGGTTTCGACCTCGTTCAGAAGAACTACGAAATGGTCGGACCTTCCGTCGGCAAGGATTTGAGAGAATCCGGTTCAAAGGCTGTAATCTTCTCTCTTATCGCGATTTTGGTTTACATCGGTTTTCGATTCCGCTTCGGGTTCGGTCTCGGCGGTATTGTCGCGCTCGCCCATGATGCGCTTATCTCGCTCGGCCTCTTCTCGCTCTGCGGCCGTCAGGTTTCGCTCATTGTGATCACCGCGCTTCTGACGATTATCGGTTATTCGATTAACGATACTGTCGTCATCTTCGACCGAATCCGCGAAATCCTCAAGCGCGATTCCAAGATGCCTTTGAAGGAAGTCTGCAATGTTGCGATCAACTCCTGCCTCGGCCGTACGTTCATCACATCCCTGACGACTTTCTTCACCGTTGCCGTACTCTTCATTTTTGTTGACGGTTCGATTTACGACTTCGCGCTTACGATGCTCTTCGGTATCATCGCAGGTACGTTTTCGTCGGTCTTTATCGCTACGCCTGTTATGGTCTGGTGGTACCGCAATAAGCGTCCTTCGTTCAATGACGAGGAGCCGAAGGCGACTCAAGAATACAAGTGAATGCGTCATGAATAGAAAGAAATCGCCTCTGAACGGGGGCGATTTCTTTTTCTTTTAATGAAAGGTTTTATATGGCTGAAGAAACTAAGGTTAAACTGATTGAGGCTGAAGAGGTGCGTCAGCGCATTGCCGAGCTTAAGAAAAACTCCGATGATATGGCAGCCTACATCAAGATCGACGAGCGGAGGGCTAATCTCTCCAAACTCGAGGAACTTCAGGCTCAGGGAGACTTCTGGAATAATCAGAACAAGGCCCGAGAGGTTATTGCGGCTACAAATGCGGAACGCGCATATACGATTCCCTACGATGCTCTTCTGAAAACCATTGAAGACGCTTCGGTTATGTTTGAACTTGCCGAAATGGAAGAGGGCGAGGCACGTCAGATCGCTTTTGCCGATACTCTTGCAGAATGCGATAAGGCAGATCAGTATTTTTCGAAGCTCAGAATGCAGTCGCTTCTCGGCGGAAAGTTCGATCAGTGCAACGTGTTTGTGAAACTTCATGCCGGCCAGGGCGGAACGGAGGCGTGTGATTGGGTTGCGATGCTTTACCGCATGTATCAGCGCTATGCCGAAAGCCAGGGATGGAAGGTCGAGGAGTACGACACGCAGGTCGGCGAAGAAGCCGGATATAAAGACGTTTATTTCCGTGTCGAGGGCTCCTACGCTTTCGGAATGCTCAAGGCCGAACGCGGCATTCACCGTTTAGTCAGAATTTCGCCTTTCGACGCCAACAAGCGCCGTCAGACTTCGTTCGCCTCGATGGAGACGGTTGCCGAGATCAACGATGACATCGACGTCGAAATCAAGGACGAGGATCTTCGCATCGACACTTATCGCGCCGGTGGCGCCGGCGGTCAGCACGTCAACAAGACGGATTCCGCCGTCCGCCTCACTCATCTGCCCACGGGCATCGTTGTCGCGTGCCAGAAGGAGCGTTCGCAGCACATGAACAAGGAAAAGGCGATGAACATGCTTCGCGCCCAGCTCTATGAATATTACGAAGACCAGAAGAAGGCCGAGATGGACCGCTTCTACGGAGCCAAGTCCGAGAACGGTTGGGGCAGCCAGATCCGCTCCTATGTCTTCTGCCCTTATACGATGGTTAAGGATCTTCGGACCGAGACTGAGACGAGCGATGTGAATGCCGTTATGGACGGCAATATCCAGCAGTTCATCGAGTCGTGGCTTCAGATGAAAGCGAGCGAGAAGTAAGTGGCGTTCGAGAACGGAGTGAACTGGAGGCCTCTCGAGCCTCAGAAGCGAGGTCTCCATTCCTCGTTCGCTTCGGCGGTCGACGCATCGTTCAGGGATCTCACGTACATCCCAGATCCTTTTTTCGACACATTGAGAGACAGGTGGGATGATCTTTTTCCGTCGCTTCCCGCCAAACCCGGCAGACGAGAGGCCAACAGGCTTTTTCTGTATGTGAAAAGCGCACCCCAACTTTTTCAGGTCAGGCCGAGACTGCCGGCCGTAAAACGGACGCTCGCCGCTCTGCATGGGGCGCCGCGGAGGCTTGAGGTGTATTTGGAGATCCGCAAATGAGATTCTGCTCCATAGCGCTCATCGCCGCCACTTTCACGCGCGCGCTCACCGGTGTCGATTCGCTCGATCCCGTACAGTCTCAGTCAACGTATGACAGTCATGCCGTCCAGCTTCTTTATGAGACGCCTCTTGAAGTGGATTACGTGGCGAGACCGTACAGAATCAAGCCCGGGGCCTGCGAACTTGTTGATGTTTCCGCCGACGGTCTTACTTACAACTTCAGGATGGTGCCGGAAACACCTCTTGTCGCGGACGATGTGAAACGGAATCTTGACAGGCTGAGGGATGAATCTGATCCCACGCCGGGAACATGGATTTTGAAGAATGTCGATGATATCGTGGTGACGGGCGAGCGGACGTTCAAGATCATTCTCAAGACCAGACAGCATGTTTTCCCCTGGATGCTGACGATGGCGTATTGCGGCATTCGCGGACCTGCCGGTGAATCGACGGGGCCTTACAGGCTTAAGTCGTGGTGGCGTAATTATGAGATTGTGTTCGAAAAAAATCATGAATGGTCTGGCTGGGCGCGATATGCGGACGGAGGAACGAACGCTTTCGACGAGGTGCGTTATATCGTCGTGAGCGATGTCACGACCCAGTGGCTTATGTTTCTTAAAGGAGAAGTTGATTTTCTCGGTGAGATCGCCCGCGACAATTGGGCGTCGGTAATCGGCGAGGACGGCGCTCTCTATCCGTCTCTCGTAGAGCGAGGCGTCAAACTTTACGGCGGCCAGCCCGCGAACGAGGTCCGTTACATCGGTATGAACATGAACGATCCCGTTCTCGGCGGCAATAAAAAATTAAGACAGGCTCTTTCCTGCGCATTTGATTTTCCGACATGGAAGAAATTTTACAACAATAGCATCAGCGAGACGACCGGTCCCGTGCCTCCGACGATTGAAGGTCATCTCGCGACACCTTTCGAGTATTCTTTCAATCTTGAGAAATCCAAGAGGCTTCTTGAAGAAGCCGGCTATCCAAACGGTATAGATCCGGCCACAGGGCGCAGTCTCGTTTTGTCGCTTTCCATCGGACGTCCGACCCAGGACAGTCGCGAGGCGGGTGAACTTTTAGCGAGTTTTTTCGAGCGGATCGGCGTTAAGATAGATCTTAAGTTTCAGACGTGGCACGCGTTTCTCAATTCGGTCAACAAGGGCAACGTTCAACTTTACATGATGGCGTGGGTCGCCGATTATCCCGACCCTGAGAATTTTCTTCAGTTGTTTTATTCAAAGAATAAAAGTCCGGGTCCGAATCATTCTTGCTATGATAATCCGGAATTTGACGCCGAATACGACATGGCGATGGCCGCGGTCACTAAGCGGGATCGGATCAGGCATTGGTATCGCTGCCAGGAGATCGTTCGCGAAGACTGTCCTTGGATATACACTCATATTACCAGGAACTACACCCTTGCGAGCCCTCGTGTCGGCAGGTATATTCCGAGCGACTTCCCTTATGGTCACGAAAAGCATTACAGGGTAAGGAAGAAATGATAACTCTTTATGTAGAACGTTCAACCGACAAGGCGTCGGTTGCCATTGAAAAGGACGGTGTCATCACGTCCGAAGCCGAACTTGAGTCCGTAGGCATGAACAGCGGCGCATGGGCCCGTGAGGTCCGTGATTTTATCGGCGGCATGAAACTTGACGATATCGTCGTCGGTACAGGTCCAGGATCGTTCGCCGGAATCAGAGCGGCGCTCGCCTTTGCTCAAGGTTATGCGATAGGGTCGGGCTGTTCCGTAAGAGGGCTTCCGTCTCCGTGCGCTTTTGCGCCGGACGAAGTTCCGCTTGCCGTTGTAGGTGATGCGAGAAGGGGTAAGTATTGGATAGCGCTTTTTGACGGTCCACGTCTTGTTACCGATATTTTCCAGGTTGACGGAGAAATGCTTCATTTGAGGGTGCCTATCGGAGTAAAGGTTGTAACTCCGGATGCGGCGAGAATAGACTCTCTTTTAAGAGAGACTTTCGGCTCTGATTATGCCGGCGCCGCGGTTCCTACGGCTGCAGGGCTGTCGCGCGCGCTCGCACTTAATCCTTCTCTTGCGGTTTTTGAGCCGCTTCCCGTTTATCTGAATCCCGCTGTCCGCGATTAAGCAGTTCGTTGCCGGTTATGTGACGATTGTATCATTTTCAGTTAACTGTAATAAAAGAGTAGGGAGATTCTGGAAAATATACTGTTCCTTCACTCTCTTGTTAAAAAATGGTATAATAGAGTGCATGAGAATTTTAACAGGTATACAGCCCTCCGGTAAGTTACATTGGGGGAATTATTTCGGCGCCATGAAATCGATGTTCGACCTTCAGGAAAAGGGCGAAAATTTCATGTTTATCGCAAATTATCACGCGATGACGACGGTTCGCGACGGTGCTAAATTAAGAGAGGCGACGCGTGATGTCGCGCTTGATTATCTCGCTTGCGGTCTTGATGTCGAGAAGACGGTAATTTACCGCCAGAGCGATGTGCCTGAAGTTCAGGAGTTGGCCTGGTATCTTTCGTGTCTGACTCCGATGGGTCTTCTTGAGCGCTGCCACAGCTACAAAGATAAAATAGCGCGAGGATTTGATGCGTCTCACGGGCTTTTCGCATATCCCGTTCTGATGGCGGCCGATATTCTTATCATGAACGCCGATCTCGTTCCTGTCGGTAAGGATCAGAAGCAGCATCTCGAAGTTACGCGCGATCTCGCGCAGAAGTTCAACAATGCTTACGGCGAGATATTCAAGCTTCCTGACGCCTATATTCCCGACAGCGTTGCGACGATTCTCGGCACCGACGGCCAGAAGATGTCGAAGAGCTACAACAACACGATCGGGCTTTTTGAAGACGCGAAGGCGATCAAGAAAAAGGTGATGGCTATCGTTACCGATTCGACTCCGATGGAAGAGCCTAAGGAGCCGGAGGGTAATTCCGTTTACGAGCTCTATAAGCTTTTCGCTACGAAGGATGAGGTCGAGTCGATGGCCAATTCTTTCCGCGCAGGCGGCTACGGCTACGGCCACGCCAAGAAGGCTCTTCTTGAGGCCTATCACAGGCTTTTCGATCCCTTCCGTGCGAAGCGCGAAGAGCTTGAGAAAGATCCCGCGACGCTCGAGGATATTCTTCGCGCCGGTGCATCTCGCGCACGTGCGGCGGCCGGTCCCATTCTGGAGAAGGTCAGGAGCGCTGTCGGACTGTAATGGCTCAGGATCAGTTATTTGCAGATGAATACAAGGTCAACCTTGATGTTTTCGAGGGGCCTTTGGATCTCCTGTTATATTTGATCCGCCGCGAGGAGCTCGATATTTACGATATTCCGATCGAGCTCATTACGCGTGAGTACATGAAGTTCATCGACGAGGCGCGCGAACTTAATCTCGATATCGCCGGCGAATTCATCGTTATGGCGGCGACTTTGATGGTTATCAAGTCGCGTATGCTTCTTCCCGTCGATAAGCGCAACACGAACGAAGGAACGGACGAGGAATGGGTCGATCCGCGCCTCGATCTCGTCCGCCAGCTTATTGAATACAAGAAGTTCAAGGACGCCGCGATCCGTCTCGAGACGATGGAGGCGCTGAGGGCGAACAGTTACGATTACGGCGGCTCCAGGCCGAAGTTCGAAAAGACGGCCGCCGACGCGCTCGGGGCGCTCGCGAATCTCGATCTTTACGATCTTCTCACGGCGTTTCAGGATGTTCTCGCCCGCGCGAACGAAATGCCTCACGAGGAGCTGAAGGGCATCCGTTTTTCCGTTCCCGACAAGATGGATTACGTTCTCGAGCGGACTCGCAGCGAGGGCCAGGTTTCGTTCGTCACGCTTTTCGAGCCGACCGCTCCGAAGGGCGAAATAATCGTCACCTTCCTCGCGCTTCTCGAACTTTTAAGACAGCACCGCGTAATCGTGTATCAGAACGCGGCGTTTCATGAAATTACGATTTTACCGTCGAAGGAATTGAGCGACGAAACTCCTTTGGAAAGGCCCGACGATTATGAGTGACGATTCCAACATACCGCTTCCGCGCAGTCTTCAGGAGATTGTCGGCTCGCTTCTCTTCGCGAGCCAGACGCCGCTTACTGCGGCAGAGCTGCGCGAGTCGGTCAAGGCCGTCGAGCCGGGCGACGGCGAGAACGCCGAGGTGATGGAGGTTTACCATACGTGCACCAACCGCGAAATCGACGCGGCGCTCAAGGGTCTCGAGAAAGCGCTTGATGTCGCGGGTTGCGGCTTTCAGCTCGTCTGCACGGGCGGGGCGTATCGTCTTCAGACGTCCCCGAGCTGCGGGCGTTATGTGCGCGCTATGCTTAAGCTGGACCGTCCGAGCCGCTTGGGCCGTGCGTCGCTCGAGACGCTCGCGATCGTCGCGTACCGTCAGCCTATCACGAAAAGCGAAATAGAAGAGATTCGCGGCGTTGACGTTTCGGCCAACATCAAGACTCTGATGGATCTTCAGCTGATCCGTCTCGTCGGAAAGTCGGAACTTCCCGGTCATCCTTTCCTTTACGGAACGACGCCGCTCTTTCTCGAACATTTCGGTCTCGCGTCGCTTCAGCAGCTCAACGAAATCGATCCGACTCTCCAGCGCTCTAATCCCCGCACTAAGGCCGCTCAGTACAAGAAGCCGGTTACCGAGAAGACCGATCTCGAAAAGGCCGCTGAGGAAGCCGTAGCCGAGGAAGCGGAAGCCAAGGAGGCTATCTCCGAGGAGAAAGCAGAAGAGAAGAAGTCTCCCTCCATTGAACAGGCGGAGCTTGATGTTGATGACGAAGTTGTCGTCAACGACGATCTTCTTGGCGACGATGACGACGATATTTTTATCGACGACACTCCCGACGAGTTCGATGACGACGATGACGATGATGACGAAGAAGATGATGATGAGGAGGAAGATGAAAATGAAAAGTAATTTTATTTTTGCGGCCGCGCTTCTTTTGGCCGTCGCAGGATGCGATGGTTCGATAAGCCCAGAATACCGGCAGGAGCGCTCTGACAAGAATTATCAGCGTGCGATGGAAGAATATAGAGCCGGGCGTGTTGACGATGCGATAAAGTATCTTTCAGATGCCGTCAAATGCTCTCCCGGGAATGCGAGTGCAAGGTTTCAGCTTGCCGTCGTTCTTCAAGAATCCAAGAAGGATTATCTCGGGGCATTGTGCAATTTCACGGAGTATCTCCGTATGGCCGAAGACAGTGACAAGGCGCGTGTCGCACGAGATAGAATGATGATCTGCGAGAAGCTTCTGCTTGGAGCGCTCGTCGCCGAGAACGGAATAGGCGACAACTCAAAGACGCTCAAAGAACTTGATGTCGTTCGTGCTGAATTGGCAAAGGCCGAAAAGCGTCTTGCGGAGATTACCGGCGATTTTGAGAAGGTTTCCAGGCGAGTAGTGACGCTTGAACGTGAAAATGCTCAACTCAGCAGTATGCTTAAACGGCTTGCTGATACGGAAGACGAGCCGGTGAGCGCACGTCCGCAACCTGTTGCGGGTCGTGTTTCCGAGGCCGATGAGAATGCGGGCGGCAAGTCTAATGTTGATATCAGTCAGGTTCAGGGCGAACCTGAGAAGCCTTTGGTTCTTAATCCTGAAGCGAAGGCTCTTTTTGAAGAGGAGGAAAAACAGGCTGAGATTACCGGCTCGAATCTTTTACCTTTGCCCCCTCAGGATAAAGTGTCCGCCAATCAGATGAAATCCGACGAAAAGGGCGATGCTTCCTCTTCTCCGAGTGCATTCTATAAAAAAAACATAAAGCAGGCGAGACCGGAATTCTACGTTGTTGAACATGGCGATACTCTCATGAAAATCGCAAAGAAATTCTACGGAGACAGGACTGCCTGGAAGAAGATCCGGGAAGCCAACAAGGGCGTCGTGCCGATGTCAGGAAGCGTTAAAGTCGGCGACAGGTTGAGGTTGCCGTGAAATGAAGCGTTTCTCTCCCGAAGTTCTTGGAAAGACAAGGCCGTACACGCGCTCGAAGGCGCCGTGGCGGCTTGATGCGTATAAAGAGGCCAAGGGCGAGACTTCTAAGGGTGTTAAATTCGGCTGGCGGCTTTTTCATTATCTTTCGGGCGGCGGCATGAAAGTTTTCGGGCGAACGATAAAGCAGGAGGAGGCCGATTTGAAGCGTACGCGCTTTTTGATGGCCGCCGGAATTTTCGCTGTTATATGGTTCATCATCTGGATTTAAATTCCGACTCTCAATTCTAAACAAAACTTTAAACTCTAAAATCGCAACTGTAAAATTCTATGAAAACTAAAATATTAACGGCAGCTTTTATTTTTGCCGGTGTTGCCGCGACAGCCCAGTCGAACTCCCGAGACCAGTTTGTCAAACAGCAGGCGTATAATGAGATGATGCGCGTCGTTCGGCAGATGGAAGTGCTGGAGACTAATTTGAGTTCGCTTTCCGATCGTGTTTCAAAACTTGAGAAAGGCGGCGAAACATCAGATCTTAAGGCCGAGGTGGAAGCTCTCAGAATCGAGTTGAATCGTTTGAAAGGAGAAATGGGTTCTCAGCGCAAGGAGATTGTCTCCGATATTGTGAAGAAGATCAATACGACTCAATCGCGAAATACCTTGTCGTCAAGCGGCAAATCACATAGTAATATATCGAATTGCGAGCAATATGAAGTTCAGAAGGGTGATACACTTTCATTGATTTCTCAAGCGTTCGGTACGACTGTACGGAAACTTAAGGAATTAAACGGTCTTAAAAGCGACAATCTTCGCGTAGGCCAGAAACTTCTCGTTCCTGCACCTTCGCGCAAGTAATTATTCCAAAGGAGGATATCATAATGAAAATTTTAGTTGTAGGCAGCGGCGGTCGCGAGCATGCGATAACCTGGAGACTCGCGAATGATCCCGTAAAGCATGATCTTTTCTGCGCGCCCGGCAATGCCGGCACTGCGGCAATCGCGACGAACGTCGACGTCGGAGCCGAGGACGTCGCGGCGGTAACGGCGTGGGCCCGCGCGAACAATCCCGATCTCGTCGTCGTCGGCCCAGAGGCTCCTCTCGTAAAGGGTCTCGTCGACGAACTTTCCAAAATAGGCATCCCCGCTTTCGGGCCCGTCGCGTCCGGCGCGAAGATGGAGGGTTCAAAGCGTTTCGCTAAAGAGGTCATGGACGCTGCCGGCGTTCCTACCGGCAAGGCTGAGGTTCATACGGACCCCGCCGCGGCGAAAGCGGCTCTCGCGAAGTTCGGTCTTCCCGTCGTCATCAAGGCCGATGGTCTTGCCGCAGGAAAAGGCGTGATTGTTGCCGAGACTACAGCCCAGGCTGAAGAAGCGATTGACGATATGCTCGTCGCCAACAAGTTCGGCTCCGCCGGCGCTGAAGTTCTCATCGAAGAATTCCTCGATGGGGAGGAATGTTCGATTCTCGCGATGACCGATGGCGAGACGGCCGTTCTTCTTCCGAGTTCTCAGGATCATAAGCGAATTTTCGACGGCGACAAGGGGCCCAATACGGGCGGTATGGGCGCGTATAGCCCCGCGCCCGTCGTCACGGACGATATGCTCCCTGAAATCAAGGAGAAGATTATCCTTCCCGTCGTGCGTGAACTTAAAAAGCGCGGCACCACATATCGCGGAATTCTTTACGCGGGTCTTATGATAACCCCCGAAGGCGGAAAGATCGCGCTTTCAGGCTCTAAGGTTAATGTCGTTGAGTTCAATGCGCGCTTCGGTGATCCCGAGACGGAGGCCGTTCTCGTAAGACTCGGCGGATCTTTCGCCGATGCGCTTTTGCATGCGGCGACTGGCCGTCTTAAAGACGAGGATATTGTCGTAAAGGACGAGGTCGCCGCTACCGTTATTATTTCGTCGGGCGGTTATCCCGGCTCTTACGAGAAGGGCAAGGTCATTTCGGGGCTCGACGAGGCCGCGAAAACCGGCGCTATCGTATTTCATTGCGGAACGAAAAAGTCGCTCGACGATATCGTCACTTCCGGCGGACGCGTTCTCAGCGTTACCGGTATGGGCGCGACGATCCGCGAAGCCGTCGACAAGGCTTACGCGGCGGTAGGTTGCATTTCGTTCGACAAGATGTTCTATCGCAAGGACATCGCTCATCGCGCGTTCGACAGAAATTGAAAGTCGTTTCGTTAGCGAGCGGCAGTTCAGGCAACGCGTACTGCGTCGAGACCGACGCAGGCGCGATGCTTGTCGATTGCGGAATTTCATGCCGGCAGCTTGTGACTCGCTGCGATGCGGTGTCGGTCGATCCGAAGTCGATCGTCGCCGTTGTATTCACCCATAATCACGATGATCATATCAGGGGGCTTGCGACTTTTCATTCGCGTTTTCCTCAGGCGGAACTATACGCCAATATGATGACGGCCGAGGCCATTGCGGCGGAGACTGGCGTTTCTGAAGACGAATTTACGGTCTTCGAGAATTATCAGGAATTCGAGGCCGGGCCGTTTTCGGTTTTGCCGTTTTCCGTTCCGCATGATGTTCCTGATCCCGTCGGCTTTCTGGTTAAGGCTGAAGGTAAAGCATATTTCCACGCGACAGATGTCGGCACACCCCTTGATTCGATTGGCAAGTATCTTTCCGAGGCCGATGTCGCGACGCTGGAGTCTAATCACGATCCGGTGATGCTCCGACAAAGTTCTCGCCCGGAGAGTTTGAAACGCAGGATTCTCGGTCAGCGCGGACATCTCTCCAACGACGATGCGGCAGGGCTTGTGAAACGCTTTGCCTCGCCTCGTCTTAAAAAGCTCTTTCTCGCTCATCTTTCAGGCGAATGTAACGCCGCTCATATCGTCGAGCGTACGATAAAAGAGGCTCTTCTTGAAGTCGGCCGCGCGGATATTGAATTTGAAACTCTCTGTCAGGACAGGTTTACGCTTTTCTCATGTTAGATTTTAAGAATATATCGGTTCATTACGGTCATCAGGACGTTCTTACGAACGTTACGTTCCGCGTCAACAAAGGCGACAGAGTCGGGGTCGTGGGGCCCAACGGCAGCGGAAAGTCTACGCTTTTCAAAATCGTTCTCGGAGAGATGTCGACCGATACGGGCGAGCTCGTTATAGAGAATGATCCTCGAATCGGATGGACGCGTCAGAATCCCGAGCCTGATCATCCCGAGGAGACGCTTCTTGAATATTCGCTACGCGGAATTCCCGGTCTTTCCGAGATGGAGGCCGAGATGCTTGAGCTTGAAAGCGATCTCGAGGATCCCGCGAAGCTCAAGCGTTACGGCGAACTGCAGACGAAGTTTGAGCATTTAGGCGGCTACGATATTGAAACGCGCGTCAAAGTCGCGCTCGGTGGTCTCGGTTTTACCGTTGAGGAATTTTCAAAACCGTTCAAGTCGTTTTCGGGCGGTTGGCGCATGAGAGCCGAGCTTTCGCGCGTTTTGGCGTCGAAACCCGATTTGCTTCTCCTTGACGAGCCTTCCAACTATCTCGATCTTCCCGCGGTCGAATGGCTTCAGAAATTTCTGAAGGCGTACGACGGAACTCTTATGCTCATTTCGCATGACAGGTTCCTTTTAAGGACGCTTACCGACACGATTGTCGAGGTTGATGCCGGAACAGCGACGCGCTACGAGGGTAATCTCGACTATTATCTCACCGAGCGCGAAGTGCGTTACGAACATCTTAAGGCCGCCAAGGAGAATCAGGATCACCACCGCGAGCAGCTTCAGCGCTTCGTCGACCGTTTCAGGGCCCAGGCCACCAAGGCCTCTCAGGCCCAAAGCCGCCAAAAGCAGATCGATAAGCTCGATGAAGAGCGCATCGTTCTTCCGAAGCGTTACACGAACTCCGGACGCCTGAGACTCGCGGAGCCTCCTCAAAGCGGCATTGAGATGTTCCGGTGTGAAGATCTCGTTTTTTCGTACGACGGCGTAAGGAATGTTCTCGACGGTGTTACGTTCAATATTACACGCGGTGACAAGGTCGCGCTTATCGGTTACAACGGCCTCGGAAAAACGACGTTGATGCGCATAATCGCGGGAACGCGCCAGCCGACGTCGGGTAAGGCCGTGATCGGCCATAATGTGATTCCCGGTTATCTTTCCCAGGAATTCGCCGAAACGATTCCGCCCGACGTGTCCGTTTACCGTAACGCGAAGAATGTCTGGGACGCTCGCGGCGGCGGACCTGAAAAGCAGTTCCGCAACCAGCTCGGCGCGTTCGGCTTCGATGAGAATGATGTTGAAAAGCCGGCCGGCGTTCTTTCGGGCGGAGAGAAAATCCGCTTGGCGTTTTTAAGACTTTTTTTGGCCGCGCCTAATTTCCTGTTGCTGGACGAGCCTACGACTCACCTCGATCTTGACGGGCGTCGCATGCTCCAGAAGGCGCTGAAGAAGTATCAGGGTACGATTTTCCTTGTTTCCCACGATATCGATTTCGTGCGTGATGTCGCGACGAGCGTTCTCGAAATTACGCCTGACGGCATCAGATCGTATCCCGGCGGTTACGACTATTATTGCGAGAAGAAGGCCGAGGCCGCAGCCGCCGCGAAACCGCAGGCGGCGGGCGCTACCGTTAAACCGGCCGATAAGTCTCCCGGCTCTGACGGCGCTCAGAAGTTGACTTCGAAGGAACTTCGCCAGCTCCGCGCGGCTGAGCGCGCCAAGACTGCGCCTTTGATGAGGGAACTTAAGAAAAAAGTTGAGACGGCAGAGAAGAAAATCGACGAGCTCCAGGCCGCGCTTGACGAGGCGAGCGCGGAACTTTTCAATCCGACGCCGACGACGGATTTTGCCGAAGTGAACCGCAAGGTCCGCACTCTTCAGTTTGAAATTGACCGCTATACCGCCGAATGGGAAGAAGCTGCTGAAGAGCTAGAGAAATTGACATAATATATTAATGGCTACGGGAATACCAGAATCAACTGTTGAAGAGATTAAAACCCGCATAGATTTAGCGGATTTAATTTCGTCGTATGGTATTCAAGTTAAGCATTCAGGCTCTAGTATTCTGGCTTGTTGCCCGTTTCATAACGAAAAGACGCCTAGTTTTAATATAAATAATTCTAAGGGCCTTTATCACTGTTTTGGGTGTCATGAAAATGGCGATGCGATTAAGTTTGTTCAAAAGATGGAAGGATTATCATTTGTAGAGGCTGTAAAAAATCTAGCCTCGCGGTGTGGTATTGAAGTTGTCGAAAAAGTTGATCCCGAAGCTGGTAAGCGTAAACGCCTTTATTCGCTTATGGCTGAGTTGGCTCAGTTTTATCGTCGCTGTCTATTAAAAACGAGCGAAGCTCAGTTGGCGCGTGAATATCTTATTAAGCGTAATCTCGGCGATAAGGCTCAAGAAGATTTTATAATTGGCTATGCTCCTAATGGGATGTTGCCGATAAAAAAATGGGCTGAGAAGTATGGCTACAGCCTTATGGAGCTCGAAGCTGCTGGCGTGATAAAACCGCCGCGTAATGCTTCAGACTCGGGATATCATCGCTTTAGTTCTCGCTTAATGTTTACGATTTGTGATAGACAAGGACGAGCTATAGCATTTTCAGGGCGTCAGTTGATAGCAGACAAAAAGACGGGTAAATATGTTAATTCGCCCGAAACTGTAATCTTTAAAAAGTCTAATGTGCTTTTTGGATTTGATAAGGCTGCTGGCTTTATCGCGCGCTCTCCGCGCCGTGAAGTTATTCTTTGTGAAGGTCAAATAGATGTGATAAGACTTCACATTTGCGGGTTTAAAAATGCCGTCGCCTCTCAAGGTACAGCTTTTACCGATGAGCACGCTACGATAATTAAGCGTGTTGCAGATTGCGCCGTATTAATGTATGATGATGATCCAGCGGGTCGTAAGGCTACTATAGCTACTGCGCGAAAGCTCCTTAAAATGGAAATGCCGGTTAGAGTAGTTAGCTTACCTAATGGCGCGGATCCAGATTCTTTTCTTTCTGAAAACGAGCCCGCGGCGCTTCAAAATTTAATTGATAATGCTCGCTCGATAATTGATTTTCAGTTTGAGACCGAGAAGAATAAAGAAGACGGTTCAACTTCTTTAGACGCGATAAATCGTATATCTAAATCTCTTCTTTTAACAATTGCGTCGTGTCCGTCGGCTATTCTCCAAGCGAGCATGGTAGATGAGGCGGCTAAATTCTTATCGCTACCAGTCGCAGCGCTTTCGGAGGAACTATCTAAAGTGATTTTGGCTGCTAAAGTCGCTCCTAAAGTACTCTCATCATCGATAGAACCTCAAAGCGAAGACCAATTCACTGATGAGTATTCACAGTCTTATGAAGACGAAGAAATAGATGATACAGAATTTGAAGGCGCCTTAGCGTCAGATCGCCATTCGCCATCAATAACGGAATTCGCGTTTATGGAGTTTCTGATGGCGCGTGAATATGACGCCGACGTTGAAAAGGGGGTTGCGGAATTTCTTGCCGGAGATGTTTTCGCTTCCGATTTTACCAGACGATTCGTCGATACCTGGCGCGATGAGGTTGTAAAGGGCGAAGATCTCTTCGCCGGCTTCGCCGAAAATCTTTCTTCCTACGAACGCGAATGGTTTGATAAAATATATCTTGGAGCTGGAAAGACCGAGGCGAGCGCGATGACGGCGGAAGATATTCTTCGTGACTTTGTCCGCAAGTTCTGGGTAGATCGGCTTAAACGCGAGCGGAATTCCATTTCTTCTTCCTCGGGTCTCGAGGGCGATATGAAGCGGATGAAGCTTTCGATGGACATAAAACGCCTTTCGAGCGCCGTCTGGACTGATGTCTCGGTATTGATTGACGATTTGAAAAAAGGAGAAAAATAAAATGGATATTAAAGAAGCAACCGCATCGATAGCTTCAAAAAAAGAGCTTGTATCTAAAATCCGCGACGAGGTTTCCCGCGTCATAGTCGGCCAGGAGAAACTTATCGACCGTCTTCTTCTTGCGCTTGTGACCGACGGGCATATTCTTCTTGAAGGTGTCCCGGGCCTTGCGAAGACGCTTTCGTGCAATACTCTCGCCAAGGCTCTCGGGCTTGATTTCAAGCGGATATCGTTTACGCCTGATCTTCTTCCCGCCGATGTCGTCGGCACGATGGTTTATTCGCCGAAGACAGGTGAATTTACTCCGAAAAAAGGTCCTGTTTTTACGAATCTTCTTCTTGCCGACGAAATCAACCGCGCTCCCGCGAAAGTCCAGTCCGCTCTTCTTGAGGCGATGCAGGAGCGTCAGGTGACGATCGGCGACGAGACGTATTCACTTCCAAAACCTTTCCTCGTGCTTGCGACCCAGAACCCGATCGAGCAGGAGGGGACTTATCCGCTTCCCGAGGCCCAGGTGGACCGTTTCATGTTCAAGTGTCTCGTCGAGCCGCCCACGATGGCCGATGAGCGCCGCATTATGCAGCGCTTCGCCGAATCATCCGAGAAGCCCGAGGCTAAAACGGTCGTTACGGGCGAAGAGATAGCCTCTCTACGCGAGGCGCTGTCGATCGTTTACTGTGACGAGAAGGTCGGCGATTATATTCTTTCGATCGTATTCAAGACGCGCGAGGCGAACGCTTTCATCCAGAACGGCGCCAGCCCCCGCGCGACGCTCGCGTTGAATCTCGCCGCTCGCGGCAATGCGCTTTTAAAGGGCCGCGCATACGCGACTCCTCAGGACGTCAAGGAAGTCGTTTACGACGTTTTGAGGCATCGTATACTTCTTACCTACGAGGCCGAGGCGGAAGGCATCACGTCCGATAAGATCATCGACCGTATTCTCGACGAAGTCCCGGTTCCATAAAATGGCGCTCGACATAAAAGAACTGATGGCCAAAGTGGGGAGAATACGCCTTCTCACCAACAGGCTTATCGACGATGAGTTGAGCGGCAACTATCATTCGACGTTCAAAGGTCAAGGAGTCGAGTTCGATGAGGTGCGTCCTTACGAGATCGGGGACGATGTCCGCTCCATCGACTGGAACGTTACCGCGAGAACGGGGGTCCCGTTCATCAAGCGTTACAGCGAAGAGCGCGAACTTACCATTCTCTTTCTCGTCGACGTTTCAGGCTCTTTGAGTTACGGCAGTAAAGGCCGCACCAAAGCCGAACTCGCCGCCGAGGTGACTGCGCTTCTGGCTCTTACGGCCATAAGAAATCAGGATAAGGTCGGGCTTGTGCTTTTTTCAGACAGGATATTGAAGTACATACCGCCGCGCAAAGGCCGAGACAGCGTCATGCGTCTCGCTCGAGAGGTTCTTGCGGCGGGTGACGGCGCCCAAGGCGGCACAGACATAGTCGAGGCTTTGAGGTTTTTAAACAGTATCCGCAAGCGTCGCGCTGTCGTATTTTTAGTCAGCGATTTTATAATTCCTTCCGTTTCGGCGCGAGATGAGTTCGAAAAGCTTGTCCGTGCGACCGCCCGCAGGCACGATATGATTTCGGTCTCGGTATCAGATCCTGCCGAAGGCGAAATGCCCGATGTCGGCGTTGTTGAACTTGAAGACCCGGAAACGGGAGAGATAACCATAGTCGACACTTCGAGCGCTTCGGTCAGAAAAGCCTTCGCCGCGTCTGCCGCCGCCGAGAAGACCGAGCTTGAAAGATTCTTCGCCAGATCGGCGTTGGATGCCGTTTCGCTTTCGACCGATAGACCGTATATCGACGAGGTGAGGGCGCTTTTCAGACGCCGGGCATGCAAGAGGAGATGATGATGATAGGTTCTCTTATTCTCGCCGTGACGCTGTGTACCGCATCCCACGAAGGTGTAGACGTTACGCTTTCGTCAGGTAACGAAGTCGTTGATCCTGGCAGGAGCGTTTTCATCGATCTGAAAATCGTATCGCCGAGGGATGTTGAAGTTTTGCCCCCCGATCTGCGCTCGCGCGTTCGCGGCTTTACGTTGGCCGAGGACTTTGCGATAGAGCCTTATGTCAATGACTCAGGCTTAAGAGTATCTGAAGTTCGCTGGAGGCTGGTACCTGAACCTTGTGCCAAGACTTATAAGATAGCGCCTTTTGCGGTTAAGACTAAAAACGGCGAGTCCTTTGTTGCCGGTCCCGTATACTTTAAAAATCCTCCGGAGCGCGAG
Source organism: Kiritimatiellia bacterium (assembly GCA_045656225.1). Taxonomy (GTDB): domain Bacteria; phylum Verrucomicrobiota; class Kiritimatiellia; order RFP12; family UBA1067; genus UBA1067. The sequence continues at coordinate 28,757 of JAZOQU010000014.1, read as the reverse complement.
AAGGTTGCCGGTGAGATGATAATAGATCCTAAAAAGGATTTGCCGCCGCTCAGTTGGAAACTCGTAGGCTATTGTGCGCTAATATTAACAGGATCGCTTACATTAACAGCTGTTATCTGGATGCTTGTAAAGTATTTGGCGCGCCGCGTTAAAGAGCATCGTATGAGTCCTGTCGAAAGGGCGTGGGTAGAGCTTGACAGATTGATGAAAAAGGGCTTGCCCGGGCGCGGCAGATTTAAGGATTTTTATATTGAATTAACCCAAGTGGTAAGGCGTTACATTCAGCGTAAGCATGGTCTTAAAGCGCCGAATTTGACAACAGAGGAGTTTTTTGAGGCCGTTAAGGATGTCGAGTCATTCCCTAAAAGCGCTTTAGGGGGACTGATGGAATTTCTTAATGCCGCCGATATGATTAAATTTGCAGGAGTAAAAGCCACGCCGGAGTTGGCTGACGAAGCTACTCAATCGGCTCGCTCTTATATTACAGAAGACGAATCTAATACAAAAGGAGAAGCTAAATGAGTTTCGCGAATCCCTACGCATTACTCCTTTTGTTGCCTCTTGCGTTTGCCGCGTGGCGTATGTTGCGCCGATCTCGCGGAAAGGGGCTGAAATTCTCCGCAGTATCTCGAATTCCGGTCAAGACGGCGTCATGGCGCGTTTTATGCTCTTCTTTAGCGCCATATATAGCGATTTTAGGTATGTTGTCGCTGATTTTAGCGTGTGCCAGACCAAGAATTCCGTTAGGTAAAAACCGTAAGAATGTTGATGCTATCGCCATAGCGATGGTCGTAGATGTGTCAGGTTCGATGAGCGCGCTCGATCTGACTCCGAAAGGGGCTGAATATTCTAAAGACACGACGCGACTTTCGGTAGTTAAGAAGATGTTCGCTCAATTTGTCGAAAAGCGTCCTGATGACTTAATTTCGCTCGTGACATTCGGTACTTACGCAACAGCGCGAACGCCCCTGACATCTGACCATGAGACATTGCTCAATGTCTTAAAAGGCGTTGAAATTCCTATGGGTGACGGCGAGGCCAGAACAGCGATAGGTGACGGGCTTTCAGTAGGGCTTTTACGCATAAAGGACGCTAAGCCTAAATCGAAAATCGTTATTCTTCTTTCGGATGGTGATTGCAATGTCGGTGCGGCGGATGGTGCGGTTGAACCGGAGGTAGCGATTGAGTCCGCCGTGAAATTAGGTGTAAAGGTCTATACGATAGGCGTAGGAACTAAAGCTCGAATCGTGCCGTTTTTAGCCACGGATTATAGTGGCAGGAATATCGTTGTTCGTGAGAGATCGGGATTCGACGAGGCCTTGCTTAAGAATATCGCCGCGACAACATCGGGGATGTATTTCGCCGTTAATGACCGCGACGGCCTCGAAAAGGCTCTTGAGGAGATCGATAAACTTGAGACGACTCCGCTTGAAGTCGACGAGTGGAACCGGTGGACAGAGTATTTCCCCGTGTTCCTGGCGCTCGGCACTTTTGCAGTCGTTTTAGCTTCGGTTTTATCTATGCTTGCCGTGCGCAGATTGGCATGAGACGGCCGACAGTTCATTAAATTTTGTAATCTCTGATATTATTCATCTGTATGATCGTATAATATGATATAATATCAGAATGAATTTTAAGTTTTTGTCCATATTAAACGTCACAGTAGCCGCAGCGGTTTTTTTTGCTCTTCAGATACGGGCGGAGTCCACGGTTGAAACGGAGGGGGCGTCCGCTCTTGATTCAAGCGATCAGGTCGTCAGTATCGCCGCTTCTGAGTGTGAAAACAATGTTTCGTCTCGCCTTGAATCCGATTCCATAACTTTTGCAGATCCGGCGGCACTTGATCTTTTTGTTTCCAATCTTGTAATCAAAACCGTGCAGACGGCTTCCGAGTCGGCCGCGGCGGCGTTTGCCTCTGAAGAAGCCCGTCTTAAAGCCGCCGCAGAAGAGAAGGCGATTCAAGACGCCAGGGAAAAGGCGGATCTCGAACGTCGTCGAATCACATCGCGTGTGTTCCGTCTTAACAATGTCGGCGCCGAGGAGGTCGCCAATCGGTTAAATGCGATGTGGACCGGCGACTTCGGCGTAACGTGGAAGGTCTCCAAAATCGCACAGGCGTTCACCGAATCGAACTGTGTAGTCGTTACCGCTCCGGCGATGATTCTTGATGCCTGCGCGGAGATTATCCGCAATATCGATGTTCAGGTTCCCCAGGTCTATATCGAAGCGCGTTTTATAGAGCTTTCCAACAATGCTTCCCACAAGCTCGGCATCGATTGGCAGATGCTTGACGGCATGAAGGGGTCTTTGGCCCTCGATGCCGGGTGGAACGAGCGCAAAGTCGATGGTGTGTCCACTTTCAACAGCGCCGACGGTTCCTATACGCTTACGTCCAATGCGGCAGATGCCGGGCGAAAATCCGCGAATCTCTCGTATGTCAACGGCACTATCGGAATGTCGGAACTTTCTCTGATACTTCGCGCGCTTGAGTCGAGCGAAGACGCGCGGACATTCTCCAATCCTAAGATTATCGTCTCGTCCGGCAAGAAGGCCACCGTCGACATGACGACTAAATATCCGAATGTTACGATTTCGGCGAAGCGTACGACGAGCGGCAGTTCCGATTCGCTCGACCTTTCCATGAATATGGCGGCCATCCCCGGAGAAGACAAGTTCATGTTCGCCAAAGAGGCCTTCTTCAGCTGGGGGATCGAACTTGAGGTGACGCCGCGCATCAGTTCCAACGGACTTATCAATGTCTCCATCGTTCCGACGATTTCGAGTCTGACGGACTGGGTTACGGCCGGCGCGAGCGACACTACGGACAACAAGGACAACAACGCGGGAACATATTCCGCCAAATATCCCGTTATTGACGTCCAGCGTCTTGTTACGGAATTTAATATGGCGTCCGGATCTACGGCCGTTATCGGCGGACTTTCACTTACCGTCGAAACCCAAAAGGATAACGGCATCCCGTGGCTTAGAGATATCTGGTGGATCGGACCTAAACTGTTCGGTTCCAAAGTCCGCGTTAAGGAACAGCGAGAGATCATCGTTTTCGTCACCGTCGGGATAGTCGACCCCAAGAACATCCAGAAGGATGCCGGGCTTCCTAAAAACGCCGTTCTGGGACGTCAGTACACGAACGACACAAGGCGCGAGCCCGGCGACAGGAAACGTACGCTCGTTGAAGGGATGAGGTCTCTTGATTTGAGAAGTCTTGAAGAGCAGTATTCCGACCCGCGGCGTACGAACAGAGTTGAAAAATCGGCTTTTGACATATCGAAAATGCCGATCCCCTTTACGAAAGATCCGAATTACAAATCAAAGAACTACAAAAACAAACAAGGAGATAAATGAAGTTGAAAACATTGATGATGGCGGTGACGGCGGTTTTCTCCGTCGCGGCTTCGGCTGACAAGGTCGTTCTCATGTCGGGCTCTCAGCTTACCGGCAAGGCCGGCGATGTCGTGGGAGATTCCATCAAGTTCGTCTCGGATGATATCGGAGAGGTGACGATAAAGCTTGATAAAATCAAAATTCTCGAATCAAGCCGCGATCATGTCGTCCAGTATACCGACCTTACGACCGAGAAGAAGCCGCTTGCCGTCAAGGACGGGGCTCTTGTCGAAGACGGTAAAAAGCTTGATATGTCGAACGTCAAGGCGGTTGATCCTGTAGTCGAAACATGGCACGGAAGCATAAATCTCGCCGCATCCATGGCTCGAGGCAATACCGTTTCCGAGTCTGCGAGCATTACGGCCGATCTGAGCCGCCGCTGGGAGAAGCATCGCTTCACATCCGCGCTCGGATATTACTTTGCGCAGAGCGGCGATACGAAGGCCGATAAGCAGAAGACGGAAAACCGTTTCGAGCTTTCCGCGCAGGAAGATTATTTCTTCCTCACGAAGTTGTACGCTTATGTGAACGGTAAGTACGAAATCGATCAGATTATGGATCTCGATTATCGTATCCGTCTTGGCGGCGGTCTTGGTTATCAGTGGCTTGAGGGCGAGGATGTCGCCGGACTCGGCAAGATGAACTTCAGCCAGGAACTCGGTCTTGCGTGGGTTAGAGAAGAGTATGCCGACGGTTATGAGGATGATTTTGCAACCGTTCGCTATGCTCATCATCTCACATGGGATTTCGCGAAGACCGAAGGGCTTCAGTTCTTCCACAATTTTGAATTCCTTCCTGATGTCGCAGATCCTTGCGAAAATTATATCGTCGACGCCGATATAGGTCTTTCATGGGCGTTCAGTGCCAATTGGCAGCTTCTCGGCAAGTTTGAGTGGGATTACAAGAGCCAGGTCGCCGATGGCGTCAAGCACAGCGATCTGAGGTACATCCTCGGACTTGGATACAAGTGGTGATTAGCAGTTAGTGATCGACTGAGAGAATTTAATGAGGGTTGCGATCGTATATCCGCCGTTGAAGAGCGACAAAGGAGTCGCTCTTCTTACGCAGAATCGCCAATTCCAGTGGTTCTCCCGTCCGACTTATATTTTCCCCGTCGTGCCCGCAACGGCTGCGACGATGCTGAAAAACGCGGGGCACGATGTTCTCTTTCTCGATGCGATCGCCGCAGAGATGTCGGTAGACGAATTCGAGCGGACGCTTATAGCGTTTGAGCCCGATCTCGTCGTTATGGAGACTAAAACCCCCGTCGTCAAGCGTCATTGGAACTGGGTCGCGCGGATGAAGGAGATGCTTCCTTTCTTTCCGCGCATCGTTCTTGTCGGCGATCATGTGACGGCAATGCCCGGGGAGTCGATGGAGAACTGTCCCGTCGATTATATTCTTACCGGAGGCGATTGGGATTTTCTTCTCGAAACTCTCGTCAGATCGAATTTCGATCCGTCGCTTTTCGAAACGGGCGTATGGTACCGGGAGAACGGCGTTGTCAAATCGACGGGGCCTTTCAGGCTCGATCACGATCTGAATTCAGCTCCGTGGATCGACCGCGATCTTGTAAACTGGAAGCTTTACGCGAAGAAGAACGGCAACTTCAAGCGCACCCCGGGAACTTACATCATGTCAGGTCGCGACTGCTGGCATGCGAAGTGCACCTTCTGCAGCTGGACTACGCTCTACCCGACATACAGAACTCGCGATCCGATCGATGTCGTCGATGAGATCGAAATGCTCGTTATGAAGTACGGCGTTAAGGAGATTATGGATGATTCGGGGTCTTTCCCGGTCGGCGAGTGGCTTAAAACATTTTGCGGCGAAATGATCCGCCGAAAGCTTCACCGTAAGGTCAGGATTGATTGCAATATGCGTTTCGGGCGATTGGAATACGCCGACTATCGTCTTATGAGACGTGCCGGCTTCAGGCTTGTTCTCTTTGGTGTCGAGTCTGCCAATCAATCAACTTTAGACAGATTCGTCAAGGCTCTTAAAGTCGAGGATGTGGAGAAGGGGGCTAAATGGGCTTCCAAGGCGGGGCTTGCCGTACATTTGACGTTCATGTTCGGCCACGCGTGGGAAGGTCCCGCAGAGATCGCCAATACCGTTAATCTCGCGCGAAAACTTCTCGCAAATGGTCATGCGGCGACTTTGCAGTGCACGCTTACGATACCCTATCCGGGAACTCCTCTATTCAAGGAACTGAAAGAGACGGACGGTCTTGCGACTCTCGATTGGGATGAATACGATCAGCGCACCGCAATCACGAAGACGCCGCTCGCATCAGAAGACGATATTAAAACCGCCATACGCGAGGTCTACCGGGGATTTCTCCAGCCGAAGGCTATCTGGCACCTTTTCAGGCGCAATCTCTTCGATGTCTCGTTCTACTGGCGCGGGCTTAAATATCTTAAAGGTCATTTAACCGATTTCTCAAACAAAGACAAAAACGGAGCTGAAAATGGGAATGTGGAACAGAACTGCTGAAACGTTGTCCCGCGACGAATTGGCCGCTTTGCAGCTGAAGGGGCTTCAGAAATCCCTTCGCAGAGTCTGGTGCAACGAGTTTTACCGCGAGAGGCTCTCCGTAAAGGGCATATCGTCTCCTGAAGACGTCAAGTCTCTCGACGATCTTCCGAAACTTCCGTTTTTCACCAAGGACGATTTCCGCGACGCGTATCCTCTTAAGATGAACTGCGTCGACCGCAGGGAACTTATGGAGTTTCATCAGTCCTCCGGCTCCACGGGTACGCCGGTCGTCATGGCGTACACCAAAAACGATTTGAACCAATGGGCCGAGTGCATGGCCCGCTGCTATGCGATGGCGGGGCTTGAGAAGGGCGACGCGTTTCAGATTATGCCGACGTTCGGCCTCTTCAACGGCGGCTTCGGCTGTTATCACGGCTGCCGTAAGGCACATCTTTTCTGCGTGCCCGCTTCGAGCGGCAATACCGAGCGTCAGATTAAACTGATGCGCGATTTTCACGTCAAAGGTTTCTGCTCCGTCGTCTCGTACGTGCCGCGCCTTATTGAAAAGCTTGATGCCGATCCGAACGGCGACTTCGACATTCCGTCGCTCAAAGTCGGCATATTCGGTTCGGAGACTTTCTCCGACGAGTTGCGCCGCAGAATCGAAAAGCGTCTCCACATCGAATGTTTCGACATCTACGGCATGACCGAGACGGGCGGCATCGGCACGACCGGCCAGGATTGCAAGGCTCATAACGGCATTCACGTCTGGGAAGATCAGTACATTACCGAGATCATCGATCCCGTCACGGGAGAAGTTCTTCCCGACGGCGAATACGGCGAGGTAGTATTTACGTCTCTCACGCGTGAGGCGATGCCGATCATCCGCTACCGCACACGCGACATTTCGCGCATTCTTTCCCGCGAGAAATGCGCCTGCGGGCGTACCTCGCTTCGAATCGACAGAATAACAGGCCGTACTGACGATATGCTTATCGTCAAAGGGGTAAACTTCTATCCGCGTCAGGTTGAAGAAGCTCTCATGGAGATTCCCGGAGTGAAGGATGAATTTCAGATCGTCCTCGAGGAGCGTGACGGAATGACCGACGTCACCGTCAACGTTGAGGCCGAGGAGGGCGTTACCGGTCACATGGTCGCGAAGCATCTTCGCGAGAGGCTCGGATTTCTCCCCAGGGGAGACGTTTTCCCGGTCGGGTCCCTGCCGCGCTCCGAAGGCAAGGCCAAGCGTGTTATAAGAAAGACGGTTTAAGTGGACGGCGGATCATCTCGTATGGCAAAGGTAAAAACATCGCTTTCGCTCGTCTCTCTCGGCTGCGCCAAGAACGCGGTCGATCTTCAGGTCATGGCGGGCAATCTTCTGAAGGACGGATGCGTTCTTTCTCCGGATCCCGACCGCGCTGATGTCGTGATCGTCAATACGTGTTCGTTCATCGCCTCGGCCCGCGAAGAGGCCGAGAGCGAGATCATGCGTGCCGTCGCTCTAAAGAACAAGGGAAATTTCGGCAAGGTCGTCGTGACCGGATGCTACCCGCAGCGTTATCCCAAGGCGAAATCGAAGTTCCCGGGGGTTGACGTGTGGCAGGGGGTTCCGTCGGAATGGATCGAGCCGAAAATGCCAGAACTGCGCTTTACCGGAAAGGCGTTCGCGTACCTCAAAATCGCCGAGGGCTGCAACCACAGATGCGCCTACTGCGCAATCCCCGGCATTCGCGGAAAGTTCCGTTCGCGTCCGATGGCCGATATTCTCCGCGAAGCCAGAGCTCTTATCAAAAGCGGATGCCGCGAACTCAACATCGTCGCTCAGGATCCCATGCTTTACGGGTGCGACTTCAAGGATAAAACGCGCCTGAGCGATCTTCTCTGGAAGCTCGACGCTCTGAAGGGCGAATTCTGGATACGCGTTCTTTACAGTTATCCCAGCGAGATCACCGAAGAGTTCATTGATTGGCTTAACAACGCCAAGCACGCCGTTAAATATGTCGATGTGCCGCTGCAGCATACGGTTCCTGAAGTGTTGGCCAGAATGAACCGTAAAGGCGCGATAGACGCTTCTCGAGTGGCTGCAGAAGTTTTGCGTGATGTCGTGCCCGGTATAACTTTGCGCACGACCGTGATGACGGGATTCCCCGGCGAGACCGAGGCCCGTTTTAATGAACTTCTGGCGGATTTGAGGCGGATGCAGTTCGACCGTCTCGGCGCGTTCGCGTTCAGTCCCGAGAAGGGCACAAAAGGCGCGAAGATGTCGGGAAGACCTTCTCGCAAGACAGCCGAAGAGCGCGAGCGGATCGTCATGGCCGAGGCGAAGAAACTCTGGAAGATAAAATCGAAGAAAATGCTGGGAGAAGTATACGATGCGCTCGTAGTCGCCCCCGGTGTCGCGCGAATGCATTCTCAGGCTCCAGATGTCGATGGCGTCGTCTATCTTCTCGATTCGCCGGCAGCCCGCCGTCTCGCGGTCGGCGATTTCTGCCGGGTTCGGATAGAGCGCGTGGACGGATTTGATTTTGAAGGGGATGCTCTGTGATCCGGCCTGTTCCATACGTGAACGAAGAGGTCGCCGAGCGCGACTTTAAATATTATATTTTCGATTGGGACGACAATATCCTCCACATGCCCACAAAAATAAAGATGGAGCATAAGGGCGAGGACGGGATATGGAAAAGAGTGGAGGTTTCAACGTCGACATTCGCGCTCGTCAGGACCGATACCGAGCATTACCGTCCTCCGACGGACGGAGGGTGGGCTGAAGCCTTCCGTAATTTCGCGGATCCGGAGAATGATGACGAGCCGAACAGGTTTATCGAAGATACGCTTGCGGCGCTTGCGAAAGTCTCCAACGGCGAGAAGCCATCGCCGAGTTACAATACGTTCCGCAAGACGCTGATAGAGGGGAGGATTTTCGCGATCGTCACGGCCCGCGGACATGCTCCGGCAACCATTGAGAAGGCGGTCCGCGTTTTTATCGAGAACGCCCTTACGCCTTTGGAGCGCGAGACGATGATGTCGAATCTGCGCGGCTACCGCAGGTTTCTCGATAAAGTTGAAACTTTCGGTACGGATGAGGAAGAGCTTGATTATTATCTCGGCATGTGCCGCTATGCGGCGGTAACGTATGACGGATTCAAAGAGCGTATGGCCAACGATCCCGTTTACAGAGAGAAGCTCGCCATCGCAACGACAGCATCGAAGCCCGAGCTCGCCAAGGAGTTCGCGATACGTGATTTCGTCGAACACGTCTTCCATATGCTCCAGCGTACCGGTGGACTGGGACGTTCTGTCGCAATCGGTTTTTCCGACGACGACAAGGGTAATGTGAAAAGCGTTTCAAATTATATAAAAGCTGAACTTGCGCGTCGATTCGACGGAATAAAATTCGTTGTCTACGATACATCGGACCGGACTCTTTCCAAAGGCCGCAAGGTCTGCGTTTCAGGTCAGATGAATCTGCCTGGTTTTTGACATTGTGATGATGTATTTGGTAAAATATATCTAATTTGTGTGAAATTATAAAAGGATGGCAAATGAAAGAAATAACCGGAGATCTGATAGCGGGCGGGAGCAGAATCGCACTCGTCGTCAGTCGCTTTAACAGTTTCCTGACAGAGCAGCTCGTGAAGGGCGCGGTCGATGCCTTTGTCCGCATGGGCGGCAAGGAGTCGAATTTGACTTTGGTGCGCGTTCCCGGAGCGTATGAAATCCCGATCGTCGCCGATAAGCTCGCTAAGAGCGGCGTAGACGCGGTCGTCTGTCTCGGCGCCGTCGTCCAGGGCGCGACTACCCACGCTCAGCTTATCAATACCGCTACAGCCGAGGCGTTCAGCAAGATTTCGCTTAAGACGGGCGTTCCCGTTCTCGACGGCGTCGTTTCCGCCGAAAACCTCGAGCAGGCGGTCGAGCGTTGCGGTACGAAGCAGGGCAATAAGGGCTTTTCGGTTATGCAGGCCGCGATCGAAATGGTCAACGTCCTTAAGAAAATCAAGGCTTGAGAATTTTTAACAATCTGAAACAATAAAAGAAAGAGAGAAATAAAGTGGCTAAAGAAGTAAAGAAGGTTGCGTTCCTCACCGCGGGCGGTCTCGCTCCGTGTCTCAGCTCGTCGATCGGTTTTCTTATCGACGAATACAACAAGAAGAACCCCAACGTCGAAATGATCGGTTACGTCAACGGTTATATGGGTCTTCTCAAGGGCGAGTCGATTCCCGTTACCGAAGAGGTCCGCAAGAACGCTCTTATCCTCACCCGTCACGGCGGCTCCCCGATCGGCAATAGCCGCGTGAAACTCACTAACGTCAAGGACTGCGTCAAGCGCGGTCTCGTAAAGGAAGGCGAAGATCCCCTCAAGGTCGCGGCCGATCAGCTCGTCAAGGACGGCGTCGACGTTCTTCACACCATCGGCGGTGACGATACCAATACGACGGCTGCCGATCTCGCTGCCTACCTCGCGACGAACAATTATCCTCTTATCGTCGTCGGTCTTCCCAAGACGATCGACAATGACGTATATCCGATTAAGCAGTCGCTCGGCGCCTGGACGGCCGCCGAAGAGGGTGCTAAGTTCTTCATGAACGTCGTTAAGGAGAATAGCGCCAACCCGCGCGCGCTCACGATTCATGAGGTCATGGGCCGCAACTGCGGCTGGCTTACCTATAAGACTGCGCAGTACTACCGCAAGATGCTTAACCGCACGAAGTTCCTCCCTGGGTTTAACCTCACGCTTGGCCGTCAGGACGTCCACGCCGTTTACGTTCCCGAGTCCCGCATCGACTTCAAGGCTGAGGCCGAGCGTCTCAACAAGATCATGGACGAATTTGACAGCGTCAACATTTTCGTTTCCGAGGGCGCCGGCGTCGCCGACATCATCAAGGAGATGGAGAAGCGCGGCGAGGTTGTTCCCCGCGACGCTTTCGGTCATCCGCGTCTCGACAAGGTCAATGTCGGCCAGTACGTCGGCAAGCGTTTCGGCGAGCTTCTCGGCGCCGAGAAGGTTCAGGTCTTCAAGTCCGGCTACTTCGCCCGCGCGGCGGCTCCGAACAAGAAGGATCTCAAGCTTATCGAGAAGTGTGCCCGTAAGGCCGTCGAGTGTGCGCTCAACGGCGAGAGCGGCGTGGTCGGTCCCGATGAGGATGCGGCCGCCGTCATCCGTGCCTGTGAATTCCCGCGCATCAAGGGCGGTAAGCCGTTCAACGTGCGCAAGGGATCCTTCCGCAAGATACTTAAGGAGATCGGTCAGCCTAATCCCCGCAAAAAGCGTACGTCCAAGTGAGTTTCGCGATGGCCGTAGAAAGCAGAAAAGGCGTCATAATTGAGTTTGACTTCGCCGTGATGAACGGTGCGAAACTTCTTTATGACGCCGCCGAAAAGGTGCTCTCCGACAATGATATCGCCTTTAACGCTCGTGTTGAGGCGCAGTATCTTGCCGGAGGCAATTGTCAGGGCGCATTGACAGACTACTTTAATGTGGTCAAAACCAAGAAGACTCCGGCGAAGGCGGCAAAGGATATTTCCGAAGCGTTTGTCAAAGCGCTGACCGCCGCTGTTCCTGACGCTCTTGGCGCGTCTTTTGTAAATTTCGTGAAGACTCTTTCGGCCAAAGGTGTAAAAACCGTTATAGCGACCCGCGCCGATCTTGAAACTGTCAAGAGCGCGTTCGAGTGTGTTATTGACGAGAATGTTTCCTTCTTTCAGGAGACTTCTCAAGTTTACGGCAGTGTAAAGTGGGATGCCTGGCGCAGAGCCTGCGCATCCAATAAGCTTCATAATTTCACTTCTGTCGCTCTTGCCGGCAGCGGTTACAGCGTAAAGAGCGCGCTCGTGGCCGGACTCGGCGTGATAGCGGTTTTCAACGATCGTGTCGCTTACCAGGATTTTGGCGGAGCCGACGATGTGGTTGAGACTGTCGATGCGAAATTGGCCGATAAGGTGCTTTCGATGCTGAAGGTTTCATAAGATGACAGGCATAGAAAGACTTCACGAAATCATGACCCGTCTGCGTGATCCGCAGACGGGTTGCCCTTGGGACAGAGAGCAGACCTTAGAGTCTCTGAAACCGTGCGTTCTCGAAGAGACGTATGAACTTCTTTCCGCAATGGACAGGCCTGAAGAGAAGGCTAATCACATTGAGGAGTTGGGAGATGTTCTTCTTCAAGTCATGTTCCAGAGCGTGATGGCCGAGGAGGAAGGCCGTTTTACTTTCGACGATGTTGCAAATGGCGTCTCGGATAAACTTGTCCATCGCCATCCTCATGTTTTCGGAAATGTCGATGCGAAGGATTCCGCGAGTGTTCTCAGGAACTGGGAACGCATAAAGCAGCTTGAGCACAAGAAGGAGTCCCGTCATAGCGCTCTCGATGGAGTCCCAGCCGCGCTGCCGGCCTTGTTGAAGGCTCAGCGCACTCAAGAAAAGGCCTCCCGCGTCGGATTTGACTGGAAAGACGCCTCGGGGCCGATGGAAAAAATCTTCGAAGAGCTCGATGAGCTTAAGGCCGAAATCTCCGTCCGCGCGAGCAAAAAGCCCGCAGATTCCGAGAGGGTCAAGGAGGAGCTTGGCGATCTTCTTTTCGCGGTATGCAACCTTGCAAGGCACCTCGGTGTCGATGCCGAGAGTGCACTTGAGCTGACAAGCGCCAAATTTTCCCGCCGTTTCCGTTGCGTAGAAGCGGGCGCTAAAGAGTCCGGGCGTGATTTGAAGGAAATGACGCTCGAGGAAATGGACGAGTTCTGGGAGCGTGCAAAAAAAGGTGAAACTTGAAATTCTGAAACCTCACGGGTTTTGCGCCGGGGTCAAGGCCGCTCTTGAAAAAGCCCGCCGTCTATCGGCATGTGGAGAACGTATTTACTGTCTTCATGAGCTTGTTCACAATGAAATCGTTGTAGCGGAATTGAGGGAAAGAGGCTTTGTTTTTGTTGAAGATATTTGTGAAATACCTGCGGGGGCGACCGTACTTTTTTCTGCACACGGCGTGAGCCCCGCCGTCAGAGATGAAGCGGGATTGCGCGGTCTCAAGATAGTGGACGCCACGTGTCCGTTTGTTGCGCGTGTTCACAAGGCCGCGGCGGAATATTATAAAAGAGGGCTTCAAGTCGTCGTAATCGGGAATCCGGCCCATGCCGAGGTTAAGGGGATTATCGGCGAGGCGCAGGGGGCATCGGTTGTCTCGTCGCTTAAAGAGGCTGAGAGTATAGGGTTTCTCAACGGCAAATCCGGGAAAATCGGCATTGTAAGTCAGACGACGATGAACGCAGATGATGTTGCCGAAATTGTTGAGGTGCTTTCGAGGCGGTTTGAGGTTGAGAGTGTAGCCGAAGTCTGCAACGCGACTAAAGAGCGTCAAGATGCTGTAAAATCATTTGACGGTGATGCTCTGCTGGTGCTGGGAAGTGTCAGTTCGTCGAATACGCGAAGACTTTGCGAAGTCGCCGGGTGCGAAGCATATCGTGCTGGAAGTGTTGATGAAGTTTGCGCGATAGATTTCAGTGCGGTTGAACGTCTTGGTGTTACAAGCGGAGCTTCAACCCCAGAGTCTTTCTTTGGTGAAGCGGTGAAGATTTTAAGTGAAAAGTACATAAAAAACGTTCAGGAGTTAAAATGATGAGAAAAATGTTTGCAGCGGTCGCATGCAGTGTTCTGATGTCAGGCGTGATAAAAGCCGATGTAACGGTCGATTTCTCCAAGGAGGTCGGCAGGATGCGCCCGGAACTGCATTCATCGGGATACGGGCCTCAGATATGTTCGTGCTCTAAAAGGACGATCGACGAGTTGAAGTCGATGGGATTTAAAGCGTCGCGGACTCATGACTGGTCGCTCTTAAATCCCAATCAGCGCGTCTGCGATTATTTTCAAATGTTCCCTCTGATGCATCTTGATGCGACAAAGCCTGAGAATTATTATTTCGGTCCTACGGATCATCTTCTTAAGCGTACCCGCGAGGAGTTGGGGCATGAGGTCTTCTTCCGTCTTGGAACATCAATCGAACATTCTGGGCCGGATATCCATTTTAATACGCAGATTCCCGACGATTTCGACAAGGTGGCCGAAATTTTCGCGGGAACGATCCGTCATTACAACAAGGGTTGGGCGAACGGACATAACTGGGATATCAAGTACTGGGAGATATGGAACGAGCCCGACAACATGAACTGCATGTGGTGTCTCCCGGACGGTGACGGCGGTAAGGGCGCGACCCCCGAGGAGCGTATGGCCGATCTTCAGCGCCGCGAGAATTTGAGACGCGATCTCTTCGTCAAGTTTTTTGTCACCTGTCTTAAGCGCATTAAGAGCGAGTTTCCCGACGTTAAGGTAGGCGGACCGGCTCTCTGCACATGGCGCGATGACAAGGAACCTGTAATGGTCGATGGAGCTCCGAGCGCCTGGACGCGTAAATACCGTAACACGAGCGCGTACTTCAGGGCTATTCTCTCGGCATGCAAGGAGGCTAAGGTCGCGCCGGACTTCATTTCGTGGCATTATTACGGCAAGAACCCCGACGACGTCATGGCTGCGATCGCCAAGGCGCGCCGCCTTTGCGATGAGATGGGCTTTCCGAACTGCGAGTTGATTATCAACGAGTGGCATTATCGCGCCCGCTCGTGGGGCGAACTCGGCTCACCCGATCCGAAGGTTCGCCGCTCCGTCTGGACGGGACCTGCGTCACACAACGGTATCGATTCGTCCTGTTTCAACCTGACGCTCCTGTCGCGCTTTCAGACTTCCGTGCTTGATCAGTCTTTTTACTACGGATGCAAGAATATCGGAAACTGGGGTTATAAAGATACTTTCGGTGAGAAGTACAAGGTATATTACGGTTTGAAGATGTTCGGCGATTTCCTGCGCGATTATCCCGTAATCTGCTCCTCATCGAGCGATAAGAAGGGTGTTACTGTAATCGCGGCTAAATCGGCTGATTCTAAGCGCAAGGCCGCGCTCGTGACGGACTACTGCTCCAAGAGCGCTTCGTTGACCGTCAAGTTCGACGATGTCGCGCCCGACGCTAAGTGCAAGATTCTTGTCCACGACTACGAGCGCGACCTGGAAACGGTTGACGCGAAACTCGTCAACGGTAGCCTTACGCTTCCTAAGAAGGACACCAACAGCGCGGCGTTTATCGTGATGTTTTGAAGGGCTTTATCAATAGAGAAAAGTGCGCAACATATATGGATAGCGCGTAAGAGCGAACCTGAAGGTTTATTGGATGTCGTCCATTAAATTTTATATTGCGAAAAGCTGCATGCTTTTCGTTTTTTTATTAAAAAAAAGACTTTTTTTAGAGTTTCGAGATTTGCCTTTTAAAGATTGCTGTGCTAAAATTTAAAAGATGTTCTATGAAGTCAGTATTTTGAATGTGAATATGATTATCTGAATGTAGGCCAAGTTGGCTTGCCTTAATTAGATTCACAGATTTAAGATTCAATTAAACGGAGTAATATTATGCGCAGCAAAGTTAGAGGAATTGTCGCGGCAGTCGCGGCATTGTGTATGTTCGGTTCGGCGAATGCCGCGCCGACGATTGTAAGCCCGGCCGATTATTCGACTGTTTCGACAATGAGCGAAAAGCTTAAGTCGATTATTCAGAGCGAGAATATGCTTAAGACTTCTACATTTACGTCGGCTGGTACAGCTACCCGCAAGATGTACAGTAATGAGTATTGCACTAACTCGCTGCCTGTTAAGCTCGAGTGGACCGGTGATGCCGCCTCTTACACTGTTAGCGTTTATCGTACGCGCGATATTGAGTCGGGCGATGCTAAGGCGTTATACAGCGTAACAACGAGCGAAAACTCTATTCTTTATTGGGATCCTGAAGTTGGCCGTAATTATACGTGGACTGTAGATGACGGCTCTTCGGTAGCTGTTGGTCACTTCTATACAGAATCTGGGGTTCCGCGCATTATTTACGCCGATAAGAACGGTCCCGACGGTCCTGGTATGGACTGTCTTAACGGCCGTGATATTGGCGGCTGGGCGACGACCGACGGTAAGGTCGTTAAGCAGAGTATGATTTACCGCTCTGCAGAGCTCGAGACTTGCTCACCTACTAACTCGATTGGTATGCGTATTGAAATGCCATATCTCTCGAAGGTTCTTGGTATTAATCTCGATATTGACCTTCGTGCTACAAATGAAGTTTTAGATACGTATTTGGATTATGCTCTTTATTACAGCGCTTGGAAAGATATCGAAATATCCAATATCAGCCCCGATATTCCGCGTTACAGCGCTCACTTAAATGCGCAGTCGTCTTTCCCGTCATATAGTACAGCGATTATCCCTAATTCAACGAAAACCGAAAAGAAGCGCGCTAATATCTGGAAAGTTTTTGAGCAGTTTACGATTGAAGAGAATTATCCTATCATTTTCCACTGTGCTCATGGTAAGGATCGTGCAGGTACGGTAGGCTATATTCTCCTTAGTGTTTTAGGCGTTCCCGCTGATAATGCCAAGCGTGACTTCGGCCTTTCATGGCTTTATTACGTTAATGAGCCGATGATTGAAGGTTACGGCTATACGCCTATTGATGCGGCAGTTCTTAATTTCCCGTCTTATGGTGGCGATACCTTAAAAGAGCAGTGCGAGAATTATCTCGTTGTTTGTGCGCGAGATGACGGTGTTTCGGAATCTGTTGCACGCGAGAAGATCGCTAAGTTCAGATCCTTAATGCTCGAAGAGCCCGAAACTAAGGTCAGCTCTTCGGCTAATGAGACTATTGCTTATACTTGGACTGGTAATGCTGGTGATAATAAGTGGGCTAATCCTGCTAACTGGGCTTCGCCTGCAGATTCGTATGGTTATCCTAATGCCGAAAACGCTTTAGTCTATATCAATGCTGAGAACGCTTATATTGATCTTGAAGGCGCGACTTACAAGGCTAAGCCTGTTTTCGCCGAAGAGGTTAAAGAAGTTGTCTTCGCTAACGGTACGCTCGAAATCGCCGCTGAATCGTTCACTCTCGGCGCGGCAGATACGACAGTAACTTTAAATTCCGACGCTAAGATTGTCGCTACCGGAGCGTTGAAGATTCTTGGAACGTTAAAAGTCGTTGTTCCTGAAGGCGGTCGCGAGTTACCCGTTAGCGCGGCGTCGCTCACTGCTGATACCTCGTGCAAGATTAATCTCGATTTGACCGATTTCTCTGCAGCGGGCGAAGTTACAATCGCGAGCTTCGAGACGGCTTTCGAAGCTGGCGCAGCTCTTGAATATGTCTTTACAGTAGCCGGTAATACGGTAGCTGATCGCGGCACAATTACAACGCCCGAATCTAAGGCGATAGTTTATTCTCAGGATAAGAAGACTGGCGTAATCGCGCTGCCTAACGCTGTAACGGGTCTTGTTTATACCGGCGAGGAACTCGTTGGTGTTCCCGCTGGCGAAGGCTATACGCTCGCTGGCGATTATAAGGCTGTTAATGCCGGAACTTACACAGCTCAGGTCATCTTAAAAGATGGTTATACCTTCTCTAACCAAACTGATGGTACGGTAACTTGGACAATCGCTAAGGCGAATAACGAGTGGGTTCAGAATCCTGAGATTTCGCTTGATACCTGGAATATTGGAGAGGCGGGCGGAGTTCTTACGCTTGGCGTTACTAAGTTCGGTACGGTAACAGCGACAATTACTAAGGACGGTGGCGACTCTCAAGCCTTTGACGGTCAGCTCCCGACGGCGAAGGGCAGTTATGTAATAACGTACACGGCTTCTGGCGAAGAAACCGATAATTATTATGCGATTCCCGCCGATAATCTCTCTAAGAGTGTTTCGTTTACGATAACCGCTAATCCCTCTGATTTAACGGCTTATGCGGGTTACGTTACCTACCCGGAGCCTGTCTTCTTCGTGAACGGCATTATGAAGCTCGGCGAGGGAACTACGACCGCTAAGATCAAGTATTCGCTCAACTCTACAGCATGCGATAATGTCAAAGAAGTCATTGTTGACGAAAGCGGATACTTTAGAGTCAACATTCCTTATCTGAATGCAGACGATACCTTAACTTGGGAAGTCGAAGTGGTAAATTCGGAGTCTTCGGACGTGCTTACTGTCGCCAAGTCGACCATTAAGCGCGCTGGTGATCCGTCACGCGTTACATACAAGTGGAGAGGTAAGGGCGCTGATAATAAATGGCGCAGCCTCGCTAACTGGGAGGGCTTCTCGGGAACGGTGGGCAATAATAATCCATGCTGCTGGGGTTATCCTGGTGGTTCTACTACGCATGTACATTTTGACCAATCTACTGGGCCTGAAGGTATTGATCTTGAGGGACAAACTTGGTCATCTATTGATAACGGATTCTTCGTTTTTGAAGAAAATGTATTCGTTAAGATGAAAAACGGTACGCTCTTAATTGATGGAGGTCTTACAACATTTGAAAATGACACGGTCGGCTTAATCGGTGCGAATAATTCCACTCTTGTATTAAATAAAGTTGTTCTGAAATATGCGGTTGATAATAATGTTACTAAATATCTTATTCCAGCACAAGGCTTTACGCTTGTATATGAAGGTGATAATACAGTTGATTGGTGTTATTGCCCACAAAATGCTAACTCTAAATTTATTGTTCGCGATGGAACGCTTTCAGGTAATAGCTTTAGTACGAAGACTATTGCCGATACTCACGTTGTTGAGATTTCTAACGGTATTTGGAGCGTCTCGAAAAATATTAGTAATGCTAAGGGTGTTGGCGCTAAGGTAATATTCCGCGATGGTCCTGATCGTGAGGCTCAATTTAAGACGACGGGTTCACTTAAGATGTACGGAACGTACGATATTAAGATTCCTGCAACTGGTAAGACTAAGCCCGCTGTTGAGGCTGCAACGTTAGCGAGCTGTAATAATTCGAAGATTGTTCTCGATGTTACTGACTATAAGAGCGCTACTAAGGTTCCTCTCGTAAAGTTTACGAGCGCAACTGCTCAAACGGCTCCGACATCGACTCTTGAGGCTTATGCTGATGGCGTAAATGTAACTTCGGAGCGTGGGGCTAAATTAACTTTTGAAGGTAATATTCTTTATTATTCTCAGAACGAAGTTAAAGATCCTGTAGTTCTTGAGAAAATCGAAAAGCCTGAATCAGCTACAACATCATTTACTTATGATGGAGCTGAGAAGGTAGTTGTCGTAGAAGGTGAGAATTACACGGTAGCCGGTACTGCTAAGGCGACTAACGCTTGGACTACCGAGCCTTCGATTACATTAACAGAGTGGACTCAGGGCGAAACTGCGGGCGTTTTAACTGCGGGCGTAGCTAAGTTTGGCGATGTTGCAGTTACGATCAACGGCGAAGCGTTTACTCAAATGCCTACAGCTGTTGGTACTTATGAAATTACGTACTCTGTAGCTGATTCTGCGAATTACAGCGCTCTTACCAAGACTGTATCTTTTACGATTAAAGCAGCTCCTGTTGATCCCGAACCCGATCCGGAACCTGATCCCGAGCCTGACCCCGAGCCAGATCCTGAACCTGATCCCGAAGAGCCTAAACTCGAGATTGATCCAGCGGTAGGCTATATTGTTACTGAACTTGGCGAACTTAAGGATCAGGTAGCTGTAGTTTTTACAAATGCGACTGATTACGCTTGGACAATGCCAAAGAACGCCAAGAATGTACAGTTCCTCGTCGTTGGTGGTGGCGGCGGTGGCGGCGGCCACTATAAGGGAACTGAAACTAAGCTCAATCAGGGCGGTTCCGGCGGCGGTGGCGGCGCGGTGGTAACAGGCTTTATCAACAATATGACTGCCGGTGATGTAATGACGATAAATGTCGGCGAAGGCGGCGAGGGCGGTGTCGCTACTAAAGAAACTATTACAGATGGTTTAGCCGGTGCAAACGGCGGCAACAGTTACTTTAATGTTGGCGGCGTTACTTACATTACAGCTTACGGCGGTGGCGGTGACGGTGGTAAGAGTTCTACCGGCGTTGCTATCGGCGGATCTAACTCTGGTTCAAGAGGTAGACACGAGGGTTCTACCGCTTCTATAACGGCAACAGCATTAGCAAATGTGGAATATATTGGCGCTGGAGCTGATGTCTCTAATGTTGTCTATATGAGAAATAAGGGTACCGCTGGTTATCAGACAAATTCCGGCGCACCTGGCGGCGGTGGTGGCGGCGCTATCTCCGAAGGTGTTAAAACTAGCGGCTCTGGCTCTGGTAGCATTGGCGGCGCTGGTTATAAATCCGATATCACAGGCGAAAGCAAAGTTTACGGCTCTGGCGGTGGTAGTGGCTTAGGCAAATCCGTTTCTGGCGGTGCTGAAATCGGTAAAGGCGGCGTTGGTGCAGGTTCTGGCTATGCTAACGAAAATGGCGGTGACGCGCTCGCTAATCAGGGCGGCGGCGGTGGCGGCGGCAGCTACGGCAAGGATGGCGGCGATGGCGCCTCCGGCATTGTTGTCTTGCGCTTCGCTTGTTCAGAAGAAGATATTGTTGTCGATGCTGAAGTTAATGTAAAGTCCAAGATTTCATCCAAGGCGTATACAGGTTCGGCGTTGGCTTCGGGCATTGTCGACACATATGCCTATCAAGTAACAGAGCTTACAAACGACCTCGTCAATGTCGGCAAGAAGGCCGTTCGCGTAACTCTTAACAACGGCTATGTCTGGAGCGACGGCGATACGAACAAGTCGAAGGACTTTGATTGGTATATTGCTTCTGTTGAATCCATGGACAATGGATATAAGGTGATTGGCCTTGGCGAGAAGGGTAATGAAGTTGCTCTTGTGTTTACGAATCATACTGCCGCGATAAACTGGACCGTTCCTCAGAACCTTAAGAATGTCGAGTTTCTCGTTGTCGGCGGCGGTGGCGGCGGCGGTGCCGATCTTCAGGCAAGTGGCGATCAGAAAAGTGCTGGCGGTGGCGGCGGAGGTGGCGGTGTTGTTACCGGTTTTGTTGATTTTTCGAAGGATCAGATTGTGACGGTTAAAGTCGGTAAGGGCGGTTCCGGTGCGACAGCAGGCATTAAAGTTGGAGATTATATAGGTGCTGCGCCTGCTGATGCAGAAGATTCCTGTTTTTCAGTAGATTCAGTTTCTTATGTTGTAGCATACGCTGGTGGAGCCGCGGGCGGTGATAAGAATAATGTAACAGGTGGATCTGCAGATTCTCAGGCGGGTTTGGCCGGTGGTTCCAGTTCCGGGTCTCGTCCCTCTCAGAAAATTGGCTCGGCCGATCCGACTCAAGGGTGGGTAAATCTGGATGAAAAATCAATTCTTAGCTACGAGAGGTTTGGCTCTAAAGGTGGTGCTGCTATGAGTTATCAGGCTGGCGGCGGTGGTGGTGCTACTACGGCAGGGTCGGATGCTACAAATGTTTTTGGTGGTAATGGAGGAGAGGGATTTACATCTGATATTACCGGATTTGTTCTTGTTTATGGTTCTGGTGGCGGCGGTGGTGCGGTTGCTAGTTCCGCCAGCGGAGCTGGTCTCGGCGGCACTGGCGCCGGCAATGGTGGACATGTCGCAGCGGCGACATCGGCTCTCGCCAATCAGGGCGGCGGCGGTGGTGGCGGCGGTCGCAACGGTAACGGCGGCAACGGCGGCTCTGGTATCGTAGTCATTCGTTATACGCTTGAACCTGAATGGACGCCTCCTATGCCTGAAAAGGATGGCGAGGCCGATTTTGAGGTTAAGTATAACTCTGATGTCGTCGCAGCGCTTGAGGCTAAGACCGCTACGAGTGTTACCGTTACGGTCAACGGCGAGCTTAAGAAGGGCGATAAAGCTGTCGAGGCTCTTAATACTGCTGTTAAGAACTTTGACGACGCGCTTACCTTCGATGGAACTGCTGCAAGTTTGGACATTGTAGTAGAGGTTACCGAGGTCAATGTCGAGAACCCGGCAGCCTCGAAATATGTCGTTAAGCGCGGAGACACCGTCCTTAACCTCAAAGATGGCGCTACTATCAAAACTTCAATTAACAAGATTGATCTTAACTCTGATGCAGTAATCTTTAAGCTCGTTATTGAGTAATCAGTAAAAGCTTAAATGCTAATGAAAACATTTGGTCTGAGTGTTCCAATCGTTCACGATAATATGGTATAATATTGCATTATGAACATTGTAATTCTTCTTGGTGCCCCGGGTTCGGGGAAGGGTACGGTCGCGGGTAAGCTCGCTTCCGACAATGCTGATTTGAAACACGTTTCTTCCGGAGATCTCCTTCGCGGCGCCGTTGCGAAGGGGACCGAGGCCGGGCTTGAGGCCAAGGGCTATATGGAGAGTGGAAACCTCGTTCCTGACGCTCTTATCGCCCGTATGATCAAGGACGTCGTCGCCGAAACTACAGGCGATGTCACGATGCTCCTTGACGGCTTCCCGCGCAATCTCGCCCAGGCCGAGATTCTCGAGGAGATGGGCGCTCCCATTAAGAGCGCAGTTCTGATTGACGTTCCTGATGAAATCATCCAGGACCGTATTGCCGGTCGCCGTACCTGCCCCAAGTGCAAGGCGGGTTATCATGTCAAGAATCTTCCTCCGAAGGTCGAGGGTGTGTGCGACAACTGCGGCAGCGAACTTACGATCAGAAAAGATGACAATCCCGAGACCGTCAAGGATCGTCTCGTCGTATATCATCGCCAGACTGAACCTCTCATCGAATTCTATAAGTCCAAGGGTTGCCTTAAGACCGTTGACGGGATGACGGGTGTCGACTCTGTCGCAGCCGAATTCCTCAAGGTGATGTAATTGTAATTTCAAGTGCCGGCGGAAGCTTAAGCCCGCCGGCCTTGATTTTTTTTTATTTATGAAAGTCGACATCAAAACCAAAGCTGAAATCGACCGTATGCGTGAAGCGTGCCGGATGACCGCCGAGATCCGCGACATCTGCGCCAACGCCGTTTCGCCCGGTGTTACTACCGGTGATATAGACGATCTGGTCGAGGAGTACTGTTCGAAGAACAAGGTCCGTGCCAGTTTTTTCAATTATATGGGCTTCCCCGGTCGGCTTTGCGTTTCGATAAACGACGAGGTTATTCATGGCATCCCGAGCCGCCATCGCGTTATAATGCCCGGTGATCTCGTTAAAACCGATGTCGGAATTTTCAAAAACGGGTTTAACGGCGACACATCCCGCACCGTCGCCGTCGGCGTAACCGATCCGGAAGTCCTGAGGCTCGTAGAGACGACGAAGGCCTGCCTTAAGGCGGGTATCGCAGCATGCGGTCCAGGGGTTCATCTCGGCGATGTCGGCTATGCGATTCAGAAAGTTGCCGAGGATGCGGGTTTTGGCGTCGTCCGCGACTGGATCGGTCACGGCGTAGGGCGCACGGTCCATGAAGATCCCCAGGTCCCGAATTACGGTAAGCCCGGAACGAAACTTGTTTTGAAGCCCGGAATGACGCTTGCCATCGAGCCGATGATTTCCATGACGAAGGCGGGCGAGAAGACGCGCGTTCTCGAAGACGGCTGGACGGTCGTTACGGCCGACAGGTGTCTTTCTGCGCATTTTGAACATACCGTCGCCATCACCGAAGACGGTTGCGAGATTTTGACTTTGCCGGCGGATTATCCCTGAAGTCCTTAAGCCCGAAGGCGCTCTGGTCGAATGGCGACTGATTGCTTGGGGGCGGATTTTCCGCTCGGCATTTTATTGAAAATATAGTGTAAACGAATTTGCGTTTCAGTTGTGGGATATAGAGAACTGGGTTTTGCGCGTGATTGAAAATAGCGAATAAAATTTGGTATAATGCACAGTATGAAAGAGAATAATAAATGCCGCGCAGGCGGTTATAATTGCGTAGTCTGCATCAAGCAGGTTCCTGATACGAAAAAAGTGACCGGCGAGGCCATGAAGGCCGATGGTACGATCAACCGCGCCGCGCTTCCGGCTATTTTCAACCCCGAGGACCGTAATGCTCTTGAGGCGGCTCTTTCGGTGAAAGAGCGTTTCGGCGGTACTGTTACGGCGATTGCAATGGGTCTTCCCGCCGCGTGCGAGATTCTTCGCGAGGCTCTTATGTGCGGAGCAGATAAGGCGTATCTCGTGACCGACCGCAAGGCCGCAGGTTCCGACACTCTCGCGACGAGCTATATTCTTTCATGCGCCGTTAAGCGCTTTAAGCCCGATCTCGTCTTCTGCGGCCGCCAGGCTATCGACGGCGATACCGCGCAGACGGGTCCCCAGATCGCGGAGAAGCTTGATTACGCCGCCGTTACATATCTCGAGAAGATCGATATGGACGGAGACTTCGCAGTCGTCACGCGCGATATCGGCACCGGCGTCGAGACCGACAAGGTTAAGCTCCCCGCGCTCTTTACCGTTACCGAGAAGGCCGGCGAACTGAGACCTTTCAATGTCCGCCGCGTCATGAAGTACAAGAACGCCGAACTTAAGCCTGTCGTCGAGGCCGAAGCCGCAGGCGAGGGCGCTGCCGTAATCGGTCAGCTCTCCTGCGACGATATCGGAGCGGTTCCTGAACGCTGCGGTTTCGCGGGCAGTCCCACTAACGTCGCGAAGATCGTATCTGTCGTTCTCGCCGGCGGAGACTACAAAGAGGTTCCTCCTACGGACGAGGGCGTTTCCCAACTCGTCGCGGAACTCGTCGCCGACCATACGATCGGTTAATTCAAGCGGATAAGGAGATTTAAGATTATGTCAGAAAATTTGAATCGCGGCGAAGTCTGGGTTTTTGCCGAACAGGAAGACGGCAAGTTGAGCGATGTTCCGCGTGAACTTCTCGGCAAGGGTCGTGAACTCGCCGATACTCTCGGCGTTAAACTTGCGGCCGTTCTTATGGGCGATAATGTAGAAGGTCTCGCTAAGGATCTTTTTGAAGCGGGCGCCGATAAGGTTCACCTCGTCGAGGATGCAGAGCTTAAGGTTTTCCGCGGCAAGGCGTATCGCCACGCTTTCGTCGAACTTATCAAGGAATGCCAGCCTCAGATCGTGATTTTCGGCGCGACCCACATGGGCCGCGATCTTGCGCCTGCAGTAGCGTCGTCTCTCGGTTGCGGTCTTACGGCCGACTGCACTGATCTTCAAATCGGCGATTATACCGATAAGAAGTGCGCATGTCAGGGCGGAGAGCCGAAAGTCGTTAAGAACGTTCTTCAGCAGATTCGTCCCGCATTCGGCGGAAACATCATTGCGACGATTGTCAACCCCTACAACTGGCCTCAGATGGCGACGGTGCGCGAGGGCGTGATGAAACCCCTTGAGGTCGTTCCAGGCCGTACGGGTGAGCTCGTCAAGCACGACTCGAAACTCGCAGGAGTTGAGATTCCCGTCGAGGTTCTTGAGATTGTCCGTCGTCACTCGTCGATTAACCTTAAGGGGTCGCGCATTATCGTTGCGGGCGGCGCTGGCGTCGGCTCGAAGGAGAACTTTAAGATTCTTCATGATCTCGCCGACGCTCTCGGCGGCGCAGTCGGCGGCAGCCGCGCGGCTGTCGACCTCGGCTACTGCGAGCATGAGCGTCAGATCGGCCAGACGGGCGTTACGGTCCGTCCTGCGCTCTTCATCAGCTGCGGCATCTCCGGAGCCGTTCAGCATCTTGCCGGTATGCAGGATTCTGCGAAGATCATCGCGATCAATACCGATAAGGATGCTCCGATCTTTAAAATCGCCCACTACGGCATTGTAGGCGATTTGAACGTCGTTATTCCCAAAATGATTAAAGCGATCAAAGGTTGATTTCTCATTGATTGGGATTGAAATGAAAACAAGGCGGCTTGTTCATAAGCCGCCTTGTTTTTTTTTTACAAGTTCAAGTTTGAGCGGATTGTCGCTTGGATTGATTGTTGAGAGAATCGCGCTTTTTTTGGAAATCCGTTCTTAATAGAGAACTTTCATCAGCTGTTAGATGTTGTTATTTGCCGTCTGAAGCTTCGTCGATCTTCCTGAGAAGCTCGGCCTTTGCAGATTCGAACTCTTCAGAACCGAAGGTTTTGTCGTTCCAGTCGATGAACGCCTGCTGAAGTGCGAGCATGAATTTGCGCGTCGCATCCTTTTCAGGGAATTCGAACTCGGTCTCAAGAACCTTCTCCATCATATCGAACATAACCTTCTGGCGCTCGACGGGAGTGGAAGAGTCCGAATCCGAAAACGCGTTCTGCTGGAGATAGACGGCGTCAAGGAACTCGCCCTTGAGATACGTGGTAAAATCTTCGAGCGAAGTTCCTTCTTCGCCGACGACTTTCATCATCTGGCCGATTTCGTTGCCCTTGCGGAGTATCGCGCGGGCCTTTTCGACGCGGTTCTGGTCAATGACCGAGTTGTATTTGCTCCAACTATCGAGCGGATCGATTGCAGGATAGCGGCGCGCATCCGAACGGGCGCGCGAGAGTCCGTGGAAGCCGCCGACAACCTTTAACGTCGCCTGGGTTACAGGCTCGTCGAAGTTACCGCCGGCAGGCGAAACTGTTCCGCCGATTGTAACAGAGCCGATGTCGCCGTTTTTAAGCTTAACGCGGCCTGCGCGCTCGTAGAACGCGGCGATGCGGCTTTCGAGGTATGCGGGAAACGCCTCTTCGCCGGGAATCTCCTCAAGGCGGCCTGAAAGTTCACGCATCGCTTGCGCCCAGCGGGACGTGGAGTCGGCGAGAACGAGAACGTTAAGTCCCTGCTGACGGAAATATTCGGCGAGCGTAACGGCGGTGTAGACCGACGCTTCACGCGAGGCGACCGGCATTGATGAAGTGTTGCAGATGATGATCGTACGCTTCATGAGCGACTGGCCCGTCTTAGGGTCGACGATCTCAGGAAATTCTTTCAGGGTTTCGACGACCTCGCCCGCGCGTTCGCCGCACGCGGCGGAAATCACGATATCGACCTTCGCGTATCGCGCGGTCGTCTGCTGGAGAACGGTTTTACCCGCTCCGAAGGGGCCGGGAATGCAGTATGTTCCGCCTACGGCGACAGGGAAGAACGTATCGATTGTACGGACCGTCGTCTCGAGAGTTTCGGTAGGGGCGAGACGCTCGACGAAACACTTGATCGGAACCTTGACGGGCCAACGCTGAAGCATCTGAACCTTGACATCCTTGCCGCCGGCGTCGGTCAATGTCGCGATGTCGTCGACAACGGTGTAATCGCCCTCGACGGCGAGATCTTTGACCGTGAACGAACCGCGAAACGCGAACGGCACCATGATCTTGTGGCCGGGCATCGTTTTGTTGTCGAAAATCCCCTCTGTAACCCAGCCGAGAACATCGCCCGCCGAAACACGATCGCCTATCTTGGCCGTCGGATGCCAGTCCCATTTTCTGTCTCGTGGAAGGCCGGGTAGGTATATGCCGCGCTGGAGAAAGTACTCGGCATCTGCCGAAATTTTCGCCGCCTCCTTCGCAAGCTCAGAAAGAGGATTCTGAAGTCCGTCGTAAACCTGGGCGAGCATGCCGGGACCGAGCTCGGCGGCGAGAAGTTCACCTGAAAATTCAACCTTGTCTCCTACGGTCAGATCCGTCGTCGCGTCAAAAACCTGCATGTCGCAGACGGTGCCGCGGATTCGGACGATCTCGGCCATAAGCCGCTTTTCTCCGAGGATGATGTAACCGACTTCGTTTTGGGCGACGGCTCCGTCAAATGCGACGGAGGTCATGTTTCCGTTTACCGCTACAATCTTTCCGGTTGTGGTCATTGTTGGATTCTCTTTGATTTTTAAAATGAAATTTTAGTTTCGGCCGTCAGCCTGTCGAATGCGGCGGAACCGGCCTCAGTGGAAATCTTCGCGCGCTTAAGGGCTATTTTCAGTCTTACCGCGTATGTCGCGAGCGCACCAGCGCCGAGAGGGGAGGTAAGATCTGTCAATTCTTCTGCCGCGTCCCACCAGATTCTGTCCAAAAGTCCGTCGCGCTTCGCAACGTCCTTCTCCTGAAACGCGTGAGCGACTCTGGTGCGCCAATACACGGAGCAGCCTTCGGCGGCGCGTACCCATTTGGCGCCGCCGCGTGCTACGGCTACGGCGTTTTTAAGCTGAGTTTCGAGATCGGCCCACTTTTCTCCGGTAAGTTCGTCGACACCCTTGCCCGCATCAGCGCAGAGCGAGACAAACTTCGCCCATGAAATTGCAGGCGGCTGATCAAAAACGAGCGTCGGAAGGCTCGCGACTATGTAGTCGATCGTCATTTCAGAAGTCTGGCGAGTTCAGGACGAAGACGTTTGGAAAGCTCTTCGGCGACAACTTCTGCGGTGAACGCGTGTTCAACGCGGCCGCCGTCGATTTTAACCGAGAAGCCCGAATAAACGTTCTCGTCGGTAACGATGGCGATTTCACCCTTATTGGCGAGCTGAGCCTTAAGGGAAGCTGCAAGCTTTTCGCCGGCGGCAATCTCAACATTCCCAGTCAAATCCTTTATGGCTTCGCCGGCGAGCCGGACGGCTGTTTTCTCATCGGCGAGGGCCTTCTCGACATTTTTCACGAGCACACCCTCAAGAAGGGCGGTAATCGCTTCACGGATTTTAAGAACCGTGTCGCGGGCGGCCTGCTTGACTGTTTCGTCTGCACGCGCGGCGAAATCATCTGCGGCGATTTTGGCATCGGCCTTCGCGCGTTCAGCCTCTTCCTTGGCAGTCTTAACGATTTCGGCTGCCTTGGACTTGGCTTCGGCAATTATTTCGGCAGCCTTGGCCTCGGCCTTTTCGACGCCGTCACGGTTGATTTTTTCTAACAGTCCCTGCAGATCTTCAGACATGTTTACCTCCATACTATGTTAATACAATTATATACCTTTTGTTTGCAAAATGCAATTCGAAAGTGATAACGGTTATCGGGTGAAAGTTATGCTGTGGTTTCCAAAAGTAAACGAATAAATTACGTTCGTTTACTACCCATAAAGATTAGCTATAACAGAAGAGTACAAGATTTCTCCCTCTACCCTCCCCGGGGAGGGGACGTGCGTTTACTTTCAGAATCTCCTGAATGAT
>JAZOQU010000013.1:0-12268 GCA_045656225.1 Kiritimatiellia bacterium | reverse complement strand
GTCTTCACGAGCACCAGGCTTCAAAGGCGAAAACGACGAGGTCTTGAATATCATCAAATCCGTATATGATGCTACAGGAGGCAAAGGTGTGATGGTTTACGACAGAGGTGGCGACAGACCCGCTTTTTACGCCTATTTAATTGAAAACAACAGGAATTTCATCATACGCCTTAAAGGAAGAAGCGTCATATCGTGGAAAGGAATGCACTATGTACACGACCTTGCCAGAGAATGCATCATGCGCCATTCCCACCATGTCACATTCGACTCGCACGGCAAGGAATGCAATATTCCAATTTCCTTTGGAGCCATGCCTATCAGGCTGCCGATGCA
Organism: Kiritimatiellia bacterium; assembly: GCA_045656225.1. Lineage (GTDB taxonomy): Bacteria > Verrucomicrobiota > Kiritimatiellia > RFP12 > UBA1067 > UBA1067. The sequence continues at coordinate 11,935 of JAZOQU010000013.1, read as the reverse complement.
TCCTGACAAAGAATTGCACCTTGTGGTCGTCAAAGGTTTCGGGAAAGATCCAATGATGCTCATAACATCACTTCCGATAGACGGCTCCTTCAAATCTCAATGGCGTGTTGTGCAAGGATATTTAAGCCGCTGGAGAATAGAAGAGACGATTCGCTTCGTCAAACAATCGTACGGCTTTGAGAATATCCGCGTCATGTCATATGCCAGCATTCGCAACATGGCAGCTCTCGTTCTCGTTTCAGCGTATTTCGCAACCGTATGGATTGGGCGCAACGTCAAACACGAGATCCTGGCAGAACATCTTAAATACTTGAGCAAACGAATGGGGCAAATCCCAGAGTTCGCAGCCTATTCCATCGCAGAGGGAATCAAACGTGCGTTCACAAGGTTCGGCAAATGGATAAGAACTTTCGCAGAAACAAATACACCTGATGCTTCAACGGCGGACGCTCCTATGCTACCAGGCTTCTTAGAATTCTTTGAAGTCGACTACGGATAGCCCATCATAAATGTAAAATCACAAAATCCACTTCATAAAATACACTTCACCCTTTATTTATCAGGGTGAAATGCACTTTCGCGTTCAAAAAATGGGTAAACTCCAGCTTCACGAACCGCTCACCAACCACCGCTTTTATATAAATTCCGCCGCGATTATCGCAATTTTCTATCACTTTTCGCCAATGAGGAGTCCCTCAGCCTATTCACTCGTTAATATATCGAATGAGATACGGTAAAGCGCATTCGTACGCTTGACCATGATTACAATATGGCAACTCAATAAACTTCGCATTCTTATGACCTAAAGCGATGCAAGAGGCGATCAGCAGTCGATTTTCTTCAGATCTGCACTTCCATTCATAAGGCGGCTGCCCGCAAATACTGAGAATCGGCGGAATATCGGCGGAAACATGCGATAGAGGAGCAAGGTCGTCGATTTTAGGTAAGAACTGAGGATCTTTATCTCCAGAAAATTTACGTACATTGTAATGTTTGGTCGCCTGTCCGGAAATTGGGATAAGTCCCGCCAAATCGGTATTTTTAACACCATGTGCCGCGAGATATTTAGGATCCATGCCAACCATCATTGTAAGATATCCCCCGGCACTCATGCCTGCAAGAAATATCTTATTAGTATTCCCGCCGTATTTATGAATATTTTTTATCGTCCATGCAACCGCATCGGCAGCATCTTCAATGCAATCAACTCCACTTTTCGCATCCTTACCTAAAAGACGATATTTTACTGATATCTGGGCTATATTCTTATTATTCTCATTATGGGAAAACGGGAAGTGTGGCTTACCGCCCGCCAAACCTCCGCCATGAAGCCAAATTAAGGTCGGATAATTAGTGATTGATGGAATTCGTACAGCCTCTATCGTATCAGGTAATTTAACACAGCCGGGAATAGACTTGTTCTCCGAAGCATACGAGCCGAAGATTACATAAAAAACCAGGAGAAAAGATATTATCTTAATTTTCATAAGCACCTCAAAGGACAGTATACCCAATCCTTAACGATATAGTCAATATCATCCCGTTTACATCACTACTCAGGCTCTATATTAGTTACTGTCTATTTACTATAAAGTCTACAACTATTCTGAAGAAGACCGAGGGACTGTCGAACGAAATGGTTTTAAAGTCTGACTTGTTGATTGTTAACGTCTTGGCGCCACCGTCAGTATTGCGATTATTTTCCCAAACGATTTCGCCTTCGGAAACGCCGTTTGCGGGGAGCGAATTCATCGCCTTTACACCATAATAAAGACCGGGCTTGGGATTGGTAATCGTTATCGAGACTCCGCCGTCGCTATCGATCTTAAACGCGTCGTCGGACGTATCGTCGTCGCTATCGACGCCGATTTCAGGAGTTACAACATCGCCGTTAAGAACCGAAATCGCCGAATATGTATCATCATTGTTTTTGACGACCTTGTTCTTGAAATAAGACATATAAGTTTCTTTTGTAAGTCCTTCCACTTCAGGAACATTGAGCGAGAATTTAACAGCCTCTGCCGATTCTTCGCTCTTCAAAAGAAGTTTGCCCGTGCCGCGAATCTCAACCGGGTTTTCAACAGACCCGGCCTTGACCGTTTCGCCGTCTTCGATAACGAGCGTCGCTGTGCCTAACAATTTACCAAATGTCGGCGAGCCCGTCTTTGTAGCATCATACCCAAACACTCCTTCTCCATTAACCGTAAGATCGCCGAGAATCGGAGCGCCTTGGCTATTTACGTTATCCCAATAAGTAAACTCAAGTTTCGCACCATTACCAAGTTCAACATAAGAATTTGTCGGTAAATTATAATTCTTTCCGTTTGTATCATGCCACACGCGAAGAGTCATACCGTCCTTAACTGCAAGATAAAGAGGCTTCGACAAATTCGCTGAAGGAAATACCGTAGTGTTTTCAAGAAAGACGACCATGTGTTTTAACAAATTATATGAGACCGTCTCTGATTTACTTTCATCAGCATATACTTCAACCCCCTCTTTTAAATCGCCGCCCTTCCAATAGACTAGCTTAAACGGACGATCGTTTATAAGACGCCAGGATTTCGGCATTGGAATTGAAGTATCTACAATGACCAATTCATTCCCGACCTTATAAGCCTCAAACGCACCTTCAAGCGTTCTGTAGTTAGTATCGTTCAGGCGGGCTGCGATTTTCCAGAGTTCCGTTCCGTAGGGCGAATCTTCCTTTACCCATCCTTCAGGCGCCTGAATTGAAGATTTATATTCGCCGATAAGCCAAATCCTACCGTTCGGCGTCGTGGCAAGCGCGGCAATCGCCTCTTCAAGCGACTCGTATTTCGTACCGTGAGAATCCTCGCGCGCATCCTCCACATCTGTGACATTGGCCACCCAATCGCACTTAACGGAAGTATAAAGCGTAAGATTACCATCGACACTCTCGACGATTTTATAATCCTCATCCGAGCTGGAAACAATTATCTCAACTTCTCCGGCTTCTTTTTGAACCTTGAAGACTTCAAGCGGCGAGAGGCTCTTCTTAATCGTTCCAGACGCGTCAGAGCCGGTCACAACAGTTGCATTCTGATAAATTGTACCTATAAATTCCAGTGCGCCCTTACCGATTTTCTTGATCGTGCGCGCACCTCCGTTTTGATTGCCGCCGTTGGTTGCGCCGAGCTTAAGAGCGGCTCCTTCTTCGACATCGAAAACGATGCTTGAACTTAAACCGACCGCGCAATTAAGCTCTGCAACTTCGCCAGCGCCCTTATAAACCTTAACGGTATGTTCAGAGCCATGAATCTCAACAGCGCAGCCGTTATTAGTCCCATCACCTGTGCCGCGCACGACGCCGCCGGTATAGAGAGTTAAGATATTATTGTTGGAGAAAGTCCAACGATGATTGCCGATATTAAGAATACCTTTTACGATTATCTCGCACGCGCCATTATAATCGGTTCCATCGTTTACATCACTTAAGAGCATAACCCCTTCTTCAATCGTAAGCTTAATCCCGCCCGTCAGACCAAAGGCCGTAGAATACTTTACATCGTTGATGACGGAAAGCGCTTTCGATGACGTCAACTTCGCGGAGGTAACTGCCTCATCAAGCGAAGCATAGTTAGCGGCCGTATCGGCAACATGCGCAGCGGCAGGCTTGGCGGCAAACCCGTAAACGCCATAACCTTTGGCCGTCTCCGAAGTAGCGAGATCAGCCACATTCCCATTAGAAAGATCATCCCCAAAAACACCTTTAGACTTATTCCTGCAATCAGCACCCAGCATATAAACAACGCCGTTTTCGATTTTTAGAGTAACCAGAAGCCCTTTAAGAAAGCCGTCATCGAAGCATTGCATCCATACGGTAAGCTCATCACCGGTTCTTTCAATGCGGCATCCCCTAACCGGAACATGACGATACGAAATCACATTGCCTGAACTATCCTTATTCCCCATCCAGCCGCCGGTCATCGTTCCTGTAAATTCCATCTTCAACAAGTCGTCTATTGTGAGGTCGCGCCAGCCAAGAGGGACAAAATCTTTAGTAATGAAGCCATCCGATGTCATCTCGCCGAGTTTGCGCTTCGCAACACCATTTGAGCCGATTACGAGTTCCTGCTCCTTGCCGTAGTTTTGATCGGCTTGAGTTGTGCAGACGTAAACGAGCGAACCGGGTGAGATTTCAGGCACATCACCAGACTGAGAAATAAACGAGATACTCTCGCCACCGGTTGCACCGGTCAATGTGGACGATGAACCTTTAACGACGAGTTTGCCGCCGTTTGAAAAAGTAAGGTTGTTTACCGTCAAATTCTGATTGTCTCCTAATACGAGCGACGCGGTCCCGTCTACTACCTTCAAATCGGCGAGGCGCGTTATGTCAGGAAGCGACAACGTTTCGCCGCGCTTTAGGCGAACTTCTCCGTTAACCGTCAACGCGCCCGTAACCGTGACGGAACTTGCTTTATACATCCTAAGACCGATTATACCGTACTTCGGAACATCGTTTAGATACCCGTCCGGTGCTCCGTTAGCGGGCGTCATCGATTGAGTAAATTCAGTACCGAGAGTGTTTGAATTGCCGTTATTCGCCCATTGATATTGACCGTAAACTTTACCGTCTTCTATAAATAATTTCAGGCTTACAACCTTTACATAATCGCCTTTACTATTGTGACGGACCTGCATCTGGAGCGTAACGCCGTCGTCGACACGCTTAACATGATAGCCCGCGCACTCGAGTTTCTCGTCATCCATCCACGCGCCTGCGAACGTGCCGCGATATTCCGCATTGGCGAGATCGTCAAGAGTTACACCGCTCCAGCCGAGTTCCGTTTTATCTGTAATATATGCGCCGCTCTCACCGCCGTATGAATATGAGGCGCTTCTAAATGAGGTTTCAAGTTCAATATTGCCGACTTGAACATCTTCGTCCGCAGCGATTATTTCGCCGACACCGGAAAGCACGACATCGTTATTATCAAACCATGAAACGGCATCACCGTTCCTATCGACCCAGTTTGCGCCTTTCCATAAATTGTCCTGCGCGGCGTCGGTCCATTTCAAGACAGGCGGCTCAAGCGCGTTAAGAATCGCCTCGGCTATCGCAATTGGATCGCCGTCGACAGGCGTCGACGCAAGCGTCGCAGTCGGGAATGTTCTGTTGAGCGTAGCGACGAATGAATCATATTCTGTCTTAGTCTTTACGCCGTCGGCAATATCAAAGAACGCCTGCCAACGCGCTGCATAATAATGTTTCATCAAGCCCGCGTAGCTACGGTGAGCGTATTCGGAAAGAACGCTCGTGCCCTTCGTCCAGGTTGTTATCATGCGCCTGTAAGCCGCAACTCCCGTATCGGGAGCCTTAGTTTTAACGCGGGCCTCCTTTTTGTCGAGCCGCCATTCATCAGAGCAGGCGAGAATCTGATCGGATAGATCGATAAACTTCATAAAATCGGCGCGCAGCTTAGAGGAAGTGGCGCACTGCGGCAACATCTCACGCGCTTTATCGGCGAGAATCTGCTGAAAGATTTCCACGAAATCGTAACGGAAAGTTTCACGGTCGAGGAGTTCAGGCTTTGCCTTCGCCGAAGCGAGATAAAGCCGCGCCGCCTCTATGAGCACCTGACGCGGATAGGGCGTACCTGTAGTCGGACCCCACTTTGAAACGCATGTCACATTATACGAGGGATCTGCGCAGAAAACGCTTTCAACTGTACCCTGCTGATTCTTTGCACAGTCCCAGACGCTCGTCGAGCAGATATGATGGGCGAGAGCGAGATTATCATCAGTGTATCCGTAACGGCGAAGGCGATAATCCTCAAGCCATTTCGGGAGGTCTCCGTCTGAAATATTCAGGGAAGCGCCGTCGGGCTTGGTAAAAGCGTCTGCGAACATATCGTAACTCGACGGATTTGTTTCAAGCCCCTCAGACAATAGACCGTATCCCTTAAAGCTGTCTGCAGCGCCCGTCCCCGAGCCGGGAATATTGCCGATATTCCTAAAGCGCCTGAAAGCTCCGTGCATACCGGTATTGCCGCCGAAGTTCATGACCTCGACCCAGACCCAGGGAAGATATTCTCCCGTCGTATTGTTTACATACGAGGCGCCCGATGTTCCGGTATTATGCATCCCCTGATCAAGCGCCTGAATAAGAGTGAATTTCGGATCTAAACCGTTACGGAGATTTTGAACTGGCGAGCCCTGCCAGCTTTGAAGAATCCATATTACACCTGGGAAGGCGGCCTGCTGATAACTTTGAGCGTTGACGGCGCAAAGACGCTGATCGGAAACCGACATGGATGACGGAGGTGAACTTTCATGGAAAAGATCGCCGCCTAAAAACTTAGGATAATCAGCCTCATCATCAAGAGCGTAGACCTTCTTTATGTTGGCGTACCACTTTTCAGAAAACGTTTTAAACGCTCCGCATGTAGGATCGAGAATATCTGGATTCTTGAATCCTGCAACCCAGTTGCCGGTACGGAAAATACGCGAATCGGCGAGCTGATTATCAGAGGTAGAAGAAGGAATCAAGCCCACAAAGCCTTGAAAAATCGGCTCGATCCCGACTTCGCGCATAGCGCCTACCATCCATTTGCCGAGCGCGGCATCGCGCTCTATCTGTTCGGCGCTCACCGGCCCTCCAAAACCTTGCAGGTTGCCCATGTGCCACCATGCCGACGCCGCGTCGTCTGCGATGTAATTCTTGCGCTGCGCCTCGGTATAGCCCATATCCGCAAGCGTCAAATCCCAAACCTTCTGAAGACCAGCCGTCATAAGGGCAATATTGTAGCCCTGAAGCGCGAGGCGGTCGATCTCCTTCTGCCACTCCGCCTGACCCCAAAACGCCATCGTGTATGAAATCGTGCAATAGTTGTAGGCGATGGCGTAAGGATGAAGAGGCTTTACCGCAATTTCCGACTCAGGCAAAGGCCACTCGGTTGGAATGCGGCTCGCGCACCACGAAATATGGCCCTTGGCGACATCGCGAATGTAGCGCCCGAGCGCAAGCGAAGCGGATCTGGGATTCGTCGCACGGATAAGAACCTTTCCATCTTGCGCGGAAATACGAGCCTCGTCACCGGAGGCCTCAAGCTCCTGAAATTCGACCTTCGCGGCAAGATCAGGACTTACGCGACCTGCGAGCGCTTTTACGCCGGTAAAATCCACCGCTGCAAAAGATGCTGAAAATCCCAAAAATGCAACACTAAAAAAAGCGGCTATTTTTCCACTCATTCTTCGAAACTTTCTTTAGGGGTTGATTATATGCTTATACACTTCGGCCGAGAAGGCGCGAGGCGAGCTCCTTTAAAACCGACGCATCACCGGGCAGATTTTCCAAAGCGGCAAGCGCCCTGTCCGTCGTTTCTGCGGCAAGGCGCTCCGTTTCTTCCCTCGAGTACGGAGAATCGCCGTCTATTAGATCGTCTTGATACTGAAATGCAAGCCCAAGATTCAAGGCAAACGATTTAAGCTTAGAGAGCGACACCCCGTCGGCAGACGCCGCAAGCGCTCCCATCGCCGCAGCCGCCACGAAAAGATCGGCTGTCTTGTGCTCGTATATGTAGGCGGTATCTCCGCTCGCCGCGATATCCTCGACCTGCCCTGCAACTACACCAACGCCCGCGTCCGCGAGAGCGGCGACGACTTTAGCGGCGTTGTTCGGCGTTTTTGCCGCCGCGGAGAACGCAAGCGCCTGCAAAGCGTCGCCGGCGAGAATCGCATTCACTTCGCCAAATTTCTTCCAGACGGTCGGATTACCGCGACGCATCTCGTCGTTATCCATCGACGGCAGATCGTCATGCACAAGAGTATAGTTATGAAGAAGCTCTATCGCAGCCGCGGGATAGGCGGCGTCCCCGGCTTTACCGCCTGCGGCCATCGCGGCGCCGAGCGCGATCAATGGTCTGATCCTCTTTCCTCCCGTACCGACGGCATAGCGCATCGCCTCCGAAAGTTCCTGGGGCCGCTCGCTTTCACGCGGCAATACTTCATCCAGCGTTTTTTCAATTAAACTCAACAACTCTTCCATACCGACACTCCCTGTATAATCTTTACAGAATTAAAATTCATCATCAGAGACATCATCTAAACGGTCCGGAGCGATTTCAAGATAACGCATAGCTGTCTCAGAAATACGCTTGAAAATCGGACCGGCAGAATTACCGCCTTGGTGATAAGGGCGCCTTTCATTAAAATCAAGCGATACTAAAACAACGATTTCCGGAGGTACGGGAACCGGGTCTTCCGGATTGCGCTTAACAACGCCAGACGGTACAATACCGCAAAAAGTCGCGACATAAAGTCCAGGCGCATATCCGCCTGTCGGCGAAGGCTTTTGAGCGGTGCCCGTTTTACCGGCGACGGAGTACCCTTTAAGTTTGGCACGTCTTGCCGTGCCGCCGACAGCCGCAACACCAAGCATCATCTCGCGGGTTGCGTAAGCTGCAGCCTCACTGATAACCCGCTCGCCAGGATCCTCTTTACGCAATAAAAGATCATTACCGTCCACATCCAATATCTTATCGACAATATATGGTTTTTTCCGTATTCCGCCATTAGCTATGGCCTGATAAGCCGAAGCCATCTGAAGAGCTGTTACTGCAACACCCTGACCGATCGGAGCGCGCGACCAAGTCGCTTTATTCCATTTGCGGTAATTCCATAGAATACCTCCCTCTTCATAAGGAAGTTCTATGCCAACAGGAGAGCCGAATCCGAATTTCCTAAAATAGGAATAAAGATTTTTAGGTCCGAAATCGTATCCCAGCTTACCAATGACAATATTCGAAGACTCGACGATAGCATCCTTGACCGTCAATTTCGGCGCCATCGCATGGCTGTCATTCGGAAGCTTGTAATATTTGTATTTCCCATACGCATCCTTTTCGTCACGCCTTGTTGAATATGCGCTTTTTGGCGTAACAAAACCGGCATCAACCGCCGAGGCGGCGGTTATCACTTTCATTACGCTTCCGGGCTCATAGGTATGACTTATCACCTTATTGCGCAGAATCAGATCTTTATCGTCAAAATTTCCCTTAACATCAAAATCAGGCACAGTAGCCATAGCAAGAACGCGGCCGGTCTCAACCTCTAAAATAACACACCACCCGGAACCTGCGCCATATTCCGCAACGCCCGCCGCCAATTCACCCTCTACAACCTTTTGCAGAAAATGATCCACCGTCAAATGAACATCAGCACCACGCTTCGGGGGAATGTCGACCTCGATCTTGTCTTTAATAAGATTCCCATGGGCATCCTTCTTGCCGCGCATCTCGCCGGGGGTTCCGCGCATGAGAGAGTTATACCTGCTGTTTATTCCACGCACTACATGACAAAGACGGTTTCCTTCAAGATATCTGCGTTCGTATGTCTCTTCAACAATCACACCGCCGACGAGCGACTTGTCAGACAAGACTTCATACGCGCGCCTGTCATCAGAGACTGCGAGCCTCTGATAGCGGCGGGAATAATTCCCGATCATCGAAAAAACCTTCTCCCGCGGCAACTTCAAAACATCTGCGATTGTAACAGCTTGAGCCCTTGGCGTGCGAGGCTTCCTCTGACCCTTTGCCTTCACGACCGCTTGAGTCATAGCCACCGGATCGAGACGAAAGTCCCAACAAGGCATTGATGCCATAATCGGATAAGGGTCTCGACCCCTGGGAGAACAATAAATACCCCCGCGAATGCTCGGAATTTTCTCGCAGAAATCGTACTGGGGCAGTTTATCGATGTCAATGTCAAAATGAGCGCGTACCAACGAATACGCCGAATACCCTGCAAACAGAAACAAAAGCCCTATACAAGACCAAAATCGGGCATTACGATTCCATCGCAGATTGGACTTCATCAACGTACCACGCGCCTTCTTGTGGTCCGACTTGCAGGCTGTTCGAAACTTGCCGTTACATGCTCCTGCATTCTGCGCCTGAGAGCTGCAACAGAAGCCTGACTTGCAAAAAGTTTTCCGTTCTCATCCATGCGGATGATTTGACTCGGCTTAGGATAATACATCGCCATACCTCTCTTTACAAGAGCCTTCTCAAGATTGGAGGATGACTTGGTGGCGTTCCACTCCACGCGCTTTCTGCTCAACTCAACTCGCTTCTGCTTGAGCAGATTCTCCTTGTCGGCAATAGACTTTGAAAGCTGAGAGCAACTTGACGAGGCCATCAGGTTAAGCACAACCATCGCAAAAAAAGTAAGCATTATGGCGCCAATGTGCATGGTATGCACAGAAAGACGCGACATTCTCTTGGATACAATTCTGTTTCTTCCCATTTCTAAACCTCCTTCACTTCGATGACACGCAACTTAGCGCTGCGCGATCGCGGATTCAAATTCACTTCTTCTTCCGTTGCCTTTACGGCTTTTCGCGTTACTGCGACGGCGCGCGGAATTGCGCCTTCCCACCTCTCGCCGCCCTGCTGGAGCGAGACCATCTTACCGACGTGATTGGCGAAAAACTTCTTCACGACTCTATCGGTCAGCGACTCGAAAGTGATGACCGCGAATCTTCCACCGGGCTTAAGAATCGAAATACCGTCCTCAAGCGCCCTTTCGAGCTCACCCATCTCGTCGTTGACCGCCATCCTGAGCGCCTGAAAAACGCGCGTCGCGGGATGGTGGCCGCCGCGTCTACCGACAAGCCGCTCGATAAAGTCCGCAAGTTCAAGCGTCGTCTCGAACCGCTTCTTCGCTCGTGCGACCGCGATCGCTTTGGCAATCCGCCCCGCCTGAGGCTCTTCGCCGAGGTTGCGGAAAATTTTCGTCAACTCTCCCGCATCCTCTTCATTCACGATATCCGCCGCGCTTACGCCTCCCGCGCGGTCCATGCGCATGTCAAGGGGTCCGTCCCTGAGAAAGCTGAAGCCACGTCCGGCTTCATCCAACTGAGGACTCGACACACCCAGGTCAAGCAGGATCCCATCGACTTTCTTCCAACCTTTTTCATCAGCCAACCTCTTTAAATCGCCGTGTCTTCCTTTCGCGACCGACAAATTCGCGAAAACTTCCGGCTCGCCGCCGGCGATCTTCGCGACCTCTTCAAGCGCCTGGTCGTCGCGATCTATACCAAGCACCTTACCGCCGAGCGCAAGTATCTCTCTCGTGTGGCCGGCGCGCCCGAGCGTACCATCAACGTATAACCCGTCCGGCTTCACGGCAAGAGCGTAAATCGTCTCTGACAACAGTACAGGCTTGTGCCCGGTATCTTGCGCCATACCTTCCGCCCTCCTTCAGATTAGAATCCCGCGATCTCAAGGGCTTCGCCAAGAGCGACCTGATCGACCGTCGCGGCGTCGCCGAGAGCCTTCGGATCCCAGAGTTTGATCATACGCACCGAACCCACCATCGCAACCGTCGTCGTCAAGTTCGCAAACTGAAGGAGCTTGTCGCTGACGCGGATTCGGCCTTGAACATCAAGCATAAGCTGTTCAGAGTTTCCGCCGATGACCTGAAGAGCGCGATTGAGCGCCGGATCAAAGAGCGCTTTTTCGCGTAACTTCGCTAAACGGGCCTCCATCTCGGCTCTCGGCACGAGATTAAGGCACCCTTCCTTATGGTCAGGCATAACGTACACATAGTCCGGCTCGCCCATCGTAGCGCGCCATTCGCGGGGAATGGTAAAGCGCTTTTTAGGGTCCAGCGCATGATCGAAGCGTCCCACCAAGACGCCCGACACGGCCTGAGTCGACTCCGCGACACTCTGTTTGCCTACTTTTGACATTTCGTGACACTATTATACACTTCGTGACACCGAAAAACAATAAGAATTTTTAAAAAAGTATTTTTTGTATTTTTTCTGTGGTTTCCAAAAGTAAACGAATAAATTACGTTCGTTTACTACCCATAAAGATTAGCTATAACAGAAGAGTACAAGATTTCTCCCTCTACCCTCCCCGGGGAGGGGACGTGCGTTTACTTTCAGAATCTCCTGAATGAT
>JAZOQU010000012.1:0-27601 GCA_045656225.1 Kiritimatiellia bacterium | reverse complement strand
GACTCTCGTCCATTAGAGCCGCCAACACAACAATATCTTGACCTTTAAGCATATTTATCACAGCCTTAACATTCGCAATTCGCGAATAGTATAGCATTTGTTCTACTCTCAATCAAGTACTCTGCCCAAAATAAACTCCGCAGCTACATCTCTATCTCTAACTAAAAAGCATTTGAATCGAGCTTATCGCATTCTCCAATCATACAAATCAATATATCCAAAGGCAACTTTCGTAACCCTTCGGTGTCCGGCGAGCTCCCAGCGAGCCGCTTTCCGTGTTTTCGGTGGTAAAAAAAATCCCGCGTCAAAATCTCACTTTGGAAAACACACCCAAAACACCGTGCTAACTGCAATTTTCTATCACTTATCACGAATGCGGACAGTCCCCCAAGCTATTCCTGTACTAACGCGCATAGCCAAAACCATTGCCATCAGGCACATTGTTATCAAAGGACTCGTTTTAAAAATTTTATGTCTAATTTTTTATTACATGACTTAAAATGGTACACAGAAATATTCTTTTTTTCTCCATCCGCATTTATCCCAACATCATATCCAATACAATCATAAAAAGCAATATTGCGAGGCAATTGGATCGATGGGATAAAGACAAGTTCGCTTGTTATACAACCTTTACCATCAAGACTATCCAGGCAACGAACCTCATAATGTGGATACGCCCTAAAACAATTTCGTGACACATATAATGTGCCAGATTCCATATTCATAATTGCCGCCTCTATTTTAGAATCTTTTAATTGCAATTCACCATCCTCGGCAATTACAAGCTCTCCATTACCCTCAACGAACAAATTAACCGAGAATTCCTCCACCCTGACATTATCATCTGTTGTCTCGCAACTTAAAATATATGTATCGTCATCAAAGCCGATAATAATGTCAGAATTTTTCTCGTTGATGCGGTTTACAATTTTTAAAGAGGGAAAAGAAACGTTATTGTTGACAGCACAACCGCATAAAGAACTAAACAATGTTATCCATAATAATTTATTCATATTTTTTATTCCATTCATCTTGTTTATCAGGAATAGTTCCATGTTCTGTTTCGCTATCATACTTGTTTTGTTTATCCATAAAATCCGAGGGTCGGACCCCATTGGTGGGGTGAAATCGTTTTACACCCCTCCGTTCTTTGGAAGTTTTTCTGATATTCTATAATCATCCATCATCATCACTGTCAATTATACCACTTCAACGCACAAAATAAAAGCGCGGCATTCGCACCCAAAAATCCACCAACAAACAAATCCACGAACGAAAAGTTCTACTGTTCGTTATCGTTTTTTAAATTGTTGTTCTTCAAATTGTTGTTATCTGTTTCTGTTGGTGTCCTCCTACAGGACACTGGAGTGTATCACAGCAAGACACTGTAGTGTCCTTCTGCAGGACACTGGGTGTTGAAATTTTATCGCCAATGGAGGCCCCTATGCTATTATCACTAAAAAAATACCTGAAAATATTAAAAGGAATGTAGGGAATAAATTTGTTTTCATAACTTTATTTTATTGATTGATTATAAAAGCGATAAAAAAGCAAATTATACAAAGAAGAACTATCAAAAGGAATATATCAAACTTAACCTACTAACACAAATGGAAACGAGCATCTTTCGGCTGTTAATGGCTCTGCGCTTTGTTGTTGTTGCATCTTGCTATGCTATGTATAAATGCGGCCACGGTTAGGGCAACTGTGCTCCTCTTTTGATATGGGCGTTTTACTTGTCCTTAACCCCACTCGCCAATCTTTAGATTTGGCTCGGGGGTAAGTCCTGCGTAAAACGCCTCATCTAAAAAGTATGCGCTCAGCTGCGGCCCAAACCGAGGCCGCGTTTAGCATTTTCGACAACGCTCGTCATTTCGTAAAGCCGCTCTTCTCTCGCTCCCACGTTTAGTTTCGACTCCTCCCGTAACGATCATTGACGATTCGCGTCGCCTAACTTTGTCGCGAAGCTTTGCGGCATTCGCCGCGCCGCTTTTCGCTTCTAGTTATGCTCGCGCCTCGTCACGCTCGTTACGCACCGTCGTCTTACTAAACGCTCAGCTCATTCATCGCGTCTTTTCTCAATGTCTCTCTCGTACGCTTCCAAGCAGCGCGTTAGTTGTCCTCCCCGGTGCGCTTACTGTCTTCGCGACACAATGTCCAACCATTTTGGACTAATGCCTTGGATGATCGAAGGTAGTTGGCTAAAGAAAAAACTGCCAAGAAATGAAACGAAAAAGTGAATAGAGAGGTAAATTGGCTATGAGGAGCGGGACGGTCGAAGACCGCGTCGAGTTGAGTGAGGCGAACGAGCGCGGCTCGCAGATAGACGGCGTTAGGCGCGAGCAAGACGAGGAAGGAAGGATTTTCGAGCATCGCGAGAAATCCAACTGACGAAGTATTGCGACGCGAATAACGCCGAATAGCTGCGGGAGCGGGAGAGAGACGAACGGGAACGAGACCGGACAAGACCGGCAAGCAACGGAGACGCGCTATCGGAGCTGAAATAACGAGGAATGTAAGTTTGGTATCGTGTGCTGTAACCACGCTTTGTGCGACGCGACGAACTCCTACAGCATGACATGTGCGGCGGAGATTGCTGCCGCTAGCCGAGCGGAAGCTTTTCAGATGTGGCGATTTGCGCTGGACTGCGACCCGAAGACGTACTCGTGTACGTCGAGCGGTCGCAAGGACGCGCAAATCTCCCATATCAAAAGGTGAGCACGGTTGCAGCAACATCCGCCGCGATATGAAAAGTCACAGCAGGAATAAGGAGTAATGAGATTATGGTTATTACTGTTGCACAGAATGAATAAAAGCAAATGAGGAAAAGCGGGGATATTCCTTATAAAGTATACCTATATTGCGATAATGAGGGTAGATTTGATAAACTTTATTTTAAAATATTTCTTAAAAAGGCTAAAACTAAAATGAAAATAAAAATTTGCGAAAAATACCCCGAAAACAGACTTTTTTGCCTTGATCTTTTAAGAGGTATTGATATGATGCTTTTATTATGCTTCGGCTCGCTGGTTCATGCCATAAACCGAGCTGTCGATGGCGGATTACCCAAAGCGTTAATGACCCAAATTACTCACGCATCTTGGGAAGGCTTTCAACTATGGGACATCATAATGCCGCTTTTTATTTTTATGTGTGGCGCGGCAGTACCCTTCGCTCTGACTAAACGACTTAAAGACGGTAAATTCACTCTTGATTATTGGAAGCACGTCGGAACCCGCTTCGTCGTCTTATGGATACTCGGTATGTGCGTACAAGGTAATCTTTCTACATACAGCGCCAAATATATCAACTATTTTAGCAATACCCTCCAGACTATAGCCATCGGATACGTAATAGCAGCTCTTATTTTACCAATAAAATCCCGCATCATCAGACTTATACCAGCCATCGGCGTTTTTGTAATATATGCGCTTTTACTTCATTTCGGCGGCGACTATTCCAGGAGCGGCAATCTCGCTATAAAAGTAGATAAAGCTGTTTTTTCTCTCCTCGTCCCCGAAACTCACGGCATGATGACCGAATCGAAATACGCCTGGATATTGCCGAGTTTTATGTATGCCGGCATGACGCTATTTGGGATGGAAAGCGCGAAACTCCTAATCGATAATACCATCTCAAAATGGCGCCGCGCGAACATACTAACTATCGCCGCGCTTACTTTCCTCGCCTTAGGATACCTACTTTCGTTTATTATTCCCGTAATTAAGCCTATCTTCACTCCCAGCTTCACACTCCTGGCGATAGGTTGGAGCATGCTCAGTTTGGCTATTCTTTTTATATTAACCGATATCCTCAATTTTAGATATGGTATGTCTATCCCCATTCTATTTGGTCAGTACGCCCTTTTCGCATACGTAACAGCCCATATCTTCGGCGGAATATATTACTCGATTTCAGCATTCTTCACGAATGGAATATCCCACTTACCCGAAAGCGGACTTAAGCAATATATGTCTAAAGAATGGGTCGAGGTTATTCGTCGTGCTATCGCAATAGGAGCCATGACATATATCCTCGCGATCCGCAGAGCGCTTGAAAAATTAAAATAGCTTTATTTACAGTTGTAAAAGACTGGTATGCGATCTTAAAGCAGATCTTTAAGCGACGTGCGGCGCTCGCGCACGGTGTTGTTCTGAATCGCCTTGTCGACCGCATATGGAACGCCGATTACGAGAACGAGTTTCCTTCCGCGCGTGATCGCGGTGTAAAGAAGATTACGCTGAAGCATGACGTAATGCTGGGTATGAACAATCACGACAACCGCCGGATATTCGCTGCCCTGCGACTTGTGAATCGTTGTCGCGTACGCGAGAACAAGCTCGTCGAGATCGCCCGCGTCGTAACTGACGGGTCTGCCGTCGAACGTAACGATCATCTTACGCTCCTCGGGATCGACCGCCTTTACAAAGCCCGTATCGCCGTTGTAGACATCCTTGTCGTAATTGTTCCTGAGCTGCATTACCCTGTCGCCGACGCGGAACGCTCCGCCCGCGCGGATAATCGCGTCGCCTTTCGGATTAAGAGCCTTCTGAAGTTCGAAATTGAGATTCTCGGTCCCGAGAAGATTGCGGCGCATCGGAGTTAAAACCTGAATATCCTCCAAAGGCTTTAAGCCAAACTTTCTGGGAATACGCTCGGTCATGAATTCAATCGCCCTTTTAACGCACATCTCGGCGTCTTCGCAACGGACGAAATAAAAATCGCTGTCGCCGGGACGGACTTCCAGCGGCAGGCCCTCGTTGACGTTATGGGCGTTACGGACGATAAGACCCGATACGTCCTGGCGGAATATAAGGTCGAGCTTCGTCGAGGCGATCGCGCCCGAAGCGATAAAATCGCCCAATACGCTCCCCGGACCCACGCTCGGAAGCTGATCGGTATCGCCTACCCATACTACGCTCGCGCCGTCCGGAACGGCCGAAAGAAGATTCGCGGCGAGCTTTATGTCTATCATCGACGTCTCGTCAAAGATAAAAACGTCGCCCTCGTACCGTTCGGTCTCATCGTATGTAAAGCGGTTAGTCACGGGATTCCACTTTAAGAGCCTGTGAATCGTCTGCGCATCGGCGCCGACTGACTCCGTCATACGCTTCGCCGCTCGGCCTGTCGGCGCAGCAAGTACGACCTTCAGTTTTCTCGCATTGTAAATCTCGACTAAAGCGCGCACTATCGTCGTTTTGCCGACGCCGGGCCCTCCCGTAATTATGGAAAACTTGTTTTCAAGACAGCGCTTCAGCGCGAGCGACTGTGTAGCAGCGAGGTTGAAGCCTGCCTTACTCTGCCACCATTCGATCGCCTTCTCCGGGTCGATGGATCGGAACGAGGACGGCGCGGCAAGAATGCGACGGACGTTTTTTGCGACCTTGCATTCGGAAGCGTAAATATGCCGTAAGCATATTTTTCTTACGCCGCCGTCCTCCTCGGACGGTAGAGCGACGATTCGCGAGGCCTCAATTTCCTCTTCAAGCGCCGACGAAAGTATTTCAGTCGGGATCCCCGTCAATTCGTTCGCATGCAAAAGAAAATCGTTCTCAAAAGTCCAGCAATGCCCCCCGTCCTCGGCATCGGTCTCGAGCGTATACGAAATCGTCGCTCTCGCCCTAATCGGAGAATCGGACGGTATCCCTACCGAAAGCGCGATTTTATCGGCGGTCGCGAAACCGATTCCCCAGATGTCGCGGCAAAGCTGATACGGGTCGCCCTTGATTATCGCTATCGCGTCAGGCCCGTATTTGCGGACTATCTTCGTCATTTTCGCGACACTGATGCCGTACGTCTGGCCGAAGATCATATTCTCGCGCATCGTCTCGTTGGCGTGCCAGCTTTTTCGTATCTGCTCGATTTTAGATCGACCTAATTTCGGAACCTCCGCAAGCCTCGCAGACTGGTGCGAAAGTACATAGAGCGTATCCTCTCCGAATTTAGAGACAATGCGCTTGGCGAGAACCTTGCCGACGCCCTTTATGAGCCCAGACGCCAAATAACGTTCAATGCCGACGAGCGACTTTGGAGCTACGCAGACGATTTCATCAGCCTTGAACTGTCGGCCGTGAACCTTATCGGAGACCCAGCGTCCTTTAGCCGAGACTTCCTCGCCCTCCCATGCCGCTTGCGTCTTGCCGACAACAGTAATTTCCCGCGCACGGGCAAGTTCAAACTCCGATGGAGGCTCAACATGAAGAACGGTATAACCGTTCTCTTCATTGCGATAGACGACGCTTTTAATTACGCCGCCTACCGTTTCGAGTTCCTCGGCCTTCCCTCGCTCTGTGCGCTCGGGAGTCATTTTATAAGCTCATCAATCAACTCTTCAATAGGCGAGGCGACGGAGCGCACATCGAACTTGAACTGATTGATTTTGACGCGGACTTTATTCTTAGAAATATTGCGGTAGCGCGCGAACTTCCAGCCGTCAGCGACGGAAAGCGGCTTTTCCATATTCTCGCCGTGATTGGATGTATTGAGCTTCGACCAGATTTTCCCGTCCTTGGAAAGTTCGATTACGCCCGCCTTGACGGCGGCGTTGTCGCCGAGTTTGGCGTGGAAATAGTCGGTCTGCCACTTTTCAGGAACCTGGATACCGAATGACTCGCCGGGGGCTATCTCGGTATATTCCATAATGCGCACGTATCCGGCGTACTTACCGTCAAGCTTGACGACAGGACTGGGGATAGCGCGCGCATTTGAAAATCCCTTAAAGCCGGACGCTGCGCTGAAATCACGGCCCGTCTTCCTCTTGTACGCGGATTTAAGCGTACCCTCCAGTATGAGGTCGATAAGCGGCTTAAGTTCGCGCGTTGCCGTAGCGGGCTTCGCGATCCACTGTTTGTCGTTGGCGAATGTCGCGGCGGCGAACTTAGTGCGGTGATATTCAGCAAGAGTTTCTGAATGCGACATCATCTCTTTCAGGAATGAAACATGCGACTTGATATCATCCCCCTCATTGTATTTTTTATAAATATCAAGCGCCATAAACGCAATCAGCATCTGATATTTCTGAGCCTCAAGCCACCCCTCGATCTCCCAGCCGAGATCGTATCTTTCGCGAGGCAATTCCGCCAAAAGATACTCCGAGGCTTTTAAAATCTCTTCAAAAAGATCTTCAAGTTCTTCCAGCGTCTCATTGGAGAGTTTGCCCGAGGCGTTGAACTCATTTCGGGCCTTTTCGCAGAGCGGCGCGGCAGAAACGCTCTCTTCGCGGCGGTAGCCGTGGCCGTTGGGCCCCTGGTCGGAATTATGCTCAGCGAAAATCCTCATCGCCTTCGCGACTTTTTTATCTTTATAAAGCTTCTCGAACGACTCTTCCCAGACTTTCTTCGAATCGAAATTTTTAGGATCCTTGCACCACTTGGCGATTCCGTAAAGCGCTATCTTGCTCGCTTCGCAATTCTCCATAGGATTCGACACGAAACCCGAGCAGGCGACATCGTCGAGCCCGTATGTGCGGCCGAGAAGAATCTTGGAGCGGCAGTAATCGTTCACCGGCCAGTTCCACCAGATGAACGGAGGACGTTTGAAATCTTCTGTTATCTTCTTAACCGCATCAGCCGTGATGTCGGAGCAGATTCCGCGCCCCGTCCACATGATGTGAACGCGCTTATCGAGCTTTTCTCCGAGAGTTTTCTGATAAGGATGACCGAAACCCCAGTAGACGTTCGGACACATGATAAGCGGCGCGCAGCCTTTCCTCTTGTCGATGAATTCCTTGAGAATACGATTGCCGACTTCCGCATGAAATTCCGCATCAGCAGCTCCGAAGTCGTCGAAGAATACGGCGAACGATCTGAAGCCCGCGTCGTACATCCAGCCGAGCTTTTTGAATAGCGCGGCGTAATCCTCTTTGGAGCCCTTCCTGAAACCACTTCCCAGATGGATCGCCCAGCAGAAGTTGATTTTATTAGCCTTCGCGACCTCAAGGAGCTTTTTGAAATCCTTCATCTCCTTCTCGGGATACGGCTCACGCCACTTCGAATGATGGTAAGGATCGTCCTTCGGGCCGTAGATGAAAATGTTCATATTGTGCTCGCCCATGAACTTAAGAAGCGAAAGGCGACCTTCCGTTCCCCACGGACGGCCATAGTAACCCTCGACTACGCCGCGAAGAGGAATAACTTCGGCTAACACGCCGAATGCTATCGTAATAAAAGCCACAGCAAACGCATACTTTTTCATTTTCTCTCCATGTTTTGACAATTCAATTCTTATATTAAGACTTTTCTACCATGTAAAGTGAAATTATTTTTTCTTTTCCATTGCACTCTTCGGCGGCGGGATCGTCTCAGGATGCTCGCCCATAACATTGGCGCCCTTAGACATCTTGTTGTTCTTAACGACAAATGTTACCGACTTGGTGGGCTTTTTAGGATTCTTCTTTTTAACTTCGGCGCTCCACTTAAATGAAGAGCAACCAATCGCGCTATCAAAGCCGGGACCGAACACGCAATTCGTGACCGTAACCTTACCTGCGACCGTATCGCCAGGATTCGAAGAGCGCCAATCGGAGATATCGCAGAAGATAACTCCAGACTTTGCAGCTGTCGTAGCCTTGCAGGAATCGAACTCGATCTGACCGATACCGTACGCGCCAAGACGTAAGAAGTACTTACCGGGAACATCGAATGTGCAATTCTTAAACTTAATATTACTGGCTCTGACCCAATAGCCGTTCCACATGGAAGTATTCGTAAACTTGCAGTTCTCAAACTCCATTGAACCGCCTGAAATTCCGCCGAAGTGGCAGCCGTCAAATTCACAATTCTTAAAGGTCTGCTTACCTTCTAAGAAATTACCAAACGAAATCTTAGTAAACTTACATTTATCAAACTCGTTCTTACCTCTGAACGCGTTGAACTTACCGACCTTCATTACAACGCCATTCCAGCGGCCGCTCAAAATGAAATTAACTTGGCAGTTTTCGAAATAGCACCCTACCGCATTGGCAGGCGCAATAGCACGATTGGAAGCCTTGGAATTAACGAGACGCGCAGAGTCGCTTAACGAAACCCAAGCGTTATTATTAGTGCTCGTCGTCATCAAGTCCAAATCGTAAAAGGCATAATCCCATCCTAAGCGCGAATCGCTTTTCGTCTGAGGAACGGAAAGACCCTTAGAATATGTATTACGGATAAAGCGCCCGTAACCGGAGCGATTCTGACTGTCGCAATAATATGAACCGGTAGTAAGCTTATTATCGCGGACGCAAGACGAATTAGTACGACCCCAGAAATGAATCGCGCACTCGTTCTTTTCAAAAATGAAGTTATGACCGCAGCATGTAAGGAGCGAATTGTTAAGCATATTGCCGCTACACTTATTCCCGATGAAAGTCGTATCCTGCATCATATCCCAGCCGTCTTCCGCGTCGAACGCGCACTTGGCGGCGGACTCTCCGCTGCGGGTAATAAAGTTACCCTCAAAGAGGAAGTTTCTCATTGCGCTTGCCGCGTAGCCTACACAACGTGCGCGATCGAAAGTACAATTCTTAATAATACAGTTTCTCGGGATGAAGAACGCACAAATCGTAAGACCAGTCTTGTTGGCCTCTTCCAATGACCAGTTAAGCTGGGTTACGCGCAAAAACGCCGCGTTTGCAGGAATCGGAATTTCGCGATACTGATAAATCGTCTCGGACGAAATAAACTTTTTATCCTTATCGTACCAGCAACCGACGAGCTGCCACTGCTGAGAAGCGATGCCCTGATAGCCGAGGTACTTCGAAGCCTGAACACGCTTAACCTTTTCGGGCTCAACCTTAACGAAGCCGCTCGTAAACTGAAGCTTACGATCCTCGATAAGTTCACCAGTCTTAGGATCAAGCGCACCCGGAACGAACTTACCGAGACCGCGGTGATAACGATGGAGCGAACCATTGCGCTTACCCATACCATTACTGCCGCCGTAACCCGTAATATCCTTAACTACAACATTTTCGACAGAGCAATCAACCGACTCTGCGGAAATCGAAAATCCGAGCGGCCATTCGGGATTATTGGGCAATGCGTCATAAAGATGCTCAAAATAATCACCTTCGATCGTACCGTTTACTAAGTGAGCGTCCTTAACATCCGCGATTCTAACCATACACCCGTGAACACCCGCAAACCCATTACATTTAATAGTAGCGCCGTTTAAGTCGAGAGTCATGTTCGAAGGTAAGCTAATCGACGAAAAACCGCTTATACGATAAGTACCAGGGAGCATAACAACCTTTTTAAAGCCAGCGGCCGCCTTATCATTAAGAAGTTTCTGTAAGCCCTGCGCCGTCTTAAGCGCAACCTGCTCAACCTTATTAGTATCGTAACCAGAATCGTTTACGACCTTAAGAGCACGCCAAGAGTTGAAAATAATATTTCCGCCGCGCGCAGGAGCATAAACCGTATAGCCGACCTTACCGTCATTAGCCTTAGTGGGATTTTCTTCGATATACTTAGCAATTACTTCCTTATACATCTTAAACTGATCGTTAAAGGCCATCTTCTTAGGCGGATGAGGAACTTCAACGAGAACCATGCGCCCTAAATCGCCCTTATTGCAAATTTCGTACGCGTTAAGATCGTCAGCCGTCATCGTATAAACTTTATCGGCGGGGATTTTAAGATCCTCAGGAGTTACGACGCGGAAAGTATGCCAAACGCGATGAGATTCGAGATTATTAGCGCGATTTACCGCCCAAATGCAAACCTCATACTCGCCCTTCGGAAACGGCTTAAAGGAGAACTTACCGTCACCCGCGCCAACATTATTCTTAGTTCTCTTAAGCTCACGCCCAGTCGAAGTAACAACCTTTAAGTAGACGTCAAAGCGATGGGAGTTATCACGAAAACGCTCCTGGGAATGATTGTAATCGGTGACGTAATAACTAAACTCAACCTTCTCGTCAGTCGTCACAATAGGCTTAATGTAATAGGCCGAAACATAAGGGAACTGACGTTCAACCGGCGCCTTAAAATAACGCGGAGGCTCAAAAACCTTCTTAAGATTCGAAGGATCCGTATATTCACCTGGAATAACAGGCTGCGCAAAAAGCGAACCAGTCACTAAGCACAAAGACAAAACTAATAACTTTTTCATAATTTTAACTCTTTCGATAAAAAATAATAACCGCCAAATTATATCAAAAAGAGAACTCTAAACACAACTATAGCCAATGAATCAACTCCTAAATCAGCATTGGTATAACTCATCTAAAATCATAACTATCACCCAATAAGATATAAAAACAAGTTTGTCAGAAAATCAAGGAATCGCTTCCTACACCTAATGTAAGCGGCGTGAAGATCCGCATGAAACAATAAAGAAGAAAATGAATTCGACTGTAAACTCATCTGTTTACGAGTCTATTAATCGCCTCCTCAAATTTCTTCATATCAAGTTTACGGTTAAGTGCATCTTTATAACCGTATTTTTTATTGAGTTCTTGAAGTTCTTTCGCGTCCAACAATCCCGCCTCGCACATAAGACGGATTTTTTCAGCAGCCACAACGCCATTACGCAAATAGATAAATCGTATAGACGCCTCTCCATTGGGATATACGAGAAACGTATCTCCGGGCTTCCAGTTCCCAAAGGTCGTATCACGATAAGGATTGTGAGGCCAGGAATTCGCTGCCCAGCGCAGAAATCCGTCAAATCCGCAGATCGCAGGAAAAGCTCCGAGATAAAAGCTCTCTTCGTCACCGCTTTCCATAAATGTATTGGGATAACCGGGAGAACAGCAGACATATAGCGTAGTCTTCCACCCCTTCTCGCGACGAGGTGCTAACTCAGCGAAAAAGTCATCGGTCAAATACCCAAGATATTGGCAATAGTTATCAACCACAATACCCTTAAATTCAGAAGGCTTACGATTTCCTGCCATGGCAATCTTCATCCCGGGCGACTTCTTCTGAATAAAGGCGGCAATCTTGGAAACATCCTCTGGCGATCGCTCATCCATTGCAATATACGTATCTTCAAACCACCCCTTCTCTTTAAGGTGCTTAGTAAAATCAACAAGAAAATCACCCCAATAATCCTCGAATTCCTTCGTTCCGGGAATTGCCTTTACACGGCAAATTTCACCTCGTTCATTTTTCCAGCGTACAACGTATCCCCACGGACACATCGTATAGCAAGCTATATCAGGGCCTATTCCACACTTACGACCAAATTCAACATATTCATCAAAAAGCTTATAATCAAAAGACCAAGTGCCGTCATCTTTCTTTACCCGTTCAACCATGGAGTGATATGCATCATAACACTGATGATTCCAGGGTAAATCCAAAAGTGTAACCGTTAAGGCCTTTACACCGCCAGAGGCAAGCATCCTCCAAACAGGCTCCATTGCCGCATAATGTTCCTTGGAGAAAGGCTTAACATCAAAATAACGCGACACCGCCCAGGGATGTTGCCAAAGATCAAGAAAATATTTCCAATCCTTTACGGGAGGAAGAACTCGATCGATAACGCGAACTTGAAGAGGACCAAAATCACGCAACCCCCGCTTCGCTGAAGCAGGAACGACAATTTCACAAACGGAAGGCGGAGGCATATCACGAAGACTCTTCATTGAATTATCGGCAGATAAATCAACAAGAAGGTCCTTTCGATAACGAAGATTAGGACTTTTTGTATCTTCGGCGTAAGCTACAGGCAAAAGTCCGTATAATTTAATTGACACCCCCTGATTGGTTGTATTATTGTACGGCATCATTTCGTAGGCCATATTATCAGGAATCTTCATATACACAGTTTCGCCACGCCATGCCTGAGACTGTATTTTATCACCCTCATACATAGCAAACAAAACAAAAGCAGCACTTGCCGTAACAACACTTATCAAGAATTTCATCATTTTCACACTCCTTTTCCCATTAATTTAAAACTACTTATCATTTTTCAGTGAAAGAACTTGTCCGTCGGCGCAAAGTCTTGCTGAAAGTTCACTGTAAGGAACATCTTGAACACTTAACGTCTTATCTATTGAAATGCATGCCGCAGTACCTGCGGCTTGTCCGAGCGCGAAAAATACGGGCTCCATACGAATCGACCCAAATGCTATATGAGAGGCTGAAAGGCACACCGGCACCAATAAATTGGAACATTCACCGCGTTTAGGTATAATTGCACCATAGTCAATCGGATATGGAGGAAGTCGTGCCCCGTTCTCGTCACGATCAACCTGAACATCGCCTTCGTTCAACACACAGCCGTCTTTGCCAACGATACGGCGGACATGGTGGGAGTCCATCGTATAGGCCGCCATTGCGATCGGTTTACCAGCGATAATTTTACCTCGACAGTTCGCCTCCGTCATAACGTACGACCCGATCATGCGCCTCGCCTCGCGCACGTAGAGCTGCGATTGCCATCCGTCGCCTGGACCGTCGGCAAATTCATCCTTGCACGTTCCCCAACGCGAATAAACCTTTCTCACGGAAGAAGGAACACGAGGATGATTCGCGAGCGTCCACATAAGCCCGCGTTGATATTCAAGGTGGGCGTTGAAGATCCTTTCGCGCTCTTCATATGAGGCTTCAGGCCATCTCCAGTTCATCCCCACAAAGTCGGTGGAAAACCCGTCGCGGTTGTTGGTGTCCGTCTTTCGGTTGGGCATTTTTGAATTTATCCACGGAAGTCTCCTTTCGTTGCCCGAGGCGTAGAATTTCTCGCCTCTCGCCGCAAGCTGCCTGAAAAGAAGTTCGTACATCTTTTCGTCATAAGAGGCGGGCTTCTTAAATGGAATACGGTTAGTTGGATTGTCGGTGAGGCACATTCTAAAGCAATACGCCTGTAGATAATTATCACCCGTTCCATCCGGGCGGCCATCGTCTTTCATCACGCCAGGAAGAAGTCCCGAAGAAGGATCGCCAGATTTTACGTATGCGGAAATCCCTTTGCAGAACTGGTGATACACGGCATATCGGCGCTGACAACCCGAGAGAGTTTCGCCATACTTCGAATTGTCTTCACGCCCGACCGTATACGAAACCCCTGCCGCCGCCATCAGATCGCCTTCGTATGTCGCATCGATGAACATCTTTCCTTTGAAAATACGCCCCGACAAGGTTTTGAACGAAACGATGCGTCCGTCACTCACTAAAACGCCGCCCTTGCCGCGGTCAAGTTTTTCACCGCGCTCAATTTTAAGACCGTCTCTTTTTTCCCAACTTTCTAACACAGCGAGTGCGGCGGAAGGTTCAAACGTCCACATCGAATCTTCACCCTTCGTCCCGGCGCATTGTCCATCAGGAAGATAATCATTTCTTCTCTGATGAAACCATTTTTCTTCATCACGATACCATTTGGCGATATCGCGATAAAATTCGAGTGCGATTCCACCGAACGCCTTTTTGTTTCCAATGTCCGTCTGGCCCAATCCGCCCGTTGTAAGGCCGCCGATCCTTTTATCTGGGCATACAATAACGCAAGTCAGCCCCATTCGCTCCACCTGAACCGCCGCCGAAATCGCAGCCGGCGAACCGCCGTACACGACGACATCGTATTCCTTCACATTCTGCGCGTACGCAAAGAATGTCGAAAATACAAAACTTAAACCAAGCACCTTGATCATGATTTATTCCTTTCGTATACTTTTTTACAACGTTTCTCCCCGAATATACACAGGACCGATTGTCATCCTTTTCGGCAGGCTCTCGCCTTTGAGATAACGCAATATCCAACCGGCGATTTTTTCGCCGTGCACAAGAGGATCCATTTCCATGCGGGTAAAGGACCGAGAATAAATCGGACCTAAACCCTTGTTCGCCCAGGTAGCCACGCGCACATCTTCAGGAATTTTAATCCCGTTTCTAAGAAGCGCGGTCATTGCACCGGCCGCGACAAAATCGTCCTTGAAAAAGAAAACATCAGGCAACCACCAGCGACCTTCTGCCGCAATACGTTTTTCAAACGCCTCCAAGGCACAACGCTGAACCTCGTCTATGCGCTGAAACTCAACACCGTCATGCAGGAGCCATTCTTCGGCCTTAACGCCTCTTTCTTCAAGCGCTCCACGCACATCGGCGTCATGCGGGATTACGCCGACCTGCAAAACACTTGTAACCTTCGCTTTAAGGCAATGACTGGCGAATTTGCCTGCAACCGCACACCTGTCGACATGAATGAATCCTGCGGCACCTTCGGGCGCATCGGGTCCGTCTCCTATAAGAAACCAGGGAACCTTCTGAGATGCGAGATGACGCGTAATGGCGGGCCTGTCGAACATTTGAATCGCAAGATCGACACCCTGCGAAAGCGTAAAATCGAGATGTGCGAAATCAAAGCGCCCGTCTGAATCGCGCCTGACCACTTCCTGAACGAAAAGATAGCCCGCGTCTGAGATCTGACGCCTGAGCCTGCCGACAAGAATATTCTGATAAAAGCAATCGTCACCGTCGGGAATCACCATCAGAACGCGCCCCTGATAAAGCGGAACGCCGGTTCCGACAATCTCCGTCCCGACATGACGCCGGGGATTCACCACACCCTCCGCCGTCAATCGGGCAAGCGCCGAACGCATGACAGTAAAACTCACGCCGAGCGATTTGGCGATATCCCTTGCGGGAGGAAGAATTTCGCCACGTTTAAAATCGCCGGACGCCACCGAGCGTTTAAAACCATTCACAATCTGATCGGTAAGCGATTCGCGGCTGTTACGATATATATGAAAAGGAATCTGCATCTCAGAAAGAAACCGTTAAAAAGTAGATATATTCATACTGATTAAATCACGAACGTGCAATGCGCTCCCTTATTATTAAGCATTCTGGCGTCCCAAAAAGGAGGACGATCTTTTTTAGGCACCGGATTGCGGAGCAGAAAATCTTTTTGAACCAATCTCGCTACAACGGCCTTGCGATCGCGCCATTTTTCCATTGTGAACGTCGCATACCCGATATCTCCCCAGCAGCCGCCGGAAGGGAGCGTAAGCCAAGGAACGGTTTTCGGATTTTTCGAATCGATGAAGTTCGTTATCCAAACGTGCGTATGTCCGTTGATAAAGCCCTTGCACTGCGGAGATTGGGCGATCACATTTTTCAAAGCGCCCCATTTTCCGCGGTACATGATCTGCGTTATCGGATGATGTGCGCCGAGGAAAAACGGTCTGGGCCATTTAGGGAGATTTGCGCTGATCCATTCCTGCGAAGCGGCCGAAATAATGCCGCTACTTTCATTGAACTCACCGGCGCGCCCCGTCTCGTTGAGAGAATCGAGCATTATCATATCGTAATCGGGAAGCGACGTTACAGTATGAACTTCTCCAGGAACGAGTGTACGCTCAGCATATTCCGGCCAACAATCGAAAAACGCCGAGCGATGATCGTGATTTCCCATTCCTAAGGTGAGTTTAATCCCGGCATCGGTAAGAAGTTTAAGTACAGGATAGGTCTTTTTATAATCAACGGGATTGCCTTTAAGGTGCGCGATATCTCCGAAAACGAAAACATGTCTCGGCAGAGGATCCATACGCAAGATCTCGGCAACGTTCGACTTGAGAAAATTAAGCATCTTAGGCCCGCTTGTGCCGTTGATATGAATATCAGCGAGCAGCACCGCTGCCGTCTCGTCAAAATCCGCCGCGCTCGCGGCGAAAAGTTTTTTCGGCATAACCGCGGCGCAGGCAAGCGCCGCGATGAAGTTTCTTCTTGATATCATTATTTATTTCAATATAAATTTAACGTTCACGCATTACATTATATCATTTTACGCGAATCATAAATCCCGCAGTCTGATATTCATAACATCCTAGATCGACTTTTCCACCTGAAATGCGCTTTTTGCCGCGAAGATCGACAGATGCGCTCGTCCAGCCTACATCCATACCCGCATCTCGCGCAGGCGAAGACGCGCGCAGATAATAATACGGAAGGTTCGCTTTCGCCCCCGCATTAAACTTCGCATCCGTCGTTTGAATGCAGTCGGTCAATGTCGGACTTCCGCCTTTTGTGTTGTACAAAGTATTGTAATGTGTGCCACCATTAATATCCACATCATTATCGATTACAATACAATTTTTAAATGTTCCTCCGTGCGCGGCGCCGTAAGACCCCCTTGTTTTATTTCCAACGAGAGTACAGTTTATGCAGGTTGCCGAATTCACAGTACCGGCTCGTTTTATAAGACTACTATCGTCCTTATTATTTATAATAAGACTGTTTTTTATTGTTCCTTTATTAACGGCAGAACCTGCACCGTCAATACCAGTCCCTGTTGATGCACAAACATTATTCGTATAAACGCATTCATTGGCTGAAACATTATAAGTTCCTCCTCCGTTTTTCGCCGTATTGGAATCAAAAATACAGCGAGTTGCGACACCATTGCATAACGCGCCTCCATTTCCGCTTGTGCTTGTCTTATTTCCTAAAAAATAACAATCTGTAAATGTTCCATATTTAGCCGCGCCTCCTTCATCGTTTTTTGCTTCATTATTATAAAACGAACACCTCTCAACAACAAGGTAGGCATTCCCTCCTCCGCATAAAGCTCCACCGTCACCTCCATTACTGTTTATTTTCAATGCCGTATTTTTTGTGAAAACACAATCATAAAATTTTGCCGTCTCTTCACCGGCGCAACCGCCCGCACCGCCCTGATAACTTTTATTGCCGATAAATTCACACTCTCTCGATGTCCCGCCGTAAACAGCGCCGCCACACCCGCCTGTTGTATCTGTATAAGTCGTATTATTTTCAAAGCGGCATTTAACAGAAGTTCCCTTATAAACGGCGCCGCCATAATACTTCGCGACATTCCCTGTAAAGACGCAACTGTTAAAAGTCCCGGAATCAGCAGCCCCACCATTTCCGACCGTATTGGTGTTGCAGAGAAAAAAACAATTATTCCACGTGCCGCCATAAACCGCCGCCGCTCTATTGTAACGGTTGTTATTCCCTGAACTACTGGAACGATTCGCCTCAACTCGGCAATTTATTGCTGTCAAATTGTCCGCTTTTGTCTGGGCGGCGTTTGCACCGGCAGCGGCAGCACCGCCTTTGCCCGTCAGGTAAAAGTTTTTAATCGTCAAATCACAAACAGTTGCTTTTTTTGTAACGACAACGCCAGTCATATTTTTTGTCGTTCCTGGTCCTAAAAGTACCGTTTTTGTAGCGTCTTCTTCATCCGCACCTTTAAGCGTTATGCCGGCAACGCTTAAAGTTACAGGAGAAGTTGTTATTTGATACGTTCCTTCGGAGAGCTGGATAATATCGCCGCTCGCTTTCGCTTTGGAGATGGCGGTATAGATGTCGCCGGCGGTATTCTCGCTCAAACAATCGGCCTCGGCGGCACCGTCTGGCGAGGCGTAGTAAATCGTCGCCTGCGATGATAACACGACCGCTGCCGCGAAGAGCATAGTCAATATTTTATTCATGAGTCTATTCCTTTCATTTTTTTATTCCAGGTTGTAGAAGATAAATGTTGAACATAGGACCAGTTTGACGGATTAACGATCCGTCATCACCAAAATCAAATTGCTGCATCAACGTCATAAGGCCTTTCGCCTTATCCGTAGGAGACGGCGCATTCCAGCCCTGAAAGACGAACCATTGTTCGTCGGAGCCGGGCGGCAGAAACACATTCACAGACCTTGGTCCGTAAAGACTGAGTGCTTTGTGTACCGCATTGCCAGATGTCATGAGTACATCGGTTTTCTTGCCCCACGCATCTTTAAAGAAAAGCTTTTTCCAGGATGCAGGTGTCATCGGATTTGAGCCGTTCAACTCAAGTGCTTTCATAACCGACTTGCCTTCATCTCCAGAAGCATAAACAATGAATGTTTTTCCGCCCATCTGCACTACCGCTGGCGAAGATAACTTTTTACCCTCCTTCCATGAGACGACTTCTACCGATCTTGAATCAGCCTTCAGATAATTCTTCATCTGTCTGACGACAATGCCCCGTTTCGCTCCTTTAACGGCATATACGAGATAAATTTTCCCGTCGGAGGTTTTTAGAAGTGTCGGATCGGCAACATTTTCATCTTCAATTACTCGTCCACAGTTTTTGTATTGCCCGAAAGCTTTAGTTGACTCAAGAACACAGATATGCGTTTCACCTTTTGATTCGACAGTAGCGTATATACGCCACTTGCCGTCTTTACAACAATAAAGCTCACCATTTATGAAACGGTACGAAGATGAATTTTTACACACGATTTTCGCCTCTGCGCCCTTGGCGAAAAGATCCACAGCTCGCCGCGCAACAGTCATAACCAAACCTTCTTCCCGCGTATCGACCATCACGTACGATTTCGTTTTTTCATCATATGCGATCGAAGATTCTCTCGGTGCAGACTGTGCGACAACAGGGTTCTTGAACGTCCAAAGACTTGGTGTCGTCATCCAATCGCCTTTTTTATCGGGCCACAGTTCCCCGTGGCGAAGGCGAAGCATCGCCTCTTTAAAACTCATTCCCTCGCACCAAGAGCCGTTTTTATACCGCGACGAAAGCGCCCTGACCGAGCGGTAAAGTTCTTCACGCGAAGGAAGCTTAACGTCTCGCTTTCTCGCCGCCGCCGCGACGTCGCAGTTGTATCTGACGAGCGAGACGACATCAAGGGAAAACGCGATCTTCTCGACCTGACGGAAAGCTCTCTCGTCGCCTTCAGCCGCCGAAAGCGCTTTCGAAAGAAGCTCTCTGCCCGTAACGATGTCATCGGCGGTGAAATAATCCCGTGTATCTCCGGCGTAAAGCAAAATCCCTTTTCGGCGATCGGCCTTGACGCGCTCACGCACTTTCTTCATGTGGGCGAGCCACTCGTATACATAAGGCGCCGCCTTTCCGCACGCCCCGTCGCACCACTGACGCATAAGCGCCATTTCGTCCTGTTCGGGATTCCACGCGAGCTTTGAAAAAAGCCAGCATTTCATATCGATAAAATCTGAAAGAGCACTCTCCGACATCTGCATAAAAACGCCCTTCACGCCGAACTTCTTGTATGTGCGCATTTCATCACCCATCTGATCGATAATCGGATATGGAGTAAAATACGATTTGAACTGGGCGTTATACCCCCAGACATAAACATTGCCGCCTGAAAGTTCCGTCCATTTTGCAAGAAGTTCGTCGTGAGGTTTGAACTCGCTTGGAGAGCGCGAATAATCGCGTTGGATAAACGCGAAGCAGACATCCACGTTCGGTTCAAGGCGCATCGTTTTAGGCGGACGTTTAGTAGCCTCGTATGCAAAGGTAAGTATACGGAGAGACGGATATTTATCTTTGACGCTGCGGGCGATATAATTTGCCAAATCAACGCCGAGACCGCTTTCACCCTCGCTCTTTCTGATCTTTTCACACGATTCGCATTGACAGAATTCAAATCCGTCGCCGATGGAAACCGATATCTGACGCCTTGAAGGATCCTTGTGCATAATTGCATCAACGCGCCGCAGAATCTCGGCTCTCGCGCCGGGATTCGTCATACATATCTGCTGCCCCGATCTGGAGCCTGTCTTTTTCCGCCAGGCGAACCACTCGGGATGTTCATTCAGGAGATGCGCTTTTTTACCGTAGCCGTAAAGTCCGGCGGCGCTCTGGGATATGTCGTATTGGCGATGCCCGCCGAATTTGCCCGCGAGGCTGCCCGCGCCGCAATACATATCGCCGTTGGCGGCAAGTTTTGCTTTCCAATCGGGCCGCGTGTACACGCTTGCACCGTGCGGCTGGCGCACTTCAAAAGCAGGCGCATTGACGATATCAATATCAAAAGGAACAGAAAGCTTTTTTAGATTTGGTATCGTCTCATTATCAGGCGCCCAAAATCCACAACCGACATTTTCTAAAAGCCGATACGTCGCGTACAAAATGCCACGCTTCCCTTCGCCGGTAATATGCAAAGAACCTTCTTTAACAAAGATGCGGATTTCATCGAGTTTTTTCTCGCCCTTATAAGGGAAGCCAACTCGAATGGCATTACGCGACTTAGGTGCATTATTTTGAATTTCAAAATCAGCTCCTGTAATAAGCCTTAAATATTTCGACAGTTCTTCCGCCGCGTAAAGAGTCGATATATCAGCATTTGAAGGAACGACAATAGGAAGAGAAGCTCTTGAATTTTCAGCAAGCAAAAACTCGCGCTTTGCCGCGCAGCAACAGCACGGAATTATTACTGATAATAATATTAAAAGATTTCTCATTTTGACAAACTGTCGTTAATCGGCCTGGTTTCAGAAATGACTGACGGCTCAACTAAAACGATACGGCGCAAATCTGTATACCGCGTCGCATTAGGGATATTCTTGAGAATTATTTTTGCGCCTGCCTTCAAATCGACTTCACCAAGGCTCACTATCTGCCAGGACTCATCGCCAAGCGATCCTGAAACAATCTGAGATGCGATGGTTTTCGCCTTCTCTTTGGAGTTTTTGGGCGGCATCTCGACAACTTCAACGATTGCAGCTTCCTGTTCAAGAGCTTTATTGGCGCCCGATCTTACTTCGACAAAAACATGGCGCCGCCCTGCATTGGCAGGTTTTACAGTAAATGAAATCGCTGCATTATCGATGGTACTTGCCAGGCGCGTATAACGGAATTTATCAATGTCGTCTTTTCTGTTTTCAGTTTTATTGGATCTATCAAGAGCGCCGTTTTCAAAAACACTTACGCCCTCACCGCCTTTCTCGAAAAGACTTGGAGAAACAAGGAAAATTTCTTTAAGGTCGCACCACGCGCTTTCGTGGAGAATGCCAGGCATAAGCCAAATGCGGCTTTGAGGCTCAAGCCTTCGCTTACCTAAGCAGATCGTCCGCCATGACTCATCGCCTTTGCGCCCTGGTATCGGGCAATTAACTATTTCTTGAGTTCCGCGAAGCTTTACCCCGTTGGCATAATATGGCTGATATATACCCATATATGCAGCCGCTGGATCAAGCTTTACCGTAGATTTGACGCGCATAGTTCCAAAAACATACCAGTCACCTATATCCTCATTTTCAATTGTATACCCGGCTTCCGCAAGTTTAGGATTCATAAATATGTTGCCCAGCTCTCCTCGAAGCGAGATATTAAAGCGGGCATAAAAATCACCGTTAGCATCTGAATATTTAGTCATTCTTTCGCCTCCCGTAAGCTCGTGCGCAGAAGCGTGGATAACGAGATTGCGCCTCGGATAAACCGTTGGAGCAGGAGGGTTGGCGAACATTTTCGGATAACGCCGTTCAACAAGCCACGCCGCCATCGTCCCTTCGCCGATTTCCGTATGAGAGCCGCGACGCGATTCATAATTTACTGTCGCTCGCCAATCGAAATAAAGGCTGTCGCGCGAAGGAAGTTTAAACCATTTATACTTCGGCTGGAGTGTCAACATATCATTATACCGCGAAAGCGCCAAGTCAATCGCGGCGAGGCGAAGACGATTAACCATTTCGGTGCGGTGTCTATCGCCTTTAACCGCTCTAAGCGCATTGTGAAAAGCCATAAAAATCTTAAAGCAATCATCATCGGTGAGATAATGCGATGTCGTATAGACATAACAGCCGTACCATGTCCAGCGCTGCCTTAAGCGGGCATGTTCAAGAATATTCAAATAATTTTTTATGTGCGGCGCCGCCTTGCCGTACGCGGCATTAACGTATGTATCAATAAGCTTATTTACATCGGCATCTGGATTCCAGAGAAGTTTCGCAAAAAGATACATTTTCATTTCGCTCATCTCGCCCATAATCGGCCACTGATGCTGGGAATAAACGCCTTTTACACCAAGACGCTTATAATACCTCATCGTCTGAGCGAGAATTCGGTGATTCGGGAACGGCTGAATGTAATTGGCGAAATTGGCGTAATAATCCCAAATGTATGGGCCATTCTTCTCATTCGACATTCTGGATACTTCCCCTAGGCAATCAGCACTTCGCTCATTGCAGTCGGCCGGCAAGCCGTGGTTGCGCCAAAGTTCGGCGACGCCTGCACCGACATTAGGAGCGAATTTAAGTTTTGGGTTTTGAGGCAACGTATCACCATAAGCCAAAAGATTAAAACGCACATTCGGGTAGTCTTTAGCGAAACGCTCGCCTACTCTATTAACGAGAATAACCGCCTGAAGAGCAGGGTGTTCGCTACCGTCTTCGTCGCGGTATGATTTTACTATCTCCAGGCATTTATCACATTCACAGAAGGTATAAGCGTCGTCAATGCCAAGTGGGATTTCTTTCGCATTAGGGTTGGCCTTAAGGCGCGATTCAACGTCTTTGCAAAGCTGCTCGAACATTTCGGGATTTGAAATGCATACCCAATGGGGATTGCGCGTTTTCTTAATAGCGTTGAAAGCGAACCATTCGGGATTGGAAGCAAACCATTTTTTCTTAGGGAGAATCGACATACAAACCGTCTGCTGTATAGACGGGCGATTGTGATCGCCAAAAAGCTTCCA
The DNA here is from genome assembly GCA_045656225.1 of Kiritimatiellia bacterium. Lineage (GTDB taxonomy): Bacteria > Verrucomicrobiota > Kiritimatiellia > RFP12 > UBA1067 > UBA1067. The sequence continues at coordinate 4,227 of JAZOQU010000012.1, read as the reverse complement.
CTTAGGGTCGCGGGAATTCGGCTCTAAGCGAAGTTTCATCATATAGTCGAAGTAATGTCGCTGAAGTTGGGCGCAAGCCTCGCGCCATTGCATATAAGGAGCGTCGCGAAATTCAAAGTCCGCGGGGAGTGAGGGAGACTCAATTTTTGGCACATAATCAAAGTCATTCGCGCAAAACACTACGCCGAGACGTTCAAGAAATTCACTTACGCCATGCATCGTCCCGCGCGGTCCGTCTCCTGTAATTATCAGCGTATTTTTATCCTTCACCTTAATAAACAGTTCTTCCGGTCGCGAAGGGTTATACTTGTCACCAATCGAAATCGTCGAATACCCCGCGATGGGCTTGTCGGCAATCATAAACCTCGCACCTGTCATGCGTCCGAGGATATCCGCCAATCTGACTGCCGCATAATGACAACCGTTCGTCTGACCGTCGGCGACGACGATAACGGCTTTGGCCTTTGCGTTTTCAGCAATGACGAAAGACTCATCGGCACGAACCGGCAAAAAGGTTGCAACGACAAAAAGCATTATCACGCTCACCGAGAAATTCGTTATAGGCATCTATTCATTTTCCTTTCATTACATAACCGTCATTTCCGTGTAGGCAATACTCACTCGAATATTACAAATCAAATTATAGGGCATTATAGGCATTATGTCAAGCGTGTTGGGGTGTCTCATTTTGCTCGCCCGCTAACACACAATCGAATTAAAACTCTCGAATAAGACGTTCCAATAGCTTTCGTTCGCCTTGCTTCGCTTCAACAAGAATCCACGGTTCCAAAGCAATTACCAAAGTTGGGTGACGCTTGGCGCGGCAGTTGTCGGTGGGCTCGAGAGACCCTTTTTAAGCGTTTTCTTCAACGACTTCGGGATTCGAAAATCTTCGGCTTTCAAAACAAAACAAGGTATGCAAATCACGAAGCGCTTTCTTTACAGCCGAAACGATGATATCATCATAATCTTCGAGCATAGGGGGCCTGTATGACACAGTCCCCCAAGTTTCATACAGTCGCTCAGATCCGTACCCAATGTAGCTCTCACCAGTTAAACTATTCAAGGGGAGACGCTCCATAACCTCAACTTGGATTTGAAGATATCGGTCAAGGTTGACGACATCGCGCTTTGTCGAATCCCTGTTCAAAGACCACCGAACGCATCGCACGAAGAAATGGCCGCCGGCAAGCAAGGAAAGCACTTTCCAAAATGGCGCGCATACCGCCACATCCATGCAATCGGCTCCCGGGCATCAGGGAACCGATCAGCCAGATCGCCGTAGAAATTCCCGCCCAAGGCGTACGCAATCATCAAGAACAAAAGCAGACCGACGCTGAACAATGTCATCAATACCGCTTCATTGTTGTTTTCTCCTGCTACTACTGTTCAGGAATCCGAGGGACCCCATTGGTGGGGTGAAAGTGGTGTGGTGAAATCATTTTAGGATCCTCCGTTCTTTGGAAGTTATCAGAGATTTTATAATCATCCATCATCATCACTGCCAATTATACCACTTTAACACATAAAATAAAAGCGCGGCAAGATCGCCCAGAATTTCCGCGTCAAATTCTCACTTTACAAAACACCCTGAAATATCACGCTAACCACAATTTTCTATCATTTATCGCTAATGGGGACAGTCCCCCAGACTATTTATCAGTTTTGCCCATTGTCTCGTCCTCTAGACACAAAACGAATGTGTTCGTCCAATTCAAAGAAAGCATCAAATTCCCCGTCATCCCTCTCTATTATAATGAGCCATTGGCCAGGCTTAAGATGCCATTCAAGTGACTCGTGAGTAGGTGTAGGGCCAAAAATCTTAATCACCCTGCCGCGCTTCCATTCATCTCGGCATTCAGGGGGATTCGTCTCCACTATATCTCCAAGCTGTAAAGGAGTTCCGTCCTCATATCTGTCTGCATGATAGTATTCCATTATTTTCTCCTCTGCGCCTCTGCGCGAGTTAAATAACTTTCCCTTTCATTGGCAACACTCTTCACGCCAGCACATAGTGCGTTGAGCGACCCTGACCTTCACGTCTAAGGATAGACTTATCGACGAGTGCATTAATCTCACGCGATGCGGTATCTTGAGAAACTTTACATATCTTCGCCCATTTAGATGACGTGAGATTCCCCTTAAAACCATCGAAAATTAGGCCAGCTTTTATGTTGATATATGTAGCGCACTAATGAATATCTCCGCAGAATTTGCGGACATTATACCACATAATCTCCGCACATTGCAAATCAAACTGATATCTCCGCGGCAAATTCTCACTTTACAAAACCATCCTCAATCCGCCGCGCTTATCGCAAATTTATATCAATTATCGTCAATGACCCCAGCTATCATTCATCTCACGAAATTAGGTGCTAAATCCTTAATAAGCGAATACATCTCGTCATAACGTTGCTTCGCTTCTTTTTTCGTGAGCCGATAATACTCTGAATCATCAAACAAGTCTCCTATATCAAGCGCCGAAACTCCGCCATGCGGATTAGGATTAACATCGAACATTGGCGAAAGTCTCCACCCGCGCTCCGTTAAAAGGAACCCATGATTTCGCAAATGATCGTCCGTGTTGCCGATTATTGTCGAAAACGCCATTCTCCCCCACAACTCATGCAAATCCGCGATTGGATCTACACTATGCGCAGCGATAAATTCTGCAATTTCAAGATAACTATGATTTTCTTCACCATCCTTCGCTCCGATCATAGTCATCGCCGAGGCATAGTGAACCCGCTCGTCACCATTGCGATCAAATCGCTTCGAAAAGAATGTCGTTCCCGCCTTTGAAAGTTTTTTACATTGAGTTTCGGGTACAACTAATCCGGCCTTGCGAGCTAACACACTCGCCTCGTACTCCTTAAGCCCAACATCCCAATCATCTTTTACCGAGGGAAATTTAGCAATCCATACCGAACCATCTGGCGATGTAACATTAGCCTTAGGCCGCGCTCCACCTAATGAAGAGCCCGGCGCAAATAAATCGCGCACCCAACGTTCTTCTTCGCCTCCATGATCATCCGCATCAATATGCAACGCCGCGGACTCAAGTTTTCGCAATGTCGTCCATGGCGGCGCAGCGTCTTTCGTATCATCCGAAACGAATGGTCCATCCTTATCCAGCTTAAGCCGCAAAGCCCCCTGCCTGGTCGCATCACATACACCAAGAAGAAAATCGCTCTCAGATAATTCGCGCTTCTCTTTTCGGCGAATCAGCTTTCGCCCCCAGCGATCAGGCGCCACATCTGAAAGAAAGCCGAAAACACCTCCATTGACAGGAAACTGGGGACCTCTCACATTGGCAATAGACGGATCAAGTATCGGGTTTTTAGGATTTAAGTATTCCGCCGCGAATTGAAACATATATGTTTCGCGCATACGAACATTCTCGACCTTCAATTCCCCAATATACTTGGAGCCAAGATAAAGATAAATCGTCTTTTTCATAACGCTGCATCTTGAAGATCTCGCCCAAGAACATCGTTCGCGGCAACTGAAGCGATATCATCTTGAAAGCCAAGGCATGAAATAACAGCCATATAATTACACATCGAAACATGCGCCGACCCCCGCTCAAGCGAACGCAGCGTCATTAAAGACATATTGGCTCGCTCTGCCATCATTGACGCTGTTATTTTTCGACGTCTTCTAGCTAAACGAAGATTCTCGCCCATTCTCTTAAGAGCTTTCGCCGCCTTTGGATAAAGTACATTCTGCTTTTTCATTATCACTTCCTCTAAGAAAGTGCTAATATTATAGCATATTTAACATCCATCATCAACACCGAACGCCGCCAATTTCCCGCGTCAAATTCTCACCTTACAATACATCTCCAATCCGCCGCGCTCATCACTATTTTCTATAACAAGGGACTAGTAGAAATTTGTATTTCATCTAGGCAAGAGAGGGAGCATTTTTGAAGCAATAAAATCGGCAATCACCTTAAATTCTTGAGGACAATCCGCGACGATTCCACTTTTACGCAAATAAGCTTTCCACTGAACAGATTTTTTGAACTCATGACAAAACACTTTCAGTATAGGGTTCAATAACTCGTGTAACACGACACACTTGTGCAGCGCGATACAATTCATCCGCGGTAAATAGATGCTTTTTCCACCCTTCTTTTAGAGCTTCAATTGCTATATCTATCCCGAATTTATTACGAAACTTAAAAAGATCTGCAACAGTCTTGGCTGGAGAGTAAACTTT
>JAZOQU010000011.1:0-27226 GCA_045656225.1 Kiritimatiellia bacterium | reverse complement strand
ATGAAAATGATGGAGGTGTTTTTACGAATAAAAAATATACGATCGTTAAGTCAAATGGGGAGAATCTTTTTTCGTATACGGTTACAAAAGACACCAGTGTTAAGAAAGATGAATGCGCAGAAGTGTTTATGAATCCTACCGTGACAAATAATATATCAAGTTCGGAATTAGTTTCAAAGAAATTTGAGCAATGAAAAATATAAGATATAGAATTGCTGTTTTTATAGTTTATGTGGCGCAGTTTGCATTTGCAGAAACGCAGATTGCATCTGATGAAGAGGTAAAAAAGATATAATCTTTTATATTCAGCCGAAGTGTTCACAATCTAGGAATGATACTAAGTTGGTAGATACATATTTTATTAATGGCAATACTAATCGCTTACTTCGATTGCTTTCAGATTTAATAAAGACGAATGACGAATGGATTTGCACGCGTTCAATGTGGCAGTATGGAAAATATGCGACTAAATCGGAATTGCCATTTCTGTATTCTTGTGCGACAAATTCGATGTGCGGAGATAGAGCGCTTAATACAATAATATCTCTAGATGGTATTTCTAGTAATTTACTTCAAACTGTAGGGCAATATTTTCAATTACGAATGGTTTTAGTGTAGATGATGATGCGAATCGTTCTAGATTTGCGGAAGATTTGTTAAAACGCGTTTATCGGACCGAGTCGTTGTTTTCATGTAGAGAGCAGGTGTTTAATATGACAAGAGAATTTGCTCTAAATGTTAATTTGATGCATGTTTCAGTTGATAAGGCGTTGATGCGCGCTGATCCGACATATGAAAACAGCAAAAGGAGATTAAATGTAATGCGAGGCGCAAAAGAGCGATGCATCAGTGAATTTCTAACAAACTATGTGACGAATGTTATTAACAAGTTGGAAAAATATCCAGAGGAAAATTTGCCTGATTGAATTTAGAATGCTGGGTGGCTCAATCGGCGTAAAGCGGATGGAGTGACGAGGGGACTGTCGCCCTGGTGTGAAAAGAGAAGGAAAACGAGGGGAAGTTTGATTTTTTGGCGTTGGTCGTAAAGTCGGATTTAAGGGAGAAGTTACCACCGCATTTTTAAAAATGTGAAGGTAGCGATCTTGTCGTATTGCAATAGTGAGTTTACATTCCTTCGTGAGCGTGGCGAACGAATGGAATAGCTTTATCATAAGGTTGACTATTTCTTTAAGAATAGGGTATACTCTTTTCGTTGTTGCCGTGGGCCTGATTCTATAGGCTATAGGATAACGCCACCGACGGGAACGCTAAATGTTGATCCCTTCGTAATCGTGAAAAGTGAATTGGATGCTAAAGAGACTATGAAAATGAAAACGTTATTGGCGATTGCCGCTACTGTTGTAATGTCGTCTCTGTTCGCGGCGCCTGTGGCGTGCGGACCTGTTGAGCTTTCTTGGGATTATCCGGGCGGTAATCTTAAGTTTCGCGGTTTTAAGGATGGCGTCGCTGAGATAGCGCCTGATTTGCGTGATACTAATTTCGCGTGGTTTTATTGGAATTTCGAGGCTGTTGCTACTAAAACAGGTAAGGTTAAGTTCGCTTTTCCTGTTGGAGCTTCGCGTCTCTCGGCTCAGGGGCCTGCCGTAAGTACGGACGGCGGAAAGTCGTGGAAATGGCTCGGTAAGGCTAAGACTCATTTTAGAAAGGGCGCGAAAGATTGCGATTCGTTCGAGTGGGAATTTAAGAAAGCGGGAGAGAAGGTTCGCTTTGCTCAGGGCTTTCCGTATCAGCGCTCTAACTTTGAGGCGTTTTATTCTGAGTACGCGTCGTCGCCGTACATGAAGCGCGGCGTATTAACGAAGACGCGCAAGGGAGTTGATGTTCCGATGGTTATTATCGGCAAGGGACCGAAGAATGTTCTTATTACGGCGCGTCACCACAGCTGCGAGGCGAGCGCGAGTTTTGTGGTTGAGGGCTTTATGCGCGAGGCATTAAGCGAGTCTCCCGCAGGCAAGGAGTTTCGCGATAAATATACTCTTTACGTGATCCCGTTCGTGGATCTTGACGGTGTTGAGGCGGGCGATCAAGGTAAGAACCGCGCTCCTCACGATCATAACCGCGATTACGGGCTCGGCGAAAAGGCTCTTTATCCTGAGGTGAAAGCGATAATCAATCTCGATAAGGAGAAAAAGTTCTTTGTCGTTATGGATATGCATGCGCCTGCGGTCCGCGGCGATATTCACGAGGCGATTTATTTCGCAGGCCATAAGAGCCCGAGTAATGCCGCCAATTCCCATGAGTTTAAGGCGTGGTTAGATGAAGAGCGTCCCAATGCCACTGGGCGTATCAAGGTGCTCGGTAAGCCTAAGGCCGCAAAAGTTTCGGGCGATACCGGTATTCCCTGCGGTCATTATTTCTCGGTTCACGGCACTCAGGTCGCATACAGCGCGACATTTGAATTCGCGTATGCGAACAGCAACTACAATTATGACGATAAGGCGCTTTTGAAATACGGCGAGGGGATGTGCCGCGCATTCATGAAACTTGATATCTCCAAGAGCGCCGAGCCGCGCAAGGGATATGCGGAATTTGCGGCGTTTACGAAGAAGCTTTCAGCGGGGTTGTCTAAAGATATTGTTAAAAAGGCTACAGACGCGCTTAATAAAGGCGGCCTCGCCGGCCATTATCTTATGGCGGCGCGTTTGGTGCGAGCGGGCGCGTATTATAAGATGAAGAATTTTGATGAGGCGTTAGCCGACAATGAGGTTGTGCTTAATTCGCCTTATGCAACACAGGCTCAGCGCAATAAGGCGGCTCATGGGATTTTGCAATCGCTCATTAACAACCCTAAAACAAAAGGTGAGACGGTTGATAAATGGCGCGAAAAGCTTTTAGGTGAGGGATATCATCTTTATGAGGTCTATGAGTGTTTGTATGCGTATTATTCTTCCGCTAAGCGTGATGACGATGCGGTCGCTATGGCTAAGATGCAGTTGCCGCTCGCTACGCAATTTAATACAGGCAGGGTAAGAAACCGCATAATGCGCTATGAGCTTAAATATGGCGATAAGGCTAAGGCGATAGAATACGCAAGAGCGACGGTAGCGTATTTGAAGCCTAAAATCTATCCTGTTGTTCCACCGGGAGTTTTCGGGCCTGATATGGTGATTGACTGCGTTACCGCGATGGCGCTTTTACCCGAAACGACGGTCGAGGAGATTGAGAAAATCGCCGAGCTTGGCCTTAATCATAAAATCTGTTACGATTATAAGCGCAAAAAGCTCAAAAAACTCGTCGATGACTTTAAGGCCGAGCGGGCGCTAAAGAAATAAAGGCTACCGGCAATAAAAAAAGAAAACGAAGAGCATTGCAGATTTTGTGACTGTCTGCTTTGTTTTCTATTCTTCTTTATTGTTATAAAAAGGAAAAGATCGTCAATCGGTAAAATATCCGAACGGTTAAGCTTTAGGGCATTTCTTTTTGGTATAATATTACAAGTTATGACGAATGATTTATCCAACGTACGCAACATTGGAATTGTTGCGCATATCGACGCAGGTAAAACCACCACTACCGAGCGCATTCTTTTCTATACCGGCAAGATCCACAAGCACGGTGATGTTCATGACGGGAACACTACGACCGACTTCATGATTCAGGAGCGCGAGCGCGGAATTACGATTCAGTCCGCCGCCATTTCGTGCGAGTGGAACAACCATGCGATCAACATCATCGACACTCCCGGCCACGTCGACTTTACGATGGAGGTTGAGCGTTCGCTCAGAGTCCTCGACGGAGCGGTGTGCGTGTTCTGTGCCGTCGGCGGAGTGCAGCCCCAGTCCGAGACCGTATGGCGTCAGGCCGACCGATATAATGTGCCGCGTCTTGCCTTTATCAACAAGATGGACCGTATGGGCGCCGATTTCAACCGCGTAGTGGACGAGCTTAAGGATAAGCTTAAAGCGAACGCCTGCGCTATTGAACTTCCTATCGGAAAGGAAGAGACCTTCAAGGGTGTCATTGATCTCATCAACATGAAGGAGATCGTCTACGACGAGGCGTCCGAGGGCAAGAAGTTCACGGTGGGCGAAGTTTCTGCAGAGTTCGCCGATGATGCCGCTCTCGCACGCGCTGAACTCGTAGAGAAGGTCGCCGATCTTGACGAAGAGGTGATGGAGGCGTTTCTTGAGAAGGGCGATCTTTCCGCAGAAGAGCTTATTCCCGCCATCCGGCGTCAGGTCGTCGCAGGCAGACTCGTTCCCGTTCTCTGCGGAACGTCACTTCGCGACAAGGGCGTTCAGCCGCTTCTCGATGCGATTTGCGCTTATCTGCCTTCGCCGCTCGATCGTCCCAGTGTTACCGCTACAGATCTTAAATCCGGTGAAGCCGTAACGCGCAAGCAGAGCGATTCCGAACTTTTAACGTCGATTGTCTTTAAGATTGCGACCGATCCGTACGTCGGTAAACTCTTTTTCGTACGTGTTTACGCGGGTATATTGAAGAAGGGCGCGAACGCCTACAATCCGCGCACCAAAAAGCGCGAGCGCATCATGAAGATCGTCCGTCTCTTCGCCGACGATCAGATCGAGGTCGACGAGCTTAAGGCGGGCGATATCGGCGCAGTCGTCGGGCTTAAGGACTGCACGACGGGCGATACTCTCTGCGCCGAAATGAAGCCGTGCTACTTAGAGCGCATCACAGCCCCTCAGTCCGTCATGTTCCTCGCGATCGAGCCTAAGAGTTCCGCCGACAAGGATAAACTCGTAGAGTCGATGTACACTCTCGCGGCTGAGGATCCGACGTGTCAGGTTCGCGAAGATGAAGAAACCGGTCAGACGATTCTTTCGGGAATGGGCGAGCTCCACCTCGAAATTCTCGTAGACCGTCTTAAACGCGAGTTCAAGTGCGCCGCGAATGTGGGTAAACCCATGGTCTCGTACGTCGAAACGGTTACCGCACCTGCGACGACGAAGTTCTCCTTCGACCGCGAGCTCGGCGGCAAGCGTCACGCCGTTACTCTTACGCTCGCTGTAAAGCCGCTTGAGCGCGGTGAAGGCGTAAAGATAGATCTTTCGCGCGACTTTAGAAACACTGTCGCCGACAAGCGACTTCAGGAATGCGTCGAGCAGGGTCTTAAAGACGGTATCGCTACAGGCGTTCTCGCACGTTATCCGATGACCGATCTCGCCGTAGAGTGTGTCGCGGCAGAAATGATCGATATGGAGATTTCCGACGAGGTCGCGTTCCGCTCGGCAGCGGTAATGGGCTTTAGAGAAGCCGCCGAGAACGCCTCGCCCGAATTTCTCGAGCCGATCATGAAGCTTGAGATCACAACTCCCCCCGAATCTGTCGGCGAAGTCCTGGGCGATCTCAACTCCCGCCGAGGCACGGTGCTCGATATGAGCCAGCGCGGCGACATGCAGCTCGTCCACGCCCGTGTTCCGCTCGCCAAGCTCTTCGGTTACGCCACGAGCATCCGTTCTCTTACGAAGGGTCGCGCGTCGTATTCGATGGAGCCCGACATGTTCGATATCGCGCCGCGGAATGTGCGCGAAGAAATTTTAAGCCGATAAAACGAAAGGTATAAGACGATGAAGAAGATGAATATGGTTATCGCCCAGTCCGGAGGTCCGTCGATGGTCATCAACCAGTCGCTGGTCGGAGCCGTTCTTGAGGCGCGCAAGAGCGACAGGATCGGTAAGATTCTCGGCGCGAGACATGGTATCGTCGGAATCCTTTCAAACGATTATATCGATCTTAAGAAGCCTTCGGCCAAAAAACTTGAGGCGATCGCCGAAACGCCGTCATCTGCGCTCGGCAGCTGCCGCCGCAAGCCCGACGCGGCCGACTGCCGCGCGATCTTCGAGGAGTTCCGTAAACTCAACGTCGGATTCTTCTTCTATATCGGCGGCAACGATTCCGCAGACGCCGCGCGCATCGTGGCAGAGGAGGCCGAGAAGGAAGGTTATCCTCTCGTCGTTTATCACATTCCCAAAACGATCGACAACGATCTGAGAAGCTGCGATCATACGCCCGGATTCGGCTCTGCGGCGCGTTTCGTCGCCTCCGCGATCCGCGGCGACGATCTCGACAACCGTGCTCTCGGCGGCGTCAAGATCGACATCATCATGGGCCGCGACGCAGGGTTCTTAACGGCGGCTTCGGCGCTCGCGCGCATCCGCGAGGACGACGGTCCGCATCTCATCTATCTTCCCGAGGTCGTCTTCACCGAAGAGAAGTTCATTAAAGACGTGAAGGCCGCGATGAAGAAGTACGGCCGCTGCGTATGCGCCGTATCTGAGGGTATCCGCGGCAAGGACGGGATCCCGATCGGCGCGAAGCTCGGCTCCGGCGAGACCGATTCCCACGGCAACGTTCAGATGTCCGGTACCGGCGCTCTCGGCGACGCGCTCGCGACGATTCTCAAGACGAAGGCGAACGTCAAGCGCGTTCGCGCCGATACGTTCGGTTATCTTCAGCGCTCCTTCCCCGGTATCGCCTCGAAGGTCGATCAGGCCGAAGCCCGTGCAGCCGGTGAGGCGGCCGTAAAGTCGGCGTTGAAGGGTGAACTTACGAAGGGTACGATCGCGATAGTGCGCGAAGAGGGTAAGAAATACAAAATCGCATACGCGCCTGTTCCTGTCGCGAATGCCGCGAAGTATACGCGCAGCGTTCCTAAGGAGTATATCGCCAGGAATGGCCATGATGTAACCGGGGCGTTCCTGGATTACGTCCGTCCGATCGTCGGAGAACTTCCGCACTGTGAAATTTTTTAAGGAGATTCTGAAATGGAATTCACCGAGCCTCAACGTAAAACGGTAGCGAGCGCCCTGACCCTGCTTTCGGTCGGGGTAATCGTGCTCTTTGCCGTTATTGCGGTTTGGGGAATCGTGGCGGTTTTGTCATACGCTTCCGCCGCGATAACGCCGCTCGTGATCGGACTGTTTCTTGCGATGTTCTTCAAGCCTTACTACTACTGGTGGCTTAAAACCGTGAAAAATCCGTCGCTTGCGGTTCTTTTGATGCTCCTGTCCATGGTTTTGCCGACGGTGTGTCTAGTGTGCGGTTTCGGATCTTTTGCAATCGAGCAGATCTCAGCTCTGTTCGATCTGACGCCTGAGCATACGGCGCGGTTCAAAGCGTGGTTCAATTCCGAATTCCCGAATGCGATCTCGATCGCGGACAAAATCGAATTGCCGTATCAGGCCTGGATTACAGCGATACGGACCAAATGCGTGCAGTTTGTCTTCAATATAGCCGGCTACGCCACAAATCTTCTGAGCGTTCTCGTCTCGCTGGTGTTTTTCGTCTATTTCATAACACGCCCGAGCCTCAAGGGGATCGAACTGGCTAATGCCGTACCGTTCTTCAAGGAAGACACGAAACAGTTTGTGGCTGAACAGATTGATTCGTTCATCGATATAGTAATAAGCTTCGCCCGCCGGCAGATGTCCATCTGTCTTATTGAAGGTTTTTTGTACGGCATGGGCTTTTATCTTATCGATCTCAAGTACGGTTTCTGGATTGGCTTCGCGCTCGGCGTATTCAACTTCGTGCCTTTTATGGGAACGGTTGTCTTTCTCCCCGTGGCGCTGCTTATGGCGTATTTCGGAAGCGATGGTTCAAAGTTGTCGGCAATGCTGGTGGGCGGCGTCTGGATGATCGGTCAGTTTCTCGACGGCTATATCATCACGCCTAAGATTCAGGGCGACAAAACCGGTCTCGGCTATGCGGGTGTCATTTTTTCGTTCTTCTTCTGGGGGATTGTGTTCAATTCCCTTCTGGGACTTTTGCTTGCGATTCCGCTTTCGGCGTTTTGCCTGGTGTTGTGGCGGGCGATAAAGACCAAATATATTAAGCCTGTTTTATAAACCGTTAAAAAAAGGAGGTTGAAAATGGCGGTTGCATCATTTGAAGTTATGGATTTCGGCGTTACCAAGTACGGCGAAAAAGCGAAAAAGTTCATCCTTAAAGGCGCGGGCGGCGTTGTTCTCGAAGTGAGCGATTACGGCGGCAAGGTCGTCCGTCTTTTTACTCCCGACCGTGACGGCGCGATGAAGGATGTCGTCGTCGGATTCGACGATCCCTCGGGCTGGGATAACGGTGATCCCTACTGGGGCTGCATCATCGGCCGCTACGGCAACAGAATCGCCGCAGGCAGATTCACGTTGAACGGTGTAGATTACCAGCTTCCGGCGCTCAATAACGCTCCGGGAGGAATCGGCTGCAATCTTCACGGCGGCGCGCGCGGTTGGGATGCGTATGTTTGGGATGCGGAGCCGTTTATTGACGGAGACGATGTCGGCGTCGTCTTCAAACGTGTTTCCGCCGACGGCGAAGAGGGGTTCCCCGGCAAGGTCGAGGTTTGCGTCAAGTATACTCTCACTAAGGACAATGTCTGGCGTGTCGATTATGAAGCCGTGCCCGATAAGGATACGCCGATTAATATGACTCAGCATGTCTACTTCAACTTCAAGGGCGAAGCGGGCGGCACGATCGAAGATCATATTATGACAATCGCAGCATCAAAGGTTACTCCGACCGATGCGGGCCAGATTCCTACCGGTGAAATCGCTGATGTTGCGGGAACGGCTTTTGACTTCCGCGATGGAATGCGTATCGGAGAGCGTATCAACGAGCCCGATCCGCAGCTTGAAATCGGTAAGGGTTATGACCATAACTGGGTTCTCGACGAGGGCGTCATGGCCGGCGGAAAGGGCGGGCTCATCAAGGCGGGCGGCCTTTACTGCCCGTTGAACGGGCGTGCCGTCGAAGTGTGGACGACAGAACCCTGTCTTCAGGTTTACACGGCCAACTGGGCGAGCTACGACCAGAAAGCCAAGGGTGGCGAGCATCTTTCGTTCCGTTGCGGCGTTGCGCTCGAAACCCAGCACGCTCCCGATTCCCCCAACAAGCCTCACTGGCCCACGACTATCGTCAAGGCGGGAGAGAAGTATTCGTCGGCGACCGAGTTCCGTTTTTGCGCTAAATAAATGGCGAAGACGACATTTACATACGAATTGACCAACGATCAGCAGGAACTGCTGCTCGGCGTGATGCTTTCGGGAAATTATCGGAAAAGGGAGGTTCCATATTCTCTCTGGTCGATAGAAGGTGATGGCTTCAATGCGACGCTCTACGCTAAAGAGAAGCACGGAAAACGCAAGCTCTGCATTCAAGGCGGAAAGGCTGAGGATTTCGTTCTTTTCGTTCTGGAGCCGAACGTTCTCGGAGCGGCGACGCTGGGCTACGAGACTGTTCTTGATCCTTCGTTGACCGCGCCTCACGCGGGCAGCGACGAATCAGGAAAGGGTGATTATTTCGGGCCTCTCGTAGTCTGCTGCGCGTATACCGACGAGACGCTTTCCGTTCAGATGCAGGAGCTCGGCATCAAGGACTGTAAGCAGATGAGCGATAAGGCCGTTCTTACGGCCGGTGCGAAAGTACGCGCGCTTCTCGGTCCCGACGGCTACAGCGTCGTCAAGCTCGGGCCCGCCGCCTACAACCGCCTTTACGCGAAAATGCGCAACATCAACCGGATGCTCGCGTGGGCCCACGGAACGGCGATCGAAGAGCTTCTTACGAAACGCTCCGGTTGTCCGCGTGTGGTCGTCGACCAGTTCGCGCCGACGGAAGCGACGATTCTAAAATCGCTTAAACCTCTCGGTAAAAAGGCTGAGGTCGTTCAGCGCCATAAGGCTGAAAGCGATATCGCGGTAGCCGCCGCGTCCGTTATCGCAAGAGAGATTTTTCTCCGAGACGTCGCTAAGATGAGCGATGAGATTTTCGGCTCCGAACCCCCGGCCGAAGGCGAAGAAAAACCTAAGGTTCCGATCGGTTCGAGTGATCCTAAAGTTCGCGCTCTGGCCGAAGAAATGGTCAGAAAGGAAGGCCCCGTCTGGCTTATGAATCACGCGAAAGCACATTTCCAGACGACTGACAAGGTGCTGGCCGCATGCGGACGGACGCGCGACGATCTGCCCGAGGAAGGTCGCGTTATGTCCGCGACTGCGAATGGAGAATTTAAAAACACTTTCAGAAAACAAAAAAAAGAGGAATAATTTCATGTCGTTGTTTTTTGCGAATTCTTTAATTGACGGATTCTTTCTTTCGAATGCCCTCGGTAAGGGTATCGTTATCGTCCAGATAATCACGTCCGTTATCATGGTTGCCGTCATTATCGGCAAATGGCGCGAACTTTCTTTTCTTACCCGAACGACACGAAGGTTTTTGCACGATTTTAATTCGGGCCATGACGTTCTTGAATATTATCTTACGCGCCGACCTTCAGTAAACAACGGTATCGAGGGAATCTACAAGAAGACGTGCGAAAGATTGCTTACGCTTCTTTCTCCGGACGTCAGGACGCTCCTCGTTGGTCGCAACACCGACGGTGACGGTTCCGCGGCTTTGACGGAACGCGAAATCAAGCTGGTTTCCGGCGCGTGCGAGCAGGCGTTGTCCGATGAAGAGATTCGGGTAGAATATGGTATGGGCGTGATCGCTGCCGTTGTTTCTCTCTCTCCGATGCTTGGTCTATTGGGGACGGTTTGGGGGGTTCTTGACGCTTTCGCCGAAATGGGAAGCGCGGGAAGCGCCAATCTTGCGACGATCGCCCCTTCTATTTCATCGGCTCTCGTGACTACGGTTGTCGGACTTCTTATCGCTATTCCGGGTGTAATCGCTTTTACCAAGATGAACGCCATGATCCGCAGCATTATGAACAGCATGGACGGATTCGCGGAGGAATTATCTACGCGCGTGGCATGCGAGTTCCAAGGAAGGGGAATGTAGGATGTCTCTGCGTCGCAGACGTTATCGCGGAGACAAGCCGAAGGCGCAGGTCGATATGACTTCGCTTATCGACTTGACCTTTCTGCTGCTGGTTACCTTTATCGTTACACTGCCTGCTCTTGAACAGGGCGTTTCAATCATGCTTCCCCAGGCTAAAACCGATCAGTTGCCGACTAAGGACAACAAGGCCAATACGGTGACGATCGATGCGCTGAACAGAGTGTTTCTCAATAATAAACCGATAACGCTCGAAGAGCTTGAGACTACTCTTGCGGCCATGCAGTCCGAAGATCCTGATGTTCCCGTTCTTGTGCGCGGTGACGAGAGGCTTGAATACGGCCAGGTCATGCGCGTCGTAAAAATTCTTCATAAATGTAAAATCCGCAAGATGGCTCTTGTGACGGTGGAGAAGTAGATGTACATCGGAGAGGAGACAAGACCAAGTGCGTTCAACGCAGTATATTTTGCGGCTGCGATAGTCGTTCATATCGTTTTGTTTCTGTCGATCTGGTATATTGGAATCTGTGAAGAGGATGAAAAAGAAATTGTAATCCCTATGGAGTTGATGGTGGTCGTCAACGATAATCCCGACGGGGTCGAAAATGAACAGCCGCCCGAGACTCCGCCATTATCGCAGCCGGATCCCCCTCCCCCCGATCCGCCGAAAGATCCTGATCCGCCGCCGCGCGATGAACCAGATATTACAGATGCCGTGGTTTTGCAGCCGGATAAGCCCAAACCCCCTAAACCGCCAGAACCCCCTAAGCCTCCTAAACCTACACCCCCAAAGCAGCCTGATCCTCCAAAGAAACCCGACAAACCCAAGGAGCCTCAGGAAACTCGCGACCAGCGTCTTGCGAGGATGCGCAACAGCACGACGAAAATCAAGAATCCGCCGCCGCGGAATAATGGGCGAACCGATAAACGTCCTCAGGACTGGGAGAAACTTCTGATGCAGGGCTACAGGCCCGGAGCGACAAATCAGGGATTGGACGCGGGCGAAGAGGCTCGCTGCTTCTCGCTGATCCGTCAGGCATTCTATTCTAAATGGGACAGGCCCGCATGGACGAGCAGTCTTAAGAAAATGTGTCTGTCGGTACGTTTCGGCGCAGGCGGGAAGGTGATCGGCTACAGCTTAACCCAGAGTTCAGGCGACGCTTCCGCCGACAGAACGGTTTTGCGGGCCGCGTCGCAAGTCGGTTACGTGCGCGGACTTACATCGGCATTTCTTGAAAAAAACAAAACGGTTATCGTCCGATTTGAAGTGACACCGGAATAAATTATGCTATTAGCCGCATCTATATTCGCCGCCGCCGCCTCGGTTATACCTCTTGACGGAGTAGTCGGGACTGAACTTTCACCGCGCGCGGATTTCGATGCGTACAACGTGAATGTCGGTGATCCGATGATTCTTACGGTCGATTTCATCGGCGAGGCGGATTTCAGCGCACTTCATCCGCCCGGGCTCTCGGAAGTCGTCGACTCCTCTGTCTGGAAAGTTGACGATAAAAGCGCGAAGACCGATACTTATAGAGATGCCAAGCGGATAACCTACAGAGTGCGTCCGGTTAAAGAAGGATGTCTTGAGTTTCCGTCGCTCACTTTTTCGTACAGGCATAAATCCGGCGAGACTCTTGAGGCTTCAACCCTGCCCATACCGGTACATTCCAGGAAGTCGTCCCAAATCGCGCTTGCGGGATTGGATGATTTCAGCTCTGTCTTGCCTCTGCCTGATGGAATTGCGGTGGATTTATCATCCAGCCCGTGGAATTCGGCCGATAGATTGAGCGACGATGAAATGTTCGCCTGGCGCAAGGCTTGCTCTCGCGCCGAAGCTTCCGAGTTTAAGAGCTTTGATTTCCCGGAGGCTCGGCTAAACGAGGCGGCGTGCGAAATTCTCGCGGGTAACTGGGCGAGGGCGCTTTCAATCTATTCGTCGCTTGAATGGACGATTGGGCAGACGCAGACTATAGAACGCGGTATTACAGCTGCGCTTGCGCTTAAAACCTCTAATCCTGATGTCGAGCTTCCGATGTGGCGGCGCGTGATGCGACCGGTCTTGCGTCATTCCTGGCAAGGCCGTGCACTTTATGCCGTCGGAGCGCTTCTTGCTGCCGGTTTTGCTGTCATGCTCTTGAGAGCAATTCTTCGTCTAATCGTCTGCTTCGCCGTCGTGCTTGTCTTTTCGCAATCTGCATTTGCCTTGAATCCGTTTGCGGAGATGGAGCGGATGCATGAAGAGATGATGCGCGAGATGAATTCGATGATGCCGTTCGGCGGCGGTAATATGATGATCCGTTCTGGCGGGGGAGTCAGGAAATTAATTGTCAACGGTGTTGAAATCAAACCTCCTGAAATCTCAGCCAAAGTTTCGGCCGACAAGACGGAGCTTACAGTCGGAGAGACTTTTAATCTGCTGGTATCTTTGGAGATTCCCAAGGATTGTTCCTTGCCTAATATAGAAATACAACCCTCGCGCCTGTTAGGTCTTAAAATTCTCGGAAAGTTCGAGATGTTGCCTGATGAAGCGGGCGGTTCAACGAATTGTGTTGTAAAACGGATGACGGCACCATTGCGATTTGATGTTCCATTTAAAGAAAATGTTTCTTTTTCAGTGAAAGGAATTTATGAACGGGTTGTCAGAGCAGATGGAATCAGACCATTTCCGGACCGTGCCGGTTTTTTTGAGGAGGCAGGCACCTTGCCGTTTAATGTAGGGTTGCTTGACGGTGTAAAAACACCCGACGACTACAACGGGTGTATTGGTGAAGATTTTAACGCGTATCAACGGGTTGATGTCCGTGATGTTGAGACGAATGATGTGGTGGCCGCGCTCATTACCGTTCGCGCCGCCAACGCCTTTATGCCCGAAAACGCCTTTACGAATGAATTAGGCCGCGATCGGAATACGGTGGTTTATAAAAAACTTTTCAGAGCCGAAGGTGAAGCTAAAACGCCCGATATTTCATTTTCCTGTTATAATCCGGCGAAGAAGGATTTTGAGCGCGTTACCGCCAAAGGGGTTCCTTTAAAATATATCACTTCTAAAGAGCGCGATGCCAAGGCGGTTGTAATCGACGCGGCCAAAGGCGTGACCAAAACCGTCATCAGGTTCGCTCCGCGCGAGAGCGCCCGGGAAATCGCATCGACCGTGAAGCGCGCTGACGAATTGAAGATAACTGAGACAATGGGCGAGTGGGTTCGTGTTGATGACGGAGAACATGCGGGCTGGGTTAAAAAGGGGGATCTTAAATGATGGATAAAAGGATTTTTCTTTCTCCTCCGTTTGTCGACAATAAAGAGCGCCTTGAGGTCGAGGCGGCTTTCGATTCGGGGTACGTCGCTCCGTGCGGACCTAAGGTTGACCGATTCGAATCTGAGCTTGCGAAATTGTCGGGCAGAAAATACGCCGTCGCCGTTTCCAGCGCGACAGCCGCATTGGAATTAATTTTCGCACATCTTAAAGTCGATAAAACGTGGATCGCTGTTGTTCCGACGCTGACTTTTATCGCCACCGTTTCGCCAGCGTGCCGCCTCTGCGCCGAGCCGTGGTTCGTAGATTGCGATTCGACCGGCAATGTCGATCTGAAACTTCTCGACAGGGCCCTCGCGGACGCCGCGAAGACGGGGCGTAAAATTCTTTTTATAGCCGTCGATCTTTTCGGACGTTGCAACGACTACGGTAAACTCGAGAAAATATGCCGTAAGTATAAGGCTAAGTTTGTCTGTGACAGCGCTGAAGCGGTTGGCGCGACGTTCAAAGGCCGTCCTGCAGGCAACGCGGGAGTAGCGGCTGTCTATTCGTTTAATGGTAATAAACTTATAACGACTTCGGGCGGTGGCGCTGTCTTGACCGATGATAAAAAGCTCGCCAGCCATGTTAAAAAGCTTTCGCAGCAAAGCCGCGAGAAGGCGCTCTGGTATGAGCATAAAGAGATCGGTTACAATTTCAGAATGAGCAATCTCCTCGCCGCCGTCGGACTTGCGCAGCTTTCGAAGATGGGTAAAATCCTTAAGGCTAAAAAGAGAGTGCGTGAATTCTACGGACGGTGCGCCGAGGGAAAACGTCTGGAGTTTCTGCCGAAGGTCGAAGGCGAGAACAACTGGCTGTCGATTATGCTTCTCAAGAACAGTCGTGAGCGCGACAGGCTGATAAAACTTTTCGAGGCGGAGAACGTGGAGACGCGTCCTGTCTGGAAGCCGATGCATCTGCAGAAGGTTTTCAAAGGCTGTCGTATTTACGGCGGAAAAGTTTCCGAAAATCTTTTTTCAAGAGGCGTCTGCCTTGCGTCGGGCGCGGGTCTTACCGAGGCCGATTTTAAGAGAATAGCGAAAGTGCTGGATGATTTCGCTGCGGAAAGAAAATGAAAAAACTCCATGTCATAGCCGCGGGATTAGGATGGAGCGTTCTTGAAAGGAACGGCGTGAAGCGCATTGCCGGGTTGGATTTCATTCCGGCCGAAAGCGTATTTCCCGCCGTTACCTGCGTAGCCCAGGCGTCGACGCGTACGGGACTTAAGCCTCAGGAACACGGAATGATTTCAAACGGCGTTTGGATTAATGAGCTTAAAAAGCCCATGTTCTGGGAACAGTCGGCGAGCCTGGTAAAAGGAAAGAGAATATGGGAAGATCAACGCGCGGCGGGTGAGAAGGTAGGACTGTTTTTCTTTCAGCAGTCGCTGGGAGAAAACGTCGATGCGATCGTTTCTCCGGCTCCGATCCATAAGCACGGCGGCGGGATCATGATGAACTGCTATGTTAAACCTTATGAGCTGTCTGAAAGACTCCATAAGAGACTCGGCAGGTTCCCGCTTCACCGTTACTGGGGTCCGTTCGCTTCGCCTAAGGTGGGGCGCGTCTGCATTGATTGGTTTGAAGCGCTCACAAATGAGTACGATGTGGACGAGGCGTACTTGTATTTACCGACATTGGATTACGCCGCGCAGAAATTCGGTCCGGGTTCCAAGGCGGATAATGCGGCATTTAAGGAGTTGTGTTTTCAGTTGGAGCGCCTCGTTGGAATCTGTGAAGGCCGCGGTGCGCAGCTTTCGGTTACGGGCGATTACGACATAACGCCGGTAACCTTGGCGCCAGTTGAGCCGAATGTCATTTTAAGGCGCGAAGGGTTATTCCGCACCCGTTCCGTCTCGAATAGAGCATATCCGGATTTTTATTCTTCCGGCGCCTTCGCGGTTTGTGATCACGAGATATGTTTTCTTGTGGGCGGGCGCCGCGGTGAAGCGCGCAGGATATTACTTGAGACGGGCGAATTTGAACTTTCTGGCGAGACGGGCGGAAATTATGATATACTTTTGGCACGAAAAGGTTCATGGTGCTCGTACAGATGGTGGTCTTCACCGGGCGAGGCTCCGGATTATGCTTCGCACGTTGATATTCACAATAAGCCCGGGTATGATCCTGCGGAGCTTTTCTTTTTCGGCGGAAAAACAGTTAAAGGAACTCACGGTAGAAAATCTATCGTGGCTAAAACGGAGGAACAAGGATGAAAAAAATCATTTGCGCGGCAATTCCTGCACTTGTGGTTGGAATCGCCATCGGTTATGTCGGATCAAAGTATCTGAAGAACGGTACTGAGAATACTCAGGTGGCGGCTAAGAGCGATAAAAAGGTCAAGGTTGTCAAGCAGGGTCTTGAGGATAATGCCGATGTCAGAGCACTTAGATCCCGTATCCGTGAATTGGAGCGTGAACTTGCGAAAGACTCATCAAGGGAAGTAGAGGTGGCTATAGATGAGAGCGCCAACAGACCTAATCGCGAGAATCGCAATTTTAATCCGCGTGAATGGCTTGAGAGAATGAAAACCGAGAATCCCGAGCAGTATGCTCAGCATACTAATCGAATTGCGCGCTGGCGCGATTCCCGCAAGCGTCAGGCCGAGACTAAACTTGACTTCCTCTCTTCCATCGATACGTCTACAATGAGTTCATCAGAGAAGTCGACACATACACGCCTTCAGGCTCTTATCGAGGAGCGGGAGAATCTTCAGAGCGGGTTTGAGAATTCGTTTGCGTCAGGCGCGATGTCGGATGAAGATCGTCGCGCGCAGTGGGAACAGATGCGCAATATAGACCGGCAAATTTCCGAACTTAATTCAGCTGAGCGCCAGATTTTGATTAAAAAGACGGCTGAAGCAATTGGTTTTTCGGGAGACGACGTGGGAGAGATCGCGGGAACCATCACTAAAATCATAGAAGTCACGGAAAACGGCTTTGGTGGTCGAAATCGTGGCGGTCGCGGCGGTCGCGGCGGCAGAGGAGGCCGTCGTTAATGCGCAAGACTCTCGCGGTAGGCCATTTTTTGAACGAACCGTTCACAGAGGCATGCGCTCCGTATCTGGGGCGCATCCGCGAGGTGTTTTTTGCATGGCCGGGCGTGCTGAGTTGCAGGCCTGCGCCGGATTTTACGCAGGAAGTTAAATCGCGCTTTATTGCCGATTTGAAATGGGCGCGCGCGAACGGGCTTTTGCTGGATACGCTTTTCAATTGCAACTGCTATGGGGATAAGGCGATTTCCGCGGAGCTTGCAGATTTCGCGGATATGACTCTCGCCCAGATGGATAAGGAAGGTCTTTATCCTGATATCGTCACAACGACATCTCCTTTTTTGGCTACGATTTTCCGCCGTCGTCATCCGAATGTTAAAATTCGCTTGAGCGTTAATATGCGCATCCACGGAACGGCGGGGTTTGAGCCTGTAATGGAGCTTTTTGATTCGTTTTACGCCTCGCGTGAGCATCATCGCGATCTTGGTTGGCTTAAAGAGCTTTCGAGTTGGGCGAAGGTGAACGGTAAGATAGTCGGCATGCAAGCTAATTCGGGATGCTTGAGACAGTGTGCTTTTCAGCAGTTTCACGACAATATGCACGGTCATAACCGCATTGCCCAATCTGCCGAAGGCGCTAAGATGGATTTTTCCGTTTTTCTGTGCAAGACGAATTACGAGCGTGGCAATTATGAGGATTTTTTACGGTCAACCTGGATCAGACCTGAAGATTTGCCGCTCTATGAAGAATATGTCGATGTTGTAAAATTAGCGACGCGTCGCCATCCGTATCCGGCAAAGATCGTAAAAGCGTACGCAACCTACAGTTACGACGGAAATCTTGCCGAGCTTATGGATGCTTGTCATTCATTCCCCAAAAGTTTTGACAATAAAAGTTTTGATATCGACAGGGACCTTTGGGAGCAGGTGCGCGGCTGTACGAAGGCGAACGACTGCGACCATTGCGGAAAGTGTTCGGAACTGCTTTCCCGTGTCTTTCGAAAGTAGGCGTCTTTGGATTTGTAGTCATAAGTGTCCTTGCAGTCTGATGTTTCGGATTGCGTGATTCCGTTGAAAAATGGTATTATATCGGGTGAAGGAGAGAGTTGAGAATGATAAGATTTGAACGTTCCGTTTTCCGGCGTCGCTTAGCTGTTGCCGCTATTATGATTCTTACCGTGTCAGGCGTATTGGCGGAGGAACCCGCACCTGATGCGGCTGACGTTGCGTATACAATTGTAGGCGGCGAAAAGACGTATTACAGTTCCCTCGATCTTCTTTTTACAAAAATAACGAACGACACAAAAGTCGTAATCATCAAGGATTGCACGCTTTCCTCATCCGTTGGCGTTACCAATGTCGTGGATCTTTGTTCTGAATTTTCACCCGCAGCCAAAATTGAATTCACGGCAGGGAATGCGGAAATCAAGATTCTTAAAGAGGCTTCGCTTAACGTTGAAAATCTTTCATTCTGGCGCTATAAAGCCGGGCCTGCCCCGTTTGTGGTTTCGGGCGGCAATCTGGAGTTTGGCGGCGGTGCGAAAATTACCGGGTTGCTGATGTCCGGCTCGGGCAATGCCGTCAGTGTAAATTCCGGCATATTTAGAATGCTGGACGGTTCGGCGATAGAGGGATGCTTGGCCTCGCCCGGTAATTGCAATGGACGTGGAGGCGCTGTTTATTTGTCAGGCGCTGAAAGCTGCTTCGAATTTTTCGGCGGAACAATATCCGGGTGCTCTTCGCTTAATTCCGGTGGAGCTGTGTATGCGGATAATGGAGCGAAGGTCGTTCTGAAAGGTTCGGCCAAAACGTTCGAAAACAAAGCACGGTCCAATAACAAGGCCGGAGATTTGTACTTTGATGAAAATGCCGATGCTCCGCTCCTTTCGGTTGAAGGCGAGCTGACTGGCGGTGTCGGCGTTTATTATTCGGGGCGAACGGGGGTGTCTGATTCGTTTGCAACGGTTGCCGCGTCGGTAGATGCCGCGCAAGTCTGTTCAAAAATCCTGAATTCTGACAATGAATCCCTTTTTGCGTCTCCTTCGGCGGACGGAAAGACGCTCGTATGGGCTGAAGCGCCCGTCGTCGACGATATTCCTGAGCCGCTTCCGGATTCTATCGGCGCAGAGGTGAGGGTTGTAAATAGTTCGTCGAGCAGGTATTACGAGAAAGTGGGCGATGCGTTTAAAATCGCCGCTGACGGTGATCGTGTTGAGCTTCTTGAGGATGCCGTTCTTGACGGTTCTGTTGAGATACCCGCTGCAATAGTGCTGGACGGCGCGGGTTATACGCTTTCCAGAGACGGAGAATTTTTTATTGATGTCGGTGATTCGACGCTTTCTGTTACGAATATAGTTTTCGACGGAGCGAATCAATCCGGACGTTTTCTCAATGTAAGGAACGGCTCGCTCGTTTTTGAAAGCGGCACGACGCTCAAGAACGTCAACGGAAACACCTCCGATTTAGTCGCACCGGTTGTAGTGTGGGGCGGAGCGTTTACAATGAACGGCGGGCGGATTGAAAAGTGCGTTAATGGATATGTTCCCGAGCCCGGCGGCCCTCTTACTGCTGGTGCGGTCGTGGTCAGCGATGGAGAGGCGTATTTCAACGGCGGCGTGATAACGGAATGTGTAGGATCTCGCGCGGGCGGTGTGTGCATTTACAACGGGTCGACGGCCTATGTTAAAGGCGGCTTTACGGTTTTGACTAACGCGACGCCGGCGGGCGCCGTCTGCAATCTCGTAATTCAGGATCTCAGCAAGATGATCGTCATCGATGATGTCGTCGGCAAGATCGGCTGCTATGACGGTTATTTGGCCGATACGAATATCGCCTCTCACGTCGATGCCTCGTTCGCTTCGTCGGCAACGCCGAGCAATCTCGTCGCGAGCGCGCTCCGTTTCCGTCATGATGTCCTCGATGTAAAAGCGGTTCCTGTGAAGAACGGGGATGAAACGCTTTTCGTCTGGCGGACGGCTCTTGGCGAGGACGGAAAATTTACGACAAAGATCAATGGCGTCGAGAAAGTTTATGATCAGATAGTCTTCCCGCTTGAGGATCCCGATTTCGTGCCGTGTCCTCCGTTCCGGTTCACGGCCATTAAAGAGGCCCAGGATAAAACAAAGTGGATTATGACAATCTATCCCGCTAAAGAATATTGCAAATATACCTTCTACGCGTCCGACGATCTGAAAAATTGGGAGAGCGTTTATGAGACCGGCGCTCTCGCGCCCGGGACCGTCACGGCTGACGGCGAGTATGTTTTCGAAAGTCCTGCCGTTGGAGATAAGCGCTTTTGGCGCGCTGTAGGCAAGGACGGGTTGAAATGATTTAAATATCTAAGGAGTAATATGGCAAAAGAAACTAAGAAGGCAGCTACAACAGGCAACACCGCGCTTGATGCGGTAATGAGCCAGATCCGCAAGGAATTCGGCGAGATGTCGATTATGCGTCTCGGCGATCAGGAAGTTAAAGAAATTGCGGTAATTCCCACGGGCGCGTTGAGCCTCGATATGGCGCTCGGCGTCGGCGGATTGCCGCGCGGAAGAATCGTCGAATGCTATGGCCAGGAATCTTCGGGTAAGACGACCCTCGCTCTGCACGTCGTCGCAAACGCCCAGAAGGCCGGCGGCGTCGCGGCGTTCATTGATGCGGAACATGCGCTCGATCCGTCCTACGCCAAGAAGATCGGCGTAGACCTCGATAATCTCATCGTCTCTCAGCCCAATTCCGGCGAAGAGGCCCTCACGATCTGCGAGCAGCTCTGCAAGTCAGGCGCCTTGGACGTAATCGTTGTCGACTCCGTAGCGGCGCTCACTCCTCAGGCCGAAATCGACGGCAACATGGGCGACAGCCACATGGGACTTCAGGCTCGTCTCATGTCGCAGGCGATGCGTAAACTGACGAGCGTTCTCGCGACGACGAAGACGCTTTGCATTTTCACCAACCAGGTGCGCGAGAAAATCGGCGTCATGTTCGGCAACCCGGAGACGACGCCCGGCGGCAAGGCGCTTAAGTTCTACGCTTCATGTCGTCTTCAGGTTCAGCGCATTGGCGCGATCAAGAATACGGCCGGACAGGTCGTCGGCAACCGTACACGCGTCAAGGTCGTGAAGAACAAAGTCGCGCCGCCTTTCACCGAAGCGGAGTTTGATATCCTTTACACTTGCGGTATTTCCTACGAAGGCAGTGTTCTCGATGCGGCGCTCGCCCGCGGCATCTGCGAGAAGCGCGGCAGCTGGATTTCGTTCGGTGACGAGCAGCTCGCCCAGGGTTCGCTCGCGACTATCGAATATCTTAAGGCTAATCCCGAAACGACCGCGCGGATTGTTGAGCTCGTTAAGACCACGCCTGTAAACGCGGCGGTCGCTAAAAAGAAATAACGTGTTTAAAAAAGCGTTGATGACAATCCTCGCTCTGGTGTCGCTCTGCGGATGCGGTCGCCGGGGCGGGGAAGTTTTTTCGTTGGAGTTCGTTTCGATGGGGACGACCGCGTCGGTGAAAGCGCGCGGCGAGAATCCGCAACGGGCCTGCGAAGCCGTAAAGGAAGTCTTCGCGGAGGTCGAAAGGCTTTTGAATGCGCATGACGCCGACTCTGAACTTAGTCGACTTGCGAAACTTTCCGACGAGGAAATTCTTCTTAAGTGTTCGCCTCTTGTAAGGCCGTGCTATGAAGCGGCATTTAAACTGGAGCGAGAGACCGGCGGCGCGTTCAGCCCCCGATGGCGCGGAGCAGGGACGCTCGATCTGGGGGCGATAGCGAAGGGTTATGCGGTAGATCTCGCGGTCGAGAAACTTCGTGAAAAGTTTCCGAATGGCTTAGAGACGCTTGTCGATCTCGGCGGTAATTTAAGATCGGTTTCGGGAGAATGGACGATAGGACTTCACGGAGGCGGCGAGACGTTCGTTTTAAAGTCAGGCGAGGCTGTAGCGACGAGCGGCGAATATTTTCGCGGCAAACACATAAAGAACGCGCGTACGGGTGGCGATATTGAAAAGCCTGTCTATTCGGTAAGCGTCATCTGTCCCGAAAGTGCCATGATGGCCGACGCGCTTTCTACCGTGATGTTTATTCTGGGGCAAGAGAAGGGCGAAGATTTTTTAAAAGCGTATTACCCTTCGGCGCGGTTTATATTGATAAAGTAACTGAGTTGTTGCGCGGGACTGGAGATATGGAAAGTCAAGGTTCAAATTGAACGATTCGACTCAAAAGTGGTATAATTCTTTGTGCAAGGAGTGAAAATATATGCAACTGATACCAAGTTTTCAGGTAGACCACACAAAGATAGTTCCCGGGATATACGTTTCCCGCGTTGATGATGTCGGCAATGAGAAGGTTACGACATTTGATGTCCGCATGAAGCGCCCCAATGCCGAGCCTGCACTTCATCCGAATTCCATTCATACGATAGAGCATATCGTGGCAACATATTTACGCAATGATCCCGTATGGAAAGACCGCATAGTCTATTTCGGCCCGATGGGCTGCCTTACGGGGAATTATCTCATCATAAAGGGTACGCCTGCGCCGCGGGAAATCTGTCCTCTTGTCATTGATGCGTTTGAGAGTCTAAGGGATTGGGACGGAGAGGTTCCGGGGGCTACGGCCGTCAATTGCGGAAATTACCTTCTTCACGATCTTCCGACGGCGAAACTTGAGGCGGCCCGGTTCGTTGAAATTCTGAGAAATTCGCCAATGTTCGACTATCCCGTAACGGAACGGTGCGAGACGGATTCCGGTGCCGTTTTCTATGATTCGTAGCGGAGCGCCGGGCTCGCGGTTGGGTTGCCCGGCGATTTTCGCTGTGATATAATAACGGTGAACCGTGAAATATCAATATTTCTATCAGACAAGTAAAAACGAGAACAGGGACGGCTTCATACGTGCGAAGAACCGTGCCGAGGCGTATGCTTTGCTGAGAAAACAGGGGATCAGACCGTATCGCCTCCTGGGAGACGATCCTCTTAATTGGCAGCCGTGGGCGGTTGGCGTCGCTTTTCTCGTAATGGTCGCCGCGCTCTTCATTTTGGTCTTTTTCGGAGTCGGCAATCCGGAATCGACAGATGTGCCCGTTCGCCGTCAGCAGCTTACCGGAGATGATGCGATACTTTCGAGGGGGCTTGAGACCGGATGGATGGAGTATTTGCCGACAAATCTCGATCGTTATCTTGCCGCGTACGCCCAGCCCGGATGGATTGCCTTGCCGCCGGATTTCAACGGTGATGAGATCGCGCGGTTTGAAAACGATTTGTCCGTCGAGCTCAGAATAGACGGGGCAGATCCCGCGATTGTCGTTCTTTTGAAAAGGATTGTATGCACGATGCGCCGGGAGTTGAAGGAATATCTTGAAAACGGCGGGCATATATCCGATTATCTGAAACTTCTCGACGAGCGTCAGGATCGCGAAATATCAATGCGAAGACAGGCGCGCGAGGCTGTAGAGTCTGCAACGGAAGAGATGAAAGCGCGGGTTCTTATGAATCAGAATCTCTTTCTGCGTGAGATGGGATTGGCGGAGCTTGAGTTTTAGGGTCTTCGGCTCCGGGACGGGACAAAACAAAAGGCGCGGACTTTCGTTCCGCGCCTTTTGTTTATTACAGTCGGATTAATTCCCGATTACCAGCGGGTTTCGCGACGAGGGCCACGATCACCGCCGCGGAAGCCGCCGCGTCCGCCGCCGAAACCGCCGCGGCGCTCTTCGCGAGGCTTAGGCTGAGACTCGTTGACACGCACGGTGCGCCCGTCAAGTTCGTGTCCGTTGAGGGCATCGATCGCTGCCTGGGCCTGAGCGGCGTCGGGCATCGTCACGAAGCCGAATCCTTTGCTGCGACCGGTCATACGATCAGTCACGACACGAACGGCGGTAACTTCGCCGAATGCTGCGAACGCCGCTTTGAGACCATCGTCGGTCGTCGCATAAGCGAGGTTACCAACATAGATTTCCATCTTTATTTTCCTTCAGTGTATCTTAACGCTCCGTCTCGAAAGCACCCGCCCTCACAGAGAAGCGTGTTAATTTTATCAATTTTACCTATTTTGCGTCAATCCGAAATCTCGATTGCCATGTGCGCGTGTTTGCGTACGGGGTGGTGATTTGATACAATAGATATGATTTCAAACAAACAAGGAGAAAAAAGATGAAGAATCTTGAAGGAATGGTCGCCATCGTGACGGGTGCCGCACGCGGAATCGGCGCGGCAATCGCCAAGCGTCTTGCCGCCGACGGAGCGGCGGTTGCGGTTTGCGATCTCAATGCCGAATGGTGCGACGAGACGGTAAAGGAAATCGAGGCGACTGGCGCAAAGGCCAAGGGTTATGGTGTCAACGTTGCCGATTCCGCCCAGGTGGACGCCTGCGTGAAAGGCGTGATAGCTGATTTCGGGAAGGTCGATATCATGGTCAACAACGCCGGTATCACCAAGGACGGACTTTTGATGCGTATGAGCGATGATGATTGGGACGCTGTCATTGACGTCAATCTTAAGGGTACATTTCTCTTTACGCGCGCCGTCAGCCGCCCGATGATGAAGAATAAGGCGGCGGACGGAACTCCCGCCGGCGGATCGATTATCAATATCGCCTCGGTAGTAGGTATTATGGGCAACGCCGGTCAGGCCAATTACACGGCTTCCAAAGGCGGCGTTATCGCGCTCACGAAGACGACGGCCAAGGAGCTCGGCAGCAGGAATATCCGCTGTAATGCCGTAGCGCCCGGGTTTATTCAGTCTAAGATGACAGATGTTCTTCCTGAAGAAGTTCGTAAGGCGTACATGGACACGATCCCGCTTAAACGTTTTGGAACTGTCGAAGATATCGCCAAGGCGGTTTCGTGGCTTGCCGGCGGTGAGTCGGCCTATGTCACGGGACAGATTATCTCTGTCAACGGCGGAATGATCGGGTGATTTATTTTTAATTCACCCCCTTGCGTACAGAAAAGGAATTTAGTAAAATACTCACAACAACCTAAGAAGGAGAATATTCAAATGGCAGGTAAGCTTGAAGATCGCGTCAGAGACATCATTGTTGAGCAGCTTGGCGTCAATGCCGAGCAGGTTACTCAGGAGGCGTCGTTCATCGACGATCTTGGTGCCGACTCGCTCGACAGCGTTGAACTCATTATGGCGTTTGAAGAAGAATTTGGCGCGGCGATTCCCGAAGAGGACGCCGAGAAGCTCACGACCGTCGGTAAGGTCGTTGCATATCTTAACGAAAAGGGTTATGGCGACCAGGCCTGATATCCTTTAAGGCAAGAGATAAAAAAAGCGGCAAAAGCGGGTAACGCCTTTGCCGCTTTTTTTTGTTTTGCGACGCGCCGCGCGTCGAAGTTTACGGCAGACGGTTGACTGCATGGCAAGAGATAGGATATACTTCCCCTGCCTGCGACCTGCGGGTCGTTGCGTCGATCGGGAAGTAAAAATATGAAAAATACAAAAGAGCCGAATCAGAAAAAGATAGCCGCACTTATCAAGGAACTGCTCGTTGAACTGGGGGAAAATCCTGATCGCGAGGGGCTTAAAAAGACTCCGGAGCGTGTGGCAAAATCCCTTACGTTTTTGACGCGCGGCTATCGCCAGAATGTAAAAACCGTAGTGAACGGCGCGTATTTCACAAGCGGCACCAATCACATGGTGATACTGAAAGACATTGAGCTTTATTCGATGTGCGAACACCATATGCTGCCGTTCTACGGCAAGTGTGCGATAGGGTACATTTCAAAGGGCAAGGTTCTCGGCGTATCCAAGCTTGCGCGCATAGTCGATATGTTTGCAAGACGGCTTCAGATCCAGGAGCGCATGACCGAAGAAATCGCCAATGCGGTAATGGCGGAGTCGGGAGCCGAGGGGGTCGGTGTCGTCATAAAAGCCAAGCACCTTTGCATGATGATGCGCGGAGTCGAGAAGCAGAACAGTGAAATGACGACATCTGCCGTATTGGGTTCGTTCAGGAACGATGAGAAGGTCCGTCAGGAATTTCTTTCGCTTATCGGTTGATAAACGTGTGGAGCAGATTATGAAAAAACTTCTTACGATTCAGGATATCAGCTGTGTCGGCCAATGTTCGACGACGGTCGCATTGCCTCTTATTTCCGCATGCGGCGTTGAATGCGCCGTTTTGCCGCCTGCCATTCTTTCGAATCATACCGGAGGATATAAGACGTGGAGTTTTGCGGATTTGACCGGAGAGCTCGGCAATGTCGAGAAGAAATGGGTCGAGCAGGGTATTAAATTCGATGCGTTTTACACCGGTTACGTGTGTGAAAGCCATATTGATCCCATTTTGTCGATAGTGCGGTCGTGTTCAAATAAAGGCGCTTTGAGATTTGTCGATCCTGCAATGGCTGACAACGGTAGACTCTACACCGGTTTTGCAGATGATTTTCCGTCAAAGATGGCGCGGTTGTGCGACGGGGCGGATTATCTTCTGCCCAATCTTACGGAGGCCGCGTTTCTGACGGATTCGGAGGTTAAGCTTACGGGGTATTCCAAAGAGGAAATCGAAACGCTGATCGGAAAGCTTCACGGCTTGGGAGCCAAGAACGTCGTTCTTACAGGTGTAAGCTTTAACGAGAAAGAGCTGGGCAGCGCGGTGAGCGACGGCGCTAAAGTCGAATATGATTTCAACGGGCGGCTTGATCGCATGTCTCATGGTACGGGCGATGTGTTCGCTTCTGTCTTTGCGGGTGCGGTGATGCGCGGCAAGACCGCTCTTGAGGCGGCGGCGCTGGCGGCTGATATTGTATGCGAGGCCATTCGCTGCACCGCTGCCGACCACTGGTATGGCGTATCATTTGAAAAGGCTATTCCGGCATTAGTCGGCGCCCTGAAGTGAAGCAGAAAAATAAAAGGGGTAAAAAAATAAAAAAAAATTAAAATACCCCCTTGCGCGTCGGAAAAAGATTTGATAAACTATGTCCTCGTTCGCCCGAAAGGGTGAGCGAGTGATCTTTGAAAGTCGATATTGGAGAAAACAGTAATGTTTGTGTGAGGGTATTCCCCAGCGAAGCTGTCGCCGCAAGGCGATGCGCTAGCAGGGGTGCCGAAGCCCCAAGAGGGCTTCACAAAAAAACTTTCTTTTTCTGAGAGTTTGATTCTGGCTCAGAACGAACGCTGGCAGCGTGGATTAGGCATGCAAGTCGAACGGGATCACCGAGGTAGCAATACTGAGGTGTGAGAGTGGCGGATTGGGGAG
>JAZOQU010000010.1:0-26930 GCA_045656225.1 Kiritimatiellia bacterium | reverse complement strand
GCACAGCGACGGCGGAAAAAACGGCAAAGACCCGATTTTGACGCGCCGGTTTTTCGCCTAAGCGCGCTTGCGCGCGTGATTCGTACCCAAGCGGCGAAAAAGAAAGGCCGCAAAATCGATGTCGACCCGGCTTTTCCGCCGGAAATCCGCGGCGTATCCGACGCGGATTTAGCGAGCACCAGCGCCGAATCGCCCCCAGCTCGAAGGCCTTGCGTGCATCAATTCAAAAAAGTGGGATAAGGGTGACTATGACTCTCAAAAAACATCGGCTCGCCCTTTTAAAACATCAAAAAGCAGACCTACTTTCTGATGTTTGTAAAGGGGCAGAATGTAAACGCAGGATCAAAGCACGACTTCTCTGCCTTGGGACAACGCGGACTGAACGCGCAACCGACCGGCCAGTCGGTAGGCGGGGGGACGGTCCCCTTTATGTCATAAAGATCTGCGCCTTTCGGCGCATCAAGACATGGAACAGCCGCCGCAAGCCCCTGCGTATACGGGTGACGCGGCGCGCGAAGAACGTCGACAACCTTTCCGGACTCGACAATTTCACCGGCGTACATGACATTAACGAAATCAGAATACCTCGCAACAAGTCCGAGGTTATGTGTAATCAGCAAAACAGCCGTTGAACGCTCTTGGGCGACGCGGTCGACAAGATCGAGAACCTCCTTCTGGGTAATCACGTCCAAAGCGGTCGTCGGCTCGTCCGCAACGATCAGATCGCTTTTCGCCGCCAGAGCCATCGCTATCATGACACGCTGCTGTTGACCTCCGGAAAGATTGCACGGATATTTCTTCGCCGTCTCTACCGGAAGCGAGACGGCTTTTAAAAGCTCTGCGATTTCCACCTTGTCGTTCCTGCCTATAGATTCGGCGATCTGCGCACCTACTTTCATTACAGGATTCAAGGACTGCATCGGATTTTGAAAAATGTACGAAATCTTTGGAGTGCCGGTAATCGTCCCTGAAATCTCAGCTCTGTCGACCAAAGCGCCGAGACTCAATGCCGTAAGAGATTTACCGCATCCGGATTCGCCGACGATCGCGACACGCTCGCCTTTGGCGATTTTAAAGGAGACGTTTCTCACAGGGACGGAAAGCCGCCCTTCAACCTTGAATGCAATGCGGAGATTTTCTACTTTAAGCAACATTACCGGCGCTTTGAAAGGAGCTTGGAGACGATAAAACGCAATAGAACCAATACGACCACGCCGCCGATGATCCACGGCATATTCTTTGAAGCAAGGTCCGCGCCACGCATAACAAGATCACGGTAGAAATCCGGATTGTCCGCCATTTCGCTGCCGACATTTTGCGCGAGAAAGTACCCGACGGCCGCAAGAATCGCAGACCATAAGCCGGCGCCCATCGTAGTATACAATGAAAACGACCAGAGCGGCATTTTGGACAAGCCGGCAGGAATTGAAATAAGCTGCCGGACACAAGGAATAAGACGGCATATAAACGTGGTTGAAGCACCATACTTGTTAAAAAGTTGACATGATCTGTCCAACGATTCCCTTTTGATAAAAACATACTTGCCGTACTTTTCAAGAAACGGCTTTCCGGCTTTTAATGAAAGATAATAATTAACATACGCACCGGCAAGAGATCCAACGGCACCGACGAGCACCGAAATTATCAGTCCCAATATCGGAGAGGAAACGCCAAGTTCGCACCTGTACGCAAGAAATCCTGCGGGAATCATTACAACCTCGCTCGGAAACGGTATAAAACTCGACTCAATCGTCATAAAAACAAATATCATCGCAAACCCCCACACGGGAGCATGATCTGCGCAAATCTGAACATAAGACGCTATTGTCTCTAACATATCTGGAACTCCTTGAATTTTTCCCTGTTATAAGGCCTTGGAACCGCCTGCGTAATATCATCGGTAAAATTCTTTATGATGATATCACCGAAAAGTCTGTCGTATTTTGAATAAGTGCAAACAAGTTCCATGGCCAAAATATAGTCGGCGGAACTTTTCACTTCTGGAATAAGCGCAGTAGGTCCAGGGCAGTTAACAGGCGCAATGACAATACCGGCATCCTTTTCGTTTTTAAGCCGCGCGTTATCGGCGCGGTCACGCCCCAGAATAACCCCCGTACCGTCCGGTAAACGGAAGCGCCTCCCTACGACTAAAAGTTCA
The DNA here is from genome assembly GCA_045656225.1 of Kiritimatiellia bacterium. Classification (GTDB taxonomy): domain Bacteria; phylum Verrucomicrobiota; class Kiritimatiellia; order RFP12; family UBA1067; genus UBA1067. The sequence continues at coordinate 24,772 of JAZOQU010000010.1, read as the reverse complement.
ACAAGTCGACGGTTTGAAAGAGTTTCGTTGTCTTTCAGATCTTTCAGCTTCCTGCAAAAGCCCTCTTCGGTAAGCTTACAGCCTCCAGCTGGCGAAGGATATTCTTTAATGCCGAACTCTTCAGCGAGAGCGATCTGGCGGTCGCGCGCGCGACCTTGGATGTCAAGCAGGGCGTCGCGGTTTAAAAGACCTTCCGTCTCGGGAATCGTCGGCTCCATAAGTTTCGCGGACAAAGGTCTGATCAAACGCCCTTTCAATCCGGAATCGCGCTCCACGATACCGAGCGACTGCTTATTCTGACTCATCGGGCGCTGCCCCATAACCTCGCCGGTTGCAACGAAATCGAACCCGCGCTCGACCATCAGCTCACCCGCTCTTTTAATCATCGTTGCATGACAATCAATGCAAGGATTCATCGCACCGCCGAAACCGCGGCGCGGATTCTCCACAAGCGCGATGATGTCGTCTGTAAAGTCAACGACATTAAGTTTAACGCCAAGCGCATCCGCCGCCGAGCGAGCCGTATCGGATGAGAAAAACGGGCTCGCAAAGCACAAAGCCTCCACTTCGGCTCCTGCACGTTCCAAAACCTTTATCGCGAGCTGACTGTCGAGCCCGCCGCTCATCAACGAAAAACCTCTCGCCTTTTTCATCCGAAAATCCTTTCGATCAAATTCGCCTTTCTCACCTTGATGCGATTTCCGCTCGTCGGAGTCAAAACAAACTTTGAAACTTTATCATCGGGGAGTTTTAACGGCACTTCATGCTCCGGCAAATACCTGCCGCGGAACGACGCTCTAACCGAGTCTACGCCGTCAACGGCGAAAACAGGCTCCCCCTTCTCGTAACCGACCGTAAAAACCGCTTTTCGGCCGTTGCGGACATCAAGCGTCAGAAGGAGCTTGCGTGGACGCGCGTCCAGCTCGGCAAAAACCTTGGCGATATACACCTTCAGCATTCTGCATGAAGGATCGCCGGGGTCTATGACAACGCTGACGCGCTCCATAAAACTCTTACGCCTCGGGCCAAAGCTCATGCGCCATTTCGCGCAGTTTGTACTTCTGTATCTTCTGAGATGCCGTCATCGGGAAGATATCAAGAAAGTGGACATACTTCGGAATCTTAAACCAGCTGATCTTATCTTTGCAGAAAACCTGAACATCATGCTCGGAGATCGTGGATCCGTCGGAGCGGATGATGAACGCCGCCGGCTGCTCGCCGTATTTCTTGGACGGACAACCGACAACTGCCACGTCGCGGATTCCAGGCATCGTACCGAGGAAGTCTTCGACCTCCTTGGGCGAAATATTCTCACCGCCGCGGATGATAAGGTCTTTGAGTCGGCCGGTGATGAAGTAGTAACCTTCCTCGTCCATGCGGCCGATGTCGCCGGAGTGGAGCCAGCCGTTGGCGTCGATGCACTTCGCCGTCTGCTCTGGCATATTGTAATAGCCCTTCATATTATTAAAGCCGCGGCAGCAAATTTCGCCGTCTTCGCCGATCGGCGAAATTTCGCCGGTCTCGGGGTTGATGATGGCGACCTCGATACCGGGAAGAGCCTGACCGATCGTCTGGCACTTACGCTCGATGGAAGGCTCGAAATAACGAGTCATCGTCATAACGGGACCGGCCTCGGTAAGACCGTACGGATTCGTTATCTCCTTCATGAACATCTTGTCCTGAGCCTGCTGCATGCGGTGTACGGGGCAGGCAGAACCGGACATGATGCCGGTTCTGAGAGAAGTGAAATCGAACTTCTCAAAAAGCGGATGATCAAGCATCGCGATATACATCGTCGGAACGCCGTAAGTCGCCGTGCACTTCTCCTTTTCAATCGACATCATAACCTGGACGGGATCGAACTTCTCAAGGAAGACCATCGTAGAGCCGTGGTTTACGCAGCTCATGACGCCCAAAACGCAGCCGAAGCAATGGAAGAGCGGAACGGGAATACAGACGCGGTCGCGCGAAGAGAGATTCTGGCACGCGCCGATCCAAAAGCCGTCGTTGGCGATATTGCGGTGGGTGAGCTGAACGCCCTTCGGGAAACCTGTGGTACCCGAAGTGTACTGCATGTTTACGACATCGTTAACGTCGCACTCGGCCTGACGGGCGATGTACTCCTCCTGGGTCACTTCGCAAGCGAGAGACTTAACCTCATTAAGAGAATACATTCCGCGGTGCTTCTCGCCACCAAGGAAGAAAACGCGCTTAAGATGGGGATACTTCTTCGATTTAAGTTCGCCGCGCGGACATTCCTTCAATTCGGGAACGAGTTCATTTATGACCTGAACATAGTCGCAATCGCGGAAACCGTTAATGACGAAAAGATTCTCGGCATCGGACTGAGAAAGCGCAAAGTCCATCTCGTGATTCTTGTAGTTCGTATTAAGCGGCAGGAGAATCGCTCCGATCTTGGCGGTCGCGAACATGAGAACGACCCAGTGAGGAACGTTAGTCGCCCAGAGAGCAACCTTTTCGCCACGCTTGATACCAAGAGCCATAAGACCCTTCGCGACAAGATCGACCTCTTCACCGAATTCGAACCAGGTAAGACGGAAATCACGGTCGGCGTAAACGACGGCGTCGTTCTCGCCGCAGCGGGCGATCGTCTGGTCAAGAAGCTGACCTAAGGTATATTCACGGATGACGGGCATATTGTGCCACGGCACGCCCGTGGAAACAGACTGCTTAAACGGCCCTTTAGACGGCGCGGTACCGTAGGGATCGGTGAGCTTAAACTCTTTCATTGTCATTACCTTTACTTCTGTAATTTTTAGCGAACTTGTCGAGAACGCCGTTAACAATCGTCCTCGATTTCGGAGTCGAAAACCAGTTCGTAAGATCGACGGCCTCATTGATCACGACCGGCGCGGGGACGTCGGAATATTTAATCTCCCAGATTCCCATGCGGATGACGGAGCGCTCGACTGTGCCGAGGCGGTACATATCCCAGTTCTCGAGGAGCGGCTCGATGATCGAGTCGATTTCGGCGAGATTGTCGAGAACTCCAAGAACGCGCTCTTCGGCGAAATCCTTAAGTTTACCCTTTACTTCAACGCAACCTTCATCCTCGTCTAAGAGAGCAAGCTCATTCCAGAAGTCTATACAGAACTGAACCTTGTCGTCGGGCGGATTCAAATCCGCCGCCGTCAACATCTGAATCGCCCATTCGCGTGCCTGTCTGCGTGTAGCTGTCATATTGAAATCCGTTTCGTTTAAAGTTGATTATTTCTTGCTCTTGACCCCGAGATCCGAAAGCCTCATCGAAATGATGCGCGAGACGCCCTTCTCCTGCTGGCTTACGCCGTAAACGAGATCGGATCCCGCAATCGTGTGCTGGTTGTGGGTGATGATAAGGAACTGCGACTGCGCAAGAAACTCCTTGAGCTGTTCGACGAAGCGGCCGATGTTGGCGTCGTCGAGAGCCGCATCGAGCTCGTCGAGCATACAGAACGGAGCTGGCTTGATCATAAAGATCGAGAAGAGAAGCGCTACCGCCGTCATCGTGCGCTCGCCGCCCGAAAGAAGCGTAACCGACTGGGGGCGCTTACCCGGAGGACGCGCAATGATGTCGATGCCGCATTCGAGGGGATCCTCCGCGTTCTCAAGGAGCACAAGCCTCGCCTCGCCACCGCCGAAAAGCTTCGTGAACATCGTCTGGAAGTTGGCGTTCGCCTGTTCGAACGTCTTCTTGAACATATCGGACGAGGTCGTGTTCAGATTGTTGATGAGATCGAGAATCTGAGCCTTCGCAGCGAGAAGATCCTCTTCCTGGGCCTTCTCGCGCGCGTAGCGTTCCTCAAGCTCTCGGCACTCGTCGATCGCGACCATATTTACGGGACCGAGCGCGGCGATCTCGGATTGAAGGCGCGAAACCTTCGCCTCCAATTCCTCGAGAGGAGGAACGACACCCTTCTTCCATTCAGGGTCAGGCTCACGCAAAACCGCATCCGCGAAAAGCCCATACTCGTCCTGAAGATGGTCGTAGATGTTCTGACGGCGCATCGTCGACTCCGCCGCCTGAACCTCAAGCTTCGAGCGGAAGTCTCGAGCCTGATCAAGCCCAGCGCGCTTTGAAGCGAGTACGCTGTCGGCGGCGGAAAGTTTCTCCATCATTTCGCCGCGGCGGGCGCGCTCTTCGTCCATGCGGACATGACAGTCGGCCGCCTTCGCTTTCAAGGTCTCGAGGCTGTCTAAAAGATCGCCACTCTCTTCGGTAAGGCGCTGAATCGATTCCTCATAGCCGCGGATTCCGCTCGCGCGGCCCTCGATGGCGCGCTCAAGCTCTTCGCGGCGCTGATTCGCGCTGTCGGACTGCTGGCCGACGAACGAAAGCTCCTGCTCCATCTGGCTCGCCGCGATGCGACGCTCCGTAAGGCGCTGGGATTCGCTCACGTTGTCGATCTCCATGACGCGCAGCTCTTCCTGAAGATTGCCTACGCTGTCCATGTACGCGTCACGCTTCGCGATTACCTCTTCAAGCTCGTTAGCGAGATTCACGCGGCGCTCCGAATCGTCGGCATCGGCCTTCATCGCTACGGAAAGCTCGTTTGATACGCTTTCTAAACGCGCCTTCACGCTTTCGAAATCGCGCTCGAGAGTAGCAGCCTCGCCCTCCGCCTGTGCGGCAATGCGGCGCGCCTCCGTAAGAGCCGCTTCGGATTCGGCGAGAGCCGACGTAAGCGCGGCGATTCTCTCCGCTCCTGTAGAGAGCGTCTCTTTGGCAGATTCGATTTTAGCTTTTAGTTCTTCAAGCGAAAGTTCCGCCTCGGTAATCGGCGACTTGTGTCCCGACAAAGGCTCGATCGAGGTCGAAGGATTCCAGACACCGTTCGCGCCACCCGCGAGAACCATATCGCCGAGAAGCTGCTCCGCCGTCTCAACCTGATCTTCGCTAAGATCGAGGTGTTCGACAAGGCGGTCGCCCTCCTTTATCTCGACGCCTTCCTTACCCGTTTCAACTGCGGCGATCTTAACGGCGCCATCTGTATTTTCAAAAATATTTTCGAGAATCTTCTTGGCCTTCGCCTCGTCTTTGAGCATCGCGAGCTGAGCCTCCTTAGCGGCGGCTTCAGCCTGCATTTCGCCGAGATGATCGCGGGCGTCCTGAATCTCATTGCGCAGAGTCTCGAGCGCGTTCTTGGCGTTCTCGTGGCGCTCAAGCTGATTGGCCTCGACCTGACGCGCTGCGTCGGCCCTGGAGCGCACTTCGGCCAAAACCGCCGAAGACCTCTCGAACGAAACCTTCAAATTGGCCTCATCAGCCTTAAGGCGCTCGTTGCGCATTATCGCCTCGCGCGAGGCCGCCTCCAATTGAGCGATTTCGTCGCGTATTTGGGTCGCGCGGCGATCGCACTGGACGGACTCGGTACGAGCCGTCTGGACGCTCAATCTGAGAGTGTCGATCTTGCGCTGGGATTCCGTAAAAATCGTTTCCGCCTCGTCGAGCGCCTCCTTCGCGGCGGCGAGCGAATCGCCTAAAAGCCTCGTCTTCTGAGCGAGCGACTCGGTCTGCATCTTGATGTCTTCGAGCTGGCGGCGCGTGTCGGCGATTTCACGGCCGTCACGTTCGGCGAAGCGGCGGTATTCCTCGATACGCTGGGCGTTGACGCCGATAACCTCGTTCGCGCGCTGATATGCGCCGTCGGCGGAAGCCTGCTCCTGAGCGAGAAACTGCAGGCGCTCTTCGAGCTGATGAAGTTCCTGATGGAGCGACTGCTGACGCGCCTCCGCCTCGGCGACCGTTTCAGAAGCCTCCTGAATCGCCTTCTCTATCTCCTGGCGGTTCGCGGCGTTCTGTTCGAGAACAAGATCAAAGTCATGAATCTTCTGCTTCGAAACGTAAATATCGAGCCCGCGCAGTTCATCGCGCAGCTCCTTGTAGCGCTGGGCCTTGCCGACCTGACGCTGCAAGGAACCGATCTGGCGCTTCATTTCGCGCAAGATATCGGCCTCGCGGAGAAGATTCTGCTCGGTCTGATCGATTTTTCTCAAAGCCTCCTTGCGATCGGCCTTAAACTTCGTAATTCCGGCCGCCTCTTCGAACACGGCGCGGCGGTCTTCAGGCTTCGATGAAAGAATCGCGTCGATCTGGCCCTGGGCCATGACGGAATACGAGCTCGTTCCGATACCCGTACCCATAAAAAGATGCTGTACGTCCTTAAGACGGCTGGGCTGCTTGTTGATGAGATATTCGCCAGAACCGTCGCGATAAACGCGGCGCGTGATCGTAACTTCGTGGTAATCGGTGCCGAGCTCCTTCTCGCAGTCGGCGAAGGTGATCGAAACTTCGGCGAGACCGAGAGGCTTACGCGTATCGGTACCGTTAAAAACGACATCGACGAGCTTCGAGCAGCGAAGCGCGGTCGGGCGCTGCTCGCCGAGCACCCAACGGATGGCGTCGGAAACGTTGGACTTGCCGCAGCCGTTAGGCCCGACGATGGCGATAAGCCCCGGCTCGAACGTCAGCCGCGTCTTGTCGGCGAAGCTCTTGAAGCCGACCACATCTAATTGTTTAAGATACATCAGTTATCTTTCGTAGCCACAACTGTCATGAAAAGAGCGATGAGCTGATACTTATAAATCTAACACATCGGAAACCATACCCTTGGCAACCTTCTTCGCAACCTCTTCACCCATAAGACGCATAAGAATCACAAGAGCGAAAAGCATAGCCGAACCTGGAGCCTGACCCGTAATGAAATTGCCATCGGCGACAACGGGGACATTGGCAGACGGCCTGTCAAGATCTAAAACGCATGAAGGATAACAGGTAACATGAACCTGAGTGGGTAAAACACCGGCGGAAACAAGAACTGTAGGGGCGGCACATATGGCGCAAACAAGACGCCCTTCAGCTGCGTGACGCTTAAGCGCGTCAGCTACCAGATCGGATTTAGCGAGATTGGTCGTGCCAGGCATACCGCCTGGAAGGATTACGGCATCCCAGACACTCTCGCCCATGTCACTTAAACACTTGTCGGCTCGCATTACAACGCCATGGGCGCTGCCAACCTCAAGACATTCACCTACAGACGCTGTTATAGTATTGACCCCGCCACGACGCAATACATCAATAACCGTTATAGCCTCGATATCTTCAAAACCTTCGGCTAACAAAACAACTGCGACGGGCGTGGTCATGGCAACACCTTCTTAAATCAGGTTCTTGGCTTCGTTGCATTTAAGCTTGCGACCGAGGATTTCCTTGTCGCTCAAAGCCTTTACCGCAGCATCCGCCTCAGCGCGGTTGGGCATATGAATAAAACCGAACCCTTTAGACTTGTTGTTGAAACGGTTGGTGATGATCCTGGCGGAATTCACCTTGCCGTAAGCCTCGAACTCCTTTCGGAGCTGAGCCTCGGTAAGATCATAGCTCAAATTACCGACATAAATCTCAATTGAACCGTCGGCAGGAGCAGGATGACGTTTTTCAAATTTCTGGAAGTCGCCCTTCGGACCCTTCTTAAAGGATGTATCCGCTTTCTTTTTTGAGGAGCAGAGTCTGCAGACAATCATCTCGACAATGAGACCAAGAAGAAATGCGACAACCGCAACAATGAGAGTCGGAACTAATGTTTCACCGCTAAACAACTGGATTATGCTATTCATTTTATTTTACCTTTCGTTGAATTCTGGCCGCTTACCTTACATGCTGCGAAAATCACCGAGCGATTTCATGCGGCTCGGATGACGCAGCTTTCTTAACGCCTTCGCCTCAATCTGGCGAATACGCTCGCGCGTCACATTGAAAAGGCGGCCTACCTCCTCAAGCGTACGGCTGTAACCGTCGGTAAGACCAAAGCGGAAATCAACGACCTGACGCTCACGGTCGGTAAGCGTTTCAAGGATTTCGCGCAGTCTTTCCTTCAGCAAATGCCCCTCTGTGACCTCGAACGGATTTTCGCTCGTGACGTCGGGGATAAAATCACCGTAATGCGCATCGTCGTTATCTCCGACCTTCGACTGAAGCGAGATAGGCTGCTGAGCCATGCGCTTGACGGTTCTTACCTGGGCGGGGGGGATGCCCATTTCTGCCGACAGCTCGGCCTCGGTGGGCTCGCGGCCCAACCTCTGGATGAGCTTTTTCTGGACACGCATCAGTTTATTGATCGTCTCGATCATATGAACCGGAATACGTATCGTACGCGCCTGATCGGCAATGGCGCGCGTCGCGGCCTGGCGGATCCACCACGTGGCATAGGTGGAAAACTTATAGCCGCGCTTATATTCGAACTTCTCCACCGCCTTCATGAGACCTGTATTGCCCTCCTGAATCAAGTCGAGAAACGAAAGACCTCTGTTCATGTACTTCTTGACGATTGAAATGACGAGACGCAAGTTCGCCTCGACCATTTTAGTCCTCGCGATCTGACCGGCCTTGAGAACCTTTCGCAATTCACCGAACGTAGTAAGAAATTCGTCGGCCGGCATTCCGAAATAAACTTCGTAACCGGCCATCTTCGAACGGATCGCCGATATCTCGGCGTCGCGCTTCTTGGAAGCCTTGGCTTTTTGAGCCATAGAAAGCTTTGAAACGAGCTGACGATAAGGAAGATAATACCGTTCATCAGCCTCAGCACACAAAGTTTCAAGAACCTTCTGTTTGAAACTCAAATCGAAGAACGTCTGCTTGAGCGCTGCACGCGCATTGGCGAGAGTCTTCTCGGCACCGCGAATCTGTGCTTGAGACGCATCCGACTTGGCGATTAAAGCAAGATATTTGGCGCTTGCCTCATGCAGACGCTTGTCGACGTCTTTAATCTGCTTGCGAAAGCCGGGGATAAGCACCATATAGTCGTTGCGCTTCTCTTCAAAACTGTCCGTGACGATTCTGTCGAAACGCTCGCTCTGACCTTCAAGCTTGTCCAAAAGGCTCATGTACATAGGAGGCGTAAAGAGGAATCGATTGAACATCTCACGGGTTTTAACCTCCGCATCCTCGATCGTCTGACAGATCGAAACCTCTTCGTCCCGCGAAAGAAGCTGAACCTGACCCATCTGATGCAGATACATCCGGATCGGATCTTCGATCATTTCGGCCGGATGGGACTTCGTGGATTTCTGGTTCTTGGCCTCGATGAACTTCTTTACATCTTCCTCGCGCAGGACCTGAACGCCGAGCGCCTCGAGAATCTTAAGATACCTGTCAGACTGAATGTCATCGACGATATTCGAGGGAAGAATCTGATTGAGTTCCTCATAGGTTATATAACCGCCATTCGCCTCGCTGCGATGTTTAACGTCGTTGATAACATCATTAAGATCATTGTCGCGGAGAATCGACATGCCTTCCATCGACGGAAGAACGGTATCGGCATCAATTATGGAATCGTCGTCGTCTCCCACGAAACTGGGTAAAGGATCGACCGACTGCAAATTTGCATCATTCTCGTCTTCAGACGATTCTTCGCCTTCTTCCTTCTGTTCGACTTCAGCCGCGAACTTGTCTGCATCAAGCTGATCGACTTCAAGTTCCGACTCGTCAATTTCATCGTCGTTCTCGCTGTTTTTTTTGCGACGCTGCCCAAACTTAGGCGATTTCAGAGCTTCATCAATGTCATCTCCGACAGAATCAAAAAACTCTGAAGATATTTCAGAAGACTCGCTGCAGGCTCGCTTTTTAGCCGTTTTTTTATTAGACTCAGAATTTTCTGCCGCCTTTGGCTGCTTTTTTGCCGTTTTTTTAGCTTTGGCCATATCTCTCCAGTATACAATTCACCCACTTGCACTTTGTCAAATGTTGATATATTATAACATAAAAAAAGCGAACTGTGGGGATTTTTTTTATTTCACAAACAAAAAACGCATTTACTTTAAATGTGGTTTATTGCCGCCAAATAAAAAATCAATAAAAAACCTTCCACAAAAACAGCCCTCGCGGAGGAGCCGTTTCGACTCTCGCCGTGCGCGGAGCGGCAGCGTCAAGAAGTTCTTTCACGGCTTCGGGCTTTTCGTTGCCTTTGCCGACAGAAAGAAGAAAACCAGCCATCGAGCGTACCTGTTTGTAAAGAAAACCATCACCCTTTACGACAATAACGTACTTAGGCCCGGACTTTTTAACCTCACAGCTGAAAATATTCCGCACCGTAGTTTCAAGTTCACGGTTGGGATTCGCCGCGAACGAAACGAAATCGTGACGCCCGACGAAATAAGACGCTGCCTTCTTCATCGCTTCAATGTCGAGAGGCCTGTGGCAATACGTCCAGTATGGCACGAGATGAGGCGGCATTATGTCGCCCTGGTAGATGTGGTAACGGTACTCCTTGCCTTTCGCCGAAAGCCTCGCATCGAAACTTTCCTTCGCGTACGAGGCTTTAACGACGCGTACGGCTTCGGGAAGACGCGAATTCATCGCCTTCAAAAGATTTTTCGGCGGTATCGGTTTCGTAAGGTGAAAGTGGGCCACAAAGCCTTTGGCGTGAACACCCGCATCCGTGCGGGAGCTGCCAAAGACACGCACGGGCGAACGCTCGAGAAACGCGACGGCCTCCTCGACCACCTGCTGGATACCGAGGGCGTTCTCCTGATATTGCCAGCCCGAATAGGCTGTGCCGTCGTACGCTATAACCACTTTGTACTTACGCTTCACTTCGTTACCGTTTAATAAGTTTTTTCATTTCGGATATGCGCGACTTGTCGGCAACGAGAACCGCATCGGGCGTCGTCACAACGACGAGATTCTTGACGCCGAGAAGCGATATCCGCGCGCTTCTCGCTACACAGATGTTGCCGTCCGACTCAACGACCGTACAAGGCCCTTCGCGGACGTTGCCGCGTGAATCATGCGGGAAATACGTATCGAACGACGCGAAACCGCCTACATCGTCCCATCCGAAATCACCTGGCACGACGCCGAGCGTAATGTCGCCCGTGCCGTCGGCGGCCGCGCGGGATATCCCCTCCATGACGGCATAGTCAAACGAAATCCTCTCGAGTTTTCTGTATATCGCGGCGAGTGGAACCTTTCCGGAGCGGGGCGAAGCGAGAGGTGTGAGCGCCGGTGCGTGAGAGGCGAACGCCTTGCGGAAAACGCTCGCACGCGCAAAGAACATGCCGGCGTTCCAGAGATAACCGCCCTTGAGATATTTCTTCGCCGTTTTCAAATCCGGCTTTTCAACAAAGCGCCCCTTCTCGGCATCGACATAACCGAATCCCGTCGCCGGATATGTCGGCTTTATTCCGATCGTCACAATCGCGTTTTTCTTCCGCGCAAGCTGAACGGCGCGCTTAACGGCGGCACGGAATTTCGCGGGCTTCGAAACCATGTGATCGCTCGGGAAAAAACCCACTACGGGATCGTCGTTCTTCTTTGCGAACGACACGCCGAGAGCAACGGCCGCGCCCGTATCTCTCCGACACGGTTCGCCGACTATATTCGCGGCGGGAATCTCGGGAAGCTCCCTGACCGTCGCCGCGACAAGAGACTTTCCGGTCACGACATAAACGTCATCGCTCCCTACAAGACCGCCAAGACGGGAAACACTCTGACGGATAAGACTCTCGCCACCGAAAACGCGCAGGAACTGTTTCGGCTTTTCGGGGGTCGACAGAGGCCAAAATCTTTCGCCGCTTCCGCCCGCAAGTATGACAGCATAAAAACCACTCATTCTCATCTACCTCGATCAATCGAATTTCAATGTCTTTTTCCAGGCGGATTTAAGTTCCGGCCACTCTTCTACCAACGCGAAATCGTCAGCGACGAAAACTTTAAACCCTTTAGGCGCAGAAACGAGTTTACGGCCGGGTTTGGCTTCCGGGAAAACGATCAGAAGCGGGAGATCGCCCTTCTTTGAAGCTGCCGCCGGTCCATCGCCTTCAAGTGAAATCGCACGGCGGGGATTACCGTAAAAAGCCGTGCCGTCGAAATCCCAGATAAGCCCGGCTCTGTCACGCGGCTGCAGCTCCATTTTCGATTCAAGCTTCTTTATAAGAAGCTGATTGGCCGCATACCAGCTCTCGTTGAGTGGATATTTATAACTTCCGAAATAACGCCATGTATTCCAGCCGATTTCACCGTACCATGTCGTCTTTATGTAACCCACGAACTGATTAACCTTGCCGAAACCGAGAGCCGTCATTATCATGTCGTCACCCGGCTTATGATTGGCGATAAGGCAGTTTCCGGCCGCAATCCACACCTTCTCCTTTTGAGGTTCCGCCAACGGCGTGACGGACGCTCCGTCTATTTTATTCACTTTGGCCTGTCCCGTGGAATAATCGATCATCTGCAGATTTTTAACCGCGCCGAATCTGCCGTTGTATGCGACGATGTTGCCGCGCGAAAACGGCATTTCGAGATTGCGCTCGCTCGCATGGGAACTCGTCACCAGAAGCTGGGGGTCGCTCTTGAGCCACGCCTCGACAAAAACGTGGGAAGTATCTCCGTCCGTCTTGTTTTTAACGATTCTTCCGGACGTATCTTTGGTCCACCACTCTCCCGGTGGATTCGCATCGGATATTACAGTAACCGGTCCTTTTACGAGATCCTTGCCGACGCCGGTCGTGGCGAGAATCGAAGAAATACTGCGAGGTTCTTTAGACGTGGCGACACGCATCGCGTCCTTCGCCGTGGGTCCTGTAACGATACCCCAAACCGCATCTTCGTACGGATCGGAATCGATCTGACACATCATTCGTTTAAGACGTTTAATCATCTTGTCGTTCAATTCGTCCGGACGGACGACGAAAGCGACATAACGCGGCTTGTGTTTACGAAGAGCCTCGAACGTCTCAAGCGAATCCACGGAATCCCTCACCATGCAGGAAACCGTATCGCGGGGAGATTCGTGGACCATCGCGTCTACAACATCCTTCCACCTACCTGACTCCTCATTCGGAACAGACGAAAGCGACGCCACGACAAGCATCACAGAGAAAAAATTAAAACCGCCGGAATTGTTCATAATCAAAAATCTTTCCTGTTCGGTAGTCATTCGCTTCTCGGCAACGCGACTCTGTTGCCTGGGAAAAATCTGAGCCGCCCTTTAAGCCTCAGCGACATCGTAATAGAGTTTATCTTCGCAATGTCAAATCCCGTTTTAGCGGCCAAAACATCCACCGAAAGAGGCTCATCCCCCAAATTGCGCATAACAATCGACTCGTCAACGTTAAACGGCACATCAGCAAAATGACCGGTGTCGTTCTTCATTTCCGTTTTTCTCTTATCGCCGGATGATGAGGCGTCTTCAGAGTTCAAGGCGCTGCGTCCGAAAAGATCGCCCATCTCCTCTTCGACGTCGCGGGCGTTGCGGACGAGTCTCGCGCCGTCGCGGATAAGCTTAAGACACCCTGCAGAAGCGCGGCTGTCGACACGCCCGGGAAGCGCCATGACAGTCCGCCCGAGTTCTGCCGCGAGCGACGTTGTAATCAAGGTTCCGCTTTTAAGAGGAGCTTCTATCGCGATTACGCCTTTAGCAAGAGCGGCGACCACTCTGTTGCGTTGAGGGAACGTATGTTCGTCGGCGCTGCGTCCAAAAGGAAATTCGCTTACGACCGCACCACCCTTTTCGATCATCTCTCGTGCGAGGGCGCGGTTTTCCTCCGGATAGAACATGTCGAGAGCCGAACCGAGAACGCCGACTGTCACGCCGGAAGCGTCAAGCGCGCCGCGATGGGCCGCGGCATCGATACCGAGAGCGAGACCCGAAATCACAACCCAGCCGTTTGAGGCAAGATCAAAGGAAAGTTTGGATGCCTCGTTGCGACCGTACTCCGTCGAACGACGCGTACCGACCATTGCGATCGCAGGGCGGGAAAGCGCCTTAACGTCTCCCTTGACGTACAACGCCAGAGGATGGGCGCGCATATCTCGGAAAACAGAGGGATAATCTTCGTCCGCGGGAGTTAAAATTTCGACCTTGTATTTTGAAGCGAGTTTCAGTTCGCGCTCCCAGTCGATCGCACCAGGATTCCGCCCGACCTTGTGCGGGTAATTCTCCCATGCCGAAACGACCGAACCGAACTTTGCGACGAGCCCGGAAAGTTTGACAGAACCGACTCCTTCTGTCAGATTAAAGGCGATATAAGCTTCTTTTTCGGTCATCTAAAATTTCCTATTGCAATCTCAGTCGGATTTTTGATATACTATCTCTCAGATGATTACGGCCCCATCGTCTATCGGCTAGGACACAAGCTTTTCATGCTTGGTAGAGGAGTTCGACTCTCCTTGGGGCTGCCATTAAAAAAGAGGCTTTCGCCTCTTTTTTTGTTTTAAACTCATCTCTCATCAACCCTGCTGAGCTTTGAGAGCCTGGGAAACCGCAAGCATCCTATCGGAGAGATCGGCGAAGCCGACGTCCGTGGAATATACGTCCTTGTAGTACTGATACGCCTTCTCGAGGTCTCCCGCGTTTTCTGCGCACAGACCGAGCTGATAGACCACATTTTTCTTAAGATCATCCATCGTCGGTATCGCGTCGCGCGCCGTTTCAAGCTGCATCACCGCCATATCGGACTGCCCCTTCTTCATAAAGCACATGGCCAGATAATAAAGCGCCCAGAGACGATCCTTGGGGCTGCGCTGCGCGAGCTGAAGATGTTCAAGAGCTTCGTCATAATATTCGTTCTGATAATAAAGAACGCCGAGCTCATAACGCAGATGGAGATCGTTCGGATAACGCTCAACACGCGAAGCGAGATCGTCGAACACGAACTGATTCTTCTCGTTCATCAGCTCGATAACTGAATTCTCGTCACCGGCGGCGCGATACTGTTCGATAAGCTGATCATAGTACTGGATCTGGGTCTGAGAAAGCATACGGTCGAGTTCAGGATCCATAGAGCCGGAAACTTCAAGCGCTTCCTGAAGACAGTTGATCGCCTCCTCAAAACGCTTGCTCTGAATATAAAGCCGGGCGAGCGCACGGCGGAAATTCATATTCTTCGGTTCGTTCGCGATCTGGGCGATCTTTTCGGCGATAAGCGCATCGGCATCGTCACCGGTAACAACGGCTTTATTGGCCTGATCAAGTTTCTTGGCCTGCTCCTTGTTCGCGATGAGATTCTGAAATCCTCCGCGCTTGCCGGCCGTCTCGACCCATCCCGAATTCATTGTCGCCTGGGCTTCACAATTCTTTAGAAGCTGCATTACCTGCTGATCTCCGGGCTTGATTTCAGCGAGTTTCCGATATGCGTCGCGAGCCTTCACCCAATTCTTGGACATCTGGTAATAAGTCGCTATGCGCATAAGAAGTTCGGGATCCTTATTTCCGCCTTCATAGGCGGCTTCGACGGAAACCGCGGCGTGATCCGGTTTTCCGGCAGCTTCGGCTGCTTTGACGGCGGCTTCAATGTTGTCTCCATCAAGCGGGTTCTTGCAGAGAAGCTTCTCCGCTTCCGCCATAGCCTTCGCACCATCGCCCTTCTTAACAAGGCCCATGATCTTCTGGCGATCCATCATGTAGCCGAGTTTCGCTCCAAAACCCGCCTTGCCGTTGGCCTTAAAATTAAGAACCTGGGCCGTACGCAAAAGTTTGCGCGCTTCCAACACGTCAGGAGCCGCCTCTACAGCCTCCATAAGCATATCAACCGCAAGTTCATAACGGCGCGACTCAAGAGCCTGACGCCCGCGATTCATGAAATTCTGAGCTTTCTGAGCTAAATCTACCGCCATAAAAACCTCTTACTTGATTTTGATTTCAGGGAGTTACCGCAAGTCTGCCGTCTGCGGAATCTTCACAAATACCATTGGTCTTATATGTCTTAAGCATGAAGTGAGTCGCCGTTGAAACGACTCCGTCGATCGTCGAAAGATCCTGCGCCACAAAAGAAGCAACATCCTGAAGACTGTCGCCTCTGACGAAAACGAGGAGATCGTAACCGCCCGACATCAGAAAACAGGCTTCTACCTGTTCAAACTGAGAAACCTTCTGAGCGATCTTTCCGAATCCGCACTCGCGCTGAGGCGTTATCTTAAGCTCAATTACTGCACGAACTTCATTCATAGAACCTCCTTATTCCCACTTCAATGACAATGCGTCATCGACAACCTGACGGGCGATATCTTCGGCGAGACGACCCGAAGCATCGCGCTGCAACGTAAGCACGTCTCGATCACCGTAGAATGTCGTCCGCCCGACGTATTTACGGTCGTTGACAAGAACCTTACCGGATTTTTTATCGATGAAACTGACAACCGCCACGGCGGTAAACCGGCGTTCCTTGCGGCGATTGGAATAATCACGCACACTGGACACTACCCTGGAAAGCCCATTATTGGATATGATACCTTGAATTTCAAGCGCACAATCATCGGGCGTCGAAACCTTAAATGTCCCTTCTTTCTGAAACTCGCGCAGAATCTGACGCGTAACTACGCCACCAAGCTCCGTCACTTCGCTGTCGTTGCGAAAAGTCGCGGCAAAAACAGATCGCCTGTCTTCAGGTACGCCGCTCGTCCATCTGTACGCTGAACATCCGGCGAGGAACGCCAAAATCGCAACGGCGGATAATGATTTCAGAATTTTCATTTAGACTCCCTGCCGACGGACACCGGCTTAAGTTCTGTTAAACGGTCACGCACCTGCTGCGCATAGGAGCTCGCTGGATAATCCCTCAAAAAACTCTCATACGCATTAATTGCGCCGCGGCGCTTGCGTGTTATCGAATCGTAAAACCTCGCAGCCTCGTAAGCCTCCCTCTCAACTACGGCATACGCCTCGCCGCGCCACTTCAGAAAATCGGCGCGGGCATCGGCGTCATCTGTGGTCGCGGCCGCCATATCCATAAAGGAAACGGTATTAAGACTCCTGTCGCGATTGTAGTCGTGGGCTTTCAGAAGAACCATCCTCATTTCGGCCTCTTTATAGAGCGCCGCTTTCGCCTGGGCTGTTGAAGGATAACGATTGCGAATCGTCCTGCAAACGGATATGGCCTCGGAATATTCTTCATCCTTCTCTCTAAGTTCGACGATAGCATACATGGCCTCGGGCGCGAACATTGCTCCTGGCGCGCGGCGCACAACGGCTTCGAACGCGCGCCGGACATCCGTAGTGTTCGCAAACTTGAAAAAGGCCACCTTCTTCCCCCTCTCGCGCATCATCTTGACCGTCTCATACATTTTAGACATGACCTTGTCGTAGTTGCAGTTTGAAGAATAAAAATCAATCAGATATTTATATTCTTCAAAAGCGACAATAGGATCGTCAATCTTGTAAAGATGAACATCCGCAAGCTCTTCCTGGGCAACTGCGGCTTCAGAAGACAGCGGCCATCGGGCAACAAGCGCATTATATGCCGTGACGGCGTCCCCGTAAGATTCTTGGGCGGCGAGACTGCGGGCGTACACAAGCTGCTCCTCAGGTTTTTCGAACTTCGCCTTGCGCCAGAAGAATATGCTCTGCTCCTTGCGTTTTTGCTGCAGAATATTGGAATCACCGTCAAAACCGGGATAAGCGTCGGTAGCATACATTGAGCCCGGCCCCGGAGTTACCGCCCATACTCCCGCACTTACCGCACAAAGAGTGAATAATATCAATATTTTCTTTAACTTCATAGTGATATTATACCATACTATAGTTAAACTTTCCATTGGCTTTTTATGACTCGAAGAATGACGGGAGAAACATAAAAGATGACTGTCCTGAACCGTCTTCGGGAATTTACCGACGCAACGTCCCGGATTCACGACATCAGATTGACCTTCTTTTAAGAATCACGGTCGAAGCCCTTTTAAATGAAGATCCGCGAAATCCATGAACTTCTCCCAGTCGACAGGAAGAAGTTTATGAGGTCCCTTGTGGCAATGATAGCCCGTACGATCTTCAAATCCATAGGCGCGGTACAGATTGCGCGCCTCTTCGAGCGCGGCCTTTTCCGACTCGGGTCCCGCCCAGATATCATCGCTTCCGCTTGCGACATAGACCAGGCGCGGAGCGATCAGCTTCAAAAGGTCGTCGGCGTCATGCTCAAGCTCCGCATCCCTCCCTATCAGATTCGCCATTGCGGGGCAGAACCAGTTTGGAAAATATTTCAATATCGCCTTGATCGTTTCGGCCTTAGGGCCTCTCACCCGGCCGAGACTCGCTCCGCCGCAGCCAGAGCCGTTCGATACCGCCATCGCAAAACGCTCGTCCTGAGCCGCCGTCCAAAGAGCCGTCTTTCCGCCCCTGCTGTGACCGACAACCGCTACACGCTTCGCGTCAAGCTCAGGACGCGTTTCGATCCAGTCCATTACACGGGAATTTCCCCACGCCCACGCACCGATCGTGCCCCAGGAATTTGCGCTTCGGACAATATTCGTTGCCGTTTTATCACCCGCGGCATGCCAGGCGATGATTCCCGTAGACCAGCGAGAAAAACCGCCCCAGTTGCTGACGTTAGGACATACGTCGTTGAAATTCCACCTCACATAAGCGTATCCGCGCGCCGTAATCGCGTTTGTGGGAATATTCGGATACTCATCCTGGGCATACGGAGGCTTGTCTCCGCCGCGATGATCGCCGAAAAGAAATACGGGCACGGGATTCTCAGCGCACGCGCCTTCCGGAAGCCGGCATGTGATATTGATGCGAATTCCGGATTGCTCGAACACAACAGCCGACTCCTCGAATTTCTGATCTTTGAGTTTCCCTATCGGAGTACGCCCAAATTGATTTTCCTCAAACCATTTAAACGTTTCGGCGCGTTTGCCCTGTTCCCAAGCCTTCACCACAGTCGATACGTCTTTACATGAATTCAAAAGAACCGAATCGTCCCGCGCACAATCGGCATATGAAGGATTAGGATTTTCAGACTTGGCAAGCGCAGCGATCTGCGCGGCAAGAACAAAAAAGAATGAATATTTTTTCATTTTATTTTCCTTAAATCACTTCCGCCAGCGGTGCGAGGCTTCGCCTTTTGCGCGCACCTCATCCTCTTCGCCGATCATCCCGATTTCTCGGATTCCGGGAGTGTCGATGATCATCGCTCCCGACGGCAGAATGACGAGTTCGCGGGAAGTCGTCGTATGGCGACCCTTTCCGCTCCACTCCTGAATCTCCTGCGTAGCCGCCCACTCTTCGCCCGCAAGCGTATTGAGAAGAGTCGACTTGCCGACGCCGGAGCTGCCGATAAAAGCGAGAGTCCGCCCTTCTTTAGCGTACTCCAGAACACCGTCCATCCCTTCGCCCGTCAATGAGGAGATTTTAAGAAGTCTCGCCCGGCCATCGATCGTCTCGACGAGCTCGTCGATAAACTCGTCGTCGCCCTCTTCCATCAGATCCATCTTGGTTAAAACGACGACGGCCTCGGCCTCGCCCATATCCTCGGCGAGAGTCAAATAGCGGTCGATTCTCGCGGTCGAGAAATCCTCGTTTAGCGACATCATCACGAAAAGCGTATCGAAATTCACCGCCAGAGTCTGGCTCTTTCTCTTCGCCGTCGGATCCTTGCGCTCAAAATGGGAGAACCGGGGCAGAATCTCCGTTATCATCGACTCGCCCTGGGGATTATAGCGGAACCTGACGAAATCTCCCGTTATCGGCTTTAGGATTTCACGCCCGATTTCGCCGCGCTCGACCTTCTTTATGCCGCGCTTTTCCTTAACCGTTTCAATACGCTTTGAAAATGCGCTCTTTTTTTTTCGGGCGATAATCTCGCCCCCGGTCTCGTTACATACGAGGTGATAATAATCTCCGTGCGCGCTGACAATTCTGGCTACGCCAGTGACCGCTTCGCCGCGCCAGCCGAATCGCTCAAGCCTCGTCATTATATCGCGTAAGGCCCTTTGAAAACTTCGTTGAAGTCGTAACCGCCTGAGAAACTCTCCGGCGTATCGTTCTCATCCTTGCGCACGCGGCGCCCCTCGACGAGATTGAACATCATCTCGCCGAGATCCTCCGTCCGCTTAATCCCCCACTCGGTAAGAACCGTGTAGGTCAACGGGCCATACTGATCGAGAGCGCGCTCTTTAAACTCCTCCATTATATCGGCCGAGCTCATGTGTTTACCGCCCTCGCCGAGATAATGGATCACGTCCATCAGAAGCGCGTAGGCCCGCGCATCATAGCGCGGGTCCTTCGCGACGATATCGTCGAACGGATCGCTCTCGAAATCGATTTCGTCCATAAATCAGGCTTTACCGAAGAACGCCTTGTAGAGGGCGCGGACGGCCGTTTCGCGATCCTGCTGACGGATGGCGATCATGAAGCTGACTTCGCTCGAGCCCTGGTTGACCATCGAAACGGAAATACCGACCGAAGCGAGCGCGAGGCACGCCTTGGCGAGCATACCGGGCGTATAGCACATACCCTCGCCGACGATCATGAGAATCGTGATGTCGCGTTCGACGGCGACGTAATCGGGATTAAGCTCGCGCTTAATCGCCTGGATGACCTTAAGTTCCTTCGACTTAGGCAGGCACTGGCCCTTAACGACAATGCACTGCGAGTCGACTCCCGAAGGCATGTGCTCATAGGAAATACCCTCGTCTTCGAGAACATGAAGAAGGCGGCGGCCGAAACCGACCTCGCGGTTCATAAGATACTTTTCAACAACAATGTTGCAGAAATTATCCGCCGCCGCGATACCGACGATCGTGCCGGGAACGACGCGACGCGACTGCTGAATCATCGTACCGGGCTCGCTCGGATGGTTCGTGTTGCGAATGTTAATCGGAATGCGCGCGCGGACGGCGGGGATAACGGCCTCATCGGCGAAAACGCCGAAGCCTGCGTAGGCGAGCTCACGCATTTCACGGTAGGTCATCGTGGAGATGCCCTCTGAAACCTCGGGCACGAGACGCGGATCGACCGGATAGACGGAATCGACGTCCGTGAAGTTCTCATAAACGTCGGCGCACACGGCGGCGGCGAGAATCGAACCGGTGATGTCGCTTCCGCCGCGCGGGAACGTCGCGACCTTGCCGTCCTTCGTATAGCCGAAGAAGCCGGGATAGATTACGATGCCATCAAAATTGGAGAACGCGCGCGACAAAGTCGCGTAGCTCGCGGGATCGAGCGTCGCATCACCGAATGGACCGGTGAGAACCATACCCGTATCCTTGGGGCTGGCGTAACGAGCCTTACGTCCGCGCGCCGCAAACGCGACCGCAACGAGCTTCGCGTTATTGTCTTCACCGGAGGCCTTCATGAGATCCATAAACTCGGCAGGCTCGAGAGAGGCGACCTTAGCGAGACGATCCATAAGATCCATCTCAATCGTGCGGACGATCTCGTCTCCAAGCTTAAGCTCCTGGGCCATCTCGGCATAACGCTCGACGACGGCGCCGAACTGACGATCGGTATTCTCGCCCTTTATCGCCGTCTCGGCGAGCGCGATAAGAAGATCGGTAACTTTGGTATCCTGGGAATGGCGCTTGCCGGGAGCGGATACCACGACGATACGCCTCGCGGGATCCGCGAGAACGATGTCCATCACCTTATTGAGCTGAGCGGCGTTCGCAAGAGAACTGCCGCCGAATTTACAAACTTTCATCTTTAACCTTACTGTTGTATTTTAGAGGATACGAAGCGCGACGGGTTCATCGGCGATTACGCCGCTCGCCTTGATTTCCGCGAGAGCGTTGTCGAGATCCGAAACCTTCGCGGTATGTGTGAGAACGACGACGGGAACGGCGTTCTTTCCGTCCTCTGCCGCCGCCTTCTGGGACGCTGCGGAAATCGAAACGGAGTGCTTGCCCAAAATAGAGGCGATCGTTCCGAATGCGCCGGGCTTGTCCGCGACGAGGAAACGGATGTAGAACTTAGAAGAAATCTCTCCCGCCGCGCGGAGAGTAACCTTGCCCTCGGCATAGTTCGGGGCGCCGCGCTCGTAGCGCGTCTCGCCGTGCGCGAGGTTGCGGGCGATGTCGCCGATGTCGCCGACGACCGTCGACGCGGTCGGAGCGCGACCTGCACCGCGGCCGTAGTACATCGTGTAATCGCTCATGTCGCCCTTGACCATAACGGCGTTAAACGCGTCGTTCACGTTCGAAAGCATGTGCGTGAAAGGAACGAGCGTCGGATTTACGGAAACCGCGACCTCGTCGCCGTGGCGCGAAACGCTCGCCAGAAGCTTGATGCGGTAGCCGAAATCGGCCGCGTACTTGACGTCTTCGCCCGCGAGATCGCGGATGCCGTTCACCTGAATATCGTCGACCTTCGGTTGGAAACCGAAAGCGAGCGTCGCGAGGATGCACGCCTTGTGGGCCGTGTCGAAGCCGTCGACGTCGAGCGAAGGATTCGCTTCGGCGTAACCGAGACGCTGGGCGTCCTTAAGAACGGTATCGAAAGGAAGACCCTCGTTCTCCATACGCGTAAGAATATAGTTGCACGTTCCGTTGAGGATGCCGTGAATCGTCTCGATGTCGTTGCCAGCGAGACCTTCGCGCATGACGCGGATAATCGGGATGCCGCCTCCGACGGCCGCTCCGAAATAGATGTCTACGTTGTTCTTCGCGGCGGTGTCGAAAATCTCTTTGCCGTATTCTGCGAGAAGCTTCTTATTGGCGGTGACGACGCACTTGCCGTTATTGAGCGCTTCAAGAACGAGCGTCTTGGCGATACCGGTTCCGCCGATAGTCTCGACGACGATATTAACGGACTCGTCGCTCACGATGCTCTTGGCGTCCGTCGTGAGAATACCCTCTTCAATCTTGACGCCGCGATCCGTAACGATGTCGAGATCGGCGATCTTTTTCAATACAATATCAACGCCAAGGCGCTTGGCCATAACGTCACGATGCTTCAGGAGACCGTCGGCGACTCCAGCGCCCACGGTTCCGAAACCGATGATACCAACTCCGATTTGCTTCATAATCTGTCTTCTTTCTGCGAAATCAGCCGGAAACGTCTACATTCCCAACCGTAATTGAGCGGATATTTTACTCTTATTTGACCATAAAAGTCAATTTCATTTAAGGAGTTTCTCACGCGCGTATTCTTTAAAGCCTTTTTCGGAGGCTGCGGCTTCCTTCTCAAGTGTCCTGTATTCTTCGGCCGAAATCTTGACTGAAACTTCATACGCGCCGGGAGCCTTGTCGAACTCTACGAAAATCGCGCCTTTAAGAGATTCATCGACTCCCATCGCCCTGAGAACACCCCACGCCATCATGCAATTGCCTCTATAGGCCATATGCACGCCGTCGCGCGTAATCTTAAAGCCGCGCGACTTGTCGGCCTTGCGGAGTACCGCAAGCATGGCCTGCATATCGGCGTTGAGATCGGCTATAGGGAGATTGCGCTTCTTGGCCTCCGCGCGAAGCCATTCATTGTAGGCGGCGAGCTTCCTGTTATTAGGGTTGGAGGGATCTTCACCGATCATCGTCGCGGTAAGAACAATAACCTTGACGCCTGACGCGGCGCACTTGTCGAAAATCTTCGTCACGTTTTCCTTGTATTTTTCAAGCGGGACACCCTTCTCTCCGTGCCAGACATCATTGACGCCGCACGAAAATGTCATCCACTGAGGCTTTTTGGCGAGTACGGCGCGCTCGAGTCGGTCGAGCATGTTGTTGGACTTGTTGCCCGAAACGCCCGCGGGAATCTTTTTGGCCTTTACTCCGGCGACCTCAAGTCCCTTCATGACAAGATTGACGTATCCCGCCGAGGATGTATTGCCCTGTTGGGTGATTGAGTCGCCCATAAACGCAATAGCATCACCGTTTTTAATGATAACTTTCGCGTTAAGAGCAAACGTGAAAAACACCGCACAGCAGACTGACATTAATTTTTTCATCTTTATATCCTTGTTCATTTTAATCTGGCGGCGTCAACCCGTAACCGGTAGGCTTATGAATAACAGACCTCCAGAATTTGAATGGACAGTATACTCAATTCTTGGATAAATAGTCAACCTGATCACAAAAACGAAATTCGACCATGTTGTCACATAGCATATTTGTAACAATCGTAAAACATAAACACAAGTCTGTCAGAAAATGTCAGAAACGTTTCCTACACCAAATGTAAGCGGCAAGAAGGTCCGCGTGAAACAGTAAAAAAGAAAGTGAAGGTGTGATATGAACAAAATCCTCAAAACATTGACGGTTGCGGCTCTTGCTTGCGTTACTCTCTGCGGAACGGCTGTTGCAGCTCCTCGTGGCGGTCGCAATAATGGTCGCGCTCCCGCGACAAAACATCAAACGGTAAAGCATAAAAAAACACCCCAAAGACATGCCGCAAAAGCCAAACCCGCACCAAAGAAACACCATATTGCGACTAAGAAGCATCACGATCCCAGGCATCACGCCCCAATTCGCACAGTTCATCATGTAGAACATCACTGCGAAGAGGACAACGGCTGGGTAACTCTTGGCGGCGCCCTTCTCGGTGGCCTTCTTGGCGGCATTATCGGCGGCTAAAACATGGTGGCACGTCCCGCCACCATATACAACACCCGCGCTCGTTCGTTCGCCACCCTTGCACTTTGAAATTGCGAGGGTGGCATTATACAAGGCAGGATAAAGCAGCAACACCTGGGCAGCAACGGCAGGGCCAAGCTGGAATTCCTGCTCTTTCGTACCACCTATCTTCTCCGAGCGCACAGCCTTAACTTACAAATATTGGCTTTCATGCCGATGCCATGCTGTTTTTCACAGCATGTTTCTCCTTCCTTCTTGCATGACCCGCACTTGAGCCAGCAGCATCCGGATGTTGTACCTACGATGGCAATAGCCATCACGATCATCTATGATAACGAATGAATTTTGGTGTCGAGGTGAAAGCAAAACCGGAACGCTGTAGCGAGCAAAACCGGAATGCTAAAAAAGTCCTTAAAATAAGGGTTAAAGTTAGAGAAAACTCTTTTTTAACGATTGTTTTGTAGCGATATCATAAGGAAATATCGCTAC
>JAZOQU010000009.1:0-6062 GCA_045656225.1 Kiritimatiellia bacterium | reverse complement strand
AGAATTGAAGCTTGATGAATTTGATTCGCCAATTACCACGATGGTGCCGATAAAAATTGTTTCTCCGTATAGTTTTGATTTTAATTGGAAAGGAAAAGTGATATCATGCAATTCGACTCATTTTGCGGGTCGTTCGCATTTGTCAAAGGAGGGACGTATAATACGGATAGGAATGACTATTGGCGAGAGTTATTTTAATGACGAGACCATGCTTATTGATTATTTAAATGCTTATAGGGAGTCAGGTCGCAAGGGGCGTTATGGCTGCTTAACGAAAGATGGCGTGTTTTGTGTAATTTATGTTAATTCTGAAGATGTTGGAATTGAAATTCATCGTTTGATGTTAGATGGTAAGCCAGTCTCGCAGTCGATTTTGAGAGATCATATCGGGTCGTATTAATATTTTCTCTTTTAGATATATAAGCAAATAGACTGGGGGTCTTCATTGGAGATAATAAGAAAAGAAAAATGGAGAATATGATATGATTAGTTCTATTTTTTTAAATTTGATAGAGAAGTTGCGGCAGGATGTAAATGATTTGTTTTTATGTGTAAATGAACAATCTATTCAATAATAGCCTGGGGGCCCCATTTGTGATATATTAAGAATTTATGAGATATCCCATAATATATTCAGGAGTAGATAAGATGAAACATAAAATATTTAAAACTCTTCTTGTCGCCGTTATAGCAACGATGACCTTCTGTGCAGAGGCAGATACCGAGACGATTAATGGTATTGAATGGATTTACTCTGTCAAGAATGGCAAAGCGGGTCTTGGAGGTGGGTATTCTACCCTCGCCATTCCGAAGTCAACATCTGGCGCAATTACGATTCCATCAACACTTGGCGGATATCCCGTCACGAGCATCGGGGATGGGGCGTTTTATGGCTGTTCGTCTCTTACGAGCGTCACTATACCTGACAGCGTCACGAGCATTGGGGGAAGTGCGTTTTATGACTGTTCGTCTCTTAAGAGCGTCACTATACCTGACAGCGTCACGAGCATCGGGATAAGTCCGTTTTATGGCTGTTCGTCTCTTACGAGCGTTACGATACCTAATAGCGTCACGAGCATCGGGGAAAGAGCTTTCAGCGAATGTGGAGAGTTAACTATCTACACAGATAAAGGCAATTTATATCGTCTTTGTAAAATGTTAGAGAATACGGGCGATAATGTAAAAGAGATAATAGAGCAAAAGGATAATGGACATGAGGCTGAAGAGCAAAAATCTTGTGGATTTCTTTGCGGGCTTGCTTTAGGCTGTGTCGGTACTATTGTGATACTTGTCGGGCTTTTCTTCTGGATTGTTCGCAGAAAGAAAAAAAGAGAAGGGGCTTCTGCAAATATGAAAAAAAAGATGTATGTGGGCATTGTGCTATTTTCATTTTTAATCTTCTTTTTGAGTGGCGTGTACGCAGCGCCGCCGGCGGGTGCAGATGAAATTCTGGTTGGCGTTACAGGGTACGGGGATAGTCCTGAACGGTACGAACTGATGACGAACGGTCAATGCAATCTTTGGGTGCAGTGGGGAAATCCTAAAAATCTCATGCCGGAGCATCTTGGTGAATGGTACGATTGGGCGAAGAAAAACCGTATTCGCGTCATGACGATCTATGGGCGGCAGAATGAATCGGAAACCAAGCGGCTTAAGGACGTATGGGGAGAATTATATCTCGGCAACAATATCGGCGAATATGCCGGGTTTCTTTATCAGGATGAGAAGAGTTACTTTAAAAATTGGCCTAAGCTCTCCAATCTTAAAGAGGCTCACGAGTGGCTCGTAGGTAATATGCTCGCAGCGCCTAAAAAGGTACAGTTGAAGCGCAGTGTGGAAGGGCGCGAACCTCAGCTTTTCTCGACATCAGGCAGTCCCCTCGCCTGCTACGAGCTTGACGGCGGGATCGATTACATCTGCAACGAAATGTATGCCGTCGGATGTGGAAATCTCGCGTATGCTACCGCCGAGGCTCGCGGGGCCGCCAAGCGCAGGGGTATAAACTGGTGGAGCGCCTGGCTTGCGCATGAATGGCAGACATGCTGGCCGCGCGTTCCGTATGCCGTTCCTCAGAAGATGGATTCGCTTGAAGTCGGTTTGAAGGAAATGTGGCTTATGGGAACTTCAATGATGGTTTTAGAGTCTGGTTCTCAGTCAACGCAGGCTCATCCGTACACGCCCGCCGATGAAAAGATGGATCCGTTCAATTCTCCCAAGCAGGAATATCACGGGGAGGCTCCAAAGGCGTATCGCCGCACGATTAAGAAGTTTTACGAATGGACCAAAACGCATCCGCGTGCTAATGGAATGCCGGAAGTTCCGGCGGCGCTTGCGCTCGGTAATTATGACGGCTACGTCGGTATGACCTGGAATACCTTTGCGATTTTCGGTCAGCATCATCTCGCCGCTACAAATGCCAATTGGCGCGTAGGTGCTCCGGAGTTCACGTGGGAGGCGATCATGGAGGAATTCTATCCCCGCCCGACGGACGCCCTGAAGCCTTTTGCCAACGGATGGCTTGGCGGCTCGCCCCACGGTCAGGTTGATGTTGTAAATATCGATGACGCCTTGAAAGTTGAGCAGCTTAAGGATTACAAGGTTCTTATTTTCGGCGGCTGGAATACGATGACCGAGAAAATAGCCGAAACATTGCGCGAATACGTCTCTCAAGGCGGTCAGGTGGTTCTTTGCACGCCGCAGCTTTCTTCGCGCATCGATCGCGAGTATGCCAACTATACCGCAAGCGATATTGTTCAGGCCGTTCCCGGAGTGAAGGTCAAAGACGTATTTCTATCCGAGGATATTCTGATGGTTAAGTCTTCGGCGCCGGAATTTTTAAAGGCTGCGTATCCGGCGCATCTTTCGGCCAAATTGCGTGTTGCCGATGTCGAGCTTGGTGAAAACGTTGAGATTGTGGCCACGATGGGTAAAAAACCGTATCTTGTTAAAGCGAACTGCGGTAAAGGCGCTTTTTGGATGTGTCTTGCATGGGATTATCCCGCAGCGCGACGCGAGGCGGAGGAATTTCCATCGTTCAGGGCGTTTAGACTGGAATTCTGGAAGACGCTCTGCCGCGGTCTGGTGCGTGAAAGTCAGCCTTTTTTGCTCGGCGGCGAAGATGCGGATTATGTAAATTGGAGCATTTATAAAGATCGGATATATCTGCTTAATACCGATTGTGTAAGTCCGCGAAAAGTAAAGCTTAACGGTGTTGAACTTGAGCTTGCCCCGAAAGAATTGAAAGAAATCGCCTTAAAGCCGAATCTGCGACAAAATTGACACCCTTATCCCACTTTTTTGAATTGATGCACGCAAGGCCTTCGAGCCGGAGGTGATTCGGCGTTGGTGCTCGCTAAATCCGCGTCGGATACGCCGCGGATTTCCGGCGGAAAAGCCGGGTCGACATCGATTTTGCGGCCTTTCTACGACGAAAAAGAAGGAGTGTGAAAATAAATTTTTATAGGGTTTTATGGGGCTTTTTTGAAAACTGGGATAAATCACCCCAGAAAAAGTGGGTGAAGAAATCCCGCGCTTGCCATTTGCAATGGCGGTGTGGTAAAATATTGTTGTCTTGTGGGTAACGCATGACATTTGATCTTTGCCATACCGTCCGGCTACGAAGCCGGGCGGGCTGGTCGCCACCATGGTAGGCGCGCTCGCCGAGCGCGCCGCCTCCGCGGGAGAGTGACAGAGAAACCGCCGCGTACGCGAAAGCGCGCCTCCGGCGGGACGTACGCAACAGCGTATAGTAGTTTCGTAGAAAATACCGCTAATATTTCCTAATGCAGAAGCGAAATACGATGGTGCGTTGCGTGTGCAATCACGCGGCGTACTTTCATATTCATGTTTCTGCATGGGCTCTTAGCGGTGCCTTCTACGAGATTGGATTTCGAGAGTGCGCCGCATTTCTTTTGCCGCCGGCGCTCCTCTTGCAACAAGTAGCGGTGAAGGGAAAGCGACGAATAAGCGCATGAACATCAAATGTTCGCACTGTGGGACAGATTACGAGGTAGAAGAGAAGGACATGTACCGCTATACGAAGTGCGAAGTGTGCGGAAAGGGTTTTGTCATCGGTGCGACCAAATCACTTCAAAAAGTTGATGGCGGCGGTTGTGAGGAAGAAAAGCAAAAGAAAATGCCCACGCTTGGCATAAGACGTCCTCCCCACCAGACGTCACATCAGAATATACGATACGAAGAACTTGTGGCGATGAATCATGTTGCTTATGAACAGCGCAAGAAAAAAGAGTGCCAGGCGGCATTAATTAAGTATTCTGTGTATGTGGTGCTGCTTGTCGTGTGCTGTACAGGCTCTTACATTGTATGGAACAAATATGAGTCTCGAAAGAAACGTGAATCTGCGTTAGCGGCTGAAGAAGCTAGACGAATTGAAGAAGCCGCATGTCGCAAAGCCGAGGAGCGACGAAAAGCGGCTGAAGAGGCCGCACGGAAACGCATCGAAGAGAAAATTGCGCTTGAGCGCAAGCTAGATGAGGAGCGTTTGGCCAGAGAAAAACAGCGCGAAGAAGAAAGACTTGCGTGGGAACGCAAGTGTGAATCGGAGCGCTTAGCGAGGGAACGGGAACGACAGGAACGGGAGGAAAAACTTGCCGCCGACCGTCGTCGCAGAGAAGAAGAGCGTAGGGCGGTACAACAAGCACGAGAAGCAAAACGACATTTGGATGAGCGCAAGCGAGAAGAAGAAAGACTTGCAAAAGATGTAGAATCTCGGCGGCAGCGAGAAGCGCAGGAAAAATCGGATGCCATCGAAAAACGACGAAGGGGTGTAGGAAAAGCACCGCAGATCGTGTCCCAACAATCGTCTGTTGATAAGAAATATGCGTTTGATTTCTTTGCTGCACGGCGCGGCATGGGTGGTTCAGTGCTTGAAGCATTAGTGCGAAAGTTAAATGAGAGTGTCACTGATGATAAGATGTCACATACCTCTGCTCGTACTGCACGGGCGACGGTGATGATGAGTATTGCAGGCGCAATCGGTCCGATTAAATATGAGCGACAGATACGAACCACGAGGACAATCTCAACGCAAGCCATTGGCGGTTTTGACGGGTATGCAGGCGGCGGAGTGGTGTCTGGGACAGTCTATGGGCCTGTGAGTTCTATAAAGGAGAAGGTAGGTGGCTACGTTGCGAAAGTCCCGACAGGCTTCCGTAAAGCTTTCGATCAGATGATGAGTGTCGCTCGTCGTGGTCATTCTCGTGCAAATGCGGAGGCAGGGGCTTGCATATTTGTTGATGCTGCAAAAGGACAGATTGGGATGGATGAGCGAAAAGCATTGGCGTTGTTCACAAAGGCGGCAGATTTGGGTGATGCGGATGGAATGTACATGCAGGCGTTTTGTCTTTTTTATGGCATAGGTAAGAAGGATGTTCACAAGGCATATCGCATTTTGTTGATTTGGCGAGAGCAACCAGCATCGGAAATATTAAGAAATAGCGGATGGGCACGTCGTCGGCTTGATGAGGCTCAACAACTCGGATACTGACCATGCCAGATAGCTCGTTAAATTCCGGTCTTTGCCGCGCCGGCACAAAAACCGGAGGCTCAGAGGCTACAGGGTCAGACATGGTTGCCACAGTAAATTACCACAGTAGCGGGAGTTTATAGGGTAAAATAAATGACTTGTCCCCCAGGCGTGAGAAGTGAAGGAAAACGAGGGGGCGTTTGATTTTTGGGCGTTGGTGTAAAGTCCGGATTTGAGGGCGAGGTTACCACCGCATTTATATAAATGCGGTGGTTGGTTGGGGTGATGACAGCGGCGCTGAATTTCCATTCCTTCGTGAGCAAAGCGAACGAAGGAAATGCTATTTATGGTAAAATATACTGTAATGAGATTCCTTATCATAGTAATCGCTTTTCTAACTTCTTCTGCGTATGCTGCGAAGAATGTTTTACCGCGTCCAGTTGACGATTACTATGGGCGAGAGGTTTCAACTAATGCTGCGCTTGTATTAAGTGACGATGCTTCTACTAGGTTTGGCTTGAGTATTGAGCTTAATGCTGAGACGAATAATAACGTAACTGTAGAATTTGGTGTTGAT
>JAZOQU010000008.1:0-39695 GCA_045656225.1 Kiritimatiellia bacterium | reverse complement strand
CCCAACGAGCGTCTCCCATGCGTACAGCAAGTGTTAACCATACACCTGCTGTTCCGTATCATACTCTAATACACGGCAGTCTTTCAACCCCGAGTACTATTCCCTTTTGGGGGAACACGCAATATAATACCAACAGTCCCCTGTGGTGTTAAGATGATCGCAGCCGGGTTCTGTGATGCTTTCCGCACGCTTTATCCCGATCCCGCGGCGAATTATGGTGCGACGTTTCCCATGCCAGGCGTGATGGCCCAACATCCTAAGCCTTTTCTGCGGCTCGACTACATATATGCCGCAGGCAAGCGGTTGAAGCCGGTGTCGTTTGAGATTATTGCTGGAGATTACCATCGTCCGTTTGTATGGCATGGACATTCTTTTTCAGCATTTCCTTCCGACCATGCGGCTGTGTTGGCGCACTTCGAAGTGGATACGTATGGAAAGCGATTGCAAAGAGCGATCAAGGTCAGACTCGATTGCCAAGGTAAATTACCTAGGACCACCAGTCCTGTTCATAAATAGCGCCCGGAGTTGATAAACGCAGAATTTTTTGTTAAAATGGCGATAACTAAATCAAAAAAAGGAGGTAAATATGGCGTTTCTGAAACTTATGAATTATCCGTGGGGGGGGGGGTAATAGCCTTTTAGCCGGTGTATTATTTTTCTCACTTTCTACATTTGCAACGCCGCCTGAGACCGAATGGACTGTAACAGGTCCTAAGAATGGTCTGTTAACTGTTTTAGAAGTTAATAATGAAGAAGGCGCTATTCCATGGAAGTTTGAGTTGAATTCTTCTGGCAGGCTTACTCTTAAAATGACTTCTGATAATAGAAGCGGGACATCAAAAGCGCTTAATTTTAGAACGCTTCCGGCGAAATTGCCTGAAGGATATTCTCTAAAATATCTCAATTCTCAAGCTGGAGTTAATAGATATTATTCTTTTGAGCAAACTACAATAGAAGAGCTCTATTGGCCAGAAACAATTAACCAAGTTGGAAATTATAATTTTTATAACTGTAAATCGTTGAGAATATGTGACTATCCGGAAGCTGCCCAAATAACTAAAATTGGAGATGGTGCTTTTCAAGGTTGTTCAAATCTACAAAGTTTTAGAATGTGTGATACAATAACTTCGATAGGCAAATCGGCTTTTGCCAGTTGTGTCAAGATTGTTTTTGAAGGGCCTATGCTTCCTGCAGGGGTTACAGAATTGTGTAACGATTCATTTGCTCTGGGAGAGAATGCAGCTCCGCTTGCGGATGGCTTACTGGTTATTGGCGGTTCGGGAGATAAATTTACCTGGAAGGTCCGCACGAACAATAACTACAATAGATATTTCAACAGATTTAATATTACAAATCTTATTTTTGGTGCAGGGGTTTCTTGCGCAGGTACAAATACCTACAACAAAGTAGTAGACAATCCATTTCGTGCATCAAATAAGACTGGTTCATCAATAACGAATATTGTAGTTCAAAATCCGGGAGTATTTGCGTTTGGTGAGGTTTTGTCACAAACTGCCACTCCAAAACTTACAACAGTTTGTCAATATGATATTGCAGGTTGGATTAGCGGTAATTTAGTTGCTAATTCTACTGCTCGAAAAACGCGCATATTAGCTGCAAAGAATAAATATTGGAAAGCGTATAAAAAAGTAAAAACAAATTATACTCCATGGAGTGAACTTTCAGAAGATGTTCAGAATGATTATTGGAATTATTTT
The DNA here is from genome assembly GCA_045656225.1 of Kiritimatiellia bacterium. GTDB lineage: Bacteria > Verrucomicrobiota > Kiritimatiellia > RFP12 > UBA1067 > UBA1067. The sequence continues at coordinate 37,977 of JAZOQU010000008.1, read as the reverse complement.
AATGGTGGCAACAAAGGCTCAGGAGATGAGATCCCGCTTGGGTTGACTAAGGCGGTGAATTATCAATTAGAGTTAGACGGTGAGACTTATCCGGCTGTAAATATGCCTGCTAATATGTGGGTTGTATTTAAAGCTGGCGCTTGGCCTGATAGCGGATTCAAGATTATCGTTCGATGAAGAAAAGAGCCTCTTCTTTAAGCGTTAAAAGGAGTATAAAATGAAAGCATCATTAAGGACGATTTTATTATTCTCAATATCGTCGACATTTTCAGCTGGAGGACATTCAGTATGCAAGATTGAAACAAATCCGTCTGGTTTTGTTTCTGATCTTGCAAAAGCGCGTTCAATCTGTGCAAAAGGCGGTGAAGTTATTTTACGCCTTGAGCCAGGAAAGTATTATCTTTCTGAGACAATCAAACTTGGGGCTGAGGATTCGCGTCTTACCATAGAGTCTGTCATTCCTGGGAAGGCGCGGATAGTTCGCGGAGAAAATGTAACGCCAGGCGGTATTGTTGATTGCGTGCCTGAAAAGATGCCTGATGGCGAGGGTTTTACTAAAGTCAAACCACATCTGCCTTATTTTTTCTACGATAGCAAGTGGGCTGTTGAAGCAAGATGGCCGAATAATGGCTATTTTACTTTTTCTAAGGTGATTGATGCGGGCATTAGAGGGCGTGCCCTTAATTCGATTCAACCGGATAATCCCACTCAGCCTGGTTCATTCGTCTTTGACAGTAATCGTCCGGCAAAATGGAATTATGAGGATGGCGTGTGGCTTTGCGGATATTTTACGCATGATTGGTCATACGAGCGGTTACGTGCAAAATCTTTTACTTCGTCAAATAACGTCATGCAGTTGGCCTACCCCGCTACTTTCGGAGTAGGAGGTAAGACATGGAGCGTTCTTAAAGACAGACGATTTTTTGTAACAGGTGTTAGAGCGGAGTTGGACGCTCCTGGAGAATATTATTTTGATCGAAAGACTCGCAGAGTCGATTTTATTGCACCTGAAGGGATGAAGGAATTTATCGCGGTTACAAAACCCGGTGCCGTTTTCGAGCTGAAGGGAGCAAAGAAAATCTCGTTTAAAGGTCTTGTATTTGAATATGCTTTAGATGGTTTTGTTTTAAAGGATTCATCTGACATCACAATCGAAGGTTGCATATTCAGAAACATTTGCGCTTATCCAATAAAAGTTTCCGGAGGAAGGAAATGTAAGATTTCGAATTGTTCATTTACAGGAATCGGCCTTACTTGCGCTTGTATTTCAGGGGGGAATCGCCGCACGCTTGAGAATGCCGAGCATGAAATTTCCGGTTGCTCTTTCACTGATTTTGCAAAGGTCAATAAAACATACGATTCTGCGATTAAACTTTCCGGATGCGGCAATCGGGTTATCAACAATAAAATCTCCGACGCTCCTCACACCGCTTTATTCTATAATGGCAATGAGCATTTGATTTCCGGCAATGAAGTGTGGGATGTTATGAAGGAAACCGGTGATTGCGGAGCGTTTTATACGGGGCGCGATCCGACAAGCAGGGGAAATGTTCTTTCATTCAATTATATACATGATTGCGGCGTCAGAAAACGCAAGACCGCCAATGTGATGGCTTTTTATCTTGATGACTGTGATGCAGGCGATACGGTAATTTCAAATAGGGTTGTCAATGTTCCTCGCGGTCTTCTTATAGGCGGAGGTCAAGATAATAAAGCCATAGGAAATGTTTTTGAAAATTGCGATATTGGATTGTCGATAGACGATAGAGGTGTTTACGAGCTTGAAAAATGGGATTCTCCAATAGATAAGTCGTGGCAGATTACCCGTAAAGCTCTTGAAATGCCTATTTTTGAAGAGCCGTGGGCATCGCGTTATCCTAATATGGTTACATTTTTAAAAGAGTCTCCCCGCGAGCCTCTGCATGTAGTGATAAAAGATAATCATTTTATAAGCTGTGATCTGCCCATTGAATATTACCTTAAAGGACCTAATAGCAAGAAAGTTCTATCGGTTAGCGGTAACAAATTCGAAGATAAAAAATGAAAATTAATGATTCTAAGATAAAGAGATTGTTTTTATTAGTTGCAGCATTTGCCTTTTTATCTGCAGCATTAGGGAGCGAAGCGTCAAAAGAAATGCCGTTTGACCAGCGCGAACTTCTTTCGTGTGTAGCTCCGCGGCTTCTTGCTGTAGGCTCGGGAACGTCAGATCATTGGGCTGGTCCCGATGGCGAAAAAAAAGCGACGGAGCTTGCGCGCGCCGCGTGGGACGATCCATCACGTGTTTCGTATCATTGCCATGAAGGAAAGCACAATCTCGGTCTTGTCGATTGGGAGGTTTATCTTTCTCATGTTGAGAAATTCTGGATGAATAAAAGGAAGGATTAAAAATATTTTATGAAAAATCTGTTAGGATTTGTTTTCGTTTTTAGTGCGCTATGCTCGGCATTTGGGGGTGAGGTGCGGTATCTTTCCTCTAACGGCGATGATGCGGAAGATGGGAAGACTCCTGAGACGGCTTGGCGGACAATTGAGCGCGCCAATGTAGCGTTGCCAGGTGGTGCGACACTGCGATTGAGGTGCGGAGATACGTTCTACGGAGGATTGAAGCTGCCGTCAGGACTTGACGCGGCGCATCCGACAGTGCTTACGAGCTGGGGCAAAGGCCCTAAGCCGGTCATATCCGCAACTAAGAAATTGAAGACTAACCCTTCTATATGGCAGGATCTTACGCACTGTTATTGGCGGGTTAATCTTACGAATCCGTCTAATTACACAGGTCTTGTCACAGACGACTGCAATCCGGGGTTTTTGCTTGTAGACGGAGATGTGAAGCCATGGAAGCGCTTTTGTCATGCCGATTTAGTCTCGCCTTGGGACTTCTGCGGCAAGGATGGGTGGCTCTATGTGCATGCGGAAAGAAATCCTGCGACCATCTCAAAGGATATACGGGTGGCGCTCCGCGTCCATTGCGTACAGTTCGGCTCGCATAGCGTAATCAGCAATGTGGCAATCAAGGCGACGGGGGCACACGGGATGCATGCCGGCTGGGGGTGTGATGTTGCTCATGTGCGCATCGCCGACTGCGAGTTTGAGAATATAGGAGGATCGGAGCTTACTGGGTTTTCCCCACATTATCGCATTCGCTTCGGCAATGGAATAGAGCTTGGTGGTGATGCAGAGGATGTCGTTATCGAGCGTTGCTCCTTCCGTGGCGTTTACGATGTCTGTTTTACGATGCAGGGATATCCAAAGAAGGGTTGGAGCGACGTCCATTGCCGTGATTGCGCGATGACGGATTGTACGCAGGCTTTCGAGATCTGGTGTAGGCGAGCGCCGAAGGGTGTCGGCTTTAAACGCTGCTCTTTTACTGGCAACCGAACATTGAGAGTCGGTGGCGGATGGGGTGCGGTTGTGCGTCCGAAGCGTGATGTAGCGACGCCGCTACTCATTTATGATATGCAGACCGACACAGTTGATATTGCAGTTACAGGAAACATCTTTGAAAAGGCTTCGCGCGGGCTTATTTTTAAGAGCGGCGGCGCAGATAAGATCCCTCAAGGCTACCGAATCTACGACAATGTCGTCAAGCGGGCTGAATAGAGAGGTGGAAAGATTATGGATAGAAGAAACTTTTTGAAAACATCGTTTGCCGGAGTTGCGATGGTGTGCGGAGCGTTGCCGCCTTGGCTTGCGCGAGCGATTGAGTCGCCTGAGACCGGTTCTCAATTGCCAAAATGGAAACTTGGGGAACTTGAGCTTCATTTCATTTATACGGGATGCGGCGAAAATTGTTTTTACCGCTTGCCTGACGGAACTTCAATACTTAATGATGTGGGCGATTTTTACCGTCCACGCGATCTGAAAGATATTCCGCTTTTGCCGTCTTCTGAAAGGCTGGGCGGTGAATGGGTCAGTCGTTATATTCAGCGCGTTTATCCAGAAAAGACGATCGATTATGCGATTTTTTCGCATTGGCACGGCGATCATACAGGCTCAGGCGCAATCGACCGCGAAAAGACTCCGGCTGCTGATTTTCGCTATCGCAAGTACCCCGACGGACTTTCGGGAAACGGTATTGTATGCGTTGCGCAGGATTTTTCATTCAGACGTTATTTCGACCATCAGTTTCCTCGGCAGGGGCAGTTCAAGTCGAAAGGCGGTTTGAGCATCGATGCTGTAATGCCGTGGTTGGAGCGCGAACGGAAAAAAGGTCTCGTTGCCGAACCTTTTAAAGTCGGGGCGTTAAATCAGATTGCGATGTTGCGCGATCCGGCGAAGTATAAAGATATTTTCTCCATTCGCAATTTGTGTGCGAACGGTATCACGTGGGACGGCAAAAATGGCGTTCGTGATTATATCGCTTCTCATGATAAAGCGACAGGCGGAGCGCTTGTCAATGAAAACGTCCGCTCGCTCGCTTTCGTTATGCGCTACGGGAAATTCGGGTATTTCGCGGGAGGTGACGTTAGCGGAGGTCTAAAAAATGAGGACGGCTCGAATGTCGATTATGAAGGAGTGGTGGGGCGTTTAGCGGGGCGCGTCAATGTCTGCAAGACGAATCATCATGGATATCATGATGCGATGAGCGAGGCTTTTGTTCGCGCCGTGCGGGCGGATGCGTACATTTCGTGTGTCTGGTGTCCGCGTCACGTGATTGAATCGACGCTTGTGCGCATGACGTCGAGGAAATTGCACGGAGGACGCGAACCCCTGTTTGTGCCGAATATATATCCCGCATCATGCCGAGAGAGATTTAAAAAGGCAGACCGCTTCGGCGGCATCCCCGATGCGACCCGCTTCGGCGCCCATGTCGTCGTAAAGGTGGCACCCGGAGGCGAAACGTATAAAATCTATCTCGTCGACGCGCGGGATGAATCAATGCGCATTATGGGATGCATAGACTGCAAGTCGTAACATTTTTGCCAAAATGGCACAAGCGGGTCTTATTGTGCCATTTTGGCAAAATTTGTTTTTGACATAGAATCTTTTGCGTAAAATGACATAATGTTTTCTTGCGTTAGTTTTGCAGTTTTGGTAAAATTTACTTTGTAAGTTTCGTTTAGAAGTCGTTGAATGGATGATTTCTAAACGGTGCATTTAACAACAAAATCTACTCTGGAGTAATAGGTATGAAAAAGATGAGTTCGCGCTATCTTGCAATTTTCTCAATGGGGGGGGGATTTCGCTTAATTAGCGAGAAGTTGCTGCGCTGTGCATTTGGGATGGTTGTAGGATTTTCGCTTTTTGCTTTCTCTGCAAATGCAGAAACGAGGGTGTATGTCGTTAAGGATAATCCGAATGCCGCCGAGCCGTATAATACGTGGGAGACGGCGGCGGCTACTGTAAAGACAGCGACGACTTTTGCAACGAATCTTGTCGCGACGGCAGCTTTGGAAGGTCAGGATATTACTGTTGAAGTATCGGTAGGAGCTGGACGGTATATTGAACATGGTATTTATGTAGGGAAAAATGTTACGCTTCGTGGGGCTACTGGAAATAGGGATGATGTAGTGATTGGCCCTAATCCTAAAACTTCCGGAACGACAAACTATAGGGTTATTGCAGCCTCCGGCAATGGGGCTGTAATTGCGGATTTAACAATAATTAATGGGTATGTGTATTCGGATGCAAATAATGTGATGAAAGTTTATGGTGGCGGTGTTCAATTGAGTTCTTATGCTACTATTACAAATTGTCATATAACATCATGTATAGCTTTTAGATCAGCAACGGCAGCAGGAATTAGTGTGTCTAATTCGTATATGTATGACACATTGGTGGATAATTGCAAGAAGACTTATTCTGACTTGAGTACGACATACCAAAATCGTGGTTATGCTGTTTTGGTTTCTGGTGCTAGTATTGTGGACCGGTGTCAAATTGTAGATAATATAGCGCAATCAATCATAGCGGGCGGTAATCATCCGTTTGGCGGTGCACTTGCTATACAAAATACATCGGGGTCGCCATCAATTGTTCGGAATTGCCTTATTGCACGAAATGTTGTAGCGGGTAAGGATAGTAATAGCTATAGTTTTGCTACTGGACTTTCAATTAAAGGTGGTGTATGCGAGAATTGCACTATAGTTAGCAATAGGTCGGATGTTGCTGGAAAATTTTATGGTATTGTAATGGAGAATGGTGAATCTTCGGAAAGTAAAATAACTGAATGGGTTCGGAATTGTCATATTACAGATAACTATGTTACAGGAGATGCAACATCTCCTGCTGTTAAGCAGTATACAGGACGTTCAGGCGGATCAAAGAATTTAACAAAAAGAATCGTATATTGTTGTATGTCGCAGAAAGACGAAAAGGTTGCGACATCTTGCGTTCTTGACGATAAAACGAAGTGGACTTTTGATAAGCGCGGGCGTGTAAAACTTCTTAAAGGTTCGCCTTGCATTGATGCTGCGTCGCAGCAGTCATGGATGGTTGGCGCTACTGACCTTTACGGCAGAGATCGCAAACTTTACGGAAAGGCCGATATCGGTGCTGTTGAATATGTGAAGCCCATGGGATTTAATGTTATTGTGAGGTAGGGGTTAGTGGTTAGCGGTTAGTGGTTAGGAGTTAGGGGTTAGTGATTAGTCGTTAGTCGTTAGTGATTAGTAGGAGGTAGAAGGGATGAATGATATGGTTTCGAGGCGCGGGTTTTTAACCGGGCTTGGTGCGATCGGCTTATTCGGTCATAAAGTTTTCGCCGCGCCGCACGGTGCGTTTTCAAATGGCGAGCCGAATCTTAGGTTTGCTCTTATGTCGGATGTGCACATCAGCATGAAGATTAAGGACGGCAAGTGGCATAATGATGCGACGAAATTTATCCATGCTCTTAAATGGTTTCGCGATAAAAAAATCGACGCTGTCGTAATTGCCGGCGATTTGGCGAACTATGGAATGATAGAAGAGTTGGAAGTGATGGCAGCGGCTTGGGAGAAAGTTTTTCCGGGCGGCAAAGGTTCCGACGGGCGGAAGGTTGAGAAGATTTTCGTTACCGGCAATCACGATTGGGAAGGGCCGATCTACAGCGGAGGCTTTTCAAAGCAGCTTTATCCGGACCCGATTGTCCGCAAAGAAAAGGAATTTTACGTTAACAGGGCCAAGGCGTGGGAAAAACTCTTCGGCGAAAAGTATGAGCCTATTTATTTAAAGACTGTTTGCGGCTATACTTTTATCGGTCAGCACTGGGATCCGAAGGCGTGGAAGGGCTGCGGCTTTTTCGGGCTTGTGAAAAAATTCACCGAGGAGAGGGCGGCGGAACTTTCAGGGGCGCGTCCGTTTTTCTATGTTCAGCACCCACCGCTTAAGGCTACATGCAACGGCCCTAATGCATGGGGGCAGGATGTGGGCATAGCGACAAAGGCGCTTTCGAAATTTTCCAATGCTGTCGCCTTCAGCGGTCACACCCATTACACTCTCACTGACGAAACCTCAATATGGCAGGATGGATTTACCGCCGTCAACGCGAGCTCTCTGTGGTATACGGGCAAGCCCAATCTGTTTCAGCCCGTAAGCCCTAAAACGAAAATGCACAATACGACCCAAGGTGCGCTCGTTGAAGTTTACGACGACAGAATCGTTATTGTCCGCCGTCAATTTATGCCTGACGAAACGCTTGCTGAAGATTGGGTGGTGCCGCTGCCGGTAACGGAGAATAAGCCGTATAAGCTATCAAACAGGCTCGGTAAGTCGCCTTCACCTCAATTCCCTTTAGGGAGCGCAGTTTCTGCTTTTTTGGCCGGTACCTCTCTTAAGATGAAATTTCCGCAGGCGCTCGGAGAGCCGAATGCACGCGTATTTAAGTATGAGGTAACTGTTGAGTCTGAAGGCGCTGAAACAAGAAGCCATGAATTTATGGATCCTCGCTTTAACAAGGCGCCGTCGCAGAAGGATGCTGAAGAGAGTGTTCAACTTATGGTTAGAGCCAAATCTCTGCCGCCCGGCGAAAAATATCGCGTGAGCGTAACGCCTTGCGATAGCTTGGGCAATAAAGGAAGGGCGATTTCAAGCGAATGGATTTTAAGGAAGAAAAAGATCGAAAAATCATGAAGAGAATAATCATAGCGCTTTTTTTTGCAGTTTCGTTTTTCTCGGTTTCAGAGGCGATGGTTGTCGCTAAGCGCGGCGAGGCGAGCGAAGTTAAAATAGTAATTTCTCAAAATCCGTCTAAGGTCGTAGAATATGCGGCCAAGGAATTTAAGACTTTTACAAAGCGCATGACGGGCGTCGATCTTGAGATTGTAAGCGATGCGCAAGAGAAGCCGCAAAAGGCCGTTTTAATCGGATTAAGTCGCCATTCGTCTAAAAAGCCTGAAGGTGTTGAAGATGCATTTCGCATTTTATCCTCCGGTGAAACGCTTGAGATTGTCGCCGACGGTCGCGGTGCACTCTATGGAGTATACGAAGTATTAGAGCGCTTCGGCGGATGCGAGTGGTTCGCGCCTTCTGTGGAGACTGTTCCGCAGCTTGATATCCTTGAAGTCCCCGACAGGACCGACATCACAGAGGTTCCGGCGTTCGAACTGCGCGAAACAGACTGGCGTCATCTTATCAAAGATCACGCTTTCGCGGCGCGACTCAGGTTTAACGGCCAGTGGCATTCGAAGGCGTTGTTCGGCGGCTCTTCATTGAAGTTCGCCAAGGGTACGGGCTGGTGCCATACGTTCTGGAGAATAGTCCCCCCGAAGAAATATTTCGCCGAGCACCCGGAATGGTTCAGTCTTGTAAACGGAAAGCGCGTCGGTGAAAACGCCCAGATCTGCTGGTCTAATCCTGAAGTGACGGCTCATGTCATCGAAGAGGCGAAGAGGCTTCTTCGCGCTGATCCCGCCGCCAAAATTATCGGCATAAGCCAAAATGACTGCGGGAATTACTGCACTTGTAATGAGTGTCAGAAATGCACCGAAGAGGAAGGCTCACCCGCAGGACCCAATCTTAGGTTTGTCAATCGGGTGGCAGAAGCTATTGAAAAGGAGTTTCCCGATGTTCTCGTTGAGACGCTCGCCTATCAGTTTACGCGCAGACCCCCTAAGAACATACGTCCTCGAAAGAATGTGGCTGTATGCCTTTGTTCTTTTGAGTGCGTTTTCGCGACACCCTTTGAGGAATCATGGGACGCGGACACCAAGCGCTTTGCCGATGATGTTCGAAGTTGGGGGGAGATATGCGAGAATCTTCTTATTTACAATTACGCGGTCAACTTCAGAAACTATCTTTTCCCGTTTCCGAATGTGCCGACGATGGCGGCGAATTATAAGCTTTTTAAGTCAAACGGCGCGCGCTGGGTTTACGACCAGGCCGACAGCAATGCGTACGGGGCTGATTTCGCCGAGCTTAAGGCGTATATCCAGTCGAAGTTGATGTGGAACCCAAAGCGCGAAGTCGCGCCTCTTGTCGATAAGTTCATGTCGGCTTTTTACGGCGCTGGCGCTCCTTACGTAAAGGAGTATTTCAATAAGTGCAACGAGCTTCTTAAACATCCGTCAAAAGAGGACGCGCTGGGCGATACTGACGCATATCCGATGTCGACGGGGATTTACGGCGAGAATCTGCCGCAGCTTTCGGAGGAGTTTTTAGATGAGGCGATTGAGCTTTGGCGCAAGGCGGCCGAGGCGGTGAAGGGGGATAAGGAAAGAGAGATAAATGTCGCTACCGGTGCGCTCGCGCCTTATTACATCCGCCTTAAGAGACGCTATGAGAAAGATTTCAAATCAGTTTGGCTAACGGATGAGCCGGAGAAGTTCGCCGTGAAGATGCGGGCATTGAAACCGCTCGCGGCAGATTTCGTCTCTCGCCTTGATGCGCTTAGAAAACATAAGCGCGGCGTTTCATTAAGCGAAGGATATAAGCGAAGCGTGAAGATGTGCGCCGATTTCAAGGCGCTTTCGATAAAGCCCATCGAGCCGAATCCGGCCGACAAAGTTTTCATTTCAACGAACGTTCTTGCGCGGGTTCACGGCGCGTGGCAGTTTCCTTTGCGTGAAATCGCCTGCGATGAGGGAGTAAAGTATCGTCTTCGCGTCAAAGCGCGGCTTAAACGCGGTTCAACATCGAGCGCAGGGTTTTCGGCCGGCTTGAACGTTCCGTGGCTGCCGCACGCGCCCGGTCAGTTCAAGCGCGAGATATCCGATCTTACCGAAGAGTGGCAGTGGCGCGAGGTCGGCGTTTTTGATTTCACCGCGCTTCAAAAGCATCCGCTTCCGACGATGGACGGGCTTGTTATTTATGCATCAAGGGGCGCGGATATAGAAGGCTTTGAAATAGAAAGACTAACGCCGCAAGTTGCATCGCTTGGCGATGAGGCGTGGGGTGAGAGCGAATGGATTTCCGCCGTTGATCAGAAGGTGTATGAGAAAGGCGCTTTTTCGGGTGTTCGAGCGGCTGAAGGCGTAAGCTGGTTTTATCACTCCTTTACGAACTTAAGCGCGATAAAGTCGGCACGGTTCATGACGACGGCTCTCGGAGTTTATGATGTCTATGTCAACGGCGAGCGTGTCGGAAATGATTTTCTTAAGCCCGGTTTTACGCATTACAAAAAAACGCGCTATTCCTTCACCTATGATGTGACGCGGCTTTTGAAGACGGCGAAGGGCGAGGTCAATAATCTTGCCGCGGAGGTTGGCGCCGGTTGGTGGCGCGATAAGATCGTGACGCCGAACGGGCATAAGGGCTTTATGGGCGACAAGAGCGCGTTTCGCGGGGTTCTGGAGATTGTTTTTGCGGACGGAACCAGAAAACTCCTGAGAACGAGAGCCTCGTCGTGGCGAAGCGGGATGTGTGGTCGCATTAAAGGCTCTTCCATCTTCGACGGCGAATGGCATGACGCTCGACGCAAAGCCGGCGTTGATGTGGATTTCGCCAAGTTGAAGGCGAGCGAGGTCAATGATGAGTTCAAGGGGAAGATCCTTCCGAGCGACGGTGCGGAGGTTGTGCTCAGGCGCGATTTGACGCTTGACATGAAAGATGCGTATGTGTGGAAGGGCGTTACAGGAAAAACCACGAATGAATTCGGCCGGGTTTGCGTTTTGCGCCGTTACAGCCCAGGCGATGAGATAACACTTAAATCGGGCGAAACTCTCGTTGTCGATTTCGCTCAGAATGCCGCAGCCGTCCCTGAGTTTGAGTTTGCCGCGAAAAAGGATGTAAGAGTTGTCGCAAAGCCTGCCGAGATGCTCAATGACGGCAATGGTGAGAAATCACGCGGCAACGACGGACCTCAGGGTAGCGTCTACCGCGCCAATCTGCGTGAGGCGGCGGGGTCGGGATGCAGAGCCGTATATACGTTTGGCGGAGGAGGAGAAAACCATTTTCGCAAGTATCACCCTAAGTTTACGTTCTACGGATATCGTTATATTTCCGTAACGGCTACGGGAACTTTAAAAATCCGCTCCGTCACGTCTATTCCCGTAACATCAATCACGAAGGAGATGGAGACAGGTTCAATTGTGACCGGTGTGCCGGAACTTAACAGGTTTATAGAAAACGTCAAGTGGAGTCAGTATTCAAACTATTTGTCCATACCGAGTGACTGCCCTCAGAGAAACGAGCGTCTCGGCTGGACTGCCGATACGCAGATTTTCGCCAGAACCGGCGCGTACAATGCCGACACCTATGACTTTATGCGCAAGTGGATGCGCGATATGCGCGACAGCCAGCATAAGAGCGGGGCGTTCCCGTCGGTCGCGCCGTACGCGCAGTACGGCAATGAAGGGCGGCGTTTCGGGTGGGGCGATGCTGGAATAATCGTCCCCTACGAGATGTGGCGGCATTTCGGCGACAAGCGTATAATCGAAGAGAACTGGGCGGCGATGACGGCGTATTCGCAGATGCAGAAAAAAACGGGTTTCCGTTTCGGTCGCGGCGATATGCAGTATGCCGACTGGCTGAGTTTCGAGAAATACGAATCATACAGCAGAAAGTGCTTTGTGAAAGACAAGTCGGGGAAAAGGAAGGTTAGTGACGAGGCTTTGGCGTATTGGAATTATCTCGCCGGATGTTATTGGATTCTCGATTCCGAAATGATGAGTGAAATGGCTCTGGCGATCGGTCGCGAAGACGAGTCGCGGCTATACGCCAAGACGGCTCAGGACGTGCGGTTAAAAATCCGCAGAGAGTTTTTCTCTTCCGGCGACGGAATGATTTTGGAGTCCTTGCGCGATATGCAAACACCTGCTCTTTTCGCGCTTAAGTGCCGCCTCGTGGAGGGAGACGCGAAGGAGAAGACGATAGAGGCGCTTAAAAACAATTTTGCGGCCCGAGGCAACAGAATGAGCACCGGATTTCTCGGGACTTCCGTTCTTCTCGATACTTTGAGCGACAATGGTCTTGAAGAATTAGCCTATACGATTCTTCTCGGGCACGGTTTTCCTGGCTGGCTTTATTCCGTTGACCAGGGAGCGACGACGATTTGGGAGAGATGGAACAGCTATACTCATGAGAAGGGCTTTGGACCCGTAGGGATGAACAGTTTCAATCATTACGCTTACGGCTCGGTCGTCGGTTGGCTTTATCATACGGCTGCAGGAATCGCCTCCGATCCCGCGGACCCTGGCTTTAAAAACGTAATCATGCGTCCGAAATTCGATCGGCGGCTTGGGTTTGTCAAGGCCGAGTACCGTTCGCGTTTTGGCGTTATAAAGAGCGAATGGAAGTATGTGAACGACAAGTGGGTGTGGTCGTTCACGATTCCTGAAGGTGCGACAGCGGATGTTACTTTCCCCGGCGGGAAGGATTCAAGGCGGTATACCTCCGGCTGTTATACATTGCATGAATAGATGTTTTCGTAAGGTTTGCTTTAAGCGCCAAAGCATTGTATAATAAGGACAAAGAAAGTGATGGTAGATAAAATGAAGAGATTTTTAACGCTGTTGTCCGCAATCGGTTTAATTTCATGCGATACGTTTGCCGCCGATCTGGTGATTGTATCTTCGGGGCGCTCTAAGGCTAAAATCGTCGCGTCTTCTCAGGCTCCCGCCGTTAAGTTTGCCGGAGAGGAGCTTTCCCGTTATATTGAAAAGATGACCGGAGCTAAACTTCCTGTCGTTAAAACCGATAATTCAACAGGCGAGACGAAGATTGTTCTTGAGGATGCCGACGCGAATCTCGCTTTTGAAGAGTTCAGCATCGAAACTAAGGGCCGCACAATCCGAATATCGGGCGGGAGTCCCAGAGCGGTTTTGTACGGCGTTTACGAGCTCATAGAACATTTCGGTTGCGGTTTCTGGTCGCCGGTCAATGAGAGCGTTCCGTCGTTGAAGAAGCTTTCGATCGATCCGAAATGGAAGGTCGTTTCAAAGCCCGCGTTCGCATGGCGGCAGGTTCACAGCCAATACGGTTATAATATAAAGTGGAAGCCTAAAGCGAGAATCAACGGCAGCATGTGGACTTCGCCGACACCTAAAGAGTTGGGCGGCAGCGATTCCATGGCGATGGGTCAGGCGTTGGCGGGCATTAACAATAACGAAGGCTCGAAGAAACTTTTTGCAGAACATCCCGAATGGTTCGCCTGGCGTGAAGACGAGAAGAGACATGTTCGTCAGCAGATGTGCACATTGAATGATGATGTCGTAAAAGCCATCGTCGCTCAAATACGAAGCAAATACAAATCGAATCCTTCCCGGATTTCCTATCAATCCGTTTCGATGCGCGACAACGGGAAAATCTGCCAATGCAAAAAGTGTTCGCGCTTCGCGAAAAAGCATGGAGGCGCCTCGTCTCTGATCGTAGAATGCGCCAACCGCGTCGCGCGCGAAATCGCAGGAGATCTTCCGAATGTCAGGATCGTCTTTCTCGCCTACTGGATAACCTCCGCGCCTCCGAAGGGTCTGACGATAGAGCCTAACGTGACCGTATGCTGGGCTAAACTCAGGAATTTCGCCGTTCCCCCTTCAAAGGTCGAGGGTCATGACAAGGCTCTTAACAAATGGCGCAAGCTCGCCAACGGCAATGTCGTAATCTGGGACTACAACGCGCAGTTCAGAGGTTTTCTTCTTCCTACGCCGATTGTAGATATGATGGGGCCGTCTTTGCGGGAATATTCCGAGAAGGAGATAAAAGGAGTTTTGATGCAGATGGCGGGGTTCGGGGCTATACTTATGGATTTTGCGGAACTGCGGACCTGGCTTTGCGCGAAACTGATGTGGAATCCGGCGCAGGATGAATGGGAACTTATAAACCGCTGGTGCGACGGCGCGTGCGGAGAGGGAGCGGATGAGGTTAAGGAGTGGCTTAAGATACGAAAGACCGCCCGCGACCGAAAACGGAGCTACGGTCCCTACGATCCAGACAGCCTTCATGTTTTTAAACCTAAGGAGCTGATCGACGGTTATCTGCTGATGAAAAAAGGTATGAAGGAGACGGAGAACGATCCTCGTACACACGCTCAGATGCGCCGGCTTCTGCTCTCCCCGTTGACCGCGCTTATCTGCAATTACAACCGGGGTGTTTCGTCGGCTGCCAAGGCGGCGAAAATAGATCTTCCGTCTCGAGATAAGCTTCTTGATGAATTTGAAGCGATCTGTTCTCAATACAAAGTGAAGAGTTTCGGAGAGGGAATGCCTTCGATAGCCGAATTTGTCAAGCTTATGCGCGAAGGCGGGGAGTTACTGAAGAGAAAATAGGAAATTTCAATCTGAATAACCGATAAGGAGAAAAGATGAATACCGACAGACGCGATTTCATGAAGAAGGCCGGCCTTTTCGCGGCGGCGGCATGCGGAGGCGCCGTTAAGGCCGCGGGCGCTCCCGCTGTTCTCGGAGGGAGCGATGGCCCCGCCGATTATACGACAGATGTTCTTGTCGTCGGCGGCGGCCCTGCCGGCGTGTGCGCGGCGATCGCGGCGGCTCGCAACGGCGCGAAGACTCTCGTTATCGAAAAAAGCGGAATGCTCGGCGGAATGGCTACGCAAGGGCTCGTGGGTCCGTTTATGACATGCTACGACAAGGCCGGAGAGAAGATGATCATCCGCGGCCTTTTCGAAGAAATCGTCGAGCGTCTCGTCGCGCGCGGCGGAGCGCTTCATCCCAAAGGCGTTTTCGGCAACGGCCCGTATTCGGCGTGGATTCCGAAAGGCCACGACCACGTTACGCCGTTCAACCCCGAAGAGCTTAAAGTCCTTCTCGATGAGATGTGCGCCGAAGCCGGCGTAAAAGTCCTTTTCCACACGATGTTCCTCGAGCCTGTCGTTAAAGACAACAGGGCCGCGGGCGCACGCGTTTTCGGCAAAGGCGGGCCCAAAACCGTTTCGGCCAAGATCGTTATCGACGCTACGGGCGACGGCGATTACGCGTACCGCGCGGGCGTGCCGTGTACACTCGGCGACGGCAACGGGCGGCTTATGCCCGCGACGATGTTTTTCCACGTATGCAACATCGACTCTAAGCGTCTTATCGCCGATATCGAGGCCAATAAACATACGTTTCACAAAAAGGACGGCGTAAGCTATCGCGGCTTTCACTGGTATGTGACGAAGGCGATCGAAGCGGGCGAGTGGGATTTGCCGCGCCGCTGTCTAAATATGTACCGCGGCGTCGGGCCTGACGTGTGGCTCGTCAACAACGGGCGTATTCCTGGAGTCGATTCGACCGACAGCGAGAGCCTTTCCAAGGCCGAAGTCGAAGGCCGCCGCCAGACGAAGGTTATGATGGATTTCCTGCGCAAGTACGTGCCCGGGTGCGAGAATATCGTTCTTATGGGGACGGGCAGCACGGTTGGTATTCGAGAGTCCCGCCACGTCGAAGGCGAGGCTATGCTCAAGGTCGAAGACGTTATGAACGGCGTCGTCCCCGAAGACAGCGTATTTCTCGCCGCCAATTCCGTCGACGTGCACGGCGGCAAGAACAATCCCATGGTTTCGTCGTACAAGACGATCAACGCCAACTGGTACGGCGTATCCTACCGCTGTCTCGTCGCTAAGGGCGTCGAGAATCTTCTTCTCGCAGGGCGATGTCTTTCGGGCGAACCTGCGGCGGCAGGCGCGGTGCGCGTGATGCCCCCTTGCATGGCGATGGGCCAGGCAGCAGGAACGGCCGCCGCGCTCGCGCTCAAAAACGGCGTTACGCCGCGCGCGCTCGACACTGAAAAACTTCTCGCGCGTCTTCGCGGGCAGAAGGCGTTTCTCGGGTAAACCGATTTAAATTAAAAATAAGGACAATAATCATGAAAAACGTCGTTAAACTTTTTGCCGTTGCGGCTCTTGCGGTTTCCGCGCATCTGCCGGTTGTTTCGGCTTTGGCCGAGAGCAGGGCGGATATCACGCCGCCAAATCCGAACGTGATGCGTACCGAGGCAAATTCTCCGGTTATTAAAGAGGTACGCCTTGAAACGCAGTTCGTTGTCTGCGGCGGCGGGCTTTCGGGTATCTGCGCGGCGATTTCGGCCGCCAGACGCGGCGTAAAGGTCGTTCTCGTCCAGGATCGCCCCGTGCTCGGCGGCAACGCGTCGTCTGAAATGCGCATGGGCATCATGGGCGCGGCCGGCGACCACAATAAAGAGGCGGGAATCCTTGAAGAGCTGCAGCTTAAAAACTTTTACCATAATCCGCTCAGGCGTTATACCGTCTGGGACGATGTCATGTATTCTGCCGTAGTTGAAGAGCCAAATATAACGCTTCTTTTAAATACGTCCGTCGACGGTGTCGAAATGAAAGACGGCCGCATCGCCGCGGTGAAGGCGTGGAATTCGAACGCCTATACGCGCTATGTCATCGCGGGCAGGCTTTTCGCCGACTGTACCGGCGACGGGATATTGAGGCTTTCGGGAGCGAAGTTCCGCCACGGGCGCGAACTGCGCAGCGAATTCGGCGAAGATTTCCAGCAGGGCGAGGGCGGCGACGGACGTACGATGGGCAATTCCATTCTTCTGCAGCTTCGCAAGACGGAAGAGGATCATCCGTTTCATGCGCCGTCATGGGCGTACAAATTTACCGACGAGGATTTTGTAAACGACGCCCAGCCTAAAGAGAAGGGCAAGCATTATTCCTATAAACGGCTTTATCCGGAAAACAATAATTTCTGGTGGATCGAGTTCGGCGGTAATTTCGACACCATCGGGGACGCTAACGCCATTCAGCTTGAGCTTAAGAAAATAGCCTACGGCGTATGGGATTATATGAAGAACCATCCCGACGGGCGATGCAAGGGGTATGATCTCGATTGGATCGGCTCTCTTCCGGGTAAGCGTGAGAGCGTCAGATTCGTCGGCCCTAAAATTCTCACCCAGCATGACGTCATGTCGGGCGGGCATTTCGAAGACGTCGTAGCCTACGGCGGCTGGACATTGGACGACCATCATCCGGACGCGTTCTGGAAGAAAGGCCATTTAAGCGAGCATCATCGCTGTCCCTCGCCGTTCGGGATACCATTTGACTGTCTTTACTCTGTAAATGTCCCGAATCTCATGTTCGCCGGGCGCGATATTTCGGTTACTCACATGGCTCTTTCGGCGACGCGCGTCATGGCGACCTGCGCGATGCTCGGCCAGGCTGTCGGTACCGCCGCGTCGGTCGCCTTCCGGCACGGCGGGATAACTCCCGCCGAAGTGCGCGCTCGGCATATCGCGGAACTTCAGAGCGCTCTCGAAGATGACGACTGCATGCTGCCGTTCCGCTGGCGGAAGGTAAGTCGGCTTACTTCGGAGGCGAAAACCGCCGAGCAGAACGAGCCTCTCAGAAACGGAATCGACCGCATGACCGCCGATAAGAAGGAGAACGGCGTCTGGGTGGAGCCCGGAGCGGAGACGATCGTTTACGAGTGGAGCGAACCGCGCAAACTCGGCGGAGCGAGAATCATTTTCGACTCTGTGATGAAGACCCGGAACAAGCGTATGATGAAACTTGAAGCGGAGCACTCGCGCGTCAAGATGCCGGCCCCCTTGGCCAAGCGTTTCCGCATTGACGTGCGCGACGGCGGCGCGTGGAAAACCGTCTACAGCGATGATCTTAACATTCTCCGTTTCAGGAAGGTCGCTTTCGCTCCTGTTACCGCCGATGCGATGAGGCTTGTCGTCACCGAGGCCTGGGGCGGGAAAAAGGCTCACGTTTTCGCTTTGGACGCGCTGTAATCGGAGAAGAAACGTCGAGAGGTTTGCGAAAAGCGGACGGGGTAATTTAAAATTGATAAAGAAAAGGAGAAACAGGATGATCAAGATGAATTTCGCCGTTGCCGCGACGTTCTTCGCGTTGTCGCTATACGGTGTCGAACTGCCCAGGGTATTCGGCGATAATATGGTTCTTCAGCGTTCTCAGCGCGTTCCCGTATGGGGAAAAGCGAAGAGCGGCGAGAAGATCACCGTTGAATTCGCCGGGCAGTCCGTATCGACCGAAGCCGGCGAGGACGGCAAGTGGCGAGTCGATCTTAAGTCCCTCGAAGCCGAAGCGAAAGGGCGTGATTTTCGCGTCAAGGGCGATAATGTTGTAGTCTTCACAAATGTCGTCGTAGGCGAAGTCTGGTTTTGCTCGGGTCAGAGCAATATGGAATATCCGATGTGCGGTCTTCCGCATTGCAAGACGCGGCGGATAAAGAATTGGGAGAAGGAGAAGCTTGCCGCGAATTATCCGCTTCTTCGCCATTTCAAAGTGCCGAGAAACGCATCTTCCGTTCCGCTTGACGACGTCAAAGGCGCTAAATGGGTCGCGACGACGCCGGAGAGCATTCTTCACCAGAGCGCGGTCGCATACATTTTCGGCGAGACGCTGCTGAAAGAGCTGGACGTGCCTGTAGGTCTCATCAACTGTTCATGGGGCGGCACGCGCATTGAAGCGTGGACGCCCGCCCACAAAGACGATCTTTGGCTGCTGAAGAATCTTAAAGCGTGGAAACGCCGCCAGGATGTGCCTACCGTGCTCTGGAACGGGATGGTTTCGGGGCTGGTGCCTTACGCGATTAAAGGATCGATCTGGTATCAGGGGTGCGCGAACCGCGCAGACGGCGCGGCGTATCTCGATAAGACCGTCGCTCTTGTCCGCGGCTGGAGACGTGAATGGGGACAGGGGGATTTCCCGTATTTTCTCGTTCAGCTCGCGCCGTTCAAGTATGATAACCCGAAAGGAGAAATACTTCCGATTATCCAGGAGACTCAGGCACGGGTTCCTGAGAAAGTTCCAAACAGCGGTTATACGGTCATCAACGATGCGGGAAACATAAACGACATCCATCCCGACGACAAGCGGACGGTGGGGATGCGTCTTGCCGATCAGGTTCTCGACCGCGTATACGGTAAGTTTACGCGTCCTTGGAAGACGCCTGTCGCCGTCAGCGCCAGGGCCGACGGCGCGTTCGTCCGCGTTAAATTCGAGAACGCCGACGGTCTGAAAACGCGCGACGCTCTTCAGCCGACGGATTTCGAGCTTTCCGCCGCGAACGGGCAGTGGAAGAGCGCGTCCGCGAAAATCGAGGGCGATGAGGTCGTATTGACGGCTGATGGTGTTGCCGAGCCCGCCAATGTCAGGTTCGCTCCCTATAACGCCTCGACGCCGAATCTCGTAAACGGCGCGGGACTCCCCGCCGGTCCGTTCAGGATGAAGGTGAATTTACAGTCAAAGTAATCGAGAGGGGAATGATATTACGGACAGAAGAGAATGCGATAAGTCTATTTTCTTTTATGATATAATAACCTTGATATGAATACCGATTCCAGAAAGTTTTCCAGGATGCAGTGGCGCGTGCTCATCGCCACGATGATAGGCTATACGCTTTTTTATTTCATGCGCAAGAATTTCTCTTTCGCGATGCCGGGTCTGGAGCAGGACTGCGGAATATCGAAAAGCGAGCTGGGTGATTTTCTTTTTTGGGGAGGTATCGTATACGGAGTTTCGAAATTCCTGAACGGATTTGTCGGAGATCGCGTAAATTCCCGGAAGATGCTCTGTTTAGGACTGGCGGCCTGCATACTCGTCAACGTCGCGTTCGGTTTTGTGCCGTCTTTCACGACCGGCGCTTCAACGGTGTGGGCGTTCGGACTGTTGCTGATTCTGAACCAGTTTTTTCAGGGGACGGGGTTCCCGCCGTGCGCGAGATTGATCGCGTTCTGGGTTCCTCCGAAGGAACTTGCGACTAAAATGAGCGTTTGGAACACGAGCCATTCGATCGGCGGCGGCGTGGTGGCGAAATTGTGCGGCGTTATAATGGGATTGGGGGTTCTCGGTGCCGCGAATCAAGGTGTCGGGATGTGGAAGTGGTGTTTCTGGACGATGGCGATAATGGGCTTTCTCGGGCTTCTTGTCATGTGGTTTATCCTGCCGGGAACGCCTGAGGAAGAGGGGGTCTCGATACCTTCCGGCAACGGGGATAGAATGACGACGGCTGTTCCTTCGCTTGAATGCGGGTCAAGCGCATTGAGTGACGTTTTTCTCAATCCTGCGATATGGATGCTCGGCCTTTGCAATTTTACGATAAATGCCGTGCGCTCGATTGTTGCGGACTGGGGGCCGACGATGCTTCAGGAGGCAAAGGGCTTTTCTTCTTCCGAGGCGGGGACGGTTGTCATGCTGTTCGAATTTGCGGGAATCGGCGGAATGCTTTTGAGCGGATGGATTACGGACAGACTGTTCGCAGGACGGGCTCCGAGGCTGTGTGCGATTCTGATGCTTTTTACGGCGGTGTTTTTAGTTCTCTTCTGCGCGGTTTCATCGCCCGTGCTGTCTTCATCGGCGTTGATTCTCGCCGGGTTCATGCTTTACGGGCCTCAGGCTTTAACCGGCGTTTCGGCGACCAATCTCTCGTCGAAATCTTTAACCGGTACCGCGATAGGCTTCATCTCGCTGTTTTCGTATATCGGGGTTTCGGTTTCCGGTAAAATGTGCGGGAGTCTCGCGCAGAGTTCCGGCGGGTGGTCGCTGCCGGTGTATACCATGGCCGTCACCTCTGTCGTCGGCATGGCGTTTTTTGTGGCGCTTTGGAGGATGCCGGCCAGCCGATCGGGAGATTGAAGTTCAAATAGCCGTATAACCTGTAACTTTGATTTTAACTTTATTTTGACATAAAAGTCATGCGCGATATGAAAAACATATTCCTCTCTGTCTCGTGTATTCTTTTTGCGGCGATTGAAGCTTCAGGATTTTCCATCTCGAATGATATCGGCTATCTGGAGCGTAAATGGCGCACCGGCGCCGTTGACGCGTCGACGGGGCTTGACGCGGCGGGAATATCGGCTGAATGGAAGAAGATTGCCGACAGCGACGAGAGTTCCTGGCAGACAAAAAAAGCCAGGATGTTCGCCTTGGGGTGTGATCGCACGGCGATCGGCGTCTCTCATCACGATTGGTTTCCCGCCGTTTCGCCTTGGTCGTTTCATCGGGGGCATCCGATGAAAGCGATAATGAGGACGCGCGCCGCCGAGGTTGACAGGCTTCGGTCCCCGTCGCTTCCTAAGAAAATCGCCGCCGGTACGAAAGACGGCAGCTGGGTGGTCTGGAAGGATTACAGCCATTGCGCTCCGGACTGGGATGACATTATAGCTCTCGGCTTTCCAGGGATGCGCGCGCGGCTTGTCGACAACTGGAAGGATACGGAATATTACCGTGCGCGCATCATCGCGGCGGACGCTATGTTGAGGTTTGTCGACCGGCTTGAGCGTTACGCGTCGGAGAGAGCGGCAAAGTCGGACGACAGGCGTTTAAAAAGCCAGGCGCAATCCCTTAAACGGTTAAGCGCCGGCAAGCCGCTTACCGCTTATGACGTTTTGATGTTCATATACCTCGAGTGGGTGATGGGCGAGAATTTCGACTATTTCCAGGTGCGTACGCTTTCAAATTTGGATCGTATACTTACCCCGTTCTATCGGGCGGATATTGCCGCAGGGCGAACGACAGAAGAGGAGTTCCGCGATCAGATAGCCCACTTCTGGTGGCAATGGGGCTCGATAGACAATTACTACGGCCAGCCGGTTTATCTTGGAGGAACGAAAGCGGACGGCACGACGGAGTATTCGGAAGTGTCGCGCATCATTCTTGAGGTGCACGACGCTCTCGCATTGCCGACGCCTAAAGTTCACATTAAAACGGGGCCTTCTACGCCCGACTGGGTCTGGAACAAAACTCTCGATCTCGCCCGGCGTCAGCGTTCCGTCACCTTCTGCGGCGAGGAGGCGCTCGCACGGGTTATAACCGGGCTTGGCTATTCAGCCGAGCAGGCCCGTACGTGCGCTATATGGGGTTGTTACGAATGGGGGATTCTTGACAGCTGCAACGATACGATCCCCTCGTACATCAGCGCGATAAAGCCCATAGAAAAACTCCTTCAGCGCGCGGCGGCCGGCAAGTTCGACGCAAAGGATTTCGCGACATTCCGAGAAGAGTATTTTAGACTTTTGGAGAAAACCTCCCGGGACGCCAGGCTTTACTCGTTCGAAACGGAGCGGTGGGTTCATGAAGTCAATCCTTCGATGCTTTTTTCTCTCTCGATAGGCCACAGCGTTGAAACGGGTCGGGACGCGTTTCATGACGGAACCGCGAGCGGCAACAACTCCCATCTTCTTCTTGTCGCCCTTGGAACTGCCGTCGATTCGCTTCTTGCGGTCGAGGAGATCGTCTACAAGGAACGGCTCATGACGCTTCAGGAGTTCGGCAAGGTCATGAAGAGAAACTGGAAGGGGCATGAGGAACTTCGTCTTAAGATGCTCCGTTCAAAACGCAAATGGGGCAATAATGTCCCCGATGCCAACGCTCTCGGGCGGGAAATCGCCAGGCGCTTCGCCAAAGAAACCAACAATCTCCCGAATTCACGCGGCGGAAGATTCGTTTCGGGCGGGCACAGTTCCCGCCGATTCATAGATTTCGGCAACAAGACCGGCGCGACTCCCGACGGCAGAAAAGCCGGCGAAGAGCTCTCGAAGAATCTTTCTCCGGCAGTCGAATCAGATTCGGAGGGCGTAACCGCACTCATTAATACGATAGCATCAATAGATCCCTCCGATATGCCGATGGATTTGCCGTTGGATGTGATGCTTCATCCTTCGGCGGTAGAGGGAGAAAAGGGACTTCAGGTAATGCGTGCGATTACTGAGGTGTATCATTCCAAGGGGTTGACTCTTATACAGTATAATGTGTTTGACGCCGAAATGTTGCGGGACGCCCAGAAAAATCCTCATAAGTACGGTCATCTGCAGGTTCGCGTGTGCGGCTGGAATATCCGGTGGAACGATCTGCCGAAAGCACAGCAGGACGCCTATATCCGCCGCGCCGAAAATATTTTGAGGTGACCTGATTAAGATGGAGGGCTCTCTCCGTGAGAGTTGGACGATCATGAGAAGCGATATCGACAATGCGATGCACGGGATTACCCGCCGAGATCTCATAGCCGCAGGGGCGGGGGTGACCGCGGCGTTTCTTTCGGGATGCCGGTTGCTTCCGCTGCGCGAAGACGGCTATTCTGTGCCGCTATTGGGGGATATCCACTACGACAGACCGCCGATTGACGTATTCCATTCCGAATTTCGTCGTTTGCATATTGATGACGGAATGTTCGCGCGCTACAAGACCGAGTTCGAAAGCTTTTCGTCCATGTGGGGGAAGGGCGGACGGAGCGCGGCTCTTGTTGCCGCCTCGGGGAAGGTTCGCCGTTCAGATGCCGCGTTTGCGCTTCAGCTCGGCGATCTTATCGAGGGCGATTGCGAGTCGCCCGCCCTGCACGAACGGATGTTCGCCGATGCCTGCGCCCTGATGAAACGAACATACGGCGACGATCTTCCGATAGTGACTCTCGCCGGAAATCATGACGTGCGTCGCGGCGACGACCGTCTCGGTGAATACGATTCGTATTCCCGGATGTCGGCCGCCTGGCATGCCAAGGAGCTTGGCGTGGAGGTCGCGGGGCCGACGTTTTCGTTCCGTCAAGGCCCCGACCTGTGGATTGTCGCCGACTTCAACCGTCCCGATGTCGCGCTTGTCGAAAAGCTGCTCGAGCGGAGCATGAGCTCGAGATATACTTTCTTCTGTACGCACGGTGCGGTTCTTACGTCCGGAAACAGATCGCCGCGCCGGTGGTTTTTCCTCGGCGGTCCGCAGTATGACAAGTCGGGCCACGCCATGAAGTCGGAATTCGGCAAGGCCCATCCGCAGTGGGATAAGGCGCGCCGTCGCATCAGGGGGCTTCTCGCCCGACGGAACGCAATCGTTCTCAGCGGCCACTCCCACTGCCTCGAATTGCGCGACTGGTACGGCGACGGCGGACGCATAACCGAGTTCGTGATGAATTCGGTCACGAAGACGGCAAGAGGCAATGATGTTCCGGAGCGGCCTGTTGTCGTCGGTGATCGTCCGGAGGATTTCGGTCGCTGCCGATTGTCTCCGAACGCCAAGCCGAATGCTGTGGTTGAGGCGTTATATGCGGAATATGAACCCGGCATGCGCCGTTATTACACCGCCAATGCGACAGGGCATGCGCGGCTTCTGGTGTCGGAAGGCTCTGTTGTCGCCGAGTTCTTTCCTGGTTCGTCGCTTGTCCCTTGTGAGACATTCAAAATAAGGTGACATAGCGAACCTTGCGCTTGCTGCGGGATTTACGGTTTTGCCCGCACGGCAGCCGAGAGATCGCACGAGGGGACTTGTCCCCGCGAGGTTATGATCGTAAAGAGTCAAAGGCTTTATGCTTTTGATGGGTGAACACAATTTTTATAAGAGTTCCGATTTTTTCGCGTTTGACTTGTATGATGGGTGTCGGGGTGTCGATCCCGCGAGAGATTATTCTTATTGATTGCCAGTCGCTCGGCGAGGCGTTCGTGAAATCACTCGATGCGGATTCTTTGAGAGGTGCGTTATTAAGTGAGATTTGGGTTTTGGGTTTTGGCCGGAGTGTGCTTGTTCGGTAGACGAGACGGATGCTGAAATTGCCGCTCGATGGATTCTCGGCGATTGTCGTTACGGATGATGAGCTCTGCAAGCCGTGTACGGTTATTCCGTCGTCGAAGCCTATCAGGAAATCTCGGCCGGCACGCGTTGCGTTTTCATCTGTGCAAAACCAGATTTCGAATTGATTGGTTGCAGTATTTGGCGCGTCGATCGAGATTGTGACTTTTTCGGATCGCAAAAGGTCAAGGTGGGGCAATTCGGCAATTGCGGCATATTCCTTGTCGGAATATCCGAGCGCTGATGCGGCGAGCGACGCAAGCGCGACGGTACATGCAAGCGCGAGTTTCATGGCGGTCAGTCCTTCGTAACTTGATGGACGCCGTTTGTGCTTCTGTGCGCCGTCCAGCCGAATTTGCTGACGCTGAAATCGCCGTTTGGATAAAGTTGAAATCTCTGTATGTTGGTTGAAAAACGGTTCGTTGTTGCAAAATCGTCAGCGCTCCAGTAGAAGGGGATGTGCCATTCGTAGCTTCCTGCAGTCCATGGCGGGGGCAGTTCTGCGGTTGTCTTGGCGTTTCCGGCGCGGTCGAATCCGCAGCCGTTTTCTTCATCTATCGTCACCTGACGCCAAGCGCCGTTGGCATTGTCGTGCCGGACTTGGCTCATGTCGAAGGTGATGTAATAGCCTTGCATGTTCTGCGCGGCGCATTCGCCTTCCACGGTTTTGATATTCTTGAAGGATACGTAGTCCGGAACCAGCTTCAGTTCTGCATATAGGCCCGCTCCGATCTCTCCTAGCATAAGGGGAGTTGAATAGTCGAGTTCCAGCCAGTCGTCATTTGTCATCGGTCTCGCGCTTGTTGCGATACAGCCGGTCGGTGCGATTACGGAGTATTCCAAGGGAATTACAATGTCATTGATAACGTGAATGTCTTTGGTGTAGATTCCAGGAACTGTTGGGGCTGTCTTGTTGATATGTTCCTCCTGGTCGACTGTTATCGTGAAGGGTTCGCCCGGACCGAATATGCGGCGTTTTCGCATTGTAGGCCAGGTTCGATTGGCTTCAACTTCAACGCTTGTTGCCGTTACTGTCGCGGTTGCTTCGAATCCGTCAGGAACGCTCGAGCCCGTGTACTTCAGATAAAAAGTTTCAGATCCAGGCGAGGAAATTCCGTTTACTTTGAATGTTCTGGAGTCAGGGCCGCTTACGTCCCATGAGTGCAAAATCCCGCCGCCATCACGCGAAAGTTCCATACGTCCGGGCTGTGTTCCTCCGTAAGAGCATACGAGTGTAATGTCTTCCGTCCCAGAAGCTTTCAGGACTCCGTTTTTGTCGAGATGTTCGGAACTGAAGGCGATATTTGCGGGGCTTGCCGTGAGGTTTAGATAGTGAGTATATTCGTTGAAATTTGTTACGCTTGAGATATTGCATGTATTGGTGACGCTGTATTTCCACTCGCCGGGATCGCCATTGTCCCATACGCATGAGACTGATCCGTCCAGTCCGTCTTCCCAGGTGATGCCGGCGTAGTCTTTCCTTTGGCTTATGATGCGGAAATTGTCGGTCGTATTCCAGCTGAAGAATCCTTTTGATATTTTAGGCTTCAATTCCGCCTCAGCTTTTGCATAATTCTTTTTGTTGCTGAAGTCTAGTCCTTTAATCTTAAGATCAAGTTTCCGGGTGAAATAACGGTATGGGGAATTTGGAGGGCCTTGCCATATTGCGGAGTTTCCGTTCTTGTCGGTGAATGTGTAATTTGTGGCGGGTTTAACTATTTTGTGTACGAGACCGATCTTGAAAGCTCCCGTGTGTTTTAAGGTATTTGTTCCTGAAAATAAAGTACTGAAACAGGCTACTCCGTTTGTGTGAATTTCCAGGGTAGCTCTCTTGGGGAAGTAAAAGTTCAATTCAGTATCTAAAGAAGGAATGGCTATGCTTTTGTTTTTTTTGTCGATATAGTCTTCGATGTCTGGGAGGGTGCCGGCATGTTTTCTAATGAATTTTTCGTTGTACGTAACAATCTTCCAGTTGGTCTTTCCGTTGCTCGCGCCGACAACGAAGCCTTCAACTCTCAGATCGGGTGGGTTTTCATTTGGAAAAGACTCCCGTTGGCATTTTTCCAATAATTCAATCAGCGCGTCTTCTTCTATTTTGCTATCTGCGGTGACATATTTTACATGGTGACTTTCTTCGTAGCTTAAACTGGCGTCATATTTTTCGAAATATTCGTCGCGGTCTCGTTTATACGCAGCATAAGCTTCATCATATCCGAAGTAGAAATCGACGAAATACCATTCGTTCGTGTCGTAGTCGAACACGAGTTCGCCGGTCGCGTTGGTGTAGCAGATTTCGGGATAGTTTTCTATCCACCATTCCGTATCTTGCGTCAGGTTCTTCTCGATGCGAACGGTGCGCGCGGGCGCGACATGCGCGGTCATATCCACCGTCTCGGCGCCGATCTTCACAAATGACGAGAATCCGCCGGACGGAATCGTCTCGCCGTAGGTGAATTCGACATCTCCCCAGTTGTAGAACGTCAGGGCGAACGAAACGAGCTGCGACGGGTCGCGCTGAAATGCCGCGTTTTTCCAGACGAATGTTTTCGAGCTTTCGTTCGTGACCGTCCAGAAATCGCTGGCGCCGACGATCAGGGAATTTGTCGCGTAGAAGGGCGCGAATGTCTGGTATGTGTCTTTGATCGTTTCCGGGCTGTCGATTCCCCATGGCTGCGTGGTGACGACGCCGCAGGCTCCGGCGACATAATTCTCGACCGTCACCTGGAAATCGTCGCTGACGCTGTGACGGCGCCATAGCGAAGGAGTTACGGCGTTTGTCGGGCGGGTGAAAATCGAAAGATCGGCGGCGAAGTTCGTAGGCGCGAAATAGCGGTGCAGCGTCTCGACATAGTTGACCGTCATCTCGGTGGACGGCGCCACTGTAGCTGTCGCGTTTGCGGTTATAGTCTCGACAGTCGCCGGGGCTTTTGACGGCGCTCTTGACGATTTCGTCGAGCCATAGATCGTAAAACCGAGTAAAGCCGTTCCCAGGAGAAGCCTTGGAATGAGCTTGGAAAGGCGCGATGGTTGTAGATTATCTCTATTCATGCAAGTTCTGAGGGATATGATAACAAAAAAAGGAAAGATGCGCAAATAAACATCATGCCAAAGCGCCGCGACGAGGTTGATTGAATAGCCGAGGGGAGTGTCCCCGCGAGTTGCAAAAATAAGGTGGCATAACGAAACACAAATTGCGAGATGATTGCAGTTTGATTTTGCGTTTTTGGGTGCGGAAAGATGCTTTGGAAAGGTGCGGATTTTTGGGTGCTGAGGCATAAATGAGAAATTTGACATGGAGATTTTGCGCAAAATAACATGTTGATTTTTTGACAGGTTTTGCTTTTTTTGTTATCATTATCTCATCATCAACGGAAATTTGACAGTTACAACACTAAAGGAGATAATCATGTCAATCGCTACTAAACGCGCTTATTTGAAGGTTTTAGCAGGGGGGGGGTACATTTATGAAACATATAAAAATGTTTTGCGCCGCCCTCGTAACGCTTGCTGCAGTCTTTGCGGGAGTTTACGCTTTTGCGGAAGAGACACAAGTTGAAGATACTCCTGAGGTGGAGGAAACACCTGCGGTTACAAAGGTTAAATGGCTTAAGCCGAAGTATACTTCAGTTATGACGGTCAGCGGTTATACGGGCGAAAGCGAGCTTGAGAACTTTCCCGTGGCGGTGAGAATCTCGACCGCGAATATTCCGGGCTTCGATTATGCGAAGTGCGACGGCGAGGGCGATGTTACGTTCACCGATAATGACGGCAATATTCTTCCTCATGAAATTGAAGTTTGGAATACCGAGGGCGAGTCGGTCGCGTGGGTTTCGATACCGAAACTCTCAACGGTCGTAGCCGAGGATAAGACAACGTATACGACCTTTAAGATGAATTGGGGGCATGAGACGAAACGTGACGATACAAAGGCGAATGAGGTTTGGAGTACCGCAACGTACAATGCTGTTTGGCACATGGCGGATGACTTTAATTACGAGGTAGGACAGCATGATTCTTCCGGTAATGGCTTTACTGCTTCGTATGCGACAGATAGCAAGGTCGGTATAGGAACTGTTTCAGCCATAGGAAAGGCGTTTTATCTCACGAGAGATAAGAATACGGAAGCGAAATGTTTTACGACGCCAAATCTCTCTTCAACCATAAAGATGAATTGGAGTGCCGTGACTCTATCTGGATGGGCTTACTACAAAGGATATGCTGCCACTGGACAGCAGCATCTATTTTGGGTTAATACATCTTCAACAGGTTCGTATTATTGGGGGCTGAATACGCAAGGTAAAACCATAAGAAGTAAGTTTGGAACGAAGTCCGGCGAGACGATTGGTGCTGGACTTAATCCTGCATCTGGCTGGTTTCATTGGGCCATCCGTATCACTAATAAAGCCAAATTCGAATACTTTCTAAATGGCACACTGCTGAAGGAAAAGACAGTCGATGCTAAGTATGCATCTATGTCCACCAGTTCTGAGTTTTGGTGTGGTGGTACTACTGGTTACATTGACGAATGCCGCTTTCGTAATGAAGATTCGTCAGACGATTGGATTAAGGCCGAATATGACTCGATTAATAACAAGCAGTTTGTTGTTGCCTCGGAGACGATTAAGAATGGTTATGGGCTTAAGATAATTGTCCGCTAAGGATAGTTGCGGCGGCGTAGGGATACGTCGCCCTACCAAGGATTGTTGCGGCGCGTTGGGGACAACGCGCCCTACCAATGATGGGATTATGCTGTGAAAAACTTTTTGTTTTTTGTTGCGATTTTGACTCTAAGTGCGGCTCAGGCTTTGGACGTAAATAGGGTTTATCTTGATGAAGATGATATACGCTCGCGCTTTGCGGGCAACGGTATTGTCCGCGTTTGCACAAACGGCGAGAGTATAGTCGGAGGAGAGTTTAAGCGCGGCCTTGTCGTTCCGTCGCCCGCGAGACTTTGCCTCGTTACCGACGGTAAGGCTAAGTCGTTTAGCGCGACTTTCGGACAATTCGAAAAGCCAAACCGCTCGATGCTGCATCTTCGCGTGTGGAGCGATGGGAAACTCATCGCTCAGACGCCTGAACTTAATTCGACCTCTGGCCCTCATCGCGTTACAGCCAATCTTAAAGGTGCGCGTTGGGTAGAAATCGATGTTCACGCCGTAGGAAACCCTTGGGCGGGTAAATCCGTTCTTGGGGACGCTTTTTTTGAAATGGAAGAGGGCTTTAGGCCGCGTGATATTACTTGTCTTTCGCGGCAGTTAGGCGTTTTAACTCCGAAGTCGAGCGATGAGCCGCGCTTTAACGGGCCTAAAGTTTTTGGCGCGCGCCCGGGAAATCCTGTCTTTTTCCGCATTCCTGTTTCAGGTGCGAAACCTCTTAACGTCAGTATAGAAAACCTCTCTGAAGTTCCGGGACTAAAATTTAATTCGGATCTTAATCTCATTGAAGGGCGCGTTGAAAATCCGGGCGTTTATTCACTTAAGGCCGTCGCAAAAAATGCGGCGGGAGAAGCTCGTCGCGAGATAAAACTTCATATCGGCGAAAAACTTTCTCTCACGCCTCCGATGGGCTGGAACAGCTGGAACGCTTTCGCGCACGATGTTTCGGCAGAGAAAATCCGCAAAATGGCCGACGCGTTCGAGCGCCTGAATCTCGGAGATTACGGCTGGAGTTATATTCTTGTTGATGACGGCTGGCAGATAAAGGCAGATGCTAAAGAGCCGCGCCGCGATAAGAACGGCGTTCAGCTTACGAACGAGCGCTTTCCCGATATGAAAGCGTTGGCCGATTACGTTCATTCGAAGGGGCTTAAGATCGGCCTTTATTCAAGCCCTGGACCTGTTACGTGTACAGGTTACGAAGGGAGTTTTCTTCATGAGAAGACCGACGCTCTCACCTACGCCGACTGGGGGTACGATTTTCTTAAATACGACTGGTGCAACTACGGCAATATCGCCAAGGGTGAGACGGTGCAGCTTAAATACCTTTATCCGTATCTGATTATGGGGCGCAATTTAAGAGCCGTAAAGCGTGATATAGTTCATTACGCCTGCGCGTACGGTTTCGGCGATGTAGCGACATGGGGAGCGTCGGTCAACGCGCAATGCTGGCGCACGACGCGCGACCTTTTCGATTTCTGGGGCGGGATTTTAACGGCGATGGATCAGATGGACGCGCTTTGGCGGTTCGCTTCGCCCGGCGGATGGAACGATATGGATATGATGGTTATAGGAGACCTTCACTGGAGCGGCGGAAAAACGCGTCTTACGCCTAATGAGCAGTATACCCACGTTTCAATGTGGGCGATGGGCGCGGTGCCGATGATTCTCGGGTGTGACTTGGACAAGATCGACGATTTCACGCTCTCGCTTATAACGAACGGCGAAGTCATCGACATTAATCAGGATTTTCTCGGCGCGGCTGCCGCCAAAGTGCAATGTGGCGAGGGCTGGTCTTGCTGGGCAAGGCCGCTTGAGGGCGGAGATTTCGCGGTTGCGATGGTAAATGAAAGTCAGCTTGAGCGCGAGATTCTTTTCTGTCTTGAGAAGGCGGGGCTTGAAGGGCGCTGGGCCGTTCGCGATTTGTGGCGCCAGCGCGACGAGGGCGAAGTCGTCAGAGGCTACCGCGCCAAAGTCCCAGGCCACGCGACTCATTTAATTAGGCTTTCGCCGCGCGAGGGCGCAAGGCTATCCGATCGGCTTGGCGATATCCGCGAAAATTCATGGCTCAGACGCGCTGAGAAGATTCGAGGTGAACAATCGAAGGGGTGCGCAGATTGCCCTTGATTAGCCAAGCCGTAATTTGATACAAAGGAAGTGTTATGAGTCTTAGAATATTATCCGCTCTTTTCGCCGTATTCGTCATCTCCGCCGGCGCGAAGGATTTTACAGTAGTTGAAAACGGCGTAGCCAGCGCTCAGATATGTGTCGAGAGCCCCGAACTTGAAGCTGCAAAACACGCGGCGAGCGAACTTCAGAAATACGTAAAAGCTATGACGGGCGCTGAGCTTAAGATAGTAAAGCCCGGCACGAAGAGCTCTGTTAACATGATTAGAATTTCCGCCGCCAAAGGGATGAAACGCGATGAGATTTCAATCAAGGTCGACAAGTCGGGGCGCGAACTTGTTATAACCGGAGATTGGCCTCGCGGGTGTCTATATGCGACCTATGAACTTCTTGAGCATTGGGGCGTGAGATTTTTCGGCGTGAAAACGGAGAAGATTCCAAAAGTTGATTCGCTTAAACTTCCCGAGAAGTTTTCATACTCCTACGCGCCGCCATTCGAAATGCGCCAACCGAGTTCCGTTGCGCTTGATGTGAACACAGGTTCCGCATGGGCTGTTAAACTTCGCGTCTCACGCAATTATCAAAACAAGAAACTCGGCGGCAAGTGGGACTCTGTCATCGGTAGCGGTCACTCTCTCGGCAATAAATCGTTCATAGATGCAGCGAAGAATTTCGACGCTCATCCGGAGTGGTATGCGCTTATAAACGGAAAGCGCGCCCGCAACGGTCAGCTTTGTCACTCGAACGAAGAGATGCGTCAGCAGCTTTTAAGTGAAGTGCGCGCTAAACTTGAAGCGCGTAAAAAATCCGGTGGAATAAAAATCCTCAATCTTTCATATCTTGACAATACGAGATTCTGCTCATGTAAAAACTGCAAGCGGCTTAAAGAGCGTTATGGCGGCGCGAAAATCGGACCTGCCCTTGATATAGCCAATTTTGTCGGCAAGGCGATTGAGAAGGATCATCCCGATGTCAGAGTGGTGACGCTCGCGTATTGGGACTGGCGTGAAATGCCGCCTAAAATTCCAGAGCCTATGAACGGCAATGTCTATGTGAGGCTCTGCCAGAATGGGAATAAGGCTCTTCCTCTTAAAAGTCAAAAGGATATCATGTCGCGGCTTAACGGCTGGAATAAAATTGTTCCAGGGCGACTTATGATCTGGGATTGGGATGCGTGCTTTAGAAATTATCTTACGCCATATCCGACATATCATCTTTACGGCGAGGATTTTCGCACCTACCGCGAGCTCGGTGTAAAACATATCCTTTCGCAGCTTCCTCACGGCGCGATCTTCGCCGATTTCGTGGAAATGCGTACATACCTTTATGCGAAACTTGCGTGGAATCCCGATCTTGACGGCGAGGCGATGGCTAAGGAGTGGATAGACTACTGCTGCGGAGACGGCGCTTCTCAGGTGTGGCAGTATTACAAGCTCGTCGAAAGAGCGGTTTGGGGCAAGAACCCTGAAAAGCGCGAGACCCGCTGCAAACTTCACGGCTATAATCCTTCCCGCACGTGGCTCAGCGCACGGGATCTCGCCGAGGCGTATGTTCTTCTTGAAAAGGCCGAGAAAGCGACAGAAGGCGATAAAGCCTCTAACGACATGGTGCGCAGTATCGGAGCCGGGCTTCTTGAACTTGTGATAGAGCGGTATGACGAAGTCTCGCCAAAGATGAAGGGGCAAAAATTCCCGACGAGGCTTGAGCTTGTCGAGCGGTTCGCGAAACTTGGCGAAGATTTTTCCGTCTGGTGCTTTAGAGAAGGACCCTCCCCGCGCAATTTCGCGTCGCTTGTCGAAAAGATGAGAGGGGGCGGCCTGTGAGAGCGCTTTTTTTCGCGCTTTTTGCCGCGATGTCGTTTTCGCTTGCGGCTGAGAACGTATGGACGCTTGGCGAATGCGACCGCCGCAAGGGCTGGGCGCTGACGAGTCCCGACGGTAAAGTGACGCTGAGGCTCGACGGCAACGCAAAGGCGGATCTCGCGCAAGGTGTCGCGAGGCTTAAGGGCGATAAGACGTCGTTGGTCGAGGGCGCAGGAAGCGTCGATCTCACCGGGCTTCGCGTCAAGTCGGCCGAAGGCGTGTTTGCTGTACGTTCGCTTCGCATAGGAAGGGGATTTCTCCAGGATAACGATACCGTCGTTTCGTTCAAGGCCGATAATGTCGACGAGATCGGAGCGTTTGCGTTCTGCCGCGCGAGAAGGCTCGAGAGCGTCAAGCTTTCCGGCTCGGCGAGAGTTCTTCCGGACGGTCGCTACGCGCTTCATTCGACAATACGGCGTGGAGTATTTTCCGATTGCGTTAAACTTTCGGACTTGACGCTTTCGCTACCTATTGATCATATCGGTTCAGCTGCGTTTGTCGGGTGTACTAATCTCTCGGCGGATGTCGGTTCGCTTTTCTCCCACGATGTCAAGAATGTAGGCGCGGCGGCGTTTTCCGGGTGCGCCAACTTGAGGGGAACTTTCGCGGCAAGCGCCGTAAAGTTCGTCGGGATGTGCGCCTTTGAAAATTCCGGCATCGAGGATATACGGCTCGGTTGCGCCTCGACGCTCGTAAAATTTGCGGGCGATGAAAATTCCGGCAAGAGCGGAGAAGGCGTTTTTTCGCCTATGCCCTCTCTTACGAATCTTGAAATCCGCGCATCGTCTTTGCTTACGATAGGCGCGAGCAATCTCGGGCACTCCCCTAAACTTAAACGCATTGTAATCGACGCGCCTAATCTTCGCTCCCTCGGTGAATCGCGCGGCAGCTGTCGCGGCCTTACGGCGCTTGAAGTTTTGGATTTGAAAACGCCTATGCTAAGCAATGTCGGAACCGGCTGGCCGCCGTTTCATGACGCAAGGAGCCTTAAGGAAGTTGTTTGGAGAGCGAAGCCGCCGCCGTTTTCCGTATTAAAGCGCATTTTCAACGGAGTACCTTGTGTGCTCAATTCCGCTAAGGAAGGCAAGAAGTGCATTATCCGGGTTCCTGCCGAGGATGTGGAGTGGGAAGGGCTTATCTCTCCATTTGAGTTGTGCGAGCGAGATTATGCCCCACCTTCGTGCGTAGGAGCTCTTTTCGCTTCTTCTCGCAAAGCCTGGGTCGTACGCGATAAGGATTTGTAATTGAAGATGAAAAAAGTGAAGGTATCGTTGTTTTTAGGCGCTTTTTTGATGGCGCGGATATCTCTTTGGGCGGCTTCTTCATGTGCGCCTGAAACGTGGTTTCACATCATAGGCGGGAATGCTTCGAAAGAAGGGCTTTCCGCCGATATCGCCGCGCTCGCCGATGCAGGGATTTCGGGCATTCAGTTTTTTCACGGCGGATGGAACGGTGACGAGCCGTGGCCCGGTGTAACGAATCAGATACCTTGCTTAAGCGAAAAGTGGGCTGATCTCGTAAAGTTCGCCCAAGAGGAATGTCATCGCCGCGGGCTTTCTTTTAAAATGCAGAACTGTCCCGGCTGGTCGATGTCGGGAGGGCCTTGGATAACCAAGGATCGTGCGATGCGTAAACTTGTCGCCTTTGAGCCCGGCAATAAGCCCGCGTTCGACGAAGACGACGATTATCACGAAATTGGCGAGGTTGAATTTTTTGAGGAGGCCTCCGACGAGTCAATCGTAAGATCCGTGACCGTTCCTGCGCCGTGTCTTCTTAATTACGGTCTTTGCTATGATATAGATGTCGTTTTTGAAGTCTGGTCTAAAGGGCAAAAGGTTTTAGAGCGCGTTTGTCCCCAAGGAACGTATTCGGATAAATTCCGGGGGGCTAAAGAAATGACATTCGATATCGGAGCGCTGCCGCGAGAGGGGCTTGAACTTCGCGTTCGCTCGCCCCATAAGGTAGAAAAGTTTTCTCCTCTTTGGTCCTCTAATCGTCGCCTTGATAACTGGCAGGCCAAGTCGGGCGCGACTCTTCGCAGTTTTTCAATGTCGGATGATGAGAAGCCTCTAAAAAATCCCGTGAAGCGCAAACTTGTTTTCGGTCATGTGAACATGAAGCGCAAAAACCATCCGGCTCCACCTGAGGCGACTGGGTGGGAATGCGACAAGATGGATCCGCGCGGATTTAAAGCGAATTTTGACGGTTATATCGGGCGGCTTTTGAAATCGGGCGTTAAGATCGATGGGATTCTGGTCGACAGCTGGGAGTGCGGAATACAGAACTGGACATGGAAGATGGAGGAGGAATTTAAAAAGCGTGTCGGCTATGAGCTTAGGCCGTATCTGCCCGCGCTTTTCGGATACGTTCTTAAAAGCGAGGCGGAAACCGAGAAGTTTCTTCTTGATTGGCGCAATGTCTGCTCGCGCCTGATAGAAGAAAACTATTATGCCGTGATAGCGGCTACGGCCAAAGAACATTCAATGAGCGTTCAGTATGAAGCATCTTTCGGCGATGTTCTTTCGGGCGATATTCTGCGCTATTGGAAATACGCCGATGAGCCGATGTGCGAATTCTGGAGTCCTCATGAGAACAAGGAGTTTGTCGGAAGTTTTAATTTCAAACCTGTTCTCCCTTGCGTTTCAGCTGCGCACATTTACGGTAAAAGACGCGTGAGCGCAGAGGCTCTTACGAGTTTTGAGCTGACGTTCGATGAAAATTTCAATGATTGGAAGAAAATCATCGATAAACATTTTGCGCGCGGAGTGACGCATATCGTCTTTCATACCTTTACGCATAATCCCATCGTGGGAGGTAAGCCGCCCTCGTCGAGTTTCGGTAAAAAGATCGGCTCGCCGTTTCTCCGAGAGCAGACCTGGTGGGGGTATATGAAGCACTTTTCGAAATATATTGAACGCTGCGGCGAGGAGTTAGAGCGCGGGAGGCCTGCGGTTGATATTCTCATGTATCTCGGTGATGACGTCAATCATAAACCTTCCGAGAGAGAACTTCTTTTTGGAAACCGCTACAAGTACGATTATCTTAATTTCGACGCTCTTGCGACACGTCTTGAAGTTAAGGACGGGAAACTGGTTTTCCCGGACGGTATGAGCTATCGAGTGTTGTGGATTCCCGAAGGAACGTATCTTCTCCCCGCTACCGAAAAGAGGTTTTCTGAACTGGAAGCGAAGGGCGCTCGCGTCGAGCGCGGCGATTTCAAGCCTGACTGGCCGTCACCTCTTTATGCTTTGCTCGGCCGCGACGCGTCGGATGTTGCCGGGTGGTATCAAAGAAGAGATGGCGAAAGAGAGATATTCTTCGTGGCCGAAAAGGACGGAAGAAGCGGATTCTACCATATTGACGATTCGGGGATTTCTTTCTACGATCCTGTTTCGGGGAAGGTCGGGCCCGCGGGAAGGACCTTGCGAAACGGGACGTCAAAAAAGGAGAATGTGGCTCTAAGTCCGATGCGCGCATATTTGCCGCGCGATACGGAGCGCGTCTACTTAGGATCGGTTGAAATCATGGCTGATGCCGATAAGGTCGTTCTTGATCTTGGGGAAGTCAAGTCCTGGGCGACGGTGTTTG
This sequence comes from Kiritimatiellia bacterium, assembly GCA_045656225.1. GTDB lineage: Bacteria > Verrucomicrobiota > Kiritimatiellia > RFP12 > UBA1067 > UBA1067. The sequence goes on along the minus strand of JAZOQU010000008.1, from coordinate 904 downwards.
TGGACGACAGGAAAGTCGCGGATCTCTGGTCAGCTCCATATTCGTGCGATATCACGCGGTTTGTCAAAGCGGGTTCGGTTTCTCAAATCCGCGTCAAAGTCGTCTCAACATGGTATAATGCTCTTGTCGAGGACGCTAAAAAGCCCGTGAAAGAGCGAAAGACATGGACTAAATTCGGGCCTGACGAAAACGCTCAAATCCGCAAAGCGGGACTTTTGGGACCGGTAAGTTTAAATTACATTTTAAAGGATTAATGATATGTCGATAACGGTTAAATCGTTTGTGTCTATTATTGAGTCGTCTTTAAGAATGCGGTCGAATTCCGGCGTTATACTTCTGGCGTTACTGACAATGTTTTTATTTTCGGATGCGCATGCAGCTTCAAGGCGCGAGCGCGAAGTGACGATAGCGGCTGCAGATTCGAGAGCGGCTGCGAAGGCGGCGGCTGATTACGTATGCACAGGCACCAATGACGAGCTTGTGGTTCAACGCGCGATTGAAGACTGCGCTCTCACAGGACGCAATCTGTTTTTGTATGCGGGGCTTTACCGTTTTGACGCCGTTTACGATTTTAAGGATGGTGGCCCTCGGTCGGCTGTCGTGATTCGTAATATGCGCCGCGCTTTCGAAATGAAGGGCGAGGGCAGGTATGTCATGGGCTGGTCTAAAGAAATGAACACCAACGGCGTTATATTCTCGTTAAGCGAAAATGCATTGCCCGACAGCGTGGAGAGCGTCGATATCGTGCGCGGAGGAGGGCAAGGGGGACTGTTGGTATTATATTGCGTGTTCCCCCAAAAGGGAATAGTACTCGGGGTTGAAAGACTGCCGTGTATTAGAGTATGATACGGAACAGCAGGTGTATGGTTAACACTTGCTGTACGCATGGGAGACGCTCGTTGGG
>JAZOQU010000007.1:0-28390 GCA_045656225.1 Kiritimatiellia bacterium | reverse complement strand
TTTAAAGTTCTGCTCACCTGACTGAATAACCTGAACACCGTAATTATAACTTTTATCCCCCAACCAAACAATCCTGAGAGGAAAATCAACCTTATTCGGTTTTTTAGCATTCTGAGGCATTGCAATCCATGTTTCTACAGGGTTCGAAGTCGTAAAACCATGAACTTTTAAAGCCGAAAAAAGCGAAACAGTAAATTCGTATCCGCATTCTGCAAGAGTCTCGAAATCAACATATTCGCTGTCGTTACTAGTCTTGTTATCAACATAGACACCGCGAGCAAGACGAACTATATCTCCTCGTTTCAGATAATATCCCACGATAGCTCGATTAAAGCCATTTTTAAGAGCTGTCACAAGCGAAAAACGCTTGTGTTGCTTAAGAAACTCTACAAAATTCATAGACATTCCATTGTTTTACAAAACGACGGAGATTATACCTTATTTCCTCCCGATTGTCAAACAACCCATGATTTTTTTTCTTTCTACTGATTAGTTTCCACTATATAGAAACTGACGCTAATTTACACTTTATTAGAAACTGAAACACCATCATTTGAGACTGGCAAAATGGAGACACTTTTGTCCTTATTTTGCCAATGCACTATACTGTACCCAAAATGATATTAACGCCAAAAGCTCACCCCTCGTTCTACTATGCGATGGGATGAGCTTGTGATTGTAAAATAAATGCACGGCGCTACCTTCACGAGCTCAAAACCAAGAAGAGTGCACCACAGGCCAAAGAAGTGCGCACCTTTTGTCTTCGAACTCGTGAGGGTAGCGAATACCGTATATAAAAAACTAAAAAGAATCACGGAATCAATGTGGTTGATTTACCAACGGCAACCTTCTCAACCCTTTCGGTGTCCGGCGAGCTCCAAGCGAGCCGGCTTCCGTGTACTCCGTGGTTAAAAATCCCGCGTCAAAATCTCACTTTGTAAAACACTACCAAAATATACAACTTTTCGTCATTTTTTCATCAATTATTTCGCCAACGATCCCTCAGCTATGCCGTCGTTAATCCTATAACGACATGGCTCACCTCCTACATATCCAATGTCAGCCCAAATATTATACCCATCATAGTAAACTGTACACGAATTGGCAGAATTAAAACACCTGTCAGCAACCTTAACATAATGTACACTGCATCCTACAGACTTGCTTGGCTCGATATTACACCTTGCAGGACAAATTGACATCCCCTTAATTTTATCACAATCAAAAGCCCTTAAACGAATGTCATACACATTGCCAAATGGGTTACCACTCCAAGTTGCTATTACAAGAACATTGCCGTGCTCAAATACCTCGGTATGTCCCATTTGACAATAAATAGCATTTTTTTCACCTCTAGTTTTTAGGGTATTTTTTATATCCTCAAATGTCCCACATAAAATATCTGCACTTGGAGAGACCCACCCAAATTCAGCATCCCATCTGTCAGACTTTGATATCCGTGCATAAATATGATTCCTTTTATGTTCATATTCGGCAAACACTTCTAATCCCTCTTCAAGGTCTTTTTTGTTGCAGCCCAACAACATCCCAACCAAATAGAGACCAACTGTAAATGCGCACAAACCAGGACGACACTTCATGTAAAAATTACATTGCTTCATCGTCATTTCCCTTTCTTTGCGTCCTTTGCGTTCGTCAAGGTCTGAGCGCACCTTGTTCATGTACTGGCCCTGTTTAACGTAAAGCGCCACTTGCGTTTCTGGTCGCGCTTGGAGGCGTAGGCGATGCCAATGCGCGGGGCGGCTGTGAACTTGACGCGCGAGCCGTCGCTTTCAAGCCACAGCCGATTGGAATGAACGAGGTCTTCGCGGTTGAGCGAGCGGTCGATCTTGAGTAGCTTCGTCAGCCGCCCCGGACCTTCCGCACCTTCCACGCCGCGAATGAGCACCGCCTCAGGACGCCCTTCCGGCCCCGTCACGACGTTCAGCATTTCATGCATTCCGTAGCAGAGATAGATGTAGGCGCAGCCGCCAGGCGCATACATCACGTCCGTCCGCGCCGACAAGCGCCTTGGCACCTGTCACCGCGTCAACCGCATAGTCCTTTGTCGTCAATCTTCGCATCACTTCTCCTGCGGAGCATAGACAGACTCTCCCCTGCCTCGTATCAACTCCCGCCATTCGGCCTCGCTCAGTTCAGATGGCACAAGAAACGAGACAATCCTATGCTCGCTGTCCCATAGACAATCCGGACGCAGAGGGTCGGCCTTTGCAATATCGGTCAATAGTGTCCGAACCGTTACGTACGTCCATGTTTGCTGTTGCAGAGGAGGAATATAATCTATGGCCGTGAAGTAATCAACCTTGACCGGACCATTTCCATTGGCCCCATGCGTATTCAGCGTCTGTTCAAGCTTCGCTGCGACATTTTCCATCGTCATGCCAGGCGTTATCGAAAATGCAGGTATCACACAGTCGAAAAAATCCCGATTGCAGAATCTATTCCATGGCAGTTGCGTTGTCATCCATATCGCCGTCGGACCGTCTTTGCCGCCGATTATGCCATATGATTCCGCACTCTTCTTTTCGCCATCACATCCCGACAGCGCGACCAGCGCCGCGCATCCAAGCACCACCATCAGTTTTTTCATCTCCAGTTTCCTTTCTTTGCGTTCTTTGCGGCCAAACCTCTTGGGGAATCTGTTTTACGTCTCATATCTCAACCCAAACGGACACATCATCGTTTGTCGGCTGCGCATTATCCAATGACTCCTCTATTATCGGCAAGTTCCGCTTTCCGCCGCCGCCAATCATAAGTTCCATCACGCCGAGCGCTGAATCTGCCGAAACGCCAAGTCCACTGGGCTTAGCGTCAATGCTCTCGGATAGGAATCCCTTGCTGTGCAAAATCCCTTTAGTGTCCGCGATCTTCTCTTGGTCTTCTTTGAGCGCTTTGACGAAAGCCGCCTCCTTGCCTCTCCTCCAATTAAAATACTCTTCGCCATCCTTTTTCGTGGCGGCGGCGCTCATCCACGCACAATACCTTCTCCTGCCGCCGAAATAGCCATTGTCGTTAAGTCTAGACGTCAATTCAAATACCTTGGCGAGAAGCTCATTCTGGCAGCTCTTTTCTTCCTCCGACAATGCTTCCACCTTGCTCATGCTCCACCTCGCAGCCCACAACGCTTCCGCCGTCCAGAGCAGAAGTTCGTCCTTCTTCTGCCATTCTCCGGACTCAAGACCGCTTCGTACGCGGCCGACGAGATGTCGCAGACAGAGTACCGCGTTTTCCTTTGCGTCGGGATTGCGCGTCATGCCATATAGCTCGCAGAGCGCCATTGTCACGATCGGCAAAACGCGCTCGTCATCCTCTCCGCCGCGAATACGCAAGACGCCATTCATCTCGGAAACACACCCCATCACATACTCGCTTGCCGCTATGACAGTGCCGCTGAAATCCTTTGCATACGGGCTGAGGCTGTAAGGAAACTCCCCATGCGCAAGAAACGCGCACACGCCCAGCGCCGTCGCCGCGACTGGACACGGCCCGTCGTTCCAGCTCCCGTCCTCCTGCTGCGTCGCCTTCAGCCACCACAAAACCTTGTAAACGGCGCCCTCGCGAGCCCCATAGTTCGCGTCCATGCCCGGCGGGGCTTCGCCATCATCTGGCGGCAATTCAGCATCATCCGCATCTTGTTCAGCGACGCATGCCTGCTCATGACTCGCCTACAAAACCGCCAAGTGGATGCGATACGACATTTCCGCAGTAAATTGAGCAATCAAAAAAAACCAGAGCCATGTCAACACCGTAACTAGACAACCTCCTCCCGGGCCTTCGCCTCCGGAGACATGGCGAAACCAAAGCGACGACTCAGGTCGGAGGAGCAATACAATGGGAGCAACAAGCAGCACAATTGCCATACCCGCCACAACCCACGCCTTTGGCGACATAAAAACAACCGCAAAAGATATCGCTATATAAAGGAACAGGGCCAGAACAGTACAGTGAAAACAAAGGAACCACACCCGCCTTCCATAACGCAGGGACAATACCATACCCAAGGGCATGGCAAGAAGAATCAGCAAGACGCTTGCCAATACAGCCAACGCAGCACATCCAAAGTGTATAACATCATATGCCACCCTCATCCCCGCAAGCGCCGCAAGGACTACATACGCCCACCCAAGTGCCTCGACGATCTTGACTGCTGTCGGTTTCTTCATCACTTCGCCTCCTTCTTTTCAGGCAATGCCTCGCGCGAGCCGAGAAACTTGGGGCTGCGGCGGAGAATCACGTCGAGGACTGCCGCAATCTTCGCAAGCTGTTCACGGATTGTCGTCTTGATCGAACTGCGTCCAGTAACGTCCTTCGCCGCGTAGCCGTAGGCGTCACATCCGAACCCGCGTGCCGTGAAGACCGCGCGCCGAACATGGTCGGGCTGAGAAACGATGATGAACGAATCAAGCCCAAACACCTTCTTCGCCCGTACGACCGTGTCGAGCGTACGGAATCCAGCGTAGTCGCAAACGATACGCTCGGCGGGCACTCCAGCATTTACTAGAGACTCCTTCATATCGGACGGCTCGTCATAGCCCTTCACATGATTGTCGCCGCTCACAATAATCGAATCAACTTTACCGGCCTTGTACAGCTCCGCTGCCGCGTCGATGCGCCGCGAAAAGTAGAGGTTATTGAGTCCGTTCACCAGCGTCTTCGCACATCCCATCACGACCGCCGCGCGCTGACGCGGCACAGCGTCCATGCTCGCGCTGTCGAACACGCGCCCAGACGACACCGCATAGACGGCAATCGCCGAAGCGCCCCACGCAAGCACCATCACCGCTACGGCAATTGCCACGTACTTAATTATTCTCAATCTCCGCTTATTCATACAGCCACTTACCTCAGTTTCATGGGCAGTTCCATTCACCAGATGAGCTCCGCGCTTACCTCGTTCTCCTCGATGTTCTCTATTTCAATCGTCACTGACATTCCTTTCTTCCGTTGCTGTTTAAAATGTGCTTTTTATTATTTTCGGATTGGAAAAGTCGCCCAGATCTCTCCATGCAATTTACTTCTTGTCCTTGATTCGCTCCGGAAAGGGATGCAAATCACGAAGCGCTTTCTTTACAGCCGAAACGATGATATGAACATAATCTTCGAGCATAGGGGGCCTATATGACATAGTCCCCCAAGTTTCATACAGTCGCTCAGATCCGTACCCAATGTAGCTCTCACCAGTTAAACTATTCAAGGGGAGACGCACCATAACCTCAACTTGGATTTGAAGATATCGGGTCTCGTATGGCGATGGCGGCTTCCTTTCCGTGTGCCACTCCTGTTCCACTATGCGGACATACATGCCAAGCCCCCTCTCATCGCGTTTGCCCACAACCATTTCCTTTCCGAACCGCCCAGTCGCCTCAATTGCCGATCTTACGGCATCGCGTACAACAGCCGCATCCGGTGATTTGAGTGCCACACCAAAGTCCGGACGAACAATATTCCCATTTTTTCCCTCGGCGCTACGAAGGACGCTATAGAATGCCTTACGATCAAAGAGCCTCACCTTTTGCAGAGAATCCTCCAAACTAGGCATCTCAAGCGAAAAGCTATCGCTGCGGATTTCAGGACACTTAATGATTTCGTCCTGCGTCGCCACCGGCGCATTGTCAACCTTCGGAACGCTCACGCACCCCGCCGCGAGCGCGAGGGATGAGACGAGGATTATTCGTGCAAATAGTTTCACGGTTTCAGTCCTTTTCATAACGCGGAATGGAAAAGTTGAATGTGTATCGCAGTGTGCCGTCGTCCAGCGTTTCAGGGTCACGCAAGGGCGCGGAAAGCGTCAACATTCGGTCGTGTGTAAGCGACAATGGATTGGCCTTTGCCGAAAGGTTAATTCCCATGCGGGCTTTCGGCGTAGTCGAAAATATCGCACCGAATATTCCTTTTCGGAGCTCTTCGTCCCCTTTGCGAGATCGTGCCGCAAAAATCAACGTGGGGCCTTTATCGCAGTCGCGGTAAAGTTTGACATTCTGCACTTCATCACTGGATTTAGGATTCTTGACTATCTTCGTGTAATCTCGATTTATCGGATAGGCGACACTCAAGCGAGAATCGTCGGCCAAGGGCCGTTTTGCGATTACGGCGCAATCGACACGCACCTCGTTGTCACGCCGGAATCGATACGTCACGGAAACGCGCGTATCTTCGGACGGGACGGCAAAGAGGCTCTCGACCGTAACAAGCACGTCCGATCCTTTTCTGTTTTTAGGTGCCTCATTCTCGTTCTCCGTTACCGAAACGAAATCGAGCTTGGCCTTTTTGCCGCCAATCGTCAGCAAGACTTCGTTTTCGCCATTGATATAGAACTCCTCGACCTTCGACGTGTTCCAACTAATGTGTTTCAGAGCGCCAGTCGAACGGTTGAAAGCATATACCCGAAAACTCATCTTGTTCGTGTTGACAACCTTAAACACATTCTTTTCTGCGCCATATGTTGACACAAACCAGCTGGCATCCGACCAGTCGGCATATGCCCCCGCCACCGCGAGCGCGAGGGATGAGACGAGTATTATTCGTGCAAATGGTTTCATGGGTTGCTCCTTTCGGTTTGCGTTTCTTTGACAGGATTAACAGGATTGACAGGATGATGCTTTTTCCACAACGACAGCAGAACCTTGAATAACACCATGAACAATTGCACTACAATCACCGCCACTGCGCAATAGACGAAGACTCCCACCAACATGAGACCAAGACCCAGCAGAACATTACCCATCTGTTCCTGACCGCCAATTATGGCGCGCACAAAGGAATTATACGGTTTAAGTATATAGTCAACAATCTCGACGGCCGCCTTCTCGGCAACCATCGAACTCACGCAAACAAGACAAACACAGAAACAGAATAATACAAAAATACATTTGATTAATTTCATCCCGCGGCTCCTTTTGCTTCGTCTCTCATAAGGCCGTGCAACGCAATTTCCTTGAGCGGCGGCCAAGTATCGCGCCGAGGGCGAGGCATGCCGCAATCGGACCCACACCACAAGAAAGAAAATCAAGGGTTAATGCGTTCAGCATAGGGAACGTGAGCAGAAACAGCCCGACGATGCCTGAATACACACTCATGAGTCCGATTCGACCCCTTATGCGCAAATCCGGCCACGCAAACGAAGTGTATGTAAGAAATCCAATTGCAATGGAAACAATGCCGCACAAATACCCCGTCGTAAGCCCAAGTGTCGCAAAAAACGCTTGCGCAAGGGACGAAGCCGCAACAAACGCGAAAAAAAGACCAATGAATCTTGCATGTCCAATGCGCCGCTCGACAGCGGCAAGCGGAATGAAAAGCAGAAATGCGTAAAAGAACGCCATTCTGCCCGATGCCTGCACAAACGGGAAAGTAAGCGCGTTCAGCGGTGCGGACAGGTCGAAGCCGTATTTCTCGGCCATGCTCGCGCTGATGCACCAGAAGTCGCTATATCTGGAGGGAAACCGTATTGCGTAACTTGCCGCATGCAAATCATGAAATTGACAGTATATGCAGACCTGCGCAACTGGCAAGGCAAGTGTCATCAGAATCGTGAAAATCGGCGACACAGGTTTGACCGTCCGCCATAGTGTAGGCACTCCGATAATGAGACGCGCTATGTCGCGCAAGATCTCCCCAATGTCGAAATCGGCGGGCGAGACTTCCTCCGGCAGGGATTCCAGCAGCGCGTCGGCGTAGCGTTCGCGCGCCTCCGGAGAAGCCTGCGCAACAAGTTCCCGCATGGACCTCTCGCCCGACTTCGGCAGGGGCGGCGCAAGCGTCTCGTATTCACCCTTGTCGCACCAAACGGAAAGACAGCGCCCGCAAACATCTATCTCCAGCTTGTTCTTCCCGTCGCCGACTTTCAAAAGGCTCATGCTACCTCCGCAACCTGGGCATGTGCATCCGGCGTGTTCAGCGGCACGGGCCGAGCGCGTCAACGCGGCTATGCTTCTCACATCCAGCGATTCGCGGAGCACGGGAAGCGTAACGGCGACGCCGCCACAGGATGCGCAACGAAAGCAAACCTTGCCGGTCAGTGTCGAGCTGCGCACGAGCTCGCGTCCGCATCTGGGGCAAATCCCTATCATTGAGAATCCGCGGGTCTGACCCCATTGGTGAGGTGAGGGTGGTAGGGTGAAATCATTTTACACCCTCCGTTCTTTGGAAGTTATCAGATATTTTATAATCATCCATCATCATCACTGCCAATTATACCACTTTAACGCATAAAATAAAAGCGCGACGTTCGCATCCAAAAATCCACCGAATTTCAGGAGAAAAAATGAAAATGTTTTTTATAAGGCGCAAAGTTTTTACTGCACGATGAGCCTTCCTGTAGGTACTAACCGATTACACAATATGTATTCCCCGTAGTATTCCAAAATTTATAGCAACCTTCATTATCGCTAATGGGGACAAGTCCCCCAGGCTATTAATCTACAGAGTGTCTTTTCTATTTGACAAACTGACCCTCACCCACTCCTGTTCAGTATGTGTCATATATCCACCTCCACTTTCACCTCGTCCTCCTCTTCACAGGGCGGAATGTTCATTCGCGGAAGCTGTTCGCTCGGGCCAGGCTTGCCGCGGCAGCTTGCGGGATGCCAATTCGTTTTCGCATCACCCTTCACTTTCGGGTTGAGCAACTGTTCCAGTCGCCGCACATCCAGCCGCAACTCTTTGTCGTCTCGTGGATGTTCACTCGCCAGAAACCTCTTCAGTAGCGCTACATCATCCCGCCAGACAACGACCCTCTTGCCGTTAATCGCCCACGTCGGCGTGAAGATGTCGGTCCGCGGCGTTTTCGCCCCGGCGTAAGTCAGATTGCCAAGGACATCTTTGGGGATCAAAAAAGAGGTTGGATGCAATGGCGAATCGTGCGGCTGATAACGCGCCCAGCCATTGGTCACAACCTCCGGCATACGGCAGTTGAATGCCCAACATGTAACGCGCCCATACTTTGTATACTTCTCATCCGGCCCCATGTAAACATCCATGAGCCGATTGTCTTTCCGCTTGATAGCCTCCGCAAGTTCTTTCGCCCGCACCCAATAGGTCTGGCCGGGACGAGCCACACCGAATAGATTTCGATACGGCTCACTGACAATGTCCACTTTCTCTCCGACCGAATACGGAAAGACATCACGCCTTCCACTCCGTGCGGGCCAGAACTCGGGAATCCGAACGATCTCGCCGCCATCCGGTATCTTCAGTTCACACCGACAGGTCGCGCAAAGCACCCGCTCATCCATACGGACATCAAGTCTCATGGCCCGTAACTCTTCAACGGCTTTCCGCGCCCAGGTCAGATACTCGGCGATGTCGATTCCGGTGCCGATCAGGATCTCCTCCCGATACCAGGTCGATTCCCCACATGTCGGGCAACGATATTCGTACGGCTTGAACGGACCGCACGTGTTGTAGCATCGGTCAATATGTCGGTATGCCCAACAGATTGAGCCATCGGACAAGGGCATGTAAAGCTCATCAAGCCGCGCCCGTATCTCCGCCTGCGTCAGAAACTGCGCCGCGTCGAGAGAACAGACGCCCAGGATAGTCAAGCCAAACACGACCAGAAATCGTTTCATGTTCATCCAACAACCTCCTTGTCAAGCCAGAAAATTCATGACGAGGAACCGAAAGGGTCAAACCCTCACCCACTTTCCTGATGCGAACTCGCCCCTGCTTCTCTCCCCTATCACGAGCATTGCCAGCAATCTTGTCTTCCTCATGACGGCATGCAGTCTACCACATCCCACAGCCAACAGTCAAGCATATACAGTAATTATTGTTTAGCCGTTAATGGCTTCGAGCTTTTCTTTTGCTTGCTGCTTGCTATGTATAAATGCGGCCACGGATTTGGGCAACCGTGCTCCACTTTTGATATTGTCGATTTCTGCGTCCTCTGGACGCGGCGCCTTGCGGCCACTTCGCTTCGCTCGTGCGCTCGACCTTCGGTCTGTGCGGCTTCCCTCCTAGCTTCGCTCTACGTCGCATCGCTCGCCAATCTTTAGATTTGGCTCGGGGTCGAGTCCTGCATAAATCGACTCATCTAAAAAGTATGCGCCCGGCGCACCCGCTTGCGCGCCCTTCGGGTTCTCGCTTCGCTCGAAGGTTCCCTCCGAAAGCTTCGCTTTCTACGGTGCATCTCGGCCCAAACCGAGGCCGCGTTTAGCATTTTCGACACCGTTCGCCTTGTAGCTAAGTCACTCTTCGCTCTCTCAGTGTGCCGTTTCGATACCTCCCGCGTTGATTTCCGTCGATCCGCGTCGCCTAACTTCGTCGCTCGACTCATTCGCTGTTCGCTCATGTCGTCGGCGTCCTCGTTATGCTCGCGCCTCATCGCGCTCCTCACGAACTCGGTCTCGCGGTCGCGAGACTTGGTTGCTTCCCTATGGGTCGCAACCACCCACGAGGGGCGGATACGGAGTCTCACTAAACGCTCAGCTCATTCATCGCGTCTTTTCTCAACGTCTCTCTCGTACGCTTCCAAGCGTAAGCGTGCGTTGTCCTCCCCGGCGCACGTACTGTCTTCGCGACACAGCGTTAATCTTGTTTGGATTAACGATTTGAATACCTGGAGGTAGTTGGCTAAAGAAAAAACTGCCAAGAATGGAAACTAAAAAGCGAATAGAGAAGTAAATTGGCTATGAAGAAGCGGGACGGGAGTGGAACGCGTCGAGCTGAATGAGGTGAGCGAACGCGGTTCGCAGGTAGACGGTGGCAGACGCAAGTAAGACGAGGAAGGCCAGTACACTCGAGCGAAGCGATAAATTTTAATTGTCCATTTTAAGCGAAGATGGGTTAAGCGGAGGTCTTTGAGTGAGACTCGCGGAGGATTGTAGCCGTAAGAGATGCGTTGTATGAAGCCAGTGACGTTGTTATGGCCTCCCCGAAGTATGCGTATTTACTTGTCTAAGCGCGAAAGGCGTCACAACTCCGTAGCGAGTCGAGATCGAAAAGAGCCTCCGTTAATCCATCGAAGCTCACAGTCGCCCATATCAAAAGGTGAGCACGGTGCACCCGCTTGAGCGCCCTACGGGTTCTCGCTTCGCTCGAAGGTTCCCTCCGAAAGCTTCGCTTTCTGCGGTGCATCTCAGCAACATCCGCCGCGATATGTAAAGTCACGGTAAGAAATGAAGAATAATGAGGCTATGATTATTACTCTGGCGCAGAACTGAAGGAATAGAAATCAATAGGGATTGGATATTGAGTTACCTTGCGGAGGATGCGCATTGAGAGTCGCCGCTTCCTGCCGGCGACGTCTTCTGCAGAACACGGTTCGAACGCTCCATCGCGCGGCGATACATCCTTTCGAGGGAATCAAGACACTTCTCGCTTCCGCGCCAAAAAGGAATCGGCCCCAACTTCTTAAGTATGGGAGTCTCAATCTTCATCGTAAAGTTCCTCCTCCGTTATTCCGCGAAGTTCCAAAAGCGCCAGCGGTCGCCGCGAAATCTCCTCGCCCAAAACGAGCATCACGGCGCACGAATGCTTGCACGGATTGGCCCAGTCGGGACATGAGCAGCCGATCGTCACATCGTACTTCCCAGGCGCCAGTTTTCCACCCGGGAAAAGCATGGCGCCTCGCCGCCTGAAAATTTCCTCGACCTCCATCGGAAGCTCGTCGGCCAGCAACCGCGCGACCAGCATCGGCTCGGCCCTCAAGTCCGCTATGATCGCATTTCGGACCGCCTCGGGCGGGACCGTAAATTTTATGTCGACCCGGTACGGATCGGGGCGTGTGCCCACAACCTCGGCAACGACGTCGGGCCCCATCATCTTCATCGAAACTATCTGCCCTGAGACGGCGTAATTGCGGCCTCTCGCCAGGCGTCCGCCGAACCCCATCGGCTCGATCGACTCGAGCCATCTCCTGGACCACCAGCTGCGCATCGCCCCGGATCGGACTTCCTGCGCTCTAATGCCCGCCGCAAAGCGCGGGATTCTCAACGGATATCGCTTTTTTGACATTACGCGCCACCTCCACGTTTCACGTCAGAATCCAATGCGACAATCTCTTCGAATTCCTCTGACGAAAGCGATTTAAGAAAGTCCTCGCCGGTACCGACGAGCGTTCCCGCGACCCTGGCCTTGCGCTCCAAAATTGAGTCGATGCGCTCTTCAAGAGTACCCTCCGTCACAAATGAATGCACGAATACTGTCTTCGTCTGACCGATACGGTGCGCACGGTCCGTCGCCTGGGATTCGACCGCGGGATTCCACCATCTGTCAAAATGTATAACGTGACTCGCCTTGACGAGATTAAGACCGAACGCGCCCGCCCGAAGCGAAAGTATGAACGCCGAAGGCTCCGTCGACGAATTGAACCCGTCGATTTCCTTCTGTCGCGCCGCAGCGCTCAAAGCTCCGTGAAGATAGGGGAAAACGCGGTTAAACTTTCTGGAAAGCGCTTTACGGATAGCGTCACCCACTTTCGCGTACTGGGTAAAAATCAAGGCGCTCTCGCCGGAAGCGAAAATACTCTCGAGAAGATCAAAGAGGCGCTCGAACTTTCCAGCTCCGTCGCAGATGAGCTTAAGTCTCGTGATGAGCGCGAACATATCCCCGTGCCTGCGCTCCCCGGCGCGGTAATCTTCAAGCGCCCGCTCGTATGCGGCGCGGGCCTGCGGCGAGAGAGCGCAATACTCCTTTATCTCGTGCTTTTCGCTCAGCTCGCCCGCGATTGTCCTGTCGTCTTTTGTTCGGCGCAGAATAAACGGTTCAAGCGCCCTCGAAAGGCGCTTACCGGCGATACTCTTTTCGTCCTGCCGGATCGGTTTGACGAACCTCTCCTCAAAGCTTTTTCTGTCACCGAGAAAGCCCGGATTCAGAAAGTTCTCTAAACTCCAGACGTCCGCGACGGAATTTTCTATAGGCGTTCCGGTAAGCGCCAGACGTTTCGGCACACCGAGCGCTATCGCCGCCCGGGCGGCTCGCGTATCGGGATTCTTTATCGCCTGAGCCTCATCAAGAACGAGCGAAGACCATTCCACACGCCTGACGGCCTGATAGTCTTTAACAAGAAGATTATAACTCGTTATCACGATGTCGGCCTTGGCGGACTCACGCTTGAACCCGTACTCCAGCTGTCGCGCGGAACCCTGATGAACATAGACTTTCAAGCCCGGGGCGAACTTCGCGAACTCGTGCTTCCAGTTCGACAGAAGCGTCAATGGCGCGATTACCAGCGCGGGGCCATTGCATTTTTCGCGAACCGAGAGAATCCACGCTATGGTCTGAATCGTCTTCCCGAGCCCCATATCGTCGGCCAGAAGCGCGCCGAACCCGTTCTCGGTCAAAAACCTTATCCACGCTACGCCTCTTGACTGGTATGCCCGCAACTGACCGACGAAACCGTCAATCGAAGAAGAAAAATCTAAAATCCCCTCTCCTGCGGCTTTAAGGCGCGAAACCAGCCCTCTCAGCCATCCGCCCATCGCCGCCTCCTCGATATGCATCCGCCCCGCGAATCCGATACCGCTCGCGAAAGCCAAAGCCTCGTTAACCTTAAGAGTCTTTCCGTCCTGCTTCTCGAGCGCCTTCAGCGCCTCTTTAAGCACATTGCGGTCGACCTCAATCCAGCGATCCCTGAAAAACACGAGCGAAGACTTCTGCTCTAAAAGGAATCGTATCTCCTCGGCGTCAACCGCTTCACCGTCGACACGTATTTTAAGCTTCGCCACGTAAGAATTTGAAGATGCCGCCCCTTCGGCCGCTTCCCCCACCTCCGCGCTCGCTGAAACGGAAGCGGAAATATCACACCCTTCAACGCTATAGCCCGCAAGCGAAAGATCACGTGCGCCGCGCCGCAGAAAACTCTCGGCCTCGGCACGCGACAACTCGACAGCGAGAGGAACTCCGGACCTGTTTTCCAGGCCGGACGCCCTAAGACTTTTCAGCGACGGGAAAAGATACGCCGCCTGACCTAACTGCCGCAGAATACGCGCGGACCTTTTCACGCGGCACGAAACGGAAAAGTTCTCGCCCGCAGTGTTGAGTTTAAAAACGATCGAGGCCCGGGCGAGGGAATCCTCCTCCGCATTTCCGCTCCATCGGTTAAGTTCATCCGCAAAGCGCCCGCATTCCGCGTCATCCCAGACGACAAGGCCAGTACGGCTCCTCAACGCTTCCAGCCACGCGTCATGAAGCGTCTCGTGGCGCTGATTCTCGGCATCTGCCGACAATGGAGTTATCGTTGCAGAACGGACCGTTTCGTCAATCCACGGATTATCGTCGTCGAGCCCCTTCCAACGGGCGTGCCAACCGTCGTCCTCCTTCAGAAGAGACGGATAGAACCTGCCTCTCGAAACGGCGTTAAGAGCTTCAAGTTGTCTGGGGCTCGGCCGTTTCATCTTCAGATGCGCCGGAAGCGGGTTCCTCGTCGGACTCGGAAGCGACCTCTCCCAGAGTTTTCGTTCCGGAAAGAAGCGCGACGACCTGCTGCTGAACCTCGCCGAGATTTTCAAGCCTCAGGCGCGGATCGAGAATGACGAATGTATCGCCGTTTTTTCTGTCCTCGTAGACGCGGCGGATAAGGCCGTCGTCGAGCTGTTTGGCGTCACGTTCCACGAGAATCTTGGAACGCTCAAGCATAACCGCGAGCACGTAAACGACATTCTTCATCGCCGGATCGTCAAGTGTGATGAGCTTTCTCAAAAGCTCGCCCGCATCCTCTTTTTTCAAAGGCTCTTTTTTAACCTCTTTAACGGGAGCGAAGTAAACCCCGTCCCACTGGGAGAACGGCTCCCAGTCGCGCGGCGCCGTTTTCCAGCATTCGGGATGACAGTCGAAGCGCTCGTAACCTTCACCCGTGTCTCTAAGGGCGCTGACAACCGGCGCGCGGTCGACCAAAGGCTTCTCGCACACTGTGCAGAAGTGACCGCGGCATCTGATATTCCATTCTTGGGACATAACTTATCCTTCAACGCTCGACCGGCATATTCCACTCTTCGAGTTTTCCGGCCATCCAGTCAAAAGTCTGCTCCTGCATATCCTTGGCCTTGCCGTGGGGTATCACGGGGCCGCATGCGCAGCGAAGATCGTACGACGTGTCGACGGGCCCGAAATCCTTGAAAATCTTCTTGAAAATCCCCTTCTCGCGCGTAAGCTGGCAACGCGTATCGACGACGATCGGCACGATCGGACAACCCGCCTTCTCGGCGAGTTTAGCTCCGATCGACGAGAACTTTTTCCTGCTGAAAACGTTCTGCCGCGTACCTTGAGGGAAAATAAGGAAACTGTTGCCCGCCTTAATGCGCTCAACGCCGACGCGAAGCATATTGACGAGATCTTCGCGGGGGGATTTGCGCCCGATGGGAACCATACCCATGTGAGCGGCGGCCTTCGTCAAAAACGGCAGCTTCGAGAGCGACGCCTTGGCAACGATATTGAACGGGCCGTAGGTCAACAGAAGAGGAGGCATCAGAATCGTCTCGACCGTAGACATGTGATTGCAAAGATAGACTACCGGGCCGTCATACGCTTCTCGCTGCTTCCAGCCTTCAAGCTTAACTTTCATGCCGAGCCGCTCCGCGCCCGTCACGACGGAAAAACAGAAGTGAGCCCACTTGTCGGTCGTCAATTTTCCGAACGGCTCATAAAGCGCACAAAGCGGAAACACTTTACACATCCGCATCGTAAAACCGAGAGTTACAAGCGCGCCCGGCTTGGCTCTCTTCGCAGGACGATGGTCATCCGCGGTCTCATACCCGCCGGTGCGCAGCAGTTCTTCTCTGAATTCCTCAAGCGTTGTCTTGATCATAATTCCTGGTCTCCACCCTGACCGTTGAGTTCTTTAGCACGCTCGCGGGCTTCTCTCATCTTTCTCATCTCTTCCTGTAAAACCAAAAGACTTTGTCTCTGCTCGGCGCGTTCCGCGCTTTCCTGTTCACGGCGCAGAGCCATGGCTTCTTCCTTTTTGCGATCTTCTTCGCGCTCTTCTTCGCGTCTGATCTCTTCAAGTCGCTTTTCCTGCTGTCTGATGGCTCTGCGGCTCATCAAGCCCGGATTGCCGCGCAACAACCCGCCGGGACGATTGGAAAGCAATGTGCTGCGCGGCTGGTTGAGTCTGCCGGATGACGCCGGGGAATTCGCCTTTGATGCGGCAACCGCACCTTTATCACCGAGTGTGCGTTCTATCTCGACACCGTCTTTTTCAAGCATTATTTTTTTAGTTGTCACATCTGCCGCAACGACAGTCCATCCATCTTTTGATTCACCGACCGGAAGATAGTAATGCACAGGCGATTTTTTCGCGCTCATATCGGAAAAACCCACCATCACGACACCGTCTGGTTTCTGAATCAGCGCGGAAACCGCCACGGATTTTTCAAGCTGTTCCTGTTCTTTGGAAAGTTGACGTTCAGTCTTGGCGTCTGAATCGGAGGACGAGGAATTCTTGTCGGGTATAACGGTCGGATCCTCCGGCGGCGGACCAAAAAGACACTTGTCGATTATAGGCTGGTAAAGCTCGAACGATCTTGCATCGTCAGCATATGCAACCGACGAAATCACCGCTGCCAAAAAGATAAAACTAATAGGATAGATATTCATCATAGGAACATTATATCATATATCTTCAGCGGTAACTACACTTTCAATTGAAGTGTTTTGCGCTCACATGTAATCTCAAGGTTCGGAATCGAAAGCGTTCCGTTTTCATCGCGTTGAACCGTGCCCGAACGCGAACCGAATTTCCATTTGACGGTTTCAGCCTTGGCTATGAGAGGAGATTGAATGCGGCGCACCGCTATGTCGGCCACAGCTGATGACGGAGGGACAAACTGCGTCGTTCTCAGTTCGTCGGCCGATGCGATGTAAAGTTCCATTTCCAGACATTCAGATTCGTCGCGTATATTCCTCCATCTGAAAAAAGCGTTTATCTGTCCGGATTCCGGAGCTCCGTCCGCAATCACCATTTTGGCGGATATTACATCATCGGCCCATCCGCTTAACCAGGACCATGCCTTTTTAGGTTTCCATATTTTAAAAGGCCATGGAAATTTATCGTCGCAGGTGGCGTTTGTGAAAACCGGATAAGCTTCGTTTTTCTTTACCGAAAGCCAATTGAATCTTTCCACAAGATCGTTTTTCTTCCGGGCCTTTGAAATGTAACTGCAATGTCCGAACGGCCCCCACAGAAACATATGAGACCATTGCCTGCGCTTCATGCCGCGTGCGATCACATCACGGCCTCGACTCCACATGTCGTCTATCCCGCTCCATTCAACACAAACCGGCGGATCGGGATATTTTGAGACGTCGTCTTTTTCTACATCATTGCCTTCTTTATCCACGAAGCCCAGACGTGCGGCGGCGAACCAAGCGGTGGCGGGCACGTTGGCGTCGATTGCGGCGAAAAGCTCCCCGTGTGCGAGTCCGATGGCATAAGCCGCCTGTCCTCCCATTGAATTGCCGCAAAGGTAAACGCGATTTACATCAATATCGTATTTTTTCACAGCCCATCGCACGGTAGCAAGAACCCGCTTCTCGCATGACGACACCCCTTTCATGATCCTGGGAATATCTTTGCGGACCGGGCCGCGGTAACGATGCGTCGCGCCCCACCAATATTCGTCGTGCGTGCGGTTGAAAATCACATTATAGTCCCGCATCGCGTCAAGCATCAACACGTAAAAATCGTCCGGCGCCGAAAAAACCCGGTCCTTCGAATCGGCAAGCGGCACTTGCCCTTTAAGTCCTCCGGATGAAACGCCTCCTCCGCGCCAATGCAGAACGACGAGAAGAGGAGCCTTTGAAATTTTTCCGCCGACAGGATTGGCGACGGCGAATCTGTCTTCGTAATCAACCTGTCCGCCCCATGCCGGATCTCCCGTATGGGAATACCAGTCCACGATACGACGTCCGGAATTTTCAGACTTCAATTTGACAGGAGCAAAACCGGTGTTTCTCTGATGACTCATTTCCGCTTTCCCGTCATAAACCGTCTCGAATGCGCGCATTTACGGCTCTTGAAACATCCGGAACGGCCTCAAGAAGTTTTTTGGTATAGTCGCTTGCAGGTGAAGAGAATACATCTTCAGATTTGCCTTCATCGACAAATACGCCTTTCTCCATCACATACACACGATCACAAATGTTTTTTACAACCGCGAGATCATGCGCTATAAGAAGAATCGACAAAGAGCATTCATCTCTTAAATCACGCAACAGATTCAGAACCTTCGCCTGTACGGATACATCAAGCGCGGAGACGGGTTCATCCGCGACGATAACGTCAGGATCGAAAGCTAAAGCCCTGGCTATGGACACGCGTTGACACTGCCCTCCCGACATCTCCCGCGGATACTGATCCAGCACAGCCTTGCTCAAACCGACGTGCGACAGAAGTTTAACGATACGATCTTCGAGAGATTCGTCGGTACGCTTTACGCCCCTGCCGTGACGGATCACTTCTTTAAGTGTCGCGCGCACCGTCATTCGCGGATTGAGCGAACCGACGGCGTCCTGAAAAACCATCTGGATGGATTTCGCGGCTATAACGACATTACCCTGGTTTTTTCTTTCTATGCCGACAAGAGTTTTGGCGATCGTCGATTTACCGCTGCCGGACTGACCGATGATACCGACGATCTCCCCTTTATCCAGATGAAACGAGACGCCTTTTACGGCTTCGAAAGTACCGTATTTGACATGAAGACCGGTGACATCGACAAGTCGCATTTTACGCCTTAAAGAGTGAACGTTTGCACTTTTCGAGATTATTCAATCTGACCTTGAACGATTTTCCGGATGCGGCAAGGCGTGATCTGTAAAGAGCCATGCTGATGCCGGAAGTCGTTCCCTCGTGGGTTTTCGCGGCTACGGCGGAATCGGGATCTTCATCTCCGAGACGCTCGAGATGATCGCGTACATCGTGATATGCGTCACGCCAGGGAGTTCCTTGCGCCACCTTTCTCAAGGCCACGTCTGTCGCGAACACTCCCGGCGTAAACGCAGCGCGGCAGACAGCCCTGTCTACGGTCGTCCCCGCGACGACTTTCGCGAGAATTCTGAGAGTCGTGCGCGTAATTTCAAGCCCCTTCATGTAAAGCCATTTGCAATCTTGAAGATCGCGGTTGTAGCCGCCGGGCATCGCATGCAGAAGCGAAAGCGACGCCGTTTGAAGACCGAGCAGCTGCGCGGCCTTGGAGCGGACGAGTTCAAGAACGTCAGGGTTGAACTTCTGGGGCATAATCGAACTTCCCGTGCAGTATTCGCGCGGGAGTTTGAAATATGCGAATTCAGGCATCGAGAAGAGAATCATATCCTCCGCGAGACGAGATAGAACGGCCATGAGCTGCGCCAGCGCCGAAAGAAGCGCCGCTTCACATTCGCCGCGCGCCATGGATGCGCCGAACACATTGTGTATCGTGCGTGAAAATCCGAGCAGTTTCGTCGTCCGGCTTCTGTCGAGCGGAAGCGGAACGCCGTATCCGGCGGCGGAACCGAGGGGATTGAGATCGGCGAGACGATAGGCGGCTTCAAGATTTTCAATCTGATCAGCGATCATCTCCGCGTGACCCGTCGCCCACATCTCAACGGACGAAGGCATTGCCGGTTGCAGATGGGTGCGTCCGACAAGAGGAATCCTGCCGTATTTCGCTCCGAACTTCACCAGAGTTCCGGCAAGTTCAACAGTTTCTTTACCCGTGCGGAGTATCTCATCTTTCATGTGAAGACGGACATCGACAGCGACTTGATCGTTGCGCGATCTGCCCGTATGTATCTTTTTGCCGAGATCGCCAAGACGTTCCGTCAGAAGACGCTCCACAGCCATGTGAACATCCTGATCGTCTACTCGAATGGTGAATTCACCCTTTTCGATCTCATTTACGATTTCGCCGAGAGCTTCGCGGACCGCGGCAGCTTCCGTTTTTGAAACGACTGGAGTTTTCAGTTTCATCTCAGAAAGCATAGTTACATGAGCCGCAGTCCCCATGCAGTCCCAAATTGCGAGATTCAAATCCAGAATAGGATCATCTCCGACGGTGTATGAGAGAATGTCGGGATCGACTGTATTGTCTGTAATTGTCTTTTTAGTCTTGGCGTTCATAATCATTTCAGACTTTCTTCATATTTACGGGCCTCTTCAAGCGCAATATTAAGCTTTAAGTCGGCTTGTTCAAGCATATCAAGCAGTTCTTCTTTGTTTTTTTTGGCTTTCCCCAATTCAAAAAGAAAATCATAATATGCCTGAGCGGCGGCGGACAGCGATTCTCCACGTCCGCCGCCATAGGCGACAAGCAGCGGAGCCTTTTTATAAGCGACATATCGGACGGTGGGATCATCTTTCATAATATCGACCGCCTGACGAAATGTACAGGTACGATATCGGCCGGCTAAAGGGAAATTGAATAACGGAGTATGAAGATAAAGCCGCGAAGCGAATCTGAGAACATCGGACTGACGGGCCACACCCGGCTGAATGACCGTTCTCATCAGCTTAATGATCTCTTCGTCGTCAAACTCGGTCTTTTCGCCTTTGATCCAGCGTTCTATTTCAAGGTATTTATGATCGATGCGTTTTTTAGGATCGGCATCCCTTAGCAGAACGGTGATTCCTTCATCGTTTATTTCCCGTTTTTCAACGGCGAGAATGAACGCACGTACAATTTCACGTCTTAATTTCGTTAAATCGGAGAAACCGGGAGACGGCAGATATATGCGCGTGCAGAAAGACCCGTCGTTTCGCATATAGGCCTGAGAGAGCACACTTGTATCATTTGTTCTGCCGTCCCCAATATATACCGTTATACCCGGAACGGTAAAACGGGAAGGAGTATTAGTCGTGAAAGAATAAAGATCGTCACAGGTTTTTGAGACATAACGGGCTACCGGCGCATGAAATTCATCACGCATATCGGCAGGACAGTTCGCAAAAACCTGAACCAACCCATGAGATCTTGTCATCGGAGGCGTACGCATGCGATCTATGAGTTCGGCACGCGTAAGCGCAGCTGCCAATATAGCACAGACGAAAGTCAATTTTGCAAAGCTGATTCGTAATTTTTCTTAGCCTTCACAAACAACAGTGCGGCAAGAGGAACGGTTAATATATAAAGCGCTCCGATTACGCCCAGAGTAAGCCAAAGATTAAAGAAAAGACAACCGACTATAAAAAGCCCCAAAGCTATAACGGGCATCTGGGAACTCTTTTTCACTCGGATCGCCTTGAGCGAAACCGTCGGAATTCTGGAAGCCATGAGCACGCCCACGAAAAGAAGCATCGCCATTCCGAAATAGGGATGGGATACAAAATCGTAAACCTGCGGCCAACGTTCTTTCACCTTCAAAGAATGAAGCAGAAGATACGGAGTCAGAACCATCCAACATCCGCCTGGAGCGGGAACACCCGTGAAGAAATGTTTCCAGTACGGAAGCGTCTCCTGCTCGAGCATCGTGTTGAAACGGGCGAGACGGAAGCAATCGCACATCGCGTAAAACAGTGCACAGGCCAATGTAGCCCTTACCATTACCGTCGAACAACCGTCATGCATCGGGCCGCCGGTAATCCAGAAATACATAAACATCGCGGGCGCAACGCCGAAGTTGACAAAATCGGCGAGAGAATCGAGCTCGGCACCGAGCTTTGAACTCGCGTTCAAAAGCCGCGCAACCCGCCCGTCCATACCGTCGCAAACACAAGCGATAAGAAGTGCAACCAAAGCATATCCGAAACGACCCTCACTCGAAAGTGAAATCGACGTTATACCCGCACAAGCGGCTATCGACGTAATTAAGTTCGGAACAAGAGCCTTAAGCGGCACACTCGAACCGCACTCTTTACTTGCATTACCACCGTTTTTACGGCCTCTGAATCTGAATCTGCCCACGAGATGATTCCTTTCAGCTTAAATGTCCGAGAATCGTTTCGCCCGCGACCATAATCTGACCAATGCGCACTTCAGGCTTTACACCTTCGGGAAGATAAACGTCAAGACGCGAACCGAAACGGATAAGACCGAATCTCTCGATGCGCTCCAAATGCTGCCCCTCATTAACCTGAGGGACAATGCGGCGCGCGACGAGACCCGCGATTTGAGTAACGCCGTAGACCTGACCGTTGTCGGCCTTGACGAGATAGTTGCAGCGCTCGTTGTCCTTTGAGGCCTTATCAAGCGAAGCGTTGAAGAACTTTCCGGAAATATACTCCTTTTTAAGGACGGTTCCGGCGGTCGGGAGACGATTCACATGAACGTTAAACACGCTCATGAAAACGCTGACGCGCCAGAACTTTTTACCCTTGTACTCTTCCATCTCACCGAACGAATCGGGCATCTCGACCTCACTGATAAGGCAAATGCGCCCGTCAGCCGGCGAAAGAATCGCCTTCTCGTCGTCGGGCTGATAACGCTCCGGATCGCGGAAGAAAAGGAACACTCCGTATGCAAGCAGGAAAAACGGAATTATCCACAGAAGCCACCAAACCTGCCAAAACATTACAAGCGAGAAAAATGCCCAAACCGTGTAGACCGCCGCCAACACGAGAGCAATAACGCCAAATTTGATTCCCTCTGGATTTATGTGCGGAAAAAGATACGCCTTATTTGAAAAGTCAGGCTTAGGTTCGTTCATGAGAAAACTCCATATATTAAGCGTCAGCTTACCGAAATGCGAATTCCGCCCTCGGCCGAATCCTGGCCTCCGGAAGCGGATGCGCCCTTCGATGCGTTCTTTCTGGGCGGGCCGATAAGAGCGCCGAGAACACGTCCGAGCGTCTTGGGGGCCTGTTCTATAAAGCACTCGTCCTTGATCGCCTCAAGAACGCGGTTGATTACATCCTCGCCAAGTTCACGGTGGGCATTTTCACGGCCACGGTACTGAAGAGTAAGTTTAACCTTACACCCGTCCTTCAAAAAGCCGCGGATCTGACGAAGCTTATATTCGAAGTCGTTTGTATCGGTACCGGGGTGGAATTTGATTTCCTTAACCTTCTGAACCTTCTGGGACTTACGCGCCTTCTTCTCGCGGATGGACTCTTCGTACTTGTACTTTCCGTAGTCCATGATCTTACAGACCGGCGGCACGGCGTTAGGCGTAATCTCTACGAGATCGAGCCCCTTCTCCTCGGCCATTCTTAACGCGTCGCGCGTAGCCATTACGCCGAGCATTTTACCCATCGAATCAAGAACGCGTACCTGAGGAACGCGAATCTTGTAGTTTACACGTGTGAACTGTGCGATAACCCACCTCTTTTGTTTAGTTTATAATATTGATATTTTACCATAATCACGCGATTAACGGCAAATCACTTATTAGCTACGAGAGGCCTGTCAAGCATCCTCTCGTAAAGTTCAATATATTGTCTGGCACATTCCTTGTGGTTGAAGCGCGTAAGCGACTCAGACATGATACGCGAAATCTCACGCTCGCGGATTTCACGCGGCGCCATAAAAAACTCCATCGCCTTGTCCATCGCCCACATAAGACCGCCCGAGTCGTACGTATCGAACACAAAGCCGTTACCCTTCGAGGCGCCCCAGTCGAGCATATCGACCGTGTCGTGCAGACCGCCTGTGTTGTGGGCGATGGCGAGCGAACCGTAAATGGGAGCCTGCATCTGCGGCAAACCGCACGGTTCGAACAAGGACGGCATAAACGTATAGTCAGACGCCGCGAAACCGAGCTGCGAAAGACGGCTGTCGAAATTCCTGACTGCAAGGCGGCTGCCGATGCCATGGAAATTGCGGATATCCCAGAAAGCCTGCTGATACGGGCCGCTTGCGATAACCGCAATCTGAGCGCCCTGATCATGATACTTCTCAAGGAAGCGATACGTGATGTCGGTCAAGAGCTGAGGCCCCTTCTGGACGGGGTCGAGACGGCTCGGCCAGAAGAAAAGCGGAGCATCGGGATTCTCCTCAAGGCCGAGAGCGTGCTGGAGAGCAAGCTTATTCTGACGCTTCATCTCCCAATGGTTTTCGGGACCGTACTTGAAAGGAATCTTATCGTCCGTTACGGGATTGTCGATCGGATCGGGCGCATTGAGAATGCCGCTCGCGCATCCTGCGTTGTACTTGTTCCTGATTTCGTTGCGGATCGAGTCGGGCACGAACGAGTGCCAGCCGTCGACGATTTCTTTAAGGAACGTGGGAGATACCGTGTTGATGAAGTGGGACGCGAAGCAACCAGACGCCTGGAGGTCGATCTGGTTGTTGCTGCGCGATTCCTCGTAACTGTATGGAGGATAGCTGTAGTAAAGATTGTTCCAGAACTCGGCCGCGTCGATACCCATATCCTCGACCCAATCGAGAGTAAGTTTCTGGGTGTGGATGTTATGGACCGTAAAGAGGCTCGGAATGCCCATACGGCGCGCCGCCGCCGGAATGAGCCCCGTCATCCAGTCGTTGCAGTGAACGAGATCGGGCTGAACATACGGGATGCAGTGGTTGATGACTTCGCGCTGAAACGCCAAAGCGAGCTTTATATTCCCGTCGCCGCGGTCGTAGACGGTGTCGCGATAATAAAAGCAACGGTCTTCCGCAAGATGGATGCGCTCGTCAGGGAGGTGGCTCTTATACTTTTTAAGTTCATCAGCAACGAGTTTCGCCGTCTCCTCATGGAACATCCGGCGATAATGCGGCAGCGCCACATGAACGTCGGCGCCTAACTCGTAAAGAGCGGCGACGAGTGAGGCCGAAACGTCAGCCATACCGCCCGCCTTCGCAGACATCTTTCCAGCAAGGTTGCCCATGCCCTCAGGCAAATACGTAATCTCCGGTGTTACAATAAGAATTCGCGGATTCTTCGTCTTAACCTTCGCCATAAAAGCAACCCTCCTGGAATTATAAAAAATGTTAGGCTATAACAGCAACTACCTGCCCCTTGGTAACTGCCTTGCCGTGTTCGGCAACAAATGTGATCTTGCCGCCGGCGGGAGCCTTAATCGGATTAAAGAGCTTCATCGCCTCGACAACGCATACCGCATCGCCCGCTTTCACGGTCGCACCGTCGGCGGCCATGTCGGGCTTGCCGGGAGCGTCACTGCGATAGAACGTTCCATTCAAGGGCGCCGTAACGGGCGTACCGTCAACAGTGCTTGCAGCACCTGCGGCCGGCTTCGCGGCCTGAGCGGCCTGAGGCGCGGATGCGGCGGAAGCCTGAGAGGCCTCTTCGACATCAGCGGGAATCGGCTCGCGCTTCGCGGGATCGGCGTTGCGCCACTTAAAGTAACCGAGCGCGACTTCGGGGAAGAGCGCGTAGGAAAGAATATCTTCCTCGGCCTGAATAGTGTTAGCCGGGAGCTCTTCGGCCGCTGCGGCGAGACCGGGCTTCAAAAGATCAGCGGGACGGCAGTCAATCGCCTTCAAGCCGCCGCAAAGTTTCTTGCGAAGCTTCGGATCGATCGGCGCGGGAGTACGCCCATAGTAACCGGCGGCATACTTCTTAGTCTCGTCCGTGACCATCGAATAGCGCTTGCCGGAAAGAACGTTGAGAACGCTCTGAACGCCGACGATCTGAGAGGTCGGGGTTACGAGCGGGGGATAACCGAGATCGGCGCGCGCGTTGGGAAGCTCTGCGAGAACTTCATCGAGCCTGTCGAGCGCATCTTGCTGGGCGAGCTGGCTGCGGAGATTGGAGATCATGCCGCCGGGAATCGCATGGACGAGAACGCCCGCATCGACGGCTTCGACCTTAGAGGAGGAAGCGGGCTGACGCTTTTTCTTAAGCTCCTTGAAATAATTGTTAATCTTCGCGAGTTTAACCTGATCGAGCCCCGTATCAAAGCCCTCAGACTCGAGAATTGAAACGATCGACTCGGTCGGGGGCTGCGACGAGAAGGAACTCATCGTGGAAATCGCGCAGTCGACGCAACCGGCGCCCGCTTCGGCACCGGCCATATACATCGCACTCGCCATTCCGCTCGTCATGTGAGAGTGGATCTGTATGGGCATTTCAGGCATAGCCTTAACGAGAGCCGCGACGAGTTCGCGCGCCGCGCCGGGCGTCAAGATACCCGCCATATCCTTAATGGCGAGAGAGTCGATGCCCATCGACTCCTGCTCTTTAGCGAGCTTAACGTAATTCTCAACCGTGTGGACGGGCGAGGTCGTATAGCAGATCGTGCCCTGGGCGTGACCGCCGTATTTCTTGACGCTCGCGATCGCGACCTCGAGATTGCGCGGATCGTTAAGCGCGTCGAATACGCGGAATATATCCATTCCGTTCTCGCACGCAAGCGCGACAAAGCGCTCTACGATATCGTCGGGATAATGCTTGTAGCCGAGAATGTTCTGACCGCGAAGAAGCATCTGCAAAGGCGTCTTGGGGCAGGCCTTCTTTATCCGGCGCAGTCTCTCCCACGGATTCTCGCGCAAAAAGCGCATGCAGACGTCGAACGTCGCGCCGCCCCAGCATTCGAGCGAGTAAAAGCCAGCGTCATCAATCTCGGAGGCTATTTTAAGAATGTCGTCGGTACGCATGCGTGTAGCCCAAAGCGACTGATGGGCATCGCGCAATGTCGTGTCTGTAATACGTATTTTCTTTCTCGTAATTTCTTTCATAGCGTTATTATATCACATTTTAATCTGAAATTAAACAGAGATATACATATCAATCATTTTCTTAACATTATATCAAAAAAAACATTTATCCGTGAACAGGAGATGATTCTTGTGTGTGAACCTGACTGCGATAAAGCGTCCATCCGCTATTAAGCCAGAAACTGATGCAACATACCCACATTGCAGGCAGCAGCAGTTGATGATTACCTGACATTTCAGCAACCATTACTATCGCGGTCAAAGGTATTCTCAACGCACTTGCCATAAAACCGGCCATTCCGACAAGTGCGAAAGCCTGAGGATGAATACCGATAGCATCGGGAAGAATGGATTTAAACACCATACCAACCGCCGCTCCTACGGCGGCTCCACATACAAGTGCGGGAGCAAACAGACCGCCTGAACCGCCGGAGCCTACCGTAAACGACGTTGCAATCACCTTCAGCATGAAAAGGATGAAAAGACCGTACGCCGTAAAAGAACCAAGACCCTCGAGAGTTACTCCCTCCTGCATCGAGAAAGCGGCCGTAATGACGGAATAACTCGTTGAAAGAATATCGGGATAGAAAAATCCTATTCCTCCGGTTACAAGACCGCCAATAACAACCCTCGTCCAACCTGGCATTGCAATGCCGCTGAAAAGCTTTTCTGTAAAGCGGAAAAATGTTATGTAGAATCTTACGGCGAATGCGACTACCACGGCAAGTA
The DNA here is from genome assembly GCA_045656225.1 of Kiritimatiellia bacterium. Taxonomy (GTDB): domain Bacteria; phylum Verrucomicrobiota; class Kiritimatiellia; order RFP12; family UBA1067; genus UBA1067. The sequence goes on along the minus strand of JAZOQU010000007.1, from coordinate 1,172 downwards.
CGAAATACGGCAATAGTCTGAGGCCGTTGGAGAATGCGTATTGATTGTCGAGAACGAAAAGAGGCTCCCATGCGCTTTGCCCGATCAGACATGCGTAAATCGCGTAACTTACCGCAGACGCGATAAAACACGGAAGTACGGTTTCATCTTCGATATCGCTTGATGAATAAAATATCTCGAATCCGAAAATTGCTCCCGCGAGAGGAGCTTGAAATAGAGCCGCAATGCCCGCTGAAAGACCGGCAGCCATAAGAACGCGCCTTCCCCGCGACGCAATTCTCAACGAACGGGCCACAGCACTGCCGCAAGCTGCGCCGATGAGCGTTACAGGACCCTCATAGCCGGCGCTTCCGCCCGTGCCGACGGTCAGGACGGAGGCAATTGGTTTTACAGGAATCACGGTACTGGTGATATAACCTTCACGTTTGTGAAACGACATGATGGCGCTGTCAGTACCGCGAACATGTTCAAGTTTTGAAAAACGCTTTATCAGCAGATAGCCAAGAAGAGCTCCTGCGGCAGGTAGAACAAACAGAATCCAACGAGCGGCATTATCCCATACCATAATGCGTTTGGATTCTATTACGGCAAAATAATGATGGGCGAAATCTATTAGATACTTGAACGCAACCACAGCAAGTCCGGTAACTGCGCCGACAAGCATCGACTCACCCAAAAAACGACCGGTCCTCACAGACATCCCTTTTCCCGCGAAAAGGAATTTTCTTCCACCTTTTGATACTTTTTTGAAATTAGACATTTTTATAATTATATCATAAAAACGTATTGCATTTTTATGAAAATAAAAAAAGCGTTTCGCCTTATCGTTCAAGCGAAACACTCTTTTAACTGGTGGAGATAAGGGGAGTCGAACCCCTGACCTTCTCAATGCCATTGTCAAGCACAAACCCTAAAAATCTTTTCGTTTTTCATACAATCCTCGGCAGTTGCTGGATTTGTGCATAGTAATGTGCATAGTTTCTCCTTGAGTTTAGCACCTGATTGTGCTATACTATTCCTTGTTGTTTCGCGTTGACTTGTTGGCATAGGGCGTAGTATATCATAAATCACGGCCCCAAAACCGAAGGAGGTGAAAAAATGGGTTTGAAACTGCTGAAGGACAACCACGGCGAATACCGCCGCATCTGGTACGCAACCATGCACGTAAACGG
>JAZOQU010000006.1:0-16389 GCA_045656225.1 Kiritimatiellia bacterium | reverse complement strand
ATTATCGACCTCATTAGCCAACCCATCATTATCCCAATCGTCGGGATTAATACGCCGATAAACATTCGCAAGCTCATTCGAGCGAATCGTAAAATCACCGTTCTTAATAAGCTCCAACTGAACCGAAACAACCTCATTAGTTTTATCGTACGGCATGACATTGTGCCACGTAAAAACGCCGCGCTTATCATCTATCAGCGTCCAAAAATCGGAATAGCCGGGAATAAATGAAAGAATCCCGTCATAAAGTTTAAAAAGTGGATATTCATCGCGGGGATTGTGAAATACACTCCCCTCTTGAAAAGCTATGATATGATCGTAAACATTTTCTCCCATTGGAAACGACCATCCGAGATTATACCGGTTAAAGGCGCTATGCCCTCCCGCCAAATGCCAGGCCGCATTGCGCACGGCATTACTCGCAAGCTCATACGAATACGCCGCGTTGGTAACAACGCTTTCCAACTTAAAGCCTCGCTCAATATCAATATCGCTAACCGTTACAGCATTAGGCGATCTAACCAAGAACGCACCTCTATTTTTCATACTGCCGTGAAGACAAAACACAATCAGGACAGCTGGTAGAATTACTTTAGCTAATACCGGCAACTTTAGCCAAAACCTGAAAAACCTCCCCACCATCGAAAGCAAGATTTTCCCGAATGCGATTGCCACTAGCGCAACAACCAACGCCGCGCCTGTCTTAGCCATCACCGCCTCGCTAAATAGAAAATCTAACATACGTATATTTTACCATAAAATGACTGCTTACCGATTCCCTTTAGCGCGGTTATATGTTTTGCAGAGCATTATCCCGCTTTTTCTGGAGTGATTTATCCCAGTTTTCAAAAAATCCCAATAAAACCCTATGAAAATTTATTTTCATACCCCTTCTTTTTCGTCGTAGACTTTTCCGACCGCAAAGCGAACCTGCGCGCTCCTTGCTCCGCGATATGTATTCAACACCGTTTTCTCAAAAACAAATCTCTCGAGAGTTTCATCTATCCGTCTGCCGTTACCAAACACATCGCGCCCCATTTTCATTTCATGCACACCGTGAAGGCCGCAGAGCCGGAGTCGATTCGGCAGCCTGCACAGCGAGCACCAGCGCCGAATCGCCCCCGGCTCGAAGGCCTTGAGTGCATCAATTCAAAAAAGTGGGATAAGGGTGTTATGTTTACAACTCCGACGTTTATTTAATTCGAGATTAAAAGGTACATGAAGAATTTTTAGCACCAGATTCCCATTACCCGAAAACCATAACAAGCGGTTTTGATAAAATAAAAAAACCGCCAAACGGCGGCTTTAATGGTGCTCGGGGCGGGACTCGAACCCGCAAGGAGTTACCCACATGCACCTCAAGCATGCGTGTCTGCCAATTTCACCACCCGAGCAGGTGAAGAAAACATTAGATAGTATACTATTTTTCTTTTCTGATTTCAAGGGGGTATTTTAAAAAAAATTATACAGAACGAACCATCGCAATTTCAGGACACGTAAAGGGATTTTTATGCTTTGTGCAGTTTATGCAACCGGTATAGAGCTTATGCATAACATTCGTCTTAGGAATTTCGACAAATCCAAGTGAACTGAAAAACTCAGGTGCAAAAGTCAAGACAATGAACTCCTTGGGTTTTATCAACGACGCTTTCGCAAGAACCGCTTCTATAAGCGCTCTGCCGATACCATTACGCCTGTAGGGAGCCCGAACCGCAACAGACTGAATTTCGACGGTCGCCGCCTCGGCATCACCAATCTCGGGATGAATCTGATATGTTGCACATCCTGCAATATCGTTACCGCAGACAGCAACCAGGAAACGATCTACATTCTCCACAATATTACCCATGGAACGCGGAACCAATTGATCGCGGTTAAGATGAATCAACGCAAAAATCTTTTCCGCATCGGCAAGCTTCGCAGCTCTTATTAAAAACTTAACCTTATTCTCTGTCATCATGACACCCGTTCAATGGCGGTCCTGGCGGGACTCGAACCCACTACCCGCTGCTTAGAAGGCAGCTGCTCTGTCCAGATGAGCTACAGGACCAGTTTCCAATTTCTGAAATTATACCAAAAAGCCGTGTGCATTGGCAACAATGAACCTTTTTCACCGACGAGGGTAAAAACTTGACGGTTAACGTCTTTACCCCAACTCAACCCCAGAAACGACTAAACCCCTTTTTACATTACTGATGTACTGACAGAAGGCCGGGACAGACTTCGTTCGAGTCTGGATTAGTCCACTCGTACGGAAATGAAGCACACTTGCCAGGTTTTACAGCATGTATCATACAAAGATTATCATCCGTAAGATAAACGCAAGACCCGTCCGGCCTGCTTTTTAAAACAAGCCCCTTCCTGTCCGGCGCAACCTCCGTTTCAGTCGCTATGAAATCATCTTCGGTGAAGCCGAGATACTTCGCGATTCGCGATATCTCGGCTTCACCGACACGGACGATTCCGTTCTTTATGCGGCAACACGCGCCGCACTGGCGGCATTTAAATGTCATGCGCGCTATCAGAGCGAAGCGAGGAGCCCGCCGCAAAGGATGAGATGCTTCTCGCGGTCTGAAAGACGAGTCTTAAGAGCGATAACGCCCTTCTTCGTCTTAAGCTCAAGAACTCCATCACCCTCGACAGCGTTGCGGACACCCTTAAGTTCAAACTTCTCACCGGCATCAATCTTATCGTAATCGGAAGGATTAACGAACTCGAAAGGCACAATGCCGAAGTTGATCAGGTTCGCGCGATGGATGCGCTCGATCGACTTCGCGAAAACCGCCTTGACGCCGAGGTACATCGGGCAGAGCGCCGCATGCTCGCGGCTCGAACCTTGGCCGTAACTCTCGCCTGCGACGATTACGTTTACCGCGCCCGCTACCTTGTTGGAGAGGCAGTTGTCGTGGAACTTCGGATCGCACGGCTCAAAGACGAACTTCGCATATTCAGGAATGTTGGAGCGGAACTTAAGTCTCGCACCGGCCGGCATGATGTGGTCGGTCGTGATCTTGTCGCCGACCTTAATCGCGCATACGGCGTCGTAAGTCTCAGCAAGCTTCTCGCCCTTCGGAACCTGGGCGATATTGGGTCCGCGCACGATCTTCGCGGCCCGGACACCCTTTCCGGCAGTGGAGCGGTAAAGAAACATCGAATCGTCGATCGGGAACTTCTTCGGACTGGGAACGCTCGCGACGGGATTCAGCGTGGGAAGCTCGATCTTTCCGGTAAGAGCCGATGCGGCAGCCGTCTCGGGAGATACAAGGTAGACGCCAGCGGACTTTGTTCCGCTGCGGCCTTCAAAGTTTCGGTTGTTGGTTCTGAGAGAAATCGCTCCGGTCCTCGGCGACATGTGAGCGCCGATGCAAAAGCCGCACGCGTTTTCAAGCATACGACAGCCGGCGCGGTGGAGAATACCGAGCGAACCATCCTTGGCGAGCATGTCGATAACCTGCCTTGAGCCGCAGGCGATACCGACTTCGACATCGTCGGCCACGTGCTTACCCTTAAGATAAAGAGCGACGGTGCGGATATCACGGTAAGACGAGTTCGTGCAGGATCCGATCATTATCTGATTGACCTTCTTGCCCTTCATCGACTTTACCGTAACGATGTTCCCGGGGCTGTGCGGAGCGGCCATAAGAGGCTCAAGCTTCGAAAGGTCGACCGTAAACACATCGTCGTACTTTGCTCCCTTGTCGGGAAGAATCTCGACGAAATCCTTTGCGCGGCCTTGAGCGGCGAGAAACTGCTTCGTGACCTTATCTGAAGGGAAGACGCTCGTCGTAACTCCAAGCTCTGCGCCCATATTCGTAATCGTAGCGCGAGAAGGAACATCGAGCGTCGCGACTCCGGGACCCGTATATTCGAAAATCCAGCCGACATTACCCTTAGTCCCGAACTTTTCGAGAACCTTGAGAATCACATCCTTGGCGCTCACGCCCTTTTTAAGTTTACCTTTAAGAACGATGGCGCGGACCTTCGGCGTAGGAATGTGAAACGCGCCGCCCGCCATCGCGACCGCGATATCAATACCGCCCGCACCGATCGCGATCTGGCCGATGCCGCCGCCCGTCGGGGTATGGGAATCAGAACCGAGAAGCGTGGTGCCAGGCTTGCCAAAGCGCTCTAAATGAAGCTGATGGCAGATGCCGTTGCCGGCCTTTGAATAGACGATACCGTATTTCTTCGCGACAGACTGCAAAAAATCGTGGTCGTCGGCGTTCTCGAAACCGATCTGAACGGTGTTGTGGTCGACATATGAAACCGACACATCCGTCTTTACGCGGTTTACGCCCATCGACTCGAACTGAAGATACGCCATCGTACCGGTAGCGTCCTGGGTCAGAGTCTGATCAATACGGATACCGAGCTCGGAATCCTTCGCCGCGTCACCTTCAACAAGGTGGGCGGCGAGAATTTTTTCAACGACATTCATCTTATTCTTCATGGGCGCAAATATTAGACAAGACCGCGCTTGATAAGATGCTCGGCGATTTCAACGGCGTTGAGCGCCGCGCCGCGAAGAAGCTGATCGCCCGAAACGAACATCTCAAGGCCCTTGCCGTCGTCACGGGAAATGTCCTGACGAATACGGCCGGCGAGAACATCGTACTTAGCCGTAGCATCGAGAGGCATCGGATAGCCGCCGTTGAGCGGATCGTCAACAACTCTGACGCCTTCAGCCTTCGAAAGAATCTCGCGAGCCTCTTCGGGGGTAATGGGCTCTTCAAATTCGAGGTTAAGCGACTCGGAATGAGCGCGGGCGATCGGAACGCGAACGCACGTGCAGCTGAGCTTCAAATCAGGGATATGAAGCATCTTAGAGGCCTCGTTACGCATCTTAAGCTCTTCGAGAGTATACCAGTTTGTCTCGTCGAACTTATCGATGTGAGGAATAAGATTGTAAGTGAGCTGATGCTGGAACGCCTTTACGGTAAGAGGCTTGCCGGCGGCGTACTCCTGGATCTGCTGCTCGAGTTCCGCAAGGCCGGGAGCGCCCGCACCGGAAGCGGCCTGATAAGTAGAGGCGATAAGACGCTTAAGGCCTTTAGCCTTGTGGAGAGGAGCGACAGCCTCAAGCATGATGGCGGTCGTGCAGTTCGGGTTGGCGATAACACCCTTATTCCAATCGAGGTCTTCGGCGTTAACCTGGGGAACTACGAGCGGGACTTCCGGATCCTGACGGAACGCGCGGGAGTTATCGATCATCTTCGCGCCAGCCTTGACAACGGCGTCTTTAAGCTCAATGGCGACGTCAGTCTTACCGGCGAAAAGGACGATATCCATTCCGTTAAAGCTGTTCTCGTCCGCCTTAAGAACGTGATACGTCTCACCGAGAATCTGCTCATCGCGCTCACGCGACGCAAAAACCTGAACCTTTCCGCAAGGGAAGTTGCGCTCCTTGAGGACTCTAATCATTTCGGTACCGACAGCGCCGACACCAACCAAACCGACATTATAAGTTTTCATTGATTTTTTGCTCCTTGAAAAAAAAGTTTGTGTATTATATCATATTTGTAACATAAACATGTGTATGTTTTTATATCCAATACTTAAAGAGATGTCGGATTGCATCTTCGACCTGAGAGCGAATAATCCCACGGTTTAAAGCCAAGTTTAAGAGCGGGCGAGTTCGGCTTAAGGCGCCAGTCGCCGTTCTTGGGGTCAATGAAGCCAGGATCGCCGACCGTACCAGTTACCGGACCGTTCAATTCCGTAACGCCGGTCGTGCACCAGAAAAGATTGTTATTCCATTTGACTTTTGCGAGCCCGTCTCGGATTCTGTTCCAATGCGGAGCTCTTACAAAAACAGGTCCCGAGGGCCAATAAATGATATTGCGGGCAAAAGTTATTTGATTATGCTTCTCAGGGCGGGAGACACAGAGCTTACTCGTGCCGCCGTTAATCATGATGCAATTTACAACCTTATTATTGCGACCAAAATGGAGATGATATGAATCAGCGGACGTGTTGACCACGAGGTTGTTCTCCCAATGGATTCCCTCGGAGCCTTCATCGTTGTACATACCCCAACCGCCGTAAGAACTCGACTTTACATCCATTATAACATTGTTGGTGACGACCGTCCCGAACGACGTGCCTAACGTATAAACGCCGCCCATATCTGCCATCTTACCTTGACCAATGTTCTTTATGAGATTGAACGAGATTTCATTGCGCTGGGCGTACGAGCCCCAATATCCCCATGTCCAGCCGACTGAAATACCCGTATAATAGATATCGGTGATTTCGTTATGAGTGACCTTTGTATCAGCAGCGTGAGTCAGAACGATTCCACACCCTTCAGGATTGACGCGGCCGCAATGAGTAATAAGGTTATTGTCGACGACATTGAACCGCACCGCTTTAGTCGATGTATCAACGATTGATTTAGTCACAAACGGATGATTCCAAGGCTCCCTTAAATTGCGCCATTTTTCATTAGCCATCTTAAGCATATTCTGTCGGTTGTTGCCGACCCAGATTCCGCCCGCGCCAGCATCGTAAATCTCGCAAGAGCGAATAACATTCGAAACGCATCCGTCATCCAACTTAAACGCATAGTTCTCTGTATTGAAGACGCGGCAGCGCTCAAACGTAACGCTATGAGCCCCAAGCGCATGAACGGCAGCTCCTGTGGAACGCGCCGCCTGAAGCTGGTATTGCCTTATTGCACCATTTTTAGTCACTTCACCATCAGTACGAGAAGCTGTAAAGGCTATATTTTCAAATGAAATATCATGAACAAACTCGCCCTTATCAAGATCGCCCTTAATCTCAACGAGCGAAATGAGACGAGATGTCGGTGCAATCGCCTCAAACGATTCAATCGTTTCGCCTTTGAGCGGGCGGTATTTGACGCGTCCAGCCTTTACATCGTAAAACCACTGTCCACTCTTAGTAAAACCAGCCGCCACATTCTCGAAGAAGAGGTAGTTATGCTTATCCTCATTCCACCTCTTCCAAGCTGCGATAGGAACATTACCACAAACTACGATCATACCGTTAGAAGATGTATACGACTCTACTGGGTATGCGCCGTAAGACCACTTTACGAAAATTCGGCACTGTACGGCGTCAAGCTCCTCGCGCGAGAGATTCGCTAAGAACTTAGGCTGCGAACCCTTTACCGTAAACTCCTCAAAATAATTAGTGACGGCACCTTTTACCTCTTTACGCTCTGACCATTTGGCGAATTTAAGCTCACCCTTCTCGGGGAAACGCGAGCGATCAGCGCGACGGCCGTTAACATATAAAGACTCAAAAAATATTTTATCACCCTTCTCGTCAACAGGAATCGGAGCTGACCATACGCCATCACCGTCGTCACGCCAATTTTCTATCTTACCGCCGCCCGAAAATGTCGCGCCTTCTTCGCCGATCCACTTAACGGGAGCTTCGGGAGAGCCGGAATCAGCAGGAGTGAAAATAAGAGGATTCTTTAAATTATATACACCTTTTTTAACATGAACTGTCCAGGCGGATTTATCTCCTTTAAGTTTAGCGGCACGGATGTTTTCAACGGCCTCGGCAGGCGAGAAACCGTCGACGGAAACTGTAAGCTCACGAGTTGCGCCACGCATAGCAATGCAATAGATACTCGCCAACGCCATCATCAATTGTTTTTTCATATGATTTATTGTTTTATTTTGTTCTTTCCGTGGGGAGTTTAAAATTGTCAGTACGAAACAAGCCGCAAGGAAATCCGGACTTGTTGAAGAAGTTTACTCCTCCGTCGGTCGGATACCAACCGTATCTGACAGCAACAGGATTTTTAACCTTAGCTGAAGAAACAGCTACGCAATCTCCCTCAATTGCCGCCGCCGCTTCAACAAACTTTCTATCCTGACCTGCGATTAGAAATCCGCGCAATGGCTTACCGTCGCTTGAAATAAGGCCACCTCCGATAGAATCCGGCTTAAACTTCAAAATAATGCGCCCATCGACAACTTTCATAGAATCATATATAGGTCCTGTAGCTGCCGCGCCGCCTCCATAAACGAACTTATCCGCTACCGCCGCTAAACGCGCCCCAAGTTCTGGCTTCTTAGGAGGATGTATGTCTTTCAAGTCTCCGATATCAAGAATCGACACAAGATGAACGTCATCAATTTTATTCGCTACATATCTCTGCGAGTCCCGCAAATCGGACCAAATATAATGCGCTCCATAATAAGGGATTTCAACTACAAAAAACGGCAGTTTCTCATTGCAAAAATGACTGCGGTACGACTTGATCAGCGCTTCAAGATATTCTCTATAAATATATCCTCCTGCAAACATCGCATCAGCTTCTCCCTGATACCAAATCACACCAGATAACGGCAAACCCGTTAAACGGGCAACACGCTCATTGAAAAGACCCCCATACGATTTATGCGGATGTCGCGGCGGTTTTTGGGGATTTTCAGCCTTTTCTTTCTTGTACTTCTCAAGCGCTTTATAATAAGGCTCAATCAAAGTCGTTTTAGCGTGGGGAATTTCCGCAAGACCGCTTTCTGAAATCCATGACCTTATCACAGACCCTCCAACCGCTGAAACGACAACTCCGACCGGAATTTTATGTTTCTTGTATATTTCCTTGGCGAAGAAGAATCCCGTCGCCGAAAAATCCTTTACTGTATTAGCGCTCAAAACATTCCAGCGATCATCCTTTCGCATGTGAGGAGGTTGCCAAGTCTGCTTTTGAAAACGAATCAGAGGATAATCGCCGTCTTTAGACCACTCGACGCCTTGCTTGAACCACCCTACTGTAAACTCGGCATTCGACTGCCCCGCAACAAGCCAAACATCTCCGACTGCAATATTTTTAGCAACGACGCTCTCGCCGTCCGAAACAACTTTAAGTTCGAAACCGTCGCCCGCTTCGCCACTTGGCAAGTATGCACACCAATTACCCTTATCATCAGCCATCACCGTAACGGTTTCCCCGCGAAATGAAACGACCACTTGCGCATTCTTTTCAGCCTGCCCTTTTATCGGGTATTTGCCGACATTGCGCTGAAATACGGCGTTATCAGTATAAAGTTGATGTAATTTCAAACGCGGCTTTGATGTTTTTTTACCCGCCGCAAAAACAAAAACCGGAATCAAAACCAACAATGCGACTATTATTTTTTTCATGGTTCTCCTTTCGCTTTAATGCCGCTTTGGTGGCATAGTATCGACCATGCCAAGAGCAAGATATTTCGAGCGGGCATAATCATGGTACTCGAGATCTACAATCGCAGAATCTTCAATCCCAAGAGACTTCAGGTATTTATGACGATTGTTTAAATCCTCGCCGTCGGTACAATCAGGCACCGATAGACACCTTACCTCAAGCTTAACCTTCCCGGAGACAAGTCGCTCCAGGTTTCGTTTGATTACGGCATTTGAAACGCCTGTATACTTCTTATGTTTCTCGTCGTCGTGAGCCTTATAATCGGCGAGCCACATATCAGTAACCGGCAACATCGCATCTATCGCTGATTTCGGCGCATAAAGCGATGTATCTAAACACGTATTAAGCCCAGCCTTTTTAAACGCGGCAAAAAGCTCCGCCGCCCATTCCCAAAAGAAAAGCGGCTCGCCGCCGGAAAGAGTGACTCCACCGCCAGACTTATCGTAAAACGGCTTATCCTCTAAAGCCTTGGCGACAATATCATCAATACTCATCGGCTTACCGTAAAGCTTAAGCGCGCGAGTAGGACAAGTCGCCTCATCCATCGTGCACTTCGCGCAATTACGGCATAAATGCTTAAACCGCGCCCACTCCCGCTCTACTTTCAAGGATTCGGGATTATGGCACCAAATACATTTTAAGGGACACCCCTTTACGAAAAATGTCGTCCTGAGACCGGGCCCGTCCCAAATGGCCATGCGCTTAATATCAAGCATCAAGGGAGTCTTTAAAAGGCGACCGCCGCGGGCGAAAAGCGGAGCAACAGCAAACGCCGCCGCTCCTGCAATCATCTCCCTGCGCATGATCATGGCTGCAAAACTCCTTCAGCCCTCAAAATATAAGCGTCTTGAAGCGTCTTCGACAAATCGTTCCAGCGTACGTTCCAACCGCACATTCTCACTTGAAGATTCTCGTAACGTTCAGGATGAGCTTGAGCGTCGCGCAATTCTTCGGCACTGAAAACATTGAAATGAATCGCACAACCGCCCGCAGCGAAATATCTGTCGATAAGAACCTTCATCGCCATAAGCCCCTTCTCGCCCTGGATCGTTGAAGGATGAATCATCATATCGAGAATTATATCACCCGGAATATCACGCGTATCTATCGCATTGATACTCGCAACCAAAGCTGTAGGACCTTCGCGGTCGGCTCCCGGGGCGGGGGAAATATTCTTAGAAAACTCTTCGCCCTTTTTACGGCCATCCGGAGTCGCCTTTGTATGGCGAGCCATTAAATAGAAGAAGTCAATACTATGACCCGAGGCGAAGAACTTACCTCCACGCGAATTTTCTTTACCGTTAACCGCCGCGCCGAATACTCTGTACAAATCACGCTTAAGTCTATTGGTAAGAGGTTCGTTATTACCCCATTTACGGCGCGAAGCCCGCATTCTCAATCGAAGTTCGTCATGATCCTTCCAATCATCGGCCATAACCTGACCGAGCTCGGCGAGCGTCATTTCCTTTCGCTCATACACAATCTCTTTTACCGCCGCGAGAGCATCGACGGCCGTACCAGAACCCGCCTGAAGAATAACGGAAAGATTGTACTTCATTCCGTTGCCGATCGCGTTCTTACCCTCATCTACACACGATTTAATCGAAAGCGAATGAACGAGAGCCGGAATAAACTCATCCATATTAGCCTCATACGCGCGAACGACATCAAGCGATATTTCAAGTCTACGCTCAAGTTCACGATGAAAAGCCTTCTCGAAATCTTCGAAAGTTTCGGCTTTAAGTTCGCCAGTGCGCGCCTTCTCAAGAAGATCGACCATAATGCGCGGCATGTTGATTATGCAAGGAAGCGTCGTATTCGCCGCGGCGCGAGGCTGAAACTCGTAGCACCCCCAAATATCGAGAGTCCGAGCCTCTTCGGCCGAAAAACCCATAGCCGCCATCGCCTTGGCCATCGGCTCTTCACCGCAGAATACGATGGATCTGTGGCGGCGCGCCATATCAAGAGCCTTTGAAAGAATATCATCGGGCGTATTAGGCGCGATTTTCATTTGAAGCTTAGGCGTCGGAACGTGAACCTCATCGGCGACTTCAAGAACGATCCGCGAAACCTCATTATATTCAGTCGTTCCGTCGGCCTTCGTCCCACCGATATAGACAGGCTGACCCCACCAGTTATCGAGCGAACCCCATTGCCACCAAAAATGCTTGACGAGATTCTTAAACTCCTCGCGCGTCGTGCGCCCCGCCTTTAAATCGGCCTCGTAATAAGGCATAAGAAGGCGATCCCAATTGCCGAGAGAACGAACTTGAAGATGATCTAAATGTTCTCCATAGTAGAAAAAGAGAAGCTGAAAAAGCATCACCTCATAAGCTGTCTTCGGGGGAGCGACAACAAGATTTTTCAGCGCGGCAATTTCGGCCTTAATGACGGGATTTTCAGCATCTTTAGAAGCTTCGGCGATTTTTGCGAGACGCTTAACATTTTCAAGCATCGCATCTGCGACGATGCGCATCGCATTACTGTAATCGTTCGTCGCTTTGGACGCATCAATCTCAGCCTTAATCCCAGGGAAGCCAAGTTTAAGAATTCTATCCCAATCAGGCACGGCATGATCGTAGTCATGCCTTAAGACAGAACCTTTAACTTCCTTAGACTTCGCTTTCGCGTCGGGGCAATAAGTCGAATCGACTTCGGCAATGCGCTCGTTTATGAGCTTTGTTAAAACGCGGTTCCTTTTACTCCAGCACGAAAACGCCGGAAACGCGTCGTGAGGCGAAAACCCGACCGACATCTCCTCGCACGTCATCCTGAAGATTTCAGCCTTAACTATACACCAGGGCTTTACGCCCTTTCCTTCGGCGGCGATTAATTCGGCCTTTACCTTAAGCTCCTCAACCCCAAGACCTGTGGACTTATCGGTGACGTCGCTGCGCCACTTCGATTTCAGATACAAAAGATCGTCTTCAAACGCCGCAAATGCAGTAGATGAGAGGATTGTTGCAAAGCCCGCCAATAATATTGACTGTTTTAGCATCCGTTTAACCTCCCAGTCTTAACGACTTTTTACAAATTTATGATGATGTTGAAGCATGAGGGCATGATGCGCACGGACACTTGTAGCCCTCTCCGTCAATCGAAACATCCTTACCCGTCCAGCAATACGTGCAGAGATTCTCAGCGGGAAGTCCAATCGCCTTGACGAGATCGTCGATCCGCTGGAACGCCAGCGACGTAAGATTGAGCTTCTCGCGGATGAACTCGACCATTCGCGCGTAAGGCTCGCCTTCAGCATCGATATACTTCGAGACGTCCGCGTTCTCGCCCTCATGGCCGCGGATATAACGGCGCGTAACGAGATCGTACTCGCTCTTTGAACGAGAGAAGTTAAGAAACTTGCACGGATACAGAAGCGGCGGACTCGCGATGCGCATATGCGTTTCGAGACAGCCTTCGGAATAAAGTTTTATAGCCTGCTTACCGAGCTGTGTGCCGCGAACGATCGAGTCGTCGCAGAAAACGAGCTTGCGATTCTTGATGAGCCCGGGAATCGTGATCAGCTTCATCCTGGCGACATGCTCGCGCTGACGCTGATCGGACGGCATAAACGAGCGGGCCCAGGTAGGAGTATACTTCACAAAAGGTCTCGCGTACTTTATACCCGCTTCATGGGCATAGCCGAGAGCATGGGAAATACCCGAATCGGGAATGCCGCACGCGGCGTCGGCATCGGTGGGAGTACGCTTCGCGAGCGCGCTGCCGCAGCGGTAACGCGTCATCTCGATGTTGCGCCCTTCATACGACGACGCCGGATAGCCGTAGTAAACCCAAAGGAACGAGCAGATCGCCATACGCTTTCCGGGTTCGACGAGCGTAATGTCCACTTCAACGGTAAGCTCGACAACTTCGCCGGGGCCGATATCGCGGACATACTCGTAACCGAGATTGGCGAGAGCGCAGCTCTCCATAAGCGCTATCATCGCGCCGTCTTTCTTTCCGAGAATCACCGGGGTGCGACCCCAGCGGTCGCGCATGGCGTAAAGCCGGCCCGTCTCATCGATTATGAGAATCGAGCAACTGCCCTTTACCTTCTGCTGAACGTATTTAAGGCCCTCGACGATTGACGACTGAGTCGCGATAAGCGCTGAAACGACTTCCGTCGGTCCGACCATCCCGCTCGTCGTCGAGAACTGGAGCTGCATGGAATTCCGCTCGAAAAGTTCCTTCTTAAGTTCATCGATATTATCGATGTAGCCTACCGTTACAATAGCGAACGCGCCGAGCTTCGAGCACATGACGAGCGGCTGAGGATCGGTATCTGATATTACACCGATGCCGACCTTGCCCGAAAACTTCGGGATGTCGTGCTCGAATTTGCTGCGGAACGGCGAATTCTGAATATTGTGAATCGAGCGCTGAAAACCCGACTCGTTCAAAATCGCCATTCCGCCGCGGTGGGTCCCGAGATGGGAATGGTAGTCCGTTCCGTAAAAGAGATCAAGAACGCAATCGTCTTTGGAAATTACACCGCAGAACCCGCCCATTTTTTTTCAACCTTCTTGGTGCGACTGACTGGGATCGAACCAGCAACCTTCGGCTTCGGAGGCCAACGCTCTATCCAATTGAGCTACAGTCGCGAGTATTGTTAAAATTCAAGCGCGTCGTACATCATCGCGAGGAACTCGCCGTAAGTCATACGCGTCTGCTTCATGGAATCGCGCTCGCGGACGGTAAACGTTCCGTCTTCGACGGACTGTGCGTCGACGGTGATGCACCAGGGCGTACCGGCTTCGTCCTGACGACGGTAGCGGCGACCGATGGCGCCCGAGACGTCCCACATGACGTTGACCTTCTTCTGGAGCTTCGTGAAAATCTCGCGGGCGAGCTTATCCTGAGCCTCGTCCTTCTTGATGAGCGGGAAGATGGCGACCTTGATGGGCGCAACCTTCGGGCTGAAGTGAAGGACCGTGCGGATATCTTCTTTACCCTTCTCGTCAACGAGCTTCTCCTCCTCATAGGCCTCGCACAAAAGAGCGAGCATAAGGCGGTCGACACCGGCCGAGGGCTCAATAACGTGGGGAACGTACTTACCGTCAAAAAGATTAAGGCAGAACTTCTCGGCGGCGACGGAATCCTTACCGCGGGCGACCCAATCGGCCTGAACCTTCTCGATAAACGCCTTGCGGGCGGCCTCGTCCATCTTCTTGGCGGCCTGCTTCAAAGGATCGTCGAAGACCATCTGGGACTCGCCCGAATGCTTCTGGTGCTGCGAAAGGTCGAAATCGCTTCGCGCGGCGATACCTTCGAGCTCCTGGCGGCCGAAGGGGAAGTCGTATTCGATATCGACGCAGGCGCGCGCATAATGGGCGAGTTCGTCGGGCTTCTGCCAATATTCGACAAAGCGCTCGGTGGGAAGACCGACGGCATTCAGGAATTTCTTGCGCTGCTCGACCCAGTACTTGTGCCAGACCTCCCAGCCCCAGTCGTCCTGAACGGGACCGTTGAGATCGGGATTATCGGCGAGAGTTACGACATGACCGTGAAGAATCTCAACCGCCTCATCGGGGCGGATGAAGAACTCGAGCTCCATCTGCTCGAACTCGCGGCTGCGGAACGTGTAGTTGCGCGGCGTGACTTCATTGCGGAAGCTCTTTCCCATCTGGGCGATGCCGTAGGGAACGGCCATGCGGGAAGTCGAGGTAACGTTCTGGAACTGGGCGAAAATCGCCTGAGCCGTCTCGGGACGCAGATACGCGACGTTCGAGGGATCCTCGATTGGACCGACGATCGTCTTAAACATCAAATTGAAAGGCTTCGGCTCCGTCAGCTCACCGCCGCAGTAGGGACAGAAGAAGTCGCTGCCGGCGATCTTGGGCTGAGGCTTCTTTTTCTGATCCTCGTAGATATCCTTGATCTGGTCGGCGCGCATGAGCTTTTTGCAGTCCTTGCACATCGTCATCGGATCGGCGAACGTATCGAGATGGCCCGATGCCTTCCAGATTTTCGGATGCATGATGATCGTCGCGTCGAGACCGGCGACATCCTCGCGACCGCGGACGGTAAACTGCCACCAGGCCTGCTTAACATTGTTCTTAAGCTCGCAGCCGAGCGGACCATAATCCCAAAAACCGGGCATTCCGCCGTAGATTTCGGATGAATGATAAATAAAACCGCGGCGCTTGCAAAGAGCGCTGAGCGGATCGAGAGACGATTTGTTTTCTTCTGCCATAATGCGTGATATTATATCATATTTTGATAAAGCAGAATTAAAAAACACGTCGCGATTTTGGTATTATCTTTCCGACGAGAAAACTAAATCCCGAAAGAAGAACAACTGCTGTAAAAGCCGGGAAAAAAGTAGCGTTGTCTCGACCTAAATGTCCAATGACGGAATACACTGCTGAAACTACCGCATTGCCTAAAAACATCCAAAAAACGGTCTTTGCAAAATTATACCGCCTAAATCCTGCATAAATGCAAGAACATTCAGAGAGAACAGGTACAGGGCGAAAAATAAAAATGATAAAAGGATTTGATTTTCTGAAGGAATCAAGTGTCGCAGCCGTCTCCCCCATCATCCTGCAAGCTAAAGCCGAAGCTGTTCTTCCGATATAAAATCCAGTCAGTCCACTTACGGTCATTGCAGAAAATGAAACAAAAAAGCCAATAAACGGACCAAGAAAAAGTCCACACATCGCACCTAAAAGACATGAAGGAATCGGCAGGAAGATATCAGAAGCCAATACACTAAAAAGAATCAAGCCAACAGCAAAGGTATTGCCACTATATTCTTGAAGAAGACTTTCGATCCAAAAATTAATACTTTCCTCAAATAAGAAAAAAGGAATAAGAACGATTATTACAAGAATCGCCCATATCGCCACGGATTTGAGGTTGGATTTAATTGACATTTATCTGTCCTTGTAAAAAGCTGGCGTATTCCCCGACGAGCGTAGCAAGGAGCTTTTGCGAAGCAAAAGTCGCTATAGGGACGCGTCCGTAGGACGACGCCTGTTTTTTTATTTTGCTGTAGCAAAAAAAGCTGTATCCCCCGAGCGAAGCGAGTCCGCGAAGCGGATGCCCTAGCAGGGGTGCGGCGTAGCCGGCAGCTTTTTTTATTTTGCTGTGGCAAAAAAAGCTGTATCCCCCGAGCGAAGCGAGTCCGCGAAGCGGATGCCCTAGCAGGGGTGCGGCGTAGCCGGGAGGTGGTTTTTTTTTTGTCGTGTGGCAAAAAAAAAAAAGCTGGGGGGGGGCCACTCTCG
>JAZOQU010000005.1:0-28144 GCA_045656225.1 Kiritimatiellia bacterium | reverse complement strand
GGTGATTGGGATGAAGTCGTAACAAGGTAACCGTTGGGGAACCAGCGGTTGGATCACCTCCTTTCTAAGGAGACATCCTCCTACGCGGTCATAAGACCGGCTACGGAGGAGATGGTGAAAGCCTCGCGCAGACATTCTGTTTTCTCGAGTATCGACAAGTAAAAGCTGAAAAAGCGCGACTCTTAACTGAGACGCGCTTTTTTTGTTTTTTACCTGTTTCAGATGAATGACGGCCCTTGATTTTGGTATCTTTCTATTTACTCTGTCTACAATCTATTGTGTATTTTTATATCTAATGTATACAACGTGTAGATATGTTTTTGCATTTTGGGGGTTGCGCAGATACAATATTTAGTGTATGATATTACAGAGTTACGCAATAAAGTGTAGTTTTACGGTTAAAATGCCGTTTGTAAAACTCTAAACGATTTTATATTATAAAAAAATTAAAAGAAAGCGACCGAAAATGAAAGAGATGCACATCATCAAGCGAAGCGGCGAAGAGAAGTCGTTCGATATTACGAAAATCGAAAATGCTATCCGCAAGGCATCTCAGGCGGTCGATTACAAGAGCGCGCTTTCTGAAGGCCGCATTAAACTTATCGCCGAAGAGGTCGCCGGCGTATGCGAGGCGCGTGATCGCGCAATGACGGTTGAAGAGATTCAGGACGTCGTCGAGACGAAGATTATGGAAATGGGCGCCCATGAGGTCGCCAAGAAGTACATCACCTACCGCTACAAGCAGAATCTTCTCCGTCAGGCCAACACGACCGACCAGCAGATCATGTCGCTTATCGAGAGCAACAACGAGGACGTCAAGCAGGAGAACTCCAACAAGAATCCCCGCATCAACTCCGTTCAGCGCGACTATATGGCGGGTGAAGTTTCTAAGGACGTCGCCGCGCGTCTCCTTTTGCCCGCCGACGTCGTTCAGGCGCACAAGGAGGGCATCATCCATTTTCACGATATGGATTATTACGCGCAGCACATGCACAACTGCGACCTTGTGAACCTCGAGGATATGCTTCAGAACGGAACGGTGATTTCGGGCACAATGATCGAAAAGCCGAAGAGCTTCTCGACCGCCTGCAACATCGCGACGCAGATTATCGCCCAGGTCGCTTCGAACCAGTACGGCGGCCAGTCGATTTCGCTTACCCATCTCGCGCCGTTCGTCGAGATTTCGCGCCAGGCGATCCGCAAGGAGCTTCAGGAGGAGTGCGACGAGACGGGCGTGAAGATGAGCGACGAGATGTTCTCGAAGATCGTCGAGAAGCGCGTCAGAAAAGAGATTCAGAAGGGCGTGCAGACGATCCAGTATCAGGTCGTCACTCTCATGACGACGAATGGTCAGGCTCCGTTCGTTACGGTCTTCATGTATCTCGGTGAGGCTGCGAACGACTCCGAGCGCAAGGACCTCGCGCTTATCATCGAAGAGGTGCTCCGCGAGCGCATCAAGGGCGTCAAGAATGAGCAGGGCGTTTACGTGACCCCCGCGTTCCCGAAACTCATCTACGTTCTTGAAGAGCAGAACATCACGGAGAATTCGCCCTACTGGTATCTGACCGAACTTTCGGCGAAGTGCACCGCCAAGCGCATGGTGCCGGACTACATTTCCGAGAAGAAAATGCGCGAGTACAAGCTTTCGACCGGTCAGAGCGTCGGCGAGGGCGACTGCTACACGTGCATGGGCTGCCGCTCGTTCCTTACGCCCGACCGTTCTGAAGGCGGCTACGGGAATGTCTCGAACGCGCTCAACTATAAGCCCGGAAAGCCTAAGTTCTACGGCCGCTTCAATCAGGGCGTCGTGACGATCAATCTCGTTGATGTCGCGCTTTCGGCTCATGGCGACATGGATAAGTTCTGGTCTATTTTCGATGAGCGTTGCGAGCTTTGCCATAAGGCGCTTCGCTGCCGTCATGACCGTCTTAAAGGGACTGTCTCCGATGCGGCCCCTATTCTTTGGCAGTACGGTGCGCTTGCCCGCCTTGAGAAGGGAGAGACGATCGACAAGCTTCTTTATGGCGGATATTCCACTATCTCGCTCGGTTATGCTGGACTTTGGGAGTGTGTTTTCGCGCTGATCGGCAAGAAGCTCACCGAGCCCGACGGCGAGAAACTCGGTCTTGAGATCATGAAGAAGCTCAACGAGTATACCGCGAAGTGGAAGGCCGCCGAGGATATCGACTATTCGCTCTACGGTACGCCAATTGAGTCGACGACATACCGCTTCTCGAAGTGTCTTCAGCAGCGCTTCGGCATCGTCAAGGGTGTCACCGACCGCAACTACATCACGAACTCGTACCATATCCACGTCACCGAGCCGATCGACGCGTTCTCCAAGCTTTCGACCGAGGCGAAGTTTCAGCAGCTTTCGCCGGGCGGCGCGATTTCGTATGTCGAGGTTCCGAATATGCAGGACAATCTGCCGGCGGTCCTTTCGATCATGCGCTACATCTACGACAACATCATGTACGCCGAGCTCAATACGAAGAGCGACTACTGCCAGGAGTGCGGTTTCGACGGCGAGATTGAGATTGTCAAGGATGCGAGCGGTAAGCTCATCTGGAAGTGCCCGAAGTGCGGCAACACCGACGAGTCGAAGCTCAATGTCGCCCGCCGTACATGCGGCTATATCGGTTCGCAGTTCTGGAACCAGGGCCGCACCCAGGAGATTAAAGAGCGCGTACTTCACGTTGACTGATCAGCTCTCAGCGGTTGGCGGTTGGTGTAGGAATGGTAGCAATTGTTTTCAATAGCATTCCTTGTTGGCCTTGTTATTTTAGGCGTGTTGTTCATTTTCGCGCTTTTCTTGCATGGCAAATCCAATATTAAATCCGCTACTACTTTATAGTCAATAGGATGTCGGTATGAAACGGAAGAATACGAAAAGCGTCTTTACATCTCAGATGAATAATTATGATTTCATCGATTTGTTTGCGGGCGCTGGCGGGCTTTCTGAAGGATTGGAGGAAGCTGGATTCCATGGAATATTCGCTTCAGAAATAATGCCTCAATATGCGGACACCTATCGAAAGAATCATTTGGGGACGCTGGTTGTTACCGAGGACATTCGTAAACTGGACGCTGAGGAGATACGCGAGCGTCTCGGAGTAAAGAAAGGAAAACTTGCATTAATAGCGGGCGGTCCTCCTTGTCAGGGTTTCTCAATAAACGCTCCTGTGAGAACCGTACTTGATCAGCGAAATCATCTATTTAAGGAATATTTGCGCTTTGTCGATGCGTTTCAACCGCGCGCAGTTCTTATTGAAAATGTGCCTGGTCTTGTTTCTTTTGAAGATGGGGATACACTCCACGCTATTCTGACATCGCTTGGTGAGCTTGGCTATGGGGCAGATGTTCGTATTCTTGGGGCGGCATATTATGGCGTGCCGCAAATGCGTTGGCGCACGGTGATTTTGGGGGTTCGAGGACGCGAATTGCCGCGCTACGCATTCCCAGAACCTGTTTGCCATGCGCCGATAAGAGCCAATTTCACAGCAACATTTGACGGGCGCTCACTGCTAAAGATCCCAGCAGCAGACATACCAGGCAATTTTGTCAGCGTTGCACAGGCGATAGGCGATTTGCCTATTCTCAAACCGGGTGAACGAGGTGCAATGTGCAAAGACTATGTAATTGAACCTCAATGTGATTACCAAAAAGTTTTGCGATGCGGAAGTCCCGGAGTGCATAATCATGAGGCACCGAAGCTTTCTGCAATCAATTTACAGAGACTTAAATACATTAAGCCGGGAGGCAATTGGACGGATATACCGCGCGAACTCCTGCCGAAAGGAATGAAGGCTGCCCGAAAGTCGGATCACACAAAACGTTATGGCCGACTGACGCCAGATGGTCTGGCTTCAACGATTCTTACGAAATGTGATCCTCATTGGGGTGCATATTTCCACTATGACCAAGACCGCTCATTAACTGTACGCGAGGCGGCAAGAATACAATCGTTCCCGGATCATTATATTTTTTACGGCACTCAGCAGGAACAGTTTGCACAAGTTGGGAATGCTGTACCGCCGATGCTTGCGAAAGCTGTTGGAGTCGCTCTTATGCAGATTCTTAAGGAGGAGGAATACTGATTATGTCTGGATACATCTCGGAATTTTTTGGATATCAAAGTGAGGATACTTCGCAAGCGTCATTATCGGCGGTGAATGACAAAAAATGCCCGTTTATAGGATCCACTTGCACAAAAATTTTCGGACGCACTCGAGAAATCGCCGGCGTATGCTCAATTCGTCAGAAAACAGTTGGTTCTCCGACGGTTATATGTTGTCCTAACCGCATTTATGCCGAGAATTATAAAATGCTTAGGCAGATATCTATCTTGGCCTTTAGGCAGCCGTTGCGATTATTTGCAGGGCGAGCGGCGGTTGAAAAAGCAAAAGAACTTGGCGGTGCAATAGCTGTGTTTGGTCATGGATGGGGCGGAGAACTGCGTTTGCCGCAACGGGAGGGTGTAGGATCGTATTTCGTTGATTGGGTTTTGGCTCGCCTTGATTCTAACGGAGAGTTGGTAGATTTTACTGCTATTGAGGTTCAGACAGTCGATACGACAGGCAGTTATGGCAACGCACAAGCTGCGCTAAAAAAAGATAGAACCGTAATTCCGGACACCGTCGGATTGAATTGGGAAAATGTTTCAAAAAGAATCATTCCGCAGATTATTTACAAGGGGCAGGTGCTCCAGCGTGAAGAGTTGTGTAAGACGGGGCTTTATTTTGTGAGTCCTATGCCGATATATAAACGCATTCTTGCTCGTTTGGGAGGTAAAGAGAAGATACCGGCATTCCCGACACAACCCGCTGCAATACACTTTATAGCATATGATTTCAGCAGATCGTTAGGGGATGTTGCGAGAGGTGAAATTGCGCCGCTTGATATTGTTGAAGAACATTGTACTACCGTTTATAAAGTTCAAGAGGCTTTTTCTGCCGTGAATCTTCCTGAAGGCAATGTATATGGCGATGCCATTCGCAAGAGTTTATATGAATGAGGAGACTTGCTTGTTTTAAGCGACTTTTTAGAAGACTGGATGAGGTCGTATGGCTTTTAAGTAACCCCTAACTCCTAATCACTAACGACTAACAGCAATGAACTACGTATCAATACGAAAGTGCGATATCGCGAACGGAGAGGGTGTTAGGGTTTCCCTCTTCGTTTCAGGCTGTACTCACCGTTGTAAGGGTTGCTTCAACGAGGAGGCGCAGGATTTCAATTACGGATCGCCTTTTACCGAAGAAGTTGAACCCGAGATTTTCAGTGCGCTTGAGCCGACACATATAGCCGGGCTTACGATTTTAGGCGGCGAGCCGATGGAACCGTCCAATCAGAAGGCGCTCGCTCCTTTTTTGAGGCGGTTCCGCGAGAAGTGCGGCGCAGCGAAAACTCTTTGGATTTATACGGGTTGCACCTTCGAACAACTTAAGGATCCTGCTTCGCGCTGGCGCACAGATGAGACCGATGAGATTCTTTCGATGACCGATGTTCTTGTCGACGGGCCGTTTATTGAAGAGCTTAAAGATATTTCACTTCAGTTTCGCGGCAGTTCCAATCAGCGCATAATCAGATTGTAAATTTCAAATTGATTCACGGTTGCCTTTGTGTGGGGGATTTGATAAAATATAAGACATTATTGGCAAATTAAGGTAAATCGAATGGCTAAAGAAGAAGATCAGGCGATCGAAGTAACGGGAGTCGTAACCAAGGTTCTCCCCGCTACGATGTATAAAGTTCAGCTCGAGAACGGGCATGAAGTTTTGGCGCACATCTCCGGAAAGATGCGCAAGTTTTTCATTAAGATCGCGATCGGCGACAAAGTCACCGTCGAGATTTCACCTTACGATTTGGGCAAGGGCCGCATCACGTACCGCCATAAGGTCTGATAAAGCCACCTAATTTAATTACTTAACAACAAAAGCGAAACGGAGTCTACAACATGTCAGGTCATAGTCACTGGGCGACAATTAAGCGCGCGAAGGGCGCTGCGGACGCGAGAAAAGGTAAGATATTCTCGAAACTCGGCAAAGAAATCACCATCGTCGTAAAGGCGAAGGGCGGCGATCCCGCCAACAACCCCACTCTTCGTACTCTTATCGCGAAGGCCAAAGCTGCGCAGATGCCTAACGACAACATCGAGCGTGCCATCAAGAAGGGTACGGGTGAAATCGAGGCTGAGGTTCTCGTTCCCGCTTCCTACGAAGGTATTAAGGGCGCCGTCGCTTTCGTCGTCAACGTTCTTACCGATAACAAGAACCGTGCCGCTGCCGAAGTCGGCAACGTCTTCAAGAAGAACGGTCTTGAATTCGCCAAGCAGGGTGCCGCCTCCCGTCTCTTCGACCGTATGGGTCAGATTATGATTCCTGCGGCCGACGGCATCACCGAAGACAAGGTTATGGAAGTTGCGCTCGAAGCCGGTGCTGAAGACGTTCTTTCCGAGGATGGCGGTTTCACCGTCAAGTGCCAGCCCAACGATTTCACGGCCGTTCTCGAAGCCGTCAAGGGTGCTGGCATCGTAGTCGACGAAGAGAATTCCAACGTCGGTCTCGTAGCCAATCAGCCTGCTGTTGTCAGCGATGTCGCTACCGCCAAGGCTGTTCAGAAGTTCGTCGACATGCTCGAGGATCTCGAGGACGTTCAGGACGTCTACAACAATATGGAGACGACTGACGAGGTTGACGCCGCGCTCGCCGCGGAAGGTTGATTAAACCTGATTAGCAATCAGCGCGGCGAGGTCTTTATAGACCGCGTCGCGCTTGTTTTTTTGAAAGGTGTCGTTATGAAGCTTGAACATATCGCATTAGACGTTTCAGAACCCGATAAGTTTATCGACTGGTGGTGTCATAATCTCGGTTTCCGCCGTTCGAAGCCCGGCAGCGCTTTTATTCTCGACGATTCCGGAATTATGGGTCTTGAGATATACCGTACCGGCGAGACTCCAGAAGCACCCGATTACGCAAAGATGAATTCGATGACTCTTCACATCGCTTTCGTTTCGGAGGACGTGAAGCGCGATGCCGACAGACTCGTCGAGGCCGGCGCGAAGATTGAGCAGCTCAGTCTTGATAATCCCCAGTTCCACATGGCGATCCTCCGCGATCCGTGGGGCGTTCCGATTCAGCTTTGCAAACGTGCCAACTCGATATTCTTCGAATGAAGGTGTATAAAAATCACTGATGGAATACCGTAAGGTCCTGTAGGCCATACGGTATTTTTTTTTAATAATCTGCGCGAAATGCGATTGGTTTTTGGTATAATAGAGGACATCTTCATGCGTGAAGATAAATATTCCACGATAACTCTACGGAAGAAACAGAAATGAACTACAAATATACATGCTTGAATCCGATCGCAGATTGCGGGTTGGATAATCTGACTGAAAATTATACGCGCACCGAGAACCTGGCTGAGGCCGAGGCGGTGTTTGTGCGCAGTGCCAAGATGGAGGCCATGCCCGCCGGTTCGAAGGTTCTTGCCGTTGCGCGAGCCGGAGCCGGAGTTAACAACATTCCTCATGCCGATTACGCTAAAGAGGGTATTGTCGTGTTCAACACCCCGGGCGCGAATGCAAACGGCGTCAAGGAACTCGTTATTGCCGCGATGCTTCTGGCGAGCCGTGACATTGTCGGCGGCATCGACTGGGTGAAAGCCAATGTTGAGGATCCCGCCATCAGCAAGAGCGCCGAGAAAGCGAAGAAGGCTTTTGCGGGAACAGAAATCCAGGGTAAGAAACTCGGTGTCATCGGTCTCGGCGCAATTGGACAGAAAGTAGCCAATGCCGCCGTTCAGCTTGGAATGGAAGTGTACGGCTACGATCCTTACCTTTCGGTTGACGCGGCCTGGAATCTCAATCAGGCGGTTAAGCATTGCAAGAACGTCGAGGCAATCTACAATGCCTGCGATTTTATCACCGTCCACGTTCCCGCTCTCGAGTCGACGAAGGGGATGATCAACGCCGAGGCGATCGCCATGATGAAGCGCGGGGTCATCATCGTCAACGCGGCGCGCGACGCACTCGTTAACGAGAAGGATATGCTCGCCGCGCTTGAGAGCGGCAAGGTCCGCAAGTATGTAACCGACTTCCCGAACTCCACGACCGCGGGTCAGAAGGGGTGCATCGTCATCCCTCACCTCGGCGCTTCCACCGAAGAGGCCGAAGACAATTGCGCGGTGATGGCCGTCAAGGAGATGCGCGATTATCTCGAAAACGGCAACATCGTCAATTCCGTCAATTATCCCGCCTGTTCGCTTGGCGCTCCGACGAAGGCCGGCCGTGTCGCGATCTGCCACAAGAACGTCGCAAATATGATCGCTCAGTTCACCTCGATCCTTGGCAACGCCGGCGTCAATATCGATGCCATCGCAAACAAGAGCCGCGGAGACTTCGCTTATACGCTCATAGACACCGATACGGTGATTCCCGCCGCCGTCGTCGAGGCGCTCGCGGCGAGCGAATCGGTCATTCGTGTTCGTCTTATCAAGTAACTGCAGTCAATAGAACGAGAGGTCGATGGGATACGCAAAAAAAACGGCAAAAGGATCTTCGGTCCGGGTGAAAATTTCCGGACCGGAGAATTCGTCCCGTCAGACCTCCAAGTCGTCAACAGGCTCGATTTGGCAGATGCAGATCGGAGGCAAGTCCCAAAAGACGTTCATGAAACGTCTTGAGGTGTTGCTTTTTACGTCTGAATTGGCCGATCTCATTGAAGCCGGAATGACGCTTGGTCAGGCTCTCCAGGCTCTTGCAAATCAGGGCGAGGAGAGCGGCGGTCAGAGATTTGTCTGCCAGGATCTGTGCGACCGTATTGTCCGCGGTGAAACTTTTTCATCTGCGTGTTCGCATCATCCCAAGACCTTCGAGCCGCTTTACGTCAATATGATCAATGCTGCGGAGGCGTCTGGCGCCATGGTGGAGGTTTTGCGGCGCCTGGCAGATCACTATGAGCGTGCCGATATGATGCGCAGTAAGATAAAAGGCGCGCTCAGCTATCCGATTGTCGTGCTTGTGTTCGGCGTTGTTGCGGTTGTGGCCTGTCTTGTATGGATTATCCCGAAGTTTGAAAAGGTCTTCGCTTCAATGGGTGCCACGTTGCCGTTGCCGACTCGAATTCTGATCGGTATGTCTGACGCGGTTGTTTCGTACGGATGGCTTATGGCAATCGTGTTTACCGGATTGTGGTTCCTGTTTTCATACTGGAAAAACAAAACCGAATCGGGACGTTTTCGCGTTGACGGCTGGAAGCTGCGGGCGCCTCTCATAAAGGGTATTGTCGCCGCAGGGCTTTATTCATCGCTGGCCTATACTCTCAAGACGCTTCTGCTCAATGGCGTTAATGTTCTTCAGGCGCTTAAGATCGCCGAGGAGACATGCTCGAATGCCGTCATCGCCAAAGCCTTGAATACCGCGAGAATGCGTGTAACCGACGGTACGAGCATCTCCGGACCGCTTGCCGCGTCAGGTGTTTTCCCGCGGATGATGACGGATATTCTTGCAATCGGAGAACAGGCGGGAGATATGGTAGGGTCTTTGGACCGCATCGGTAAACGTTATCAGAAGGATATGGATAGAAATATCACATCGTTTACGAATGCGCTTGAACCGATCATGATCGTGACTATAGCGATTATTGTCGGTTTTATCGCGATATCGATTCTCTCGGCGGTATTCAAAGTCTCTTCGGCAATGGGATGAAAAAGGAATCGCCGGAGGAAATAGGGATAAAACTGGACGCGCTCGGCCTTTGGGACGCGGTCATGCCGTTCAATTGGGTTGTAAAACCTTCGGGTGTGGTATTCCCGTATTTCTGCACCCTTCTTAAGGGCGACGGAGTCAATGTCAAGATACGTTTTTTGATGCTTGAGGGCTGGCAGACGTTTCATGATTATATCCGCACGCGCATAGACAGAAACTTCGGATGCTATCTCACTCCGATGGAGATGCCCCATTTTGAACTTGTAATATCGGCTTCAGGCGAGGCGATGGTTTTCCGGCATGATCCCGGGTATATGCCGCGCGCGCTTGAAGAGTCTGAACGAGCTCTTTGTCGCAAGCTTCTCTGGGAGGCTTACGGAGTGATGATGCGAGTGGAGTCAGATAAAAAGTTGCCGCTTCAGTTTGCGTCCGACAAGTCGATGTTCGCGCGAATAGAGAACGCCTCAGGCGTTTGGCGCGATGCACCCATGCTGATTCCAGAGCCGCGTCCGTACATTGAAGAAGTTTCATTTCCTAAGGCGCTTGTCTCAAAGGCCAAGGATTTGCCGCTTGATTCGGGATTGACCGCAGCGGTCGATTTTAGACTCCTGCCGAATGTGATGACGAAAGAACCGCGGCCGAGATGCGCGTATCAACTGACGGCTGTGGATCCGGACACCGGAGCGCGGATTGTGCAGGATAAGACGTCGGTTTCTCCGGAAGGCGGTTTAAAGGCGATGTGGCAGTCAATGCCCTCGCGCGTTCTCGCAGGGTTTGTGGAATACGGCAGAATTCCCGGCACGGTCAAGGTGACGTCGGGCAGGGTTTTCCGTTTTTTGAGATCGCTCTGTTTAGAACTTCCAATTAAACTTTCGTTGCATGATAGGCTCGAGTGTCTCGATAAAACGGTGTAGTTCCGATTTGAGCAGGGCAATGGCGTCGGAAATAAAACATTAAAGCATCAAGGTTCAGGATTATGAGAAAGAACAACGAACTCAGAAAAATTCAGATTCTGCGTAATTTTACAAAGTATGCGACCGGCAGCGTTCTTATTAAGTGGGGGGACACATGGGTCCTTTGCACCGCAAGCGTCGAAGAGAAAGTGCCTCCGTTTCTGCGAGAATCGGGCCGCGGCTGGGTTACGGCTGAATATTCGATGCTTCCATCTTCGACAGGCGGCGGTCGCAAGGAAAGAGATATCAAAAAGCTCAAGATGGATGCGCGCTCTTCGGAGATTCAGCGGCTTATAGGACGATCACTTCGGGCTGCCGTTGATCTGACGAAGCTTGGTGAGCGTCAGATCGTCATTGACTGCGATGTTCTTCAGGCTGATGGAGGCACGCGTTGCGCTTCGATTACCGGCGGCATGGTTGCGCTTGAAATTGCCGTGGAGAAGCTGTTGAAGGCGGGTGTGATCAAAGAGAATCCGATAGTTCACCGCGTCGCTGCGGTCTCTGTAGGCGTATGCGGCGGCAAGCCGACTTTAGATTTGGATTATATTCACGATTCAACGGCAGAGGTCGATCTAAATGTGGTTATGACGGACGACGGACGTTTTGTTGAACTTCAGGGGTGCGCGGAACACAAGCCGTTTTCTGAAAATCACCTGACAGCTATGCTTAAACTTGCAAAGGCGGGTTTGAAGAAAATCTTTAAACTGACGGTGTCGAGCAATTAGTTTACTCAATTCTCCGAACGCTTTAGTCGATGAGGGGCCTTTTTTATTTTCCGATTCATTTGCTTATAGCACAAGGCGAAAAAAATATGATATAATACCCACACATTTGTGTTTTATCAAATGTGTAAAGACTTTGGAGAGGTGGCTGAGTGGTCGATAGCGGCGGTCTTGAAAACCGTTGACCCGCAAGGGTCCGGGGGTTCGAATCCCTCCCTCTCCGCCATTTTTGAAGTGCAAACAGAGAGAGCCACCGGGAGGTGGTTCTTTTGCTTTTAAGAAAACCCCAATGTTTCAAGGGGTTTTTCGCATTCCGTACAAACAGGAAGCCTCTCTGTTGCTCGTTCTGAATGCTGCGATTAGCCCCTATTCTCTCCTTTCTCTCTGATTCTCTCTCTTCAATAGCGAGAAACAGAGAGGTGCATTTCACCCAATAAAATAAGGGGTTTTCTCGTTCTCTCCGTGGTTGATAGAGAGAAAACAAGAGAGTGCGTTTAGAGAGAGTGTGCGTTCTATACCGATTTTTACCATTTCGGTCTTTATAAATACCGCTCGGTATAGATTGCCGTAAGTGTGTAATAGTTTTCAAGGACGCACTACTGCAAAATTCCATAAGTTTGCAAGTGACAAAACAGCGAGATGCGGCTGATAACAAGGGTGTAAGAGATGCCCTTATTCGACTGGATAATTATCAGCGATTACGGCATCATACCTAATCGAAAGGAAAAACCCGATATGTATGAACCATCGCCACAACTCAGAACTGAGATCAGTTCCCTGCAATGGCTGAACGAGAAACAGCTAAAGGATCAATATGCTGCCTTGATTCCCGATGCAATGTCCTGTCCCCGTGAAGACCTTCTTCGATCCCTTATCGCCTATCGCCTTCAAGAGAAGTTCTATGGAATTAGACTTTCCGATGCAACAAAGAAGATGCTTCAAAAGACCATTGAGGGAGACAAGATTCTTTCTCCTTCTTCAAGGAGTGTTGCTCCCACCAAGCATAAGATTACGCGAAATTGGAAAGGAGTGAATTACGAGGTGACCGTTCATTCCGATGGTCGCGTTGAATACGAAGGCAAAATATACAGGTCACTTACTGCGGTGGCTAAAGTCATCACCGGTTCACATTGGAACGGTCCAGTATTCTTTGGAGTTAAACAATGAACGACACAACTGAATATAAGCGTTGCGTAATATATACACGCAAATCTACCGATGAGGGACTCGACAAAGAGTTCAACTCGCTTGAAGCTCAGTTTGACGCTTGTTCCGCATACATTACAAGCCAAGCCTCAAAGGGATGGCATCTACTCAATAAGCATTACGATGATGGCGGCTATTCCGGAGGCAATACGAACCGCCCGGCTCTGCAGCAGCTCATAAAGGATGTATCGGAAAGACGTATTGATATTGTGGTAGTTTATAAATTTGACCGTATCAGTCGTTCGCTTTCCGATTTCATGGAGATGACAAAACTGTTTGAGCGCTATAATGTGAGCTTAGTTTCTGTCACCCAGCAGATTGATACCTCCTCATCAATGGGACGCATGATTGTTAATCTCCTTATGTCCTTCGCTCAATTCGAACGAGAGATGACCTCCGATCGAGTCCGTGACAAGATGGCGGCCTCCCGAAAACGCGGGATGTGGACGGGCGGAATTATCCCCTATGGATACAAAACAGTGGATAGACGCCTTGTGGTCGATCCAGAACGCGCACAGGAGGTCTTGTTTGCCTTTGAGCGCTACGATGCGTGTAAATCCTTCCTTTCGGTAGCTCGCGCTCTAAAGGAGCGTTTTGGGGCTCGTAGGGACGGTAACGAGTGGAATGTCATGAGTGTAAGGTGTCTTCTGAAACAAGCGATTCCTGCAGGCAAGATACGGGATTCAAAAACAGGGGAACTTTATGATGCACTCCATGAAGCAATCGTTCCAATAGACCTTTGGCTTAAGGTACAAAAGCACTTTGAAAATAGGGCTTCTGTACGCGAAGCGGCCCGTTGTGAATCTTCCGCTCCGCTTAAGGGAATCCTCAAATGTGGCTATTGCGAATGTGCTATGGTTCCAACATGGTGCTATAAGGGCAAGAAACGATTCCATTACTACCGTTGTAGCAAGACGCATAAGAATCTTGTAAATGACTGTCAGCTCAAGAACATTGGTGCTGGGGCTGTCGAACAGGAGGTGTTCAGAGCTTTTTCAAAGACACTTCAAGACGAAATCTTCCTGCAATCGCTTAGTGTCCAGTGCGATTTATCCGTTGAACAAATTCGAGGACAGGCAAATGAGCTTTCAGCGGATGTGCTAAACATGACTGATGCACAGCGAAAGCGCATCGCAGAGAAGATGTTCAGGCGCGTAGATGTAAAGCGCGATAGCATTGACCTTGTGCTTCGTTCAGAAGGTCTTATTCGATTCTTCAAGAAAGGCAAAATCAATGAATAACGAAAAACTTACGATCAGCCGGTTGGACGACGATGATTTCTTAGTCCATTATGCTTGCGACCTTCGATCACAAATGGATAAGATGCAGTTTGTGAAGACTGATCATTCTGGAAAGCCCGAAGCTCCGGGCGAAGTGCCAACAATCGTCCGCCTGGGACGCGCCCATGCGGTTCTTGATATGATGATTTCGGGGACATACTCCAGCCGTAGGACGGTAGCCGAGGCGATAGGTTCGACAACAGCGACCGTCTCGCGAATGCTGAATTTCACCTTCATCTCCCCCGAAATCATCGAGCGTTTCCTTGCAGGCGAGATTCCCGCCTCAAAGGTTGTGGCCATCGCTGATAAGGTGCATATGATGCCATTTTGGGCGGAACAGCATCAGTTTGTAGGGATTACCTAACTTTTAGATCCTCGAAGCGCACACAGGGCGAGTTAGCCCCCTCACGTTTGAATGTGGCTCTTACCTTTGGTACATCAGCTCATGAATTGAAAGCAAAGGAGCGCTATGAACGCGCCCCTGACAAAGGTCCGTGCTGGTTGTCGATTAATTCCGATAAACGCCATAACTCAAATTGTAAACATTTCGAGAAAAGCCGTGGGCGACATTGTGAAAAGACAGAGGGAACACCCGCCGGTTGCTGCGGCGGGTGAGACCAAGGTGCTTATTGATCTTCCTCAGTTTGCTTTCTTCGTATCTCCGTCCATAGTTCAGATATCTTCTTGAGGCTCGCAATCTGCCGATCGAGATCTTTTTGGTTGAAGTCAGCCTTCATAATTGCTCCAGGCAAGCGTTCTGTGTTTCGAAGATAATCGACAAACATTCGGTCATAATCATTCTGGCGATATGTTTGCGGAATGCCTTTTTTATTAGTGAAGGTTATAATATCATCTCCAACGTCCGGATGATTCCCAATTGGTTTCAGAACAAGTGATGTAAGAGTTGAGTCAATCACATTGTACGTGATGACAACAGGTGTTGCTTTTGCTCCTACAAAAATCTGTGTAACCAACTCACCGGGGATGAATGTCTCCGTGAAAACAGTTTCGTTCATTTACAAAATCTTTCATTTGCGGTTGCGCCGCTCGTTGAGTTTTATCATTTTAGCCGCCATATACTTCTCAATTTTCTCTTTGAGAGTATCGGCCCTCATGTTCATATACTTAGGGATATCGCTTCGTACTTCTTCGCGATCCAAGAACTCCTCGAACATTTGGTATTTATCATTACGATCCAAGAGTGTATCCCACCAGAAGAAAACAACTGGATTCTCTCCATTATCTCTTGCCTGTCCTCCAAGGTAGTCGTTTAAGGTAGATGTGGAAAGATTGAATGTGCCGCACATACCTTTTTGAGTTCGTAACGACTTGCGAAGTTCTAACAGATCCGTGTATTTATGGCGATAATCAAAGCAGAGCTTCTTTAGTTCGTTAGCAATCTCATCAAGTTTCTCTTGTTTGGCCGTGCGCTTCTTTCTTATCGACGGTTGTGTAGGTTGCTTAAACCTGGAATCGAGGATATCCTTCCTGACGCCCCAGCGTTTAGTGTCATCCGCTATAATGACATCCTCCATCTTGAACACACGGTTAGTGCGCTCATCGTTAAAGAAAATGTTGTCAGTGTATCCCGCTATTAAAATGAAATCATCCTTTTCTCGTATGTGGTATCTTAGGTAATCGTCGACATTCGCTGCAGTATTGGCGAAGTAAACAGTCCTGCATGAGCGCCTTCCTATCGGGATGGATGATATCCCAAGGCGCATTAGGCATCCGGCTTTAATCTCATCCATTCTTTCTTGGCATTCAAAGCATTCAGCCATTCGCTTTGCGACAGCTTGAAAATCAGCTTTCCATAGCTGTACATCGCTTTTTGAGAGCGTGTGCATACCAACATAATCGGCGTAGCACAACTTCCCGGCGTTATAAAAAATTGGCATCTCGCCGTCCTCGGTAGGCCAATATTGCATTGTACCTGCCGGGACGAGCAGACCGTCTGATAAAAGTCGACTTTTCGCGCCGTCTCTTATTTCACGGGTTTCGAGAAAGCAATCTTTACGCAGCGCTCTGGCAATTGTTCGAACATCACGCTGCGGCATTGAGAATCTTCCTTTCGATAAGGAGTTCTTCAATAGCGCCTCTTACTTCCTCTGGGGCTTCGAGATAGTTCGATTTTCTGTCTGAGAAGCGGCAGCGAACAGAGCCGATTTTCCCATCGGCCTGCGGGTAGGAGAAGAGAATCTCAATGCGGGTAACGTAAAAATCATCAGCACAAAGGTTGTTAATGCTCCATGTCCTTGTCAGCATTGTATGGATGTCATCGGCAATGTCATCGCTCTTCATTAGGATATTCTTCTTTACGCCCCCACGCTTACATGCGTTTGCAAGAACGACTTGTGCACTCGTAAGAATGGAATTCTCTGGGACGGCGAGATGCGCAGAGTTATGCTTGATGAAGTCAAGGTTGAATGTGTTGCTAATCGGGCGGTCGAGAAAGACCTTCTTAGCTTCCTCTTCTCCGAGAACT
Source organism: Kiritimatiellia bacterium (assembly GCA_045656225.1). Lineage (GTDB taxonomy): Bacteria > Verrucomicrobiota > Kiritimatiellia > RFP12 > UBA1067 > UBA1067. The sequence goes on along the minus strand of JAZOQU010000005.1, from coordinate 11,789 downwards.
CCGATGAGCCATGCTTGAGCGATAAGGTTGTCAGTTGCGCAATCACTCTCTGAGCAGATTGAAAGAATGTTCGTGTTGCGGTTGTACTGAATGTCGACTTCATCCATGTCGCGGAAATGACGGCGGCGAACTTTGTGCTTCTTTACTAAGATGGCCTTGAGATGGGGATAGCCGAGAAGATCAAGACGGAAATAGTCGCAGTTCTCTTTCTCGTCAAAGTAGTGACTGCAACATCCATCTTCTGCTCTTCCAACTGCATTGAATAGCGTCTTGCAAACCTCTTCACGAATTTTGGCAAGACCTTCATCGGATGTGTCGAAAGTAAGCTCGCCATTAAGTCCATTTAGAACGAGCTGCGTCCAGTCATTTGCTGAATGACGGCGAATATTCGTTATCGTGATGAGCTTTTTCCATTGAGAAGCTGACATTAGAGGGTAAGCCCATGCGACTTGATCTTGGAAGATGGCTCTTCTAACGACGTCGGGAATCTCATATCCGTTTGATGTTACAAAGCCGTACATTATTCCGGAGATTTCGGGCGTAGCTCCAATGCGGTTGAGCCAATATAACTCCATCATAATGAGGCTCTTGTGGTTAGGGTCTATTGTCTCAAGTGCATCCATAAACGGTTCTGCGCGCTTGCGTTTACTAACGCCAAGCATTCTCGCAAGGTTGATTTCAAAGCCGTGTCTGGTGGCTATGCACTCAATCATCTTCTTGATGGGAGCTGGGCATTCAGCTCTTCTGATTACGGTGTCCGGTTTGTAGTGCGGTACTTTTTTCATGTTGTCCTTCTGTTAGATTGTTGTTTCCAGACATCCTGCCAACATGAGAAAATACACCTAACCCATGACGGCACTCCGTCTGCTTTTATGTGAAATTGTTGGCCATTTCTTGCGAAATGACAAGGCCTCGGGTTCATGGGTTAGATTGCGTGCACCGGCTTTTATGCTGCGTTAAATTAATCGACAGGACATAGCACGGGCGGAGGCAGTTTTCCCCGAGGTCGTCATCGCCACGTTCATTTAAGTTCTCGTAGGCGAAAGCATCATCAAGAACATTTCTGCCCTCGACTCAACGCCGTATATTATACCAAAAAATAGTGTCATGCAACAGTAGGAACATACTAGATATAGTAGGTCAATTTTTAAAGCCTCGGTTTATTCCGAGGCATTTTTTTGTTAAAAAATCCGAGTATGACTCAAAAATCCGAATTTCGGATAAAAAATATTTATTTTGATAACTGCGATGTTTCTGATTGTTTTTATTCGATATTTAAAGTTATAGAAGTTTTTATTCTCATAAATCCGAGTTTGCACTAGGAGGTGCGGATTTTTTCCAGGAGTTGCCTACCTTCGAAGCCTTCACCGAGTGGTGATTGGTGGTTCGGGGGAGCGGGAAAAAAAAAACGCCGTAGCAAAAAACACTCGGCAATCCTGGAGAAAACAATGCACAAAATGCACCCGAAGTACGACCACCTCCCGGTCGAAACCGTAAACTATATCGATGAAGTTGTTGGCAAAATTGCCTGTTCATACAACCTTCGCCATCACGATGCCGAAGATCTGAAGCAGAAGCTTCTTCTTTCAGCAACGAATCGCAAGAAGGAATATGACGCATCACGCAATGCTGCGTTAACTACGTTCCTTCACCTTTGTGTAGACGGGGCGGTAATTGCATATACACGCAATCTTTCGCGCATGAAGAACAAGAAGCTTCTTTTCATTCTTGATGCTCCTGTCAAAACAAACGGAGGTGATGATAGTGATGGCGTGGAGGAGAACCTCATAGACCTTATTCCATCCGAGCGCGCAGAGCGTGAGCGTTGCAACCGCGATCTGAAAAGCGATGTTGCAGAAATTATAAAAACGCTCTCACCTGAACTTCGCACTGTGTGTGTTCTCTTCATGGAAGGGAAAAGCGCAGCTGAGGTCGCCAAGGTCATTGGCCGTCCTCGCCAGAACATCTACTCTCTCATTCTTCCGAAGCTCCGCAAAGCCTTTGCGGAAATTTTCTGAAAAAAGAAAGTGACAAATCGCCTCCTTGCGGCTGATAACAAGGCTGTGGGGGGCGACCTCCGTAAAAGAAAAGGAAAAAGAATGAAAACTAGAAATGACTATCCGTGTTTCGTTGACATATCAGCCAACGAATACCATCAGGATGCCAGAGATGGGAAGTTTCTCTCCTCGCATCTTCTTGGGGACTTCCGAAAGTGCCCTCTTACTTATCATCAGAAGATGACGGGCGTAATCCCTCCGCAGGATTCTGCCGCCTATTGGATGGGACGCGCCGTTCATACACTTGTCTGTGAAGGCCGTGGAGCTTTTGATAGTGAGTTCATTGTAAGCGATGGACCCATAAATTCCAAGACGGGAGAGCCTTACGGCAAGCTCACAAAGGCTTACAAGGAGTGGTTCTCCGCGCAGAGGCTGATCCCTGTTTCTACAACTGACTTTGGCTTTATGGTTAAGCTTCAGAGCGCCGTTTATCTTCACCCGGTAGCAACTCGTCTTTTGCAGGATGGTTGGGCAGAGGGAACCGTTCGCACACAAATGGCAGGAGAGCCGGTTCAGATTCGTATTGATTACTTCAATCCTAACTTTCTTGATGAAATGACGGGTGAAAGAGGTACGATTGTCGATCTGAAGACTTGCGACAACATCGATTATTTCGAGTCTGATGCTCGTAGGTACGGTTACATTCCCCAGCTTGCCTTCTATCAGGAAACTCTCGCGCTTGCTTGTGGTACGAAGTTTCCCGCTCACATCATCGCTGTTGAAAAACGCGCTCCGTTCCGTGTTGGTGTCTGGCGTATCGCTTCGGACGCACTTGAAAATGCTACAGCCACCAACTACCGGGCAATCTCCCGCCTTAAGGAATGCCGTTGTCAGAATATCTGGCCAACCGGTTATGAAGAGACTCGTGTTCTCGATGAAATCTAATCAACAAACATCAATGAAAGGTATAACTATGTCACTTATGCAATCTATCTCCACTGGCAAGGAACAGCGGATTCCAAGGCTCATGATCTATGGGGCGGAAGGCGTGGGAAAATCGTCGTTTGCGGCACTTGCGCCCTCGCCCATCTTCATTCAGACAGAAGATGGCTTAGGAGAAATCGACACGTCTCGCTTCCCACTCTGCAAGACCTTCGATGAGGTCATTCAGCAGCTCCAGGCGGTACGCGACGAAGAACACAATTTCCAGACTCTGGTGATTGATTCTCTCGACTGGCTTGAGCGTCTCATTTGGGATCGGGTCTGTTGTGATTATGGAGTAAAGTCCATCGAAAAAGCTGATGGTGGATATGGGCGCGGTTATGTTCTTGCCCTTACATACTGGAGGCAGATCATCTCCCATTTGAACGATATTCGCAACCGCCGTGGGATGTGTGTTATTCTCACCTCGCATGCGTCTGTCGAGAGATTCGAAGATCCTGAACACGCAGCCTATGACAGGTACACGCCTCGTCTTCACAAGAAGGCAAATTCTCTGATCTGCGAATGGGTCGATGCTGTTCTTTTTGCGACACGCCGTATGCGCGTTGATTCGACGACCGGCAAGGCTGCTCCTGTTGGTGCTGATGGTGGTGAGCGCATTATCCGCACAAACGGCTCTCCAGCCTGCATCGCGAAGAACCGTTACGGACTTCCTGCGGAAATTCCTCTTTCCTGGCCTGCCTTCATGGATGCTCTTACTTCCGGAGGTGTCAAATGAAGGCGCATCGTTTCATTGCCGAGGCATCGGTCATTTGTGACCGGTGCGGGCAGATGGTCAAGGTTGGAGAAGCTGCGGTAGCAGAGTTTTATCCAAGAGACGAGAAATGCCGTATTCGGCACGAGAACTGCCCCACCACCACTCCGTCTCGACCCAAGCATAACAATCCCATTCGTCCTCTCCGCAATCGTGCGGCAAGGATTCACAAAACTCACAACGAAAAACAGAAAGTAGGTTAATTATGGCACAACTCGACTTTGACGCATCAAGCGTTCAGCCTCTCGACGTTTACGAGGCTATTCCCGCAGGTGAATATGAAGCGGTGATTACGGACTCGGAGATGAAAGCGAACAAGAGCAATACGGGAATGTTCCTTGAGCTTAAGACGGAAATCATCTCTGGCGATTATTCTGGAAGAAAGCTCACAGCAAGGCTCAATCTCAAGAACCCGAGCGTGAAAGCGGTCGAGATGGCAAAGCGCGAACTTTCCTCAATCTGCCATGCTGTCGGTGTTCTCCAGCCGCGTGATTCTGTGGAGCTTCACAACCTTCCGCTTATCATCAAGGTTAAACTCATCAAGCGCGAGGACGATACATCCTCGAACGAGATCGCCGGATGGAAGGCAAAGGAAGCACCGGCATCGCAGCCGGTTAAGGCCGCCGCCGCATCGCAGGAGTCTGCGCCGTGGGCAAGGAAGTAGCCTTTGACCTCCCGTGGCCACCATCTTTGAACAGATACTACAGGAATGTCGGTTATCGTGTTCTTATAAGCCGCGAGGGGCGGCGATACCGGATGATGACGGTATCGCGCCTCGCGGGGATGGTGGAGAAACTTAAAGGGAATCTTAAGGTCTTTATTGAACTCTATCCTCCGGACAACCGCAGGCGCGATGTCGACAACTCGCTCAAATGCTGTCTCGATGCCCTTACCCATGCGGGCGTCTATGAGGACGATTCGCAGATAAAAGATTTGCGCGTTGTGATGCGCGAGGCAATCCCACCGGATGGAATGATCCACGTCACAATCAAGGAGAAAGAACCAATGAATCTCAACGAAGAAACAGAATACGTCCCCTCATGGGTTAAGCATCTAGAGAAACAGCGTGAAATCGTGCGTGAGTTTCTCGAATCGCTTGATGACGGCACACTCATCAAAACAGCGTATCTTTATACGCAAGGCTATAGCGATGAGAAGGTAATGAAAGAACTTGGGTTCAACGAAACTGCGCTCAAGCAAATCAAAGAACGTCTTGCCGTCGGGTTGAAGCTCGCAGGAATCGAAGTGAGGAAGTAACGATGGGACTGCGGTATTACCAACAGGATGCCGTCGACTCTGTATGGCGGCATCTGCGCGAGAAAGACACAAATCCCTGCATCGTGATGCCTACGGGGTCCGGAAAGAGCTGGGTTATAGGTCAGCTCGCCGGTGATGCCGTCAAGAAATGGAATGGTCGTGTTCTGTGTCTGGCGCATGTAAAGGAGCTTCTTGAACAGAACGCCGAGAAGATTCGCACGGTTTGCCCCGATGTGAAAACAGGCATCTATTCCGCAGGACTAAACGAAAGAGCTACAAGCGAGCCGATCATCGTTGGAGGAATACACTCCGTCTACGACAAGGCGAACATCCTTGGAGCATTCGATCTTGTCATTATCGATGAAGTACATATGGTGCCCCCGGATGGAGAAGGAATGTACAGGACGCTTCTTGATTCGCTCTTGAAACTCAATCCATCAATGCGTCTTTGCGGGCTTACAGCCACCCCCTATAGACTCAAGGGCGGATTAATCTGCAAGCCAGAAAATCTCTTCAATGAAGTATGCTATGAAATCGGCCTAAAAGAGATGATCAACCGTGGTTTTCTCTCACGCTTGGTATCAAAGTCAGGAAGAACACTCGCAGACCTTGATTCCTTGCACATTAGGGCCGGAGAATTCGTCCAAGAGGATGTTGACGCAGCAATGGGTAATGACCGGATTGTCTCGTCTGCCTGCGCGGAGATCGTCGATCTTACAAGAGATCGCAAAAGCGTTATCCTCTTCTGCTCGTCAGTAGCACATGCCCGCAAAGTTGCAGAAACTATAGCTCGGCTCTCTGGTGAAGAATGTGCTGTTGTTACGGGAGATACTCCATCACATGAACGAGCGGAAATTCTTACCAGATTTAAAGGCGGGAGTGTTGATGCTGATCTCTTTGGCACCAAGAAAGGCCCGCTCAAATTCGTCGCAAATGTGGAATGTCTGACAACGGGCTTTGATGCTCCCGGAATCGATACGGTTTGCCTCCTAAGACCGACCAACTCTCCCGGTCTTTTGATGCAGATGTGCGGACGTGGAACAAGGCTTTCACCATCGACAGGGAAAACCGAGTGTCTAATCTTGGACTATGGGCGGAATATCGAACGGCACGGCTGCCTCGATGCCTTGCGTCCGCCGGGTGAACGCAAAGGCGCAGGCGGACCGCTCGCGAAGACCTGTCCCGCCTGCCAGGCGTTGGTGCCACTTCCTGTTATGACATGCCCGGAATGTGCCTACATGTTCGAGCGCAAGGATCCCAAGCCTAAGATTGATCGAAGCGCATCCGATGCTAGTGTTCTTTCTGGGGAAATAACACGGGAAACATACGATGTCTTAAGGACAGAGTATCAGACATGGGAGAAAAGAGGTGCGCCACCCGGTCACCCAAAGACCGTACGTGTGACTTACGTTATCGATCTTATGACTTCATATTCCGAGTGGCTCTGCCCAGAGCATTCGGGATATGCGAGAAAGAAGTTCGAGAAATGGTGGCAGCGTCATGCCATATCTGAAGCTCCTACCCCAGCGACAGCGGATGATGTGTGCGAGGCCGACTTCATGGGGCTTTTGAGGGAGGTCAAAAAGATTACTGTAAAGCGAGTCTCGGGAGAGCGCTATCCGGAGGTGGAAAGCTGCGAACTCGGTGAGGCCGATATCGAAAGAAGATGCAAAGAGAACTTGGAGGACGAAGAAGAATGGGACGATTTACCGTTTTGATTCAGCGGTTGACCGGCTGGGATGAAGCCAAAGTGCAACTCAAAATTTGGCGCACTCAGATTTTCATAGCATGTACAAGCTTCTATGCAATCGCACTATTCATCCTGCTGTGGATGATAGCGGCGGTATCGGGCTGTTCTTATGCCGGATCGCCAACGATTCCTACTATTCATGAGAATCGCGAAATATCCGTAAAGATTTCGCGGATCACATCGCAAATGCGACGGTCGGGATGTTTCCCCAAGGATGTCAACGTTTCCTACATGAATCCAACATCTTACACCATTTCCGTTTCCGGAGCTTATTACGAGCGTTACGATACAAACAATGTGGAAGGAGTAATAAAATGATTTGCAAGATTGTATGCAAGCATTGCCCGGCTCAAGCCGAGGTTGCGCGATTGAAGTCAATTGCAATAGGCTTTGCCATTCTCGCGGCCGCTAATTTCGCCATGCTGTGCGCCTTGGGCATCGGTCGCGCTATCGGGGGGATGATGTGAAAAACAGGAAACTCAACTGTCGAGGCTTCCTTTCGGAGAAAGCCGTAATGTATGGCGAAAACCATGTCTCGCGTCCTGCGAGAATGAAACTACCGGACAGATGTTTCAAATTTATGAGGAACAGGCAATCGAGGAAGATTTTCTCTAAGTACGGTACGGTAGGATTGCCGAAGCATTGGTCTTCAAAGATGGATGCAGAGGCGCTTGCGAGGATGCGAGACGAGCTTGAAGCCATGCGCGTACTCGATGAAATTGGTGTTTCATGGGGATTTTAAGAAAGGAGCATATATGAACCTAGTAGGTGTTTTGATTCTGGCATTCGGTATTTACATCGGCTGCGACAGCATTTCCGATGGGCTGAAGGATTTGGCTCGGTCAATCCGCGAAAACAGGAGATGAGTTTTATGGCCGCGATAACCGTTGAGACGGCGCTTTCTTATTGGAGGGCTGGGCTTTCAGTCCTTCCGGCTACGAAAGCACAGAAGCGCCCCTCGATCGGATCGTGGAAGAAGTGGTCGGCACGTCTTCCCGCCGAGGTCGAGGTAGAGGCGTGGTTTGCCAATAATCCTGATGCTGTGTGCATCGTGGCAGGATCTGTGTCGGGAAATCTTGAGTGCATCGATTTTGACGCACATGGAGAACTTTTCCCTAAATGGAAAGATTCTATAGCACCCGAGGTGTTCGAGCGACTTGTTGTCGAGCGGACGCCTTCGGGTGGTTTTCATGTTTTATACAGGAGCGACACATCCGTCCCCGGCAATAGGAAACTTGCACAAGGAATGCGTGCAGGCAAGAAAACAACCCTCATTGAAACCCGTGCCGAAGGCGGACTTTTTCTCTGTGCCCCGACGGAAGGATATGAGCTTATCCAAGGAGAATTCACCCGATTGGCCGTTTTGGGGCAGGAGGCGCGAGAAAGCCTCCTTGTGTCCGCAGAAGCTTTGAACGAGTGCATGGACGAAGTGCCCGTGAAGTCGCCCACACAGGGCGAAAATTCGGCCTTTCTGTTGAAGCCTGGGGATGATTGGTGCGCTCGTGGCGATATAAGGCCTATTTTGGCCGCTCATGGGTGGAATTATCTCGGCACAAAGCAGGATGGGAACGAATTGTGGCAACGCCCAGGGAAAACGGGAGACGGAAACTCTGCTACATTCAACGGGAGCGTTTTCTGTGTTTTCTCGACCAATGCCGCCCCATTTGAGGCAAAGGGTTATTCGAAGTTTCAGGTATATGCGCTTCTTGAACATAATGGGGACTTTTCGGCGGCAGCGAAAGCTCTTCTTGATAAGGGATATGGCAAAGCCGAAGATCCTGCAGATGGTGTTGACCTAAGCGGGATTTTAGCGGGAGCTTCTACTGGTGAAGTTGACGCGGAAGAACACGATCCCGCTCTTGATGACCCCGGAGTCATCCCGGAATCCTATTTCGAAGTTCCGGGATTCGTCTCGGATCTTATGAATTTCACCTTGAGAACTTCGTATTACCCCAACAAGGCACTTGCGTTTGCAGGAGCAATGGCGATGCTTTCACACTTGACGGGCAGACGATACAAGGATCAGCGAGGCGGCAGGTTTAATCTCTACCTCTTAGCGCTTGCAAAATCGGGTACGGGCAAGGAGCATCCACGCTCGGTCAATATCGATCTTGCAACAGTCACGGGGATTGTCGGGGAATTCGGCGATACATTCGCATCCGGTGAAGGACTGGAGGATTCGCTCTTGATTTCGCCCGCGATGATATACCAGGTCGATGAGGTAGATTATCTCTTCAACACGGTCAAGGTTAAGGATGCGAGAGCGGAGCAGATAAATTCGATGTTGCTGAAACTCTACTCCGAATCGAAAACGACCCACATCATGCGCAAGAAGGCTATCCAGCGCGGTCAGCCAAGTCCCGGTAGCGTCATTATCCAACCGCACCTTACTGTACTTGGAACGGCTACACCGAAGTTTTTCTATCAGTCCCTTACGGAAAGAACGATGGAGAATGGACTTTTGGCTCGTTGCATCATCCTTGAGGCTGGAGAGCGCGGCGACGCTGGCAATCCTCATGAGGAGGACTTCCCGGAAGCAATCCTCGAAACCATTAAGGCGATAATCCGAATGGGACGGGAAAACAATCTCTACGGTGAATATCCTCATCCCATGATTATTCAAGAAACGCCGGAGGCAACGCAAAAACTCAAGGAGGTGTTTACCCTTGCAGATGAAGAGTATCGCAAGGCTTCTGCTGTTGAAGATGACGCCGCTAACGCACTCTGGGCTCGTGCCGGTGAAAAGGTTTCAAAGCTCGCGGCTCTCTATGCGATAAGCAGAGAACCCTTGAATCCGCAGGTCAATGTTGAAGCTGTCGACTGGGCGTGGAGACTGGTAGCACACATGACAAAGCGGATGCTCTATATGGCTACTGTATTTGTTTCAGAAACCGACTTTGATTCACAAGCAAAGAAGATTTTACGGAGAGTGAAAGCGAAGAATGGCAGAATCTCGCATGGGAAACTCCTCCGAGGTTCACATCTTGATAAGGATGCATTCAAGAAGATTATAGAAACTCTTTGCGAAAGCGGAGTTCTGAAAAAGGAATATGGCTCTAAAGGCGGTACATTTTATGTGCTGACATAAAAAAGAACCCGGCACAATGCCGGGTTCTTTTTTATTGTCATTTCAGAGTATGATTAACAGCAAAAATGCAATTGCATATATAATTTTCGCAATGTCTATTTTTATCTCAACTTTAATTTTTATTTTTTTCTAACTTTTTGTCATTACTGATTTCCTTATTATTTCAATTAATAATGAGTTTCTATTATGACACCTATCATAATCTCCCTCATATATAAATATTATATGCCGAAATTTGAACAAGTTAACCAATTTTTTCTGTTCGCAATCCGTTCGCATTAGTTCGCAAGAAATGCGAACAAGTAGACCTATCGCCAATCTTCCGTTCGCAAAATTGCGAACACTTGCGAACATATATGCGAACGGATAAAATGAGAGAGAAAAGATAATAAGTAGTAAAAAATAATAATAAATACATATATTCTCTCTATTTTATATCCTTTATTATCTCCTATTCCTTATTCGTTCGCACGTTCGCATACACCCCCTTGCAACGCACTTTTAGGGCGATTTTGTGTGTGCGCTATCGCGTGCGCGCGCGAGGGAGAGTTCTCTCGTTGTTGTTCTCGCCCTAAAAAATCTGAAAATTCTTAGTGACAAATCAATGAGATACGGCTGATAACAAGGACGTGGTCTTATTGTCGTTTGATTTTCCCTCGCAATGGGCTGTGATCGCTGCGGAATGCGACAGGATGCGCGAGGAAGCCCCTCTGTGGGCTTCGGAATATCGCCGTTTATATTGCACGCGAGATGAGTCAACAAAAAATTGAGAGTGGGGGATGTATCCCACCACTCTCGTTTAACCACACCAAGCAGATACAAAAACTGTCACATATGCGACAAGAAGCATCATACTAGTTAGCACTATAAGAGCCAACATGTGTAGCGAGTTGTTTGCATTAGTCATGCATTTCCTCCGTGCGAGAAGGCGGAATTGCCAACTCGGCCTTTGGGGCTGGTGGATAGGGCGTGGCTTTCACACGCATCATCACAAATGGCGCATTATTTATGCTACCTATCCAAATTGCACTCGCAATTCAAACAACGCTCAGTATTGTACCAGATTTCACTCGCTATGCAGCAGTTGAAAAATCTGAGAATAAGCATTCTTGCATTCTTGCAAGAGGAAAATGCGTTCAGCGAATGTGATCGTACGCGCGGGCATGCCCAAAATGTGCGTAAATCTACCAAGGAGGTCCTTCTGTGGGCTTTGGGCGTTCAAGACGAATCCTGCTTGGATTCGGAACGGAAGCCTACGTGAGGCGTTTCTGGCGAACCTCACGGTTCCTCCCTGAAACAAATCTAAATCTATGGCGCGGGAAGGAGCGGGCTTATTAAAGAGACTTTCTTTCAAGAGAGAGAATTTCAGAAAGGCATATTTTATGAAGGAATTGACCTATGCTACGGTGTGCAGCGGCATTGAATGTATGTCGGAAGCCGTAAGGCCATTGGGAGGATGGAAACCAGTATTCTTTGCCGAAATTGAACCATACCCATCAGCGGTACTAAAGGCAAAATACCCTCAAGTTCCCAACCTTGGAGATATGAGCCGAATTACCGTAGGCAAAGATGGAGAAATCACAAATGGAAACACAACTATCAAACTCCCTGAAGGAGGACTTGATGTCCTTGCCGGGGGATGTCCCTGTCAGGACTTTTCAATCGCAGGACTTAGAAAAGGCGGAGCCGACAAAAGCGGAACAAGATCAAGCCTCTGCTTCGACTTTGTCCGCCTTGTCCGTGAAATACAGCCTCGATACGTCCTCTTCGAAAACGTACCCGGCATGTTTACCTCTCACGAGGGACGAGATTTCGCCCACTTCATCTTGGCGCTTCGGGACTGCGGGTATGCTCTCGCGTGGCGTGTTCTGGACGCGCAATTTACCAGAGTGGACGGCTTCGAGCGGGCTGTCCCACAGCGCAGGCGGCGTGTTTGGCTCG
>JAZOQU010000004.1:0-6761 GCA_045656225.1 Kiritimatiellia bacterium | reverse complement strand
GCCCTCTTGTCGGCGAAGTACGGGAATATGGGCTCGTACTCGGTCCCCTTCAGCTCGGTTCCCTTGAACTTCGCGACGACTTCGTACTGCTCCGGCTTCTTGAAGACGGCCGGAAGCCTCGCCTCGGCGAGGATGTAGACGGGACGCGCATCGTCCGTCACGTCACGCACGGCTACGTAGTCGATCGAAGCGCCCGCACACATCGCGAGGTTCTCCGGGAGCGTCCAGGGAGTGGTCGTCCAGATGAGCAGGTAGACGGTCGGCTCGGCGGCGAGCAGGTCGCGCATGACGGCGGACGAGCCGGAAAGAGCCTTTGTCCTGCCCGTGACCGTCGGATCCTGCACGTCCTTGTAGTTCGAGCCTGCCTCGAAGTTGGAAAGCGGGGTCGAAAGCTTCCAGGAATACGGCATTATGCGGTGCGACTTGTATATCCGCCCCTGGTCCCAGAGCTGCTTGAAGACCCACCAGATCGTCTCCATGAACTCGGGGTTCATCGTCTTGTAGTCGTTCTTGAAATCCACCCAGCGGCCCATGCGCGTAACGGTTTTCTCCCACTCGTTGACGTACTTAAGAACCATCGAGCGGCACTGCTCATTGAACTTATCTACGCCAAGAGCCTTGATTTCAGGCGCGCCCGCCACACCGAGAGCCTCCTGAGCGAGAGCTTCGATCGGAAGACCATGGGTATCCCAGCCGAAGCGACGCTCGACATATTTGCCGCGCATTGTCTGGTAACGCGGCACAATATCCTTAATGATACCCGCCAAGAGGTGCCCATAATGAGGCAATCCCGTCGCAAAAGGAGGTCCGTCGTAGAATCTGTACTGGCTTTTGCCTTCGTTCTTGGCGAGAGACTTCTTGAATGTGCCGTCCTTCTCCCAATAGGAGAGGATTTCCTCTTCCATTTTAGGGAACGCGATCTTATTGGATACACTCTTGAACATTTCAATTACTCCGTTAAATTCAGCTGTGACGACGCATCTGACGCGTCGGAGAAGGTGGATCAATGACTTCAGGCTCGAGAACCTTCGCCTTGCGCGCAGCTTCACGGCGCATCATCCACATCTGGAGAATGCTGAGAACCTGAGAAACCGTCCAGTAGAGCGAGAGGGCCGAAGCGAAGTTATAGAACATGACGAGCATCATAATCGGCATAAACACCGTCATCATACGCTGCTGGTTTTTATCTCCGGCCGAAGGCGTAAGACGGCTCTGAAGATACATCGTAACCGCCATCAGAATAGGGAGAATGTTAAGGCCGCCGAACGGGAATGTGGAAGCGAAAAGATGCTCCGGCGCCGAAAGGTCGTCAATCCAAAGGAAGCTCGCATAACGAAGCTCGACCATCGAGCGCAAAACGTTGAAAAGCGCGATGAAAATCGGAATCTGAACAAGCATCGGCAGACAGGAACTCAAGGGATTGACTTTTTTCTCGCGGTAAAGCGCCCAGGTTTCCTGCTGAAGACGCTGGGGATTATCCTTGAATTTCGCCTGGAGCTCCTTCAAAAGAGGCTGAATCTCCTGCATCTTCTTCATGCCCTCGGTCGACTTGCGGGTAAGCGGCCAAAAGATGATACGCACGAGAATCGTAAGAAGAATGATCGCCACACCGTAGTTGGGAATAATATCTTCGAAAAAGTTGAGAACCCAAACCATCGGATAGCAAAGAAAACTCCAAAAGCCGAACTCCATCACTTCTTTAATGCCGCTGTCTGCAAGAAAAGACAGTTTTTTAGGACCGATGTAAAATTCACTCTTGCGAGTTTCCACTCCTGCGGGGAAAAGGACCTTAACCTTGGCATCTTTGGGACGATACACCGGAGAATCGGTTTGACGACTGACATCGACCTGAAAACCTTTGTTGTTTTGGGAGGAACTCACCATGGCCGTAACAAAGAACCGGTCCTTGAGAGCGATCCAATCTTGAGCGCCGCCGACAACCCTTGTCTCTGTTTCAGGATCCGCGGGATTGACCTGTCTCGAACCGCCGCAACCGCAACCTCCGGCAATACCGCCAGCCAAAATCGGATAAAGCGTCGATTCACCGTCAGAACCGTAATGAACGACCTCGCCCTTTTCGCCGTTGGACTTCGCATCTATTGAAAGAACATCATCCGCTGCGCTTCCCATTGTCATAACGCCCATCGAGACGGAATTTCCATCCGCACAAAGCGACGGGTCGGTAAATCTGTCTTCGAAGACGACATTGTAATTCTCACCGAGCGTAACCGTACGCTCTATTCCGGCGACGGCATTCGTGAAAACGACGCTCGTCGCGGAACACTCCTTGATTCCGTATGCGCTGTTCGCATAGATACCCTTAACACCGTCAAGCGCGCCAAGCGGAGATGATGTATAATCCAGAACAACCGCAGGATTGTCTTCTCCGATTTCTCCGGCATTCACGGGACATTCGTTGAGCGTCGCGCGCTTTACGCTCGCTCCCCATGAGGTGAGTTCAAGCTTGAGCACTTTGTTTGATATGGTGACCAACTCTTCCCGACCCTCGGGTTTCGGCATTTCGGGCGCGGCAGGACGGACACTCTTAACGGCAACCTTCGCAGCGTCGTTCGTCGCTTGGGCAAAGACAGCGCCGACGGCATTCGTCAACGGAGCCGAAACATTCTCGAGAAGATTTGTCTCCGAAGCCGAGCCGTTCCCGCTCTGACTCTGCGCAGGGGCATCCTGAACAGGCTCGGAATCTCTGTTCGACAAAAAGCACCACACCAAAGCCATGCCTAAAAACAGGCAAATCAATTTTTCGGTCTTATTCATTTTCGTTTTCCTTTAAATTAAAATCGTTTTTCCATTTCCCTTTCGGGGGAACGGGGTCGTACCCGCACGGTCCGAACGGACGACACCTCAAAAGTCTTAAAACGCCAAGTATGAACCCTTTTCCTGCACCGTGCGTTTTTACAGCCTCTATCATGTACGCGGAGCAACTCGGTTCAAATCTGCAGCATCCTTGAAAGAGCGGACTTAAGACGATCTGATACGCCCGCACAAGAAAAATCAGCGGCGCCGAGAAACATCTCGAGAGAAAACCCATTTCATCTCCTCCATCACATCGGCACACCGCTTCTCAAGTATCGCGCGTTTAGCTATAAACACCCATTCGGTCTCAAGCGGGGCAACACCCTCCTTCGCCAAAAGACGATAGGCCTCGCGCATCAACCTCTTCGCCCGGTTCCTGTCGACGGCGTCGTGAAACGTCTTCTTAGAAACAACAACGCCGGCCATGCGGTCGGCGTCTGGTTGCGAAAGACGCCACGCGACGAGGAGACGTCCCTTGACGGAACGCCCCCGGTCGAAGACTTGCCTGTACTTCGCGCCGGGGAGTCGCGTGGACATTCCGAACGGCCTTTAGACCTGCGTCAAACGCTTACGGCCCTTGGCGCGACGGGCTGCGAGAACCTTACGCCCACCCTTTGTCGCCTTGCGGGCGCGATATCCGATTTTCCTTTTCCGCTTGATTTTGGACGGCTGCCATGTCATCTTCATGATTTCTGTTCCTTTCGACTAAAATTGAAATTTAAGATATAGTTTATCATATCTATCACCAAACTTCAAGCGTCATGTTTCATCAACACTTAAAATAAAGATCTTCTGAAGTGATACGCGGCGAATAAGCCAGATTCTGTTCCTCTCCGGCGAACCGGAGAGTCTGGTCATTCATCTAAGCGATCAACCCGAAATCTGAAGGCCGCGCTTTTTCGCGCGGCCACCGGACGGGCAGCCCGTCGATTCCCTATTTGATCTTGCTCCGGAGAGGGTTTACCATGCGCGCGTCGTTTCAGGCGCGCCGGTGGGCTCTTACCCCGCCTTTTCACTATCACCCCTTATCGGGGCTACCTTTTTTCTGCGGCACTTTCCATCACGCCGGATTTCCCGACGCCTCCTGCCCTTGACAAGCAGGTCTCCCGCCCTGTGGAGTCCGGACTTTCCTCAGCCTTGCGGCCGCGACCAGTCGCCGGCGTATCACTTCAGAAGATAAAAATCAAACACCCTTACGCCTTGTAAAGAATGCGCCCGCACATCGTGCAAGCGACAATGCTTTGCGGCTTGTCCGCCTCGGCGTTACGCGCATTCGCCTGAGCGAGCTGAGCGATGCTCGGCGGCTGAACGAGATGACAGCCGTCACAAACGCCCTCTGGCGTAAGAGCCGCGACAACAGGCCAACGCTTCATTCTCAAGCGCTCGTAATAGAGCATAAACTTAGGATCGTTAACGACTTTTGCCTTCTCGACTCTATCCGCCTGACATTCCTCGAGTTCAGCCTTTACCGCTGCGATACGCTCATCAATCTCAGCGGCGAACTGATCGACGCCGCCCTTTTCCTGATCATAACGTTCCTGCGCGTCGGCAACACGCTTCTCCGCAGAGGGCAAATCATCCATCGCGGCAATCTGATTGCTCTCTGCCGCTTCGAGGTCGTGATTGACAAAATCTATCTGAATGGAATACTGCTGATATTCCTTGTTGGACTTAAGACCCGCCTGGGTCTGCTTAAGCTGGCGAACCTTTTCTTTAAGTTCAACAGCTTCCGCCTCGTAGCCCTTAACGCGATCTTGGGCGTACTTCAATCCCTCTTGAGCTGCCGCGAGATCAGCACTTACACCCGAAAGTCTGGCTGTCTCAAGTGCTTTGCGGCGAGGGAGGTCTTTAAGTTCAACTTCAAGTTCACGGATTCGTCCGTCAACTTCCTGCAAATCAAGCAACGCTTCTACAACCGACACCTTGTTGGTCCTTTCAGGTCTGGGGCAGGAGACGGGACTCGAACCCGCAACCCTCAGAATCACAATCTGATGATCTAACCAATTGATCTACTCCCGCCATCTCTACTGGAGCCAGGTAAGGGACTCGAACCCCCGACCTGCTCATTACGAATGAGCCGCACTACCAACTGTGCTAACCTGGCCATGTGATTGGTTTTATAGTATATCAAAGCAACGGCACAAAAGTCAATGGTGATTTTCAATTTTTAATGTAAAATCGCCTTTCTCGCTTCTGCTAAATCAAAAAACTCTCCGCCTGCGATCATCTGAACGATTAAATTGCCGATCGCCGTACCTTCAGTAGGCCCGGCAAAAACCTCAAGCCCTGTCGCATCAGCGGTAAGAGCGTTCAAATACTTATCCTTACTGCCTCCGCCGACAATATTAATCGAGGTATAGGTCTTACCTGTGATATATGATAAGGTCGAAATGGCCGAGGCGTAGCATTCGGCCAGAGAGTTATAGACACATTGCATCAACTCGCCGATTGTCGCAGGAGAAGCACCCTCTTCCGATGCGGCTGCAAGCACCTCGCCGATCATTGACTTGGGATTCATGAAACGCTGCTCGTTGACATTGATGGTTATATTATATCCGGAAGCTCCGCGAGCCATCATTTCAAGTTCTGCAAATGAATATTTTCTGCTGTAATCATAATCCTTCAGGTTCGAAAGAGCGGCCTTTGTGGCCTCGTCACCCTTACCCTCGACATATTCAACCTGATTGAGCTCACGACGGATCGACTGGATCATCCAGAGCCCCATGATATTCTTAAGATATCTGTAACGTCCCCACGCGCCGCCTTCATTGGTGAAGTTCGCTTCACAACTTTCTTCGGTCGTAATCGGAGATGTATTTTCAACACCCAGGAGCGACCACGTTCCGCTTGAAAGATAGACAGCCTTATCGTCACGGGCGGGCACGGCGAGATAAGCGCTCGCCGTATCATGCATCGCAGGAAGCACGACCTTCACACCCTTGTATTCACCGACCGTTGCGCCGGGCATTTCAAGTTTGCCGAAAATCCGTCTCGGAAGGCCCAGTTTTTCTATAAGTTCAAAATCCCAATCCTTTTTCTTCGCATCAAGAAGCGCTGTGGTGGAAGAATCCGTATATTCATGAACGATGTTCCCGGTAAGACGGTAATTCAGATATTCGGGCATCATAAGAAAATGAGCCGCCTTCTCCAGCTGATCGGGAGACTCCTTCTTTAGAGCCCAGAGCTGATAAATAGAATTGTAACTCGCCTTCTGAATGCCGGTGCGCTTATAAAGTTCCTTAAAAGGCATTACCTGCGCTTCAATCTCGATATCTGCGTTTTTGGTCCGCTCGTCTCTGTATGCGACGGCGTCTGAACACATTTCACCCTTCTCGTCAAGAAGCACAAAGTCAACGCCCCACGTATCAATGCCGATGGAATCAATCTTATATTTCGAAATCGCCTCGTCGATACCCGCCTTGACGGAAGCGACCAGCTTTTCCACATCCCAGCAGTCGTGTCCGTTTTTGCGAATCTGGCCGTTATCGAATCTGTAGATTTCCTCAAGACAAATTTTGCCGTCTTTAACCGTTCCGAGAATATGGCGGCCGGAACTCGCCCCGATATCAATTGCTAAATAATTTTTCATACTCCAAATTATAGCAAAAAAAGGAACTCTGCTCAAATCCGATTAATCCGATTCCGCAAGTGAAGTCCTATAATCCACAGCAGTATCTTAATGAAATTTCTGCAACAAAAAAAGCGCGTCTCAGTTAAGAGTCGCGCTTTTTCAGCTTTTACTTGTCGATACTCGAGAAAACAGAATGTCTGCGCGAGGCTTTCACCATCTCCTCCGTAGCCGGTCGTATGACCGCGTAGGAGGATGTCTCCTTAGAAAGGAGGTGATCCAACCGCTGGTTCCCCAACGGTTACCTTGTTACGACTTCATCCCAATCACCACCCACACCTTAGGCGGACAAATGCCCGACTTCGGGTGCAGACGGCTT
>JAZOQU010000003.1:0-36673 GCA_045656225.1 Kiritimatiellia bacterium | reverse complement strand
AAACGGGGATTTTGTTGTACGAAAATTCGGATGGAAAGCTCAACGAGATACCGATGGGAATCAAACAGTAACGAAAGAAGAACAATGAGAGGAATTGTCTTTTTATTCTCACTGTTTGCTTTTGCTGTTGCATACGGCAGTCTTTTCCCATGTCCCTGATGCTTTCGTGTAATCAGCTGCGCAAGTTGCGGGTTTTATAGAATAGGCTTTTGACATGTTATTGCCGTCGGTCTGGACAATTCTTCGTTAAAGTGTTTTTTAAAAAGGATTTTTAGGTATTGAAGATTGTTAAATCCGTATATTTTGGCGATATGTTTGATTGGTAGGGAAGTTGTCAGAAGTTTTTTTTCTCACTTCATTAAGTCTGATTTCTATAATCGTCTCTCCGACTGTTTTGTTGTGAAATTGCTTTAATGGCGAGGGGGACTCCCCACGAGTTTTTTTTATCTGCACAGTTCTTGATTTTTTTGATTTTTGTTGCTTTAGATTTTATGTGTGGTAGTTGATTGCATTGTAGTTTTTTGTTATAATTTGAACTAAGATAAACTAATACTATAATCAATGGAGGAGAGAAAGATGAAAAATAAATTAGTTGCTAATATTTGCAGGGGGGGGGGTAATACTTTAAAGTTTTATTGCTCCTTGCTAGTGGCGGTTTTATCAATGACAACATTTTCTCAAGTAAAGACGTATTATGTTTCTACCAGTGGTAGTGATCAGAATGAGGGTAGTTCAAATTCTCCATTTGCGACATTGCCTTTTGCACAATCTAAAGCAGATGAGGCAATCGCTGCTGGAATTGAATCGGTTACAATCAATGTTGCTGACGGAACATACGATATTACCGCGAGTGAGTCATCACTTAATCTTACAAATGCCATTTCGGTTATCGGCAATACTGGAGATCCTTCGCAGGTTGTAATTCTTAATAATTCAACTAAACATCGCTCATTTTATTTAAATCACAATTCTGCAGCTATTAAGGGAATAACAATTGATAGAACCTCAGCGGAAAGTCTTGTTGGCGTTACAATGGGAGGCCATATTAATTTAGCTAATGGGCTTATTGAAGATTGTGTAATTAGAGGAGGAAAACTCGGCTCTAGTGTGGAGGTTACAAATAATCAATTAGGCGGTAATGTATATATGACAGGAGGTAGGATCAGTCGCTCAAAGATATTGGATGGTCGTGCATTATTGCAGAAGACAGGCGACAAGTATGCTTTGTGGGCGATGGGTAATATTTATGTTTATGGAGCAGTTAGCGGGAGTCTTCCTGTTTTGGAAAATTGTCTTATAGCTAATGGTTACGCGCAAGGCGTGAGGAATTCAACAACTACAGCTCCGCGAAAAACAGGAAATATAGGCATAACGGGTTCATGTCATGTTATTAATTCAACTATAGTAAATGGGAGCAGTAGTTCTGGAATTGGAGGCATTACTCTTTTCAATAATGATAGTTTTACTGATACTAAGATTATAAATTGTGTGATGATCGGCAATGATGGTATTTCTTCATATCCATCAAACTGTCATAAGGATTGGGGAATTGGGCAATCTAATTATCCTGAGAATACAACAAAACGGTTAAATAATTCTTTTATAAACTGCGCATCGGGTTTGTGGAGTGAAAAGATTGGCTCGAAGACTTATGCGTCAATAGCACCAAATGCAACTTGTATAGAAATTACCAAGGATGCGTTTGAAAACTTTTCTGCTGGCGACTATCGCCCACGCAAGAAAGATCCGGTTTCGCCGCTTATCAATGCTGGTATTTCTCGGACGGAATATCTTCAATATGCCACTTCCTCGACCGATTTAAGCGGCACATCACGTTTTTGCGGCAAGCTTGATATCGGATGCTATGAATATTTTACGAGCGGGTTTTCTATCATTGTACGATAAAATTTTAGGTTTTGATGTACGGTGAGTAATTAGTTGCGCATAACAGGGAAAGTGATTTATGAAATTCTTGATATTTTTAATTCTTGCTATTGCGATTCATTCCGGTGCCGATTGCGCAACTAATAAAGATTGGCCTTTTATTGTAATACGTCATACGTGTGGTATAAATGAAGATCCAACTGTTTTTGCAAAACTTATGGAAAGTCATTTTCGTTATTCTAAATCGTGTGATGAATTTTGGTTTTGCTCCACAGGGCGAGGAACCCCAGAGGGGGCGAAAAAAGAGGCGGAAAAAATAAATGCATCTTTTCGTCCTCTATGCGAAAAAGCAGGCATTCGCTTCTCCTATCAGCAAGGCGTAACTTTAGGCCATAGAGGATCTAAGGAGCTCCCAGGAGATATGCGCTTTTCGAAGGATGCATATCAAGTCAGCAAAACAGGAGAGTTGTTAACTTTGCTTTGTCCTCGGTCGGAAGAAGTTCTTTCGTATCAAAAAGATTTTGTTAAGGCTGTTCTTGAAGGTTGTGTTCCTCATTCATACTGGCTTGACGATGATATGCGTATTGGAGTGCCAAAGTTGGACGGGTGTTTCTGTGATCGTTGTATCGTAGCGTTTAATAAAAAGATTGGCGCTAACTTAACTCGCAAAAGTCTCGTGAAAAAGCTTTTTTCAAGCAAGGTGCGAGAAAAGGTTCGCTCTCAATGGATTGACTTTAATGCAGAGTCGTTGGCAATATATGCGGCGAAAACACGCGAAGCGGCAGATGAGTTAAATAGCTCGTGTCGCCTGGCTTATCAGGCTGTGTGGTCTGATACGATTTATACTGGCTATAATACAAAGAAACTTTTGGAGGCTCTTTCCGGCAAGGATAAAAAGCCTGTCGGTATTAGACCAGGAGCGTCATTTTATGTGGAGGAAAAGCCTCGCGAAATGATTGCTAAGGCGCTAAGTGTTGCGCGTGAAGCAGAGCGTTGCCGCGATTGGGGCGGTCTTGTCGCATCTGTTTGTTATGAACAGGAAACGTATCCTCGTCATGTTCTTCATAAGTCGCCAGGCGCGATTATGACAGAGTGTGCGCTCGCGCTCGCTTCGGGTTGTGATTCGCTTTCGCTATATTGGTATGCTCATGCAGCTCCAGAGCCGATAGAAGATTACGATTGGTTTGTAAAAACGCTTTCTGAAGCGCGCCCCTATTTTGAGCGCCTCGCCGCGTCTGTTCGCCGCACTCGTTTAGGCGGTGTTGCTAGATTTGTCGGCTCTGCGGCGTCTGAGAATCCTGAGTTTGATCTTCGCGACAAGAAAGACTTTGATCTCGCGTGTGCCGGAATTCCTGTCACGGTTGCAGAGAGCGGGACTAAGGTTGTGTATTTGACTGAGAAATCACATCGTGAGATGACTTCTGCTGACAAGGATAGACTAAAAGATTTAGCTGTTGTTGATGTAAGTTCTATAGAAAAGTTTCCTGTAACTTCTGACCGAGAGAAGCTTCTTGATGCGTTAGACGCGGCAAGTGAAGGTCTTTTCCCTGTGCGCATTGACAAGTGTAGAGCTCTTAGGGTTCTGCCGCGCGTGAGAGATGACGGGCGGCTTGACAGCGTTACGATACTTAATCTTTCCATCGGAGAGACTGACGAGCTTAAAGTTCGCGTTCGCAGGCCTGTTTCAACTTCTGTCCAAATGCAGACGGCGAAAATGCCGGTGCCCCAGGCGCTTAAGTGCGAGAAGGGGGCGAATAGCGACGAGTTTATCGTAACCGTCGCGAATATTCCCGGCTGGCAGGCGGTTACGCTTTTCTTTTAAAAAAGGGTGCTGACATCGTTTGACTGGATGCGTTATCTTGATGCCATGCAAAACAAGTGACATGCAATAGAAATGTAGAGGTGTGAAAATGAAGAAGACAGCGTATTTTTCTTTCCTTTTTTCCTTTGCCGCTTTCTCGACTGCTTCGGCAAATGATTTTGATGTCCGCGATTTTGGTGCTGTCGGCGACGGAAAAACGAAAAATACGTTATCTATTCAGAAGGCGATTGATGAATGTTCGCGCACAGGTGGCGGCGTCGTTAAATTTGAAAGCGGGCGTTATTTGACGGGAATGATATTCCTAAAAGATTCTGTCACGCTTGAAATCTCCGCCTCGGCAACGCTTCTCGGCTCTCCGAATGATGCCGATTATCCAACAAACACACCTCTTAAACATCTCGTTAAAGAGCTTTGTCCGCGCGGCCGTGGCACGGCTTTAATCGTTGCCGATCAATGCCGTAATATCGGTATAAAAGGCGCGGGGAAGATTGATTGCAACGGCCATGAGTTTGTTGAGCTTGCCCGTACGCGCGAGTATGGTTATACTTCGACTGGAGAGCAGTTGGGCAAGGAAGTTCCTGGAGGGCTCGGGGATAATTGGGTGAACTGGAAGTACCGCCGCAAGAAAGGCTGCCCGCCGCCGCGCATGGTTCTTTTTGCAGGTTGCTCCGATGTTTCAGTTAGCGATATAAGTCTCGTAAATCCAGCGGCAGGTTGGGGCTTCTGGGCTACAGATTGCGATCGCGTCTTTTTTGACAAAGTCAAAGTTCTTGCTGATCCTGAAAAGCCCAATAACGACGGCTTTCATATCAATTGCTCGCGTGATGTCATAATCTCAAACTGCCGCGTCGTCGCGGGAGATGATGCGATAAAAATCCGCGCCAACGGCAGGGCTCTTGCAAAAGGCGGCACTCCTGCCTGTGAGCGTGTGATCGTATCAAACTGCTCGCTTCAGAGTCATGCAGGGGCAATCAGTTTCGGTTGGATTGGTGATGGCGTAATCAGAGATTGTGTTTTTTCAAATATCGCAATTTCAGATTCTGCCTCAGGAATTAATTTTGTCGTCCCTCGCTTTGAGCAGGGAATGACTGATGTCGGAACGGCAGAGCCTCGCTTTGAGAATATTTCATTTGGCGCAATTACTATGGATCGCATTTACAGCTCGCCGATTTCGCTTTCGTTTTCTTGCAAAAAGAAAGTCCCGAGCGCAATCGTCAAAAACGTGTCTTTTACCGATGTGAGGTGTAAAGCGCTGAAATTTCCTTCGTTCATATCTAATTCTACCTGCCCGATTGAAGATGTGGTGTTTAGAGGCTGTTCTTTTACTCGCGTTTCTGATGAAGCTTTCCCTGAGAAGTGGCAGAAGAAGGGCGCTGCATGGTGGACGAGGCCTACGCCTGAAAGATTTATGGCCGTAAGGGGCCTTAGGTATGATGGGTGTACATTCAATGATCTTGCGATTGATAAATAACTTTGAAAGGAAAAACAATGAAAAAGAATTTTAGCTTGCTTTTAGCTATAGCATCATTAGCAAATTATTCGCTTTTTGGCGCAGTAATTAATGTTTCGCCAAAGGGTGATGATGAAAATGGTAATGGCTCTGTCGCAAAGCCGTATGCGACGCTTGCAAGGGCTGTCGAAGAGGCGAAAAAAAATGGAAATAAATCAAATGAGATAGTTTTCGCTGATGGCACATACCGATTTATCAATCCTGTTGCGATAGATGCGAAAACGCCTCTTTCATGCATTCGTGCCGCGAACCAAGGAAAGGCGATTCTTTCTGGAGCAGTAGAAATAAAGGCGTGGAAAAAAGATCCTAATGACAGTAGATTTCTTGTAGCGGAGTTTCCTTTTGAAATAGATGCAAACGCATCATACACTCTCGTTATAAATGGCTCTGGCGCTAAGATGGCGCTTTACCCAGCGCAAGATAAGAAGGCTCTTCCTTATTTTGCAACAGCCGCTGACATCCCTCTTGATAATCGCAATGTTCTTCGATATAACAAGAAAGCTCTCTTGTCACCTGATATGTTCAAGGATTTAGATTTGGCTTCCGCCCGTCTTATTATTCCGCAGGAGTGGGCGAAGAATCGCCCTTATATCGCGACGAACGATTGGCAGAATGGAGTCTTCTATTTAAAGGGCCGCACGAATATGCCGCTCGGGCGTTTCAATCAGGGCTATCGTGTTTCCAATTCGATTCAAGGAATGACCGAGCCTGGAACTTGGATGTACGAGGGCTCTACGGCGAAGATCCGTTATTGGCCGAGAGAAGGCGAAACTGTTGAAAATCTTAACGCTTCCATTTCAAGAGCCGTCCGCATTATCACAGTTTCAAAAGTTAAGAATCTCCGCATTTCAGGTCTTGTCTTGGAGGGCTGCTCTGTAGTTCCGGGTTGTGGCGTACACGGTAAGAAGGGGCCTGCGGCCATAATTGGAGGTACGCGCACCGATGGCCTTATCGTTGAGAATTGCGAGATCCGCAATACTTCCGGCTCTGGCGTTTTAATTGCGAAGCCGCAAAATACTGAAGTCCGCAATTGCAAGATTTTCGGCATCGGCGGTCATGGTGTTCATTACGCTGACGGTGGCAATGGCGGCGGCGTTTATAATTGCGAGATTTACAATGTAGGCTCATCGGGCGCGTATCTGCAGTTGCCGAATGTCACGCTCAGGGATTGTCATATTCACCATACCGGGCGTAGCGCCGCCACGCTTTGGACGACGGGCGGGCAGGTTATCTCTAATGAGTTTAACCATACAATGCTTTCGAGCCGTGACGGGGGCGCCATCTACGGCGCGATGAATAATTCTCTTTTCGAGGGCAATTACTGCCATGATTGTGGCGATTGGCCGGGACTGTACAACGATGAGGGCGGAAAAGA
The DNA here is from genome assembly GCA_045656225.1 of Kiritimatiellia bacterium. Lineage (GTDB taxonomy): Bacteria > Verrucomicrobiota > Kiritimatiellia > RFP12 > UBA1067 > UBA1067. Next base: position 30,082 of record JAZOQU010000003.1, on the reverse strand, counting down.
GACGATATATCGCGGCAACAAGTTCGTCAATTGCTGGTGGCCTTTCCACATGCATCAGACGCGCGATATTGTTATAACGAATAATACGATGGAGTGCGATAAGCCAATGCGCTTTTCTTTCCAGGGCTCGGCAAACGCCGTTTTCCGTGATAACTTTATCCGCACTGAGAATGAAATTACCGGGGATAAATACGTTGATCATTGCAGGGTATGGGAGAATTATGTTGGGTTGGGCTCTTCGACGAAAGGCTGGGGCAAGCGTAAGCTGGTGACGCTTAAAAAAGAAGTAAAGCCGCTTAAAGAGCCTATGACGGCGTTCCCGACCAAGGGCGAGGTATTTTCAAAGGATGGAAAGTTTATGCCCGCTATGTTCGTCACTCCTTGGAAATCGTCAAGAAGCATTGATCGCGATGCAAGCGGTCGTCATGCGCCGGGAGTTCCAGGAAGCTGGTTTTCTGTGGGTTATGATGCTGAAAATCTTTATATAAAGGCAAGTTATAAATATAACCAATTCGTTAAGTATCCTGGCTGCACAACTATCGGTAGCGGCAACTGGGGCGAATGGGATGGGCTTAAATTTTTCTTCAAGGATTTGGAGATAACGGTATTTATTGACGGAACGGTTCTTTCGTCCGATCCTTCTCTTAAGTTCGACGCAACCAATTCTTCCGTTAAAAATCACGGAGGCTGTGGTGCGAAGGGCTACACGGTATTTCTTGCTCTTCCGCTTAAGCGTTTCGGTTTGGAAGGCATGACTGTTGATGCGCTTGTCGGCAAGACGATAAACTTTGAGGCGGTTTTTTATAACGCTCAATACAAAGAGACGCGCTATTATGAAGGACCTTCAAAAGGGTGTAACTTGCCGGGTGTGATTCTTTTTGGTGTGAAACAGCCATAATTGGTAGAAAGGTTGCGGAGTATGAAAGATCAGATTAAGTTGTTCACTATAATGACGGCAAGCGGTGTACGTTTGTGTCGACATTACTAGCAAGGAGGAAGGGCTGAGGTATGATTCAAGAATCTCGACAGTTGCTACGCACCGCCGCGCTTCTCGTTCTTTCCATGCTCGCAGGAAAGTCCGGTGCGGAGCCGTTTCGCGACGGCGACACCGTGGTGTTCTTCGGCGACTCAATAACGCACGGCGGGATGTACTACAAGTACATCGCCGACTTCTACCGCACACGCTACCCGGAGCGGAAGATTCGCTTCGTGAACTCGGGCATCGGCGGCGACTCGGCGGCGGGGGCGATGAAGCGCATCCCCGAGGATGTCGCGGAGTATGATCCCACGTGGGTGGTGTTCCATTTCGGCATGAACGACGTTGACAGAGGCGCGTACAGCGACAAGTCGGCGTCTAGTCTTCTGCGGAGAAGGGCGGCAGCCTACGATAACTACTGTCGAAACCTCGATGCTGTCGTCCGCAAGGTCGCAGAAGCCGCCCCGCAGGCAAAGTTCATCTACTTGACCCCCACTATCTACGATGACACTGCGATTCCAACGAACATGCCGCCGAGCGCGACAGGCTGGGCGACTGTCAATCAACGCGGCTGCTCTGTCGCGCTTTCGATGATGGCGGGACATGTCCTTGAGAAGGCGGCGCGGGACGGTGCGCTTGGAATAGACCTGTACACTCCCTTGCAGAACTATCTCATGAAGCGTCGGGCGAACGAGCCGCATTTCATGCTGACGAGGTGGGACAGGGTGCATCCAGATGGGCTTGGACATTCCATAATGGCCTGGACGTTCCTCAGGGCGCAGGGGGTCGATCCCGTTGTCAGCGATGTTGCCATAGACGCCAAGGCGCTTTCGGTTTCGCGCAACACGAATGCGGAGGTTTCCGACGTCGCGGCAATTGACGGCGGCATTGCGTTTTCCGTTCTCGAAAAGGCTCTTCCCTGTCCAGTAGACGCTGCGGCGACGCCTGTCGTCGGGGAGTTTGCCTTTGCGGAATCGCTTAACAGGGAAATGCTCTCTGTCGCAGGGCTCGCACCTGGACGATATGAGCTGTCGGTGGACGGGTGCGTCGTTGGCGAATGGGCGGCGGACGAACTTGCGGGCAGCGTCAACCTCTCATTGTCGGACGCCATGCCGCAATTCGCGCAATCCCGCTCCGTGTTCGACGCGAACGAGCGGAACCGCGAGACGGAGAGGGTTCTCCGCAACCACCACAGTGCGCGATGGGCATATTCCGGGCGCACCGACGTTGACGATGTTGCGGCGTTTGCGAAATGGATTGAGGAAAAAGGCGAGAATGGGTATTTTGCCAAGTTCGTCCCCGGATATGTAGAGTACTGGCCTCGCTATCGGGAAGTCCGCGCCGAACTTCTTGCCGAGCAGGAAAAGGTCTATGCGCTTGCCAGGCCCAAGCTGCGCCATTATCGCATTGTGCGAAAACCCAGATGAAATGGGCACGCCAGGCTTTTGGTATCGTTGGCACCGGGCGGATGAAATTTTTATATAATAGGCGCATGGAGAAAAAAAGAGGGGCGGGAGCTGCAATATCTGAATTTTATAATACAAGTAGATGAATAAAACGAAGGATTAAAAATATTTTATGAAAATGAAAAGTGTTGTATTTTTTCTTGTCGTTGCTTTGATTGCCAATGTGGGTTTTGGCGGAGGCGCGGTCGAATCGGTAGGTGACGTCCGTCTAAAAGGGTATTTAGGCGATAGGCTTGATTTGATGATTAATAACCATGTGGTAAAACGCGATGTTGATTATATTACCTCGTTGTTTTCTTCGAAGTCTGAGACCCGGTATTGGTGGCAGACGGAATTTTGGGGAAAATGGATGCATTCTGCCGTGCCGTATTTGAAATATATGTCGTATGGTGATTTGCGTTCTCCTTCGGCGGAATTACTGCAGACAAAAATAGAATATGGCATTGATCTTATTCTCTCATCTCAAGAGGAATGCGGGTATATCGGCAATTATCCTGAAAATCTCCGTTGTGGAGAAGGATGGGACGTCTGGGGTTGCAAATATACGATGATGGGTCTTTTGCATTATTACGATTATATGGTTGAGCGCAATTGTCCTGATAAAGCTGCGAAAGCGCTTGCTGCATGTGAGAATCTATGCAATTACATAATAACCCAAATAGGGCCTCGCGGTCAGAGAAAAAGAGAGCTTTGGCAGACAGGAAATTGGTCGGGTTATGCAAGTTCCTCAATTCTTGAGCCGGTCATGTGGCTATACAATAGAACCAAAAAGGATGGGTATTTTGAATTTGCGACTTACATAGTAAAAGGGATGGAGGAGCCAGAGACGGGACCCAGACTTGTCGATCTTGCATTAAAGGGTGTTTCTGTCGCGGATCGTGACAATTATGGCAGGAAGTATAACAAGAAAGGCAAATGGTCGTATGTATGCAAATATGGTAGAAGTAAAGCGTATGAAATGATGAGTTGCTATCAAGGTCTTTTAGAATATTCGGCCGTGGCGCAGACAAAAGGTATTGATGCTTCAAAATACATAAACTCAGCCGTTATGTCGGCAGAAGATATCGTGCGTGAAGAGGTTAATCTTGCGGGCGGTTGCGCGTCATCAGAGGCGTGGTTTCATGGAGCGAAGAAACAGCATCTTCCATATGCAAGACTTCAAGAAACTTGTGTTACTACGACATGGATGCGGTTTTGCGAGAAACTCTTGGAAGTAACGGGCGATCCAAAGTGGGCAGATGAAATTGAAAAGACGTTTTACAACGCATATTTGGGAGCGATGAGGCAAGACGGAGGAGAATTTGAGGCTTATACGCCTCTTTCCGGCACACGGTGGCACGGGATGCATCATTGCCGTATGCATACGGATTGTTGCACGGCTAACGGACCCCGTGGTTTCTTATGTTTTCTCAAAAAAATGTTTTATGTTGAAGGAGACAATGCAGTTTTTAATTTTTATTCTTCAGCGTTGGTTAAGGGTAAGACCAAGGATGGCAGGGATGTTGCGTTTGATATGTACAGTTTGTACCCGCGTGAGAATAGAGTACGCATTGTCAGCCGCTCAAGCGGAGATTTTAATTTGAAACTCCGCGTCCCCGCCTGGAGTGTAAGGACAGCTGTAACGGTAAATGGGAAAGTTCTTCCGTGTGACGGAGCAGGAAAGTATTTTGTGATTGATAGATGCTGGAAGATGGGTGATGTTGTAGAAATCACTTTTTCAATGGATGTAGTCGCGCATTGTTTAGAGCATCATATAGCCTTCACTCGAGGGCCGATATTGCTGGCTCGTGACAGCCGCTTTAATGCGGGCGATCTTTATTCTCCTTTGAGGCTGCCCTCTGTTAAGCAAGGCTCAAAGGTTGAGGGCTTTATCCCTGTTCGTGTTCCAAGCGACGGTGTTTGGATGATGTTTTCGGCTATCTTATCTACGGGGACTCATTCGGAGAATCCGGAAGGCGCATTACCTGAAACAGTCTTCTTTTGCGATTTCGCTTCTGCCGGAAATTCATGGAAACGGGATGATTATTATAGAACATGGTTTCCGCTGGAATTGAATCATACAGACTGATTTTACCACATTAGAGTATTATAGAAAATAAAGGAAAAAACAATGAAGTTTTTAATGCTTTGCTTGTTTTGTTTTTTCTCAATAGCGCTTAATGCTACAGAGAAAAAGCAACTTCAACTCGATGGTGTGAAATACATCCATTTAAGCCATGTGCATCGCGGAGGCGGCATGTTTGAGCGGCCTGACAATACGCTTGAAACTTTCAAATGGTGCTGGCAGAATGGTTCTGCTCTTGAATGCGACTGCAGAAAAACAAAAGACGGTGTCGGCATCATGCTTCATGACAGAACTCTTAAGCGTACCGCTAGAGGTATAAGCGAAGAGATGGCTCTAAAAGTCGTTTCGAACGAAGTGACATATGCGCAATTAAAAGATATTGATGTAGGTTCTTACCTTAAAGATTTAGACCCTAACTTAAAATTGGACTTCAGCCATCATCGCATACCTACCATCGAAGAGACGTTCGCGGCGATGAAGGGCAAGCCCACTTATCTTTGTTTTGTTGATGAAAAAGGCGCAGGCCCTCAGTACATAGCCCAAAAAGCCAAAGAGGCCGGTGTCGTCGATCAGGTGTATTACACGGGGCGCGATTACAACAAGGCTCTCGATTGGATGAAAGCCGTTCCTGGCGGCAAAACCCTTATCTGGATCGGCACATGGCCCAAACCCACCCCAGAACATTCTGCAGAAGATATCGTTCGATTTGAAGCGCATTACGAATCGAAAATGAAGCAGATGCGAGAGAATGGCTTTAAGGGAGTTTCTGCCGTTTCGCTCCACTCGTATTACAATCCGAACGCGGCTGAAAAATTTGTTCCCCGATCTTCGTTTCTTAAAAAGATGATAGAAGAATTCCATTCATACAACATCCCGGTTTATTCTATTCCGTTTGAGGGCGGCGAAACAGAAGAAGTTTATTTTAAACTTTGGGACCTTGGATGTGACGGTTTTTCAACAGACTATCCGAGCGTTATGTTTTCGGTCATTAAAAAACTGAAAGAGAACAAATAATCGTATGACTCAGGTTTCAAAGAAAGAAAATTCCGATTCCCGCAGATTCTCACGAATGCAGTGGCGCGTACTTATCGCCACGATGATCGGGTATACGCTATGCCGGGGTTGAATAGCGAAGGGGACTGTCCCCCCAAGGGCGATTCTTGAAGGGGGCAGGGGGGGGGCTCCTCCCCTGTGTACGCTTGTTGCGTCTTGCAAATATTACAATGTAAGTTGCAATCATTACAAATGAATTTGTACAGTATATTTTGTAAAATTAATGGTAATATATGAGTACGATGAAGATTAAATTATTATTGTCAGTTGGGATTTCTGTTGCGCTTCAGTTTTGCAGCGCGGCAGAAGGTGTTACGGCTCCATCTTTGCGCGAATGGGGTGCTAAAAGCAGAGAAGAGTGGGAGAAGGTAAAGCGCCCTGAGACGTTGAAATGGTTTCTGGAAAACGAATACGGCGTAAGACCTAAGGCTGTTAACGACGCTAAGGCTACGTATGAGTGCATTGAAAGGCTTGAACTCGACGGAGGCGAAGTCATCAAGCGCAAGATTCGCGTGAAGTATGAAGGCAAGTATGGAAAGAACCATTTCGATGTGACGGTTTTTCATCCGCGGGGAAAAGAAAATCTTCCGTTGATGATTCTTCTCTGCAATCGTCCCCAGGTGATGAAATTTCCTGAGGATAAGGTTCCCGAAGTCGATTTCTGGCCCGTCAGAGAGATTCTTGCGCGAGGTTGCGCGACCGCGGCTTTTATGCTCAGCGAAATAAGCCCTGAAACGTACAATCCTGAAACTGCCCATGCGAGCGGCGCCGTTTCATGCTTTGAAAGGCCGGAAGACCGCAACGAAACGAGCTGGGGGACGCTTTCGGCGTGGGCGTGGGGCGCGAGCCTTTTTGTTGACTGGATTGAAGATCAGAGGGAGTTCGATTTGTCGCGCATCGGAATTGTCGGACACTCCAGAGGCGGAAAGGCCGCTTTGGTTGCAGGTGTGCTCGACAAGCGTTTTTCGCTCGTCTGTTCAAATAACTCGGGCTGTGGAGGTGCAAAACTTAACCGCATGAAGCTCCCGGAAAGCGAATATTACAAATCGTTTCTCCATTACAAGGTTACATACTGGTTTTGCGGGAGAATGGCGAAAGTCTTTCCGGGGCGCGAGGACATAATCGAGCACGATCAGGATGAGTGGCTCGCTCTTGTCGCGCCGCGAAAGCTCTGCGTAGCGTCTGCGTCCGAAGATTTATGGGCGGGTCCTGCGGGCGAGAAGGCGGCCGCGGAGAGCGCTAAGCGCATTTGGAAGCTTTACGGGCGAGAAGACAGGGTAAAGTATCATACGAGAAAAGGAAAGCACGATTTAACCCCGTTCGATTGGAAGCATTATCTCGACGCGCTCCTTGATGCCGACGCGAACGATTGGGAGAATACGGCAATTAATTCTCGGAACCGTCTCCCGGCGCGAACATATTCAGTGCCGCTTGCGAGCGAGAAGGACGCTCTTACGGATAAGCTCGATGTCGATAGCCCGTATCGCATGTCGCTTAACGGGACATGGAAGATCTCCTGGGCGGGAGATCCGAAGCTGCGCGTTAAGGGGTTTGAGGCTGAAGACTTCGACGACAGCGATTGGTTTACGATTCCCGTTCCCGCATGCGTCGAGCTTCACGGTTTCGGTAGCCCCGGCTATGTGAACTGGCGTTATCCCCATAAACTCGATTGGCCGCGTATCCGCGACCGTCAGAGCGGAAAGGACGACTACAATCCCGTTTCCTCGTATCGCCGAAAGTTTACTGTTCCTGAGAACTGGAAAGATCGGCGCGTCATTCTCCGTTTCGACGGCGTTTACAGCGCTTACTACGTTTGGGTAAATGGCAGAAAGGTCGGTTACGCCGAAGATTCTAAACTTCCGAGCGAATTTGACGTTACGGATTTCGTCAAGGAAGGCGAAAACACTCTCGCCGTCGAGGTTTACCGCTGGTGCGACGGCAGCTATCTCGAAGATCAGGATATGACGCGTTATTCGGGGATTTTCCGTGACGTTACGCTTTGGTCCATGCCTAAGGACGGAATTTGGGATTTTACCGTTAAAACAATTCCTGTCGACGGATATGAAAGTTGGAGTCTCGAGTTGGAGTTGGAGAACGGTGACGCGGCTTCCCTTTACGATGCGGAGAATAAGAAGGTTGCTGATCTTAAGAAACTCTCCGACTCCCACTTTAAACTTCAATTCAGGCCTCAGCTTTGGAGCGCGGAGAAGCCGTATCTTTATACGCTCGTTGTAAAAAAGGGCGATGATATCCGTATGCGCCGCATCGGGTTTAAAGATCAGAAAATCATCGGTAACGCGATTTATGTGAATGGGCGTAAAATCAAATTCAGAGGCGTAAACCGTCATGATGCCAGTCCCGTGCATGGACGCGCCGTGACGCTTGAGGAAATGATAAAGGATATAGAACTTATGAAGCGCCACAATTTCGACACTGTGCGCACGAGTCATTATCCGAATCATCGCCTCTGGTATGATCTTTGCGATCGTTATGGTCTTTATGTTATGGCCGAGGCGAATGTCGAAGGGCATGAGTCGATGTATCTTTCGAAGCAGGGATTGGGTCTTTTCAAGGAGTGGGAGCATTCGATCGTCGAGCGTAATGAGCGCCATGTCGTTTTCATGCGCAATCATCCTTCGATCGTTTTCTGGTCTCTCGGCAATGAGACGGGGCATGGACCGTGTTTTACGGCAGCACGCGATGCCGTGAAGCGTCTTGATCCTTATCGCATCGTTCATTGGGAGAGGATGAACAAGGAGAGCGACGTTGATTCGCGCATGTATCGTTCGATTGCCTGGATTGATCAGCGCGGACGTCTCGGAGATGGGCTTGAGACGAATTTGACGGTGTTAGCCAAAAAGTCGGATATTCCCGATTTTATCCGTACTCAGACGCCGAATAAGCCGTTTTTCATGTGTGAGTATGCTCATGCGATGGGTAATGCGCTCGGTAACTTCGAGGAATATTGGCAGCTGTTCTATAAGTACGACTCGTTGACGGGTGGGTGCATCTGGGACTGGGTCGATCAGGCGATCTGGAAGGAGACGAACCGCGTCGATCCCTCTACTGGAAAGCGTGAGCGCTATCTCGCTTTCGGCGGCGACTTCGACGAATCGCCGAACGACGGGCCGTTTAACTGCAACGGCCTTATTACCGCCGAGCGGAAGGTTACGCCGAAACTTATTGAAGCTGGGCATGTTCAACGTTATCTCGCGGTGGATTCATCCTTTACTCTTTATAACCGCTACGCGTTCACGTCTGCGGATGAATTCTCCGGCGACTGGGAACTTATCGTCGACGGCAAGTCTGTAAAGAAGGGCGTGTTCGACGTTCCTGCGGTAAAGCCTCTTTCGAGCGCGAAACTTCCTTTTGCGGCTGAAGATTTTGCAGGCGAGGGCGAGAGATTTCTCAATATCTCATTCGCGCTCAAGAACGACACGCCCTGGGCGAAGAAGGGGTGCATCGTCGCCCGCAATCAGATAGCGATTCCCTCGAAGGATGTAAAGAAAAATCCCGTCGCCGGTCCTGTTGGAATCGAGCTTCGTGAAACTGACCGCGAAGTTGTCGCATTTTCGCCTCGTACACGCGTCGTTTTCGATCGTGCGACGGGAGCGATTAAGGAGCTTACGATGAACGGCAAGGCCGTTCTGCGCGCTCCCGCCGAAGGAGTTCTCCCCGGGCCCGTCGTCACGTGCCAGCGCGCTTTCGTCGATAATGACGTCTGGCTTTGCGGTCATCAGCATATGACGCCGATGTATTACGGATCGTTTCCCGCCTCCGGTCTTACGCAGTTAAGGTATCACGCAAGACCGATAAAGATCGAGAACGGGACGGTAGTCGTCACGACTGAAATCACCGGCTCCAAATCCGCAGGGTTCACGCACGAAGCTCGGTGGACGTTTATGGATGACGGATCTGTCGAGATGAAAAACCGCCTTGTTCCGCACGGTACGATGCCGATTGCTCTGCCGCGCCTCGGATTGTCGATGATCCTTGATAAAAGTCTTGAAAACATGCGCTGGTACGGGCGTGGGCCTCACGAAAATTATGTTGACCGCTTTACGTCAGCATTCTTCGGACTTTGGGAATCGACGGTGAGCGAACAGTATGTCGATTATGTCCGTCCTCAGGATAACGGTTTTAAGAGCGATGTAAGGTGGGTGGAGTTTCGGGATCAGGATGGTTTAGGCGTCAGGTTCTCTTCGGATAATCCGATGTTTGTTCAGGCGCTTCACTACCAAATGGAGGATATCCAATTTTCGCGTCACCGCGCCGAACAGGAGCGTCGCCGAATTCCGCTCGTCAAGCGTCCTGAAATCTATCTCAATCTCGATTTGAGGCAGCTCGGCCTCGGCGGCAATTCCTGCGGACCTAAGCCGCTCGAAAAATACATTTTCCCGATAAAGGAAGAAAACTGGACCGTCCGCATGGCTCCGGTCGTGAAATAAGAAGGAGAAAAAATGAATGTTAAAAGAAAAGCGTTGGCGGCGTTAATCGCTACGGCGGCGGTGATTTCGTCATACGCCTCTTTGGAGCGTCCGACGATCGCGTTTTACGTTTCGCCTGACGGATCGGACGTGAATTCAGGCACGAAGGCCTCACCTGTTAAAACGCCTCATCGCGCCGTTGAACTCGCATGCGCCGTAAAGAGCGACGCGAAGCGCGAAATCGTTTTCTTAGACGGTTATTACGAACTTGAAAAGACGATTGCGCTTCCCGCCGGGAATCACGATTTTACCTTCAAGGCCGAAAATAAGGGAAAGGCCGTCCTTTCAGGTGCGATGAGGGTTGCCGGATGGCGGACCGATGCTCTGGATTCGCGTTTTATAACGGCCGATCTTCCCTTCAAATCTCCCGGAAAACTCCAGTATTACTTCATGGTGAACGGCAAGTCCGCGAGCCTTTCCGTTTATCCGCAAGGCGTCAACATCGTATGTACGGCTGAATTGGGAGAAGGAAAAAACTTCACGAGTCTTCCGTATGATCCGAAGTCGTTCCCTGAAGGCTTCGATATCGCCTCTCTCGACCTTGAAAGCAACTGGGTCGTCGTTCCGCAGGAATGGGCCTCTACGCGCAGTTACATTGCGACGAACGACGTCGCCAATCAGCGCTTTATTCTCAAGACGAAGACGAATATGGCCATAGGCAAGTACAATACAGGATTCAAAATCTATAATTCGCGTCTCGGAATGCTTGATCCCGGGGATTGGATGTTCGATCAGCGCGAATCGAAAATCATATATTATCCGCGCGAGGGAGAGAAGCCGAACGAAATTTTCAGCACGATCTCGCGTCTTCCCGCCATTTTCGATTTAAGAAACAGCCATAACTGTACGATCGACGGTCTCGTCATGGAAGGCTGTTTCAATCCGACTGGAAGCGGAGCGTATTCGAATGGGCCTATGGCGGCTGCCGTTTCTGTAAGGCACTGCCCGTTTTTCACGGTCAAGAACTGCGAAGTGCGCAATTCCGGCGGCGGCGGAATTTATATGCTCAAGCCCAACCGCGCGGTGATCGACGACAATTACATCCACGATGTTTCTTCAACCGGCATCAATTTCATCGACGGCGGCGAAGGCCACTGCAAAGTTCGCGGCAATGTTCTCAGGAATATGCACTCCGGTATCTATATGCAGACTCCGGCCATCGAGTGTATCGGCAACAAGGTCAGTGAAATTGGCCGGAGCGCTCTTACGCTTTGGGGACGCTTCAGCGTCGTCGCTTCCAACGAACTCAGAAACGCCATGCTTCGCAGCCGCGACGGAGGCGCTCTTTACGGAGCGTACGACTACTCCCTCGTAAAGGACAATCTCGTAAAGTACGACAATTACAGCTCGTGGCCGGGTCTCTATGCTGACGAGGGATCTCAGCATACCGTTTTCACGGGCAACAGGATCGAAGGTCTCTTCTGGCCGATGCACATGCATCAGTCGTACGGTATTGTCATATCGAACAATGTCTACAAATACGACGGCGCGATGCGCTGGTCTTTCCAGGGAGGGTGGCGCAACCGTTTCGTGGACAACAAGATATATACGAAAGATCCGATCGTCTCCGATCCATATCTTCCGAATTGCGCCGAATGGGCGCGAAACGAAGTTTACCTCAGGAAAAAAGGGAAGAAGGACGAGTATGTCTTCAGCAAAAGTCTGACGCTGGAGCGGAAGAAGGCCGAGCTTCGCCCCGATATCATCATTCCCGTCAACGGTGCCGCCGAACACGACCCGAAGGGGCCCCAGATCGACGCCAAGCGCTCGAAAGGCGAATATCCGATCAACTGGAGAAAATCGGTATGGTTCAATGTAGGATCGGACGGTTACCCGGAGCCCGGAACCCAGCCGGGAAATACGTTGAGCTATTCGCACGACGACAAGTACGTGTACTTCTATATCTTTTTGAAGAACCCTATGCTTACGCCTTATCCCGGAATGAAGAATACAGGAAACGTCTGGGGCGTTCACGACGCGATACGGCTTTATTTCGGAAAGACGATGACCGTAACTCTTTTCTGGACCGGCAAGAGCGTCGTCGAGGGATCTGATTATGTTTTGCCCGAGGGCGATTTCAAGGTACGTGATTCCGGATGGTGGAACGGTTCGACCATGGAGCTGCGCCTCCCGATTGAGGTTGTCGGATTTGCGGCTGAACCTCGCGGCAGATCGACGGTATTTAATGCCGAGACGTACAATGCCGATCATGACGCTTACCGTTATGTATTTAGAACCGATGGCGGGAATGTCCGTACCGGGCATCTCGTGATACCGACCGAACCTCTTAAGGAGATTAAGTAATGAAGAATATTTGTATTGCAGCATTAGCCTCGGTTATAGCGTTTTCCGCTTTCGCGGATACTCCTGCCGAGACGGTTAAAGAAGCCCGTGCTAAGTTCGAGGCTTCATATCTTGATGTTTTCAAGGGGCGCAAGGCAAAGCCGGCGGAAACCGTCGCCGAGGAACTTAACTACGAAAAGGCGAAAGGCGAGGGGCAATGGCGCTTTATGCTCCAGGTTTCGACCGACGACCGCGTAAGATTTATCGACGCGAAATTTTCATCCGGAAAGTTCATTTCGGGAAATCTCTGCGTTTTCGGTCTCAAGAGCGCGAAACTTGACGCGGACGACTTCGATCTTCTGAAGCGCGATTTCGTTATGGCGGCTTCGAAGATCGGCTCGGAGCCGTCTTCGCCCGTCGTCATCCACCGTTCGCGCAAAAACAGGCTTAAACGCACCGCAAGCTGGAAGGAAGTCAGGATTTTCAGGCTTAATCCGATCAGCGATCTTTGGGGGGCTTTCCCCTCCGTAATAAAGCAGCGCGGCGTGAAGGTCGATTCGCTCGCCTGCACGGTTGATTATGAGTCTAAGGACGGCGTAAAGGGGTCTCTCGGGAAATTCGTCAACGCTTCGAAAAAAAGTTCGTACAACGAGGCCGCGCTCCACAAGGCGATTGTCAAAATCCATGCCGATGCGGGATCGGATACGACGAAAATCAACATGCGTAAAGCGGTTGATCTTTATATCGGAGCGCGTCTTAAATATACGCCTGTAGACTGAAATCAGAGGAACGAAAAAATGAAGATGAAAATATTTTCCCTTTTGGCTTGTGTCGCTGCGGCTGCCGGCTGCACGTTCTCCGGACCTAAGGCGGAAAACGCCTCTTGCGGCGTGACAGGCGGAACAGCCGAAATTTCAAAGGCCGTTCCACCAGTTTCAGGTTCCGGAAGTCTGCGCCGCCCCGGGCCTGCGAGAGTCATGGTCATAGGAGCGCATCCGGATGATGCCGACATTTTCTGCGGTGGCTTGGCTCTCAGGCTTATCGACAGGGGCTTTAAGGTGAAGTTCGTCTCTATGACGGACGGACGAATGGGGCATCATATCTATTCTCCCGACGAGACGGCGAAGGTCCGCCGAAAGGAAACTCTTGAAGCTGCGCGACGCATGAAACTCGACGGTTACGACATTTACGGCTATCCGGACTGCGGTCTTTTCCCGACCGATGATGCGCGCAAGAATGTGGCGCGAAAAATTCGCGAATATCAGCCTGACTACATTATCACCCACAGAACGTGCGACTATCACGCCGATCATCGTGCGACAGGTCAGCTCGTTACAGACGCCTGTTATCTTCTTGGCGTTCCGCATTGGTGTCCGGAAGTCCCTGCGCAGCGTCACCGTCCCGTGATTTTTTATATGACAGACGCTTTTTCGAATCCTCGCCCAATCCGCCCGGATTTGATGTTTGATGTCGATAATTACAATGAAAGGCTTTGTGACGGTCTCGACGCTCAAGGATCGCAGATTTACGAGTGGCTTCCGTGGGATTCCGGCCGCGAGAAAACTGTCGCTCAGCTTGGCGACCGTTCGGACTTGAAAAAGCGCAACGAATACATCGACAGGTACACGTTCGGCCGTAAACGCGCTGATGCAAAGCGTTTCGCTGAAGTCTGGAAGGAGAAGAATCCTAAAACTCCCTTGCCGAAGAATCTTGAAGTTTACGAAATCAGCGAATACGGCAGAAGACCTTCAAAGGCTGAATTGAAGTTTCTCTGCGAATAGCTTTTATCAGTGATAAGCCGTCAGCGGCGAATTTCTGTCGTCTTCATCTTTTCCCGCATCTTCTGCGGGCTTTTGCCGTATGCTGCGGTAAAGGAGCGTGTAAAGTACTGTATTGAGGAGAATCCGGAGAGTTTGAAGATAGTTGAAAACGGGAGATTCGTGGATACGACGAGCCTATGGGCTTCTCTCAGGCGGGCCGCCGCGATTTCCTTCGAGACTGTCGAATCAAGAGCTTCACGGAAGGCCTGATCGACAATGGTGTGCGAGCGGTTGACATGACGGTACACATCAGAGGCTGAGATGCCTCTGTGGACGTTCTTGGTTATAAAGACGAGCGCGTCAGACATCCACGGAGGATTGATTGTAAAGATTTCGGTTGAAGCGCGGGTGACAATCTGGCCGGGGTTTACCCGGATTATCGGCTCGACCTTTTCACCGTTCATCATAGCCGAAAGCGTTTGTGCGGCCTTGCGCCCGATTCCGTATGCGTTGGGGTTGATGCTGGAAATGCTCGGAGATGAGAAAGTGCAGAGCATTTCGTCATCGTCAACGCCTAAAATCGCGATTTCAGACGGAACATTCACTCCGATTTCGCGGCAGGTCGTGATAAGCTGGTGGGCTCTGAGATCATGAGAACAGAATACTGCGATCGGTTTCGGGATTTTTCTGATGTAGTTTATGATTGAGCGTTTTTCGGTGCTGACGTTGTATTTCTCCTTCAGCATTACATCCAACTCGAAATTGAGCATCGCTGATTTCGGCGTTTTGTAGACGAAGCATTTTTTGCGATGCAATCGAAGGCATTCCAGGAAGGCGTCGCGCCGCATATCGGAATAGGCGGCTCCCTCATGTCCGAAGAATCCGAACGAGGTGAAGTGGCGTTGGAGAAAATGTCTGGCCGCCATCTGTCCTATTTTCATCGGGTTCTGCATGACGCGCACGAATGGCGACGCGGTCATTTTTTCAAAAAGATCAATTACCGGCTTTTTTGTCGCGGCAAAAGTATCGACGATCTTCTGGTTGATCGCGCGGATGATGAATCCGTCGAATTTTCCTGCTATAGACGGATTTATGCTCGACTCGAAGTCAAGCATCGTCAGCGACCAGTCTTTGCATTCCTGGGCATGGTGAATTATTCCGGAACAAAGATCACGGCTGAATGCACGTTCACGTTCTATTAAAATGCCGATATTTTTCATTGTGATAGGATTGTATCATAAGAATTGCTGACTTGCAATTATTACAATTAGTATTGCAATCATTACAAATGACTGAATATAAGTGAATTGAGTATAATATTTTAGATAATTCTAATGAAAGGAAACTTATAATGAGAACATTGTCGCCCTTTGGCGGTATCGCTATTCTTTCGCTTTGCATGTCCTTTTCGTCATTCGCTTCTGAACAGATTAAGACCGATGCCGATGGCTACACGCCGATTTTTGACGGTAAAACTCTTAACGGCTGGTCTATTAAGGGCGGCGAAAATCAGTTTGCCGTCGAAGACGGCTGCATCGTCGGCAGGGGCGTTCCGAGCGACATCGGAATAAACACGTTTCTCGTTACCGATAAGAAATATTCCGATTTTGATTTGAAGGTCGATTTCAAAATCATCGGCGGCAATTCCGGCGTCCAGTTCCGTTCGACCGATAAGCCGTCGCGTTTCCCGCCGCGCCGCCTTGTGTACGGCTATCAGGCCGAGATTACTCCGAACGGCGCCTCGACGGGCCGCATTTACGACGAGGAAAGACGCGGTTATGTTAACGGTAAAATTTGGCTCGATACCGATCTTACTCCTAAAGACAGACTTGATGCCGCTAAAGCATCGTTCAAAAACCAAGACTGGAACGAGATGCGTGTCGTCTGTCGCGGAACGAGAATAATGACATATCTCAACGGCAACCTCGTTGTGGATATGACGGACGATTTGGACAAGAGTGGCTTTATCGGACTTCAGGTTCATTTTCAGCGTCGTCCGAAGGAAGGTAAAAAGTTTGTTCCCGGCGTTGCCATGTTCAAGAATATACGTATAAAAGAGCTTTGATTCGCACGATATCGGACATAATATTCTTCGCGATATGAATTACACGATGAGAAAGCGTTTTGTTTTTATTTCTTGTGTAGCAGCCGCCGTTAGCATGGCTTTTGATCTCTGGGCGGTATCTGAAAACGGGCAGAGCGGTAGCTTATCTAAATATGTCAACCCGATGATAGGTACGGGCAATGGCGGTAATACATTCCCGGGCCCCGTCTGGCCGATGGGAATGGTGCAGCCGGGCCCCGATACATCGCTTGTCTTAATGCCTCACGATCATAATCCGGCCGATTTTTCCCAGGCGCTCGATTACCGCAGTATGTGTAACGGGTACGACCCGAGGTCCGATGTTCTTCTTGGCTTTACCCAGACCCACCTTTCCGGGACGGGATGTACCGATCTTCAGGACTTTCTCCTGCTTCCTTTTACCGGAGCGTATCCGACGAACGAAACTCAGCGGTTTGTCGCTAAAATGGATAAGAAGAGCGAGACGGCGAGCGCAGGATATTACGCCGTGTCGCTTCCTGAGCATTCAGTCCGCGCGGAGATTACTTCTTCAAAGCGCGTCGCCTACCACCGCTATACTTTTGAAAAAGGCGGGCGCGTACATATATTTTTCGACTGTCAGGCAGGATCCTTCGCATGGTGGATGATGCAGGATCCGAATCATCCCCGTCATCGTGTCGTATGGTCTCAGTCTAAGATCAACGGTGATGACGCTTCAATAGAAGCGTACAACCGCGTTACCTGTTGGAACAGAGAGAGAGAAATTTTCACCAGGATTGAGTTTTCCAAAAAGCCCGTTTCATGGTGTGAAGTTCCCCATCACTTTAAGGCGGGTCGCCGATACGTGCTCGATTTCGATGTCGAACCGGGCGAGGCGATTGTGGCCAAGGCCGCCATTTCATCGGTCGATTTCGCCGGCGCGCGTAAAAATCTCGCTTCAGATCCGGAGGGCTTTGATTTTGATGCCCGGAGGAAGGATTGTGTCCGCGCCTGGGACGCGCTTCTTTCATGCGCGGAGGCTGAGGGTGACGACAACGCCAAGAGGCTTTTTTATACGGCTCTCTATCATGCGTACGTGCAGCCTAATCTCTTCAGCGATGTGGACGGCAGATGCCGCTTTCAGGATTTCGGCCGCTACGGAAAAACGGTCAGCAGGATTCATACCGCGACATCTACCGACGTTTACACGACGCTTTCAACGTGGGATACATATCGTGCGGCTCATCCGCTTTATACGATCCTTACTCCGAAAATGGCCGGAGCCGTGGCGGAAACGATGCTTGAGTGGTGCGACGAAATGGGCAAGATGCCTAAGTGGCAGATGTTCGGCGGAGAGAATTACTGCATGATCGGGCCGCATTCCATTACGATTGTCGCCGACGCGCTGATTAAGGGGCTTATGAAGTCGTCGCCGAAGCGTGTTCTTGAAGCCGTTGAGAAAACTAACAGAGCCCACAACGGCATGGGCAACGGAAAAAGTCTGTGGGATGTTTATTACGACAAAATCGGATATCTGCCTTGTGACAAACGCTGGTCGAGCATTTCGGATACGTTGGAGTGGGGTATGGTTGATTACGCGGCGATGCGCGTGGCCGAACTTGCGCAAGATGCGCAAAAAGCCGCATATCACAGAAAGCATCTTAAAAATTACAGGAACCTCTACGATGCCGACAGCGGGCTCATGCGCGGGCGCAAGGCGGACGGGTCGTGGCGTACGCCGTTCGAGCCCTACCGTCAGTGGCCGGCCAAGGGTGACTGGAACGACTATACCGAGGGTGGCGCAATGCAGTATTCCTGGCACGTGATGTGGGATCCCGAGGGTCTTGTGGAGCTTCATGGCGGGAGAGAGAAATTTGCGGCACGTCTCGAAAAGCTCTTTACCGATAATACTGAAGTGCCTGCCGACCAGAAGACCGGCGAATGTTCGGGGACGATCGGCCAGTTCGCTTTAGGCAACGAACACGATCAGCACGTTCCATATCTTTGGCAGTACGCCGGCAGGCCCGACCGCGCAGCCGAAATCGTGCGGGAGCTGTGCGAGCGCTACTTTTTTGACGGAACTGACGGACTCTGCGGTAATGACGACTGCGGGCAGATCAGCTCGTGGTATGTTTTCGCCTGTCTTGGCTTTTATCCTCTCAATCCGGTTGGAGGAGAATATGTTATAGGCGCACCGCAACTGCCCAAGGTTACGCTTAATCTTGAAAACGGCAAAACATTTACCGTCATCGCGAAGAGTCTTTCGCGCGAGAACAAGTATGTTAAGAGTATAACCTTAAACGGCAGAAAAATGAACGGTTTTATTGTAAAACATTCTGACATTTTCAACGGTGGTGAACTGGTTTTTGAAATGACTGATAAAAGGTGACAAATGAAAAAAATTTTAATAGTCCTTTGTGCTCTATCAGCACTGAACGGTTTCTGCGCTCCAAAAGCAGCTTCGCCGTTCGCGGCGAAAGATGCGGCCCGGGCGACTTTCAACAAACTTCACGGTGAAGTGTTCCGCAGCACTAAGGCGCTCGATTACCGCGTGATTGACGGCGAGGCGCGTTTTGACTGTGCCAAAGGCGACAATAAATGGATTTTCGCCATGCCGCTTAAATACGACAGCCGCGTAAAATTCGTTGAAGCCCGGTTTAAGGACGGGAAGTTCGTTTCGGGCGAGCTTATGAAGTTCGGCCTTAAGAGCGAGACTCTCGATGAAAATGCTTTCGCTGCATTGCGGTACGAAAGTGCCATGCTCGCTGTCAAGGCGGGTGAAGGCGGCAAGGGGCGCTATGTTGCGTTCTATCCCGCAGGCAAGGTTAAGGAATCGGTACAGAACAATATTATTCCGCATGGAAACAATATAATGCTCGATCCCGACAGATATTATCTCGGCAGACTCTGCGGTATCGACCGCGTGCTCGGCGTCAGTATGAAGGAAGTAAAATATCTCTACACGATCACTACCGCGGACGGAGATGTGATAGATGTCGGTTCGGAGAAAAAGGGATATCGGATGGTGGGTATTGTGCGCAGAGCCCTTGAGAAAAAGTATCCGGAAAAGAAGGGGCTTTTTTCAGATCGGGATATTGTAGATATGTATTGCACGGCGACTGTTACGTATAAACCCGTGCCTAAGAACGGGCAAAAGGCGAAGTAAAATGTAAAGTAAAGGACGAAGAAAATGAACACTTTTTTTGCGGGAGTTTTGGCGGCGACGGTCTGGATGGCTCCGGACGGCAATGATGTTACAGGCGACGGATCCAAGGAAAAGCCCGTAGCGACGCTCCAGAAGGCCGTTGACGTCACGAGAAACATTCTTTCCGACGAGGATAAGACGATTGTCGTAAAGGATGGGCTTTATCGTTTTGACAGGAGTGTAGCTCTTCTCGGAGGCGACGCCGGTCTTGAAATTAAGGCGGAAAACAAGGGTAAGGCCGTGTTCACCGGCGCCAAGAGCGTTTCAGGCTGGACGGTCGACCCTAAGGATAGGCGTTTTCTCGTAGCTGATTTTCCATTCAAAGCGAAAGACGGCTGGATGTATTCGTTCGTCGTAAACGGCGAGCGCGCGACATTCTCCTGCTTTCCCCAGGGTATAGGGCGCAAGACTCTTCCGTATATCGCGAGCCATAACGAAATAGCGAAAAACAACAGGCGCGTCATACGTTATGACCGCAGAACGCTACCCAGTCCGGATTCCTTTAAGGATCTTGATTTGACGAGCGTAAAGCTTTATATTCCCCAGGAGTGGGATTCCGTCTCCACTTTCATCGCGACGAACGATTGGGAGAATGGCGTTTTTTATCTCGCGAAGAGAACGCCCATGCCGATCGGCAGATTTAATCAGGGCTACAAAATATACAATTCCCGCGTCGGCATGACACATCCCGGGTGCTGGATGTATTCAATCGGCGACAATAAAATTTATTATTGGCCGCGTGAAGGTGAAACGGCCGAAAACATCAAAGGCGAGGTGAGCGCGATAAACCAGATTCTTTCGCTCGGAAAATCGCACAACATCGCTTTGCGCGGTCTCGTTTTCGAAGGCTGCGCGAAAGCCGACAAGATGGATGCCCTGACCGGCGCCGCCGTGCGCGGCTGTACAGGGGCGGTCGTCGAGGACTGCGAGTTCAGGCATGTCGCCGGTAACGCATGGGCGACATATCACAACAAGGGTCAGATAATCCGCCGCAATCATGCCCATCATCTCGACGGAACGGGTTTTTGGACCTACGGCGGAGGCGATACGCTTTTCGAAGAGAACGAAACGCATCATCTTTCGACGGGTCTCAACTTTTACTCCGACGTTAAAGTTATCCGCAACCACATTCATCATACCTGGCATATCGGAATGAGCGCGTGGTCGTGCGATTCGCTTATCGCGTCGAATCATATCCACCACACGATGCTTGTCTCGCGCGACGGCGGCGGGCTTTACGGCGGACAGACGAGATGCCTCTTTATAGGCAATTACTGCCATGACAACGGAGACTGGCCGGGACTTTACAATGATGAAGGAGGGCAGTATTCTACGTATACCGGCAATGTTTTCGAAGAGAGCTATTGGCCGTTTCACATGCACGACTGTTACGGGATAACGGTTACCAACAATACGTTCATCGGTCGCAACGGAATGCTTTTTTCATTCCAAGGCTCAATGCATTGCGTATTTAAGGATAATGTGATTCGAACGGCGATGCCTATCGACAGCGCCCCCGAGCTCGTCAATTGCGATATCTGGGATAACGAAGTGCAGTATATTCAAGATGACGGGTCTATCGTCACCAACCGCCTTTCATTCGCTAAAAAACCTCAGGCTCCCGCACTTTCGGCTCAAGCCTGCGAGATGAGTATGTCGCCGATAGACGAAACGACCGGCGCGTGGACGGGTAAAGGTTTTCGTGGAGGGCGAGGCGTCAATTGCAATCGAGATATCAACGGCATTCTTGTTTCGGGCGTTCCCGGCGGCGGAGCTAAGTTCGGATTTTACGGAGAATGGCTTTACGTTACAGGCAATTACGAATATAACAAGGTCACTCCCTACAACGGCTGCTACAATAATTCGGGCCACGTATGGGGCGTCAACGACGGCGTGAGATTCCTCTTTAAGGATTTTCACGTTGATGTTCATTTTGACGCCACAAACCGCAACAACTGCGGCACATTCATCGTTTCGGATGATTCCTTTGAATGCGATAGGAGTATTTGTAACGCAAGATCGAGTAGAGGCGCCGGCGCGGGCGGTCGACTTTATCAGTTCCGCATTCCGCTTAAGCGTCTCGGAATCGACCCTAAGAACGCTCTCGGAGCGAAGGTTCCTATGAACGTCATTTTCTACAACGGCGATCATCGCGAATACAAGTATTATTCAACGCCGGAGAAGAAGGGGTTTTTCGCTTCACTTTTCGGGGATGATTACGATTATTTGACTGGCGCTTTGGAGCTTACGCCTTTTGTGCGCAACAACTATTCGTTCGTCAATCTTCAGGAAGGAACCGTCGATCGTCCCGACCGCATGCCGGCGGGAATGCTCAGAGATTCCGATCAGCATTTCGGTATCAATACCGTGGCGCGTCCCGACGATGATTTCCGTCGCGACGGAAAGAGCGGATATGACGCTTTAGATGAGTTTGTGCGCGGCTTTTCAATCCGCCACCGCGACGGGAAGGACGCGAAGTGGGTGCAGGATTTCACCATTCTGCCTTTCCGCGATGAGGATGCTCCGGGCGACGGCGTCTTTACGAAAAAGATGGAGAAGGCTGCCGAATATTCCGAAAGCGGAAAAAATCCGGGGTATTATTTTACGAAGTTCGAGCAGTGGCAGTTGGGGGCCGGCTTTACTTCGTCCACAAATTGTGCCTACGCCTTGTTTACGCACACGAAGGGCGGAATTATGAGCGTTTATTTCGATACTCAGGACGGACCTGACGCGAAGGTGCTTTCCCACGAGGGAGAGTTCAGAGACGGACAGTTCGAGGGACATAGCCGCGTGAAGGGATCAGACGGCAAAGAGCGCGACGTCTATGTTAAAATGGAGTTTACTCTTAAGCCCGTCAAAGTGCGCACGATGAAGTCGAACGGCAAGTCTGGTACGCGCTATATTCTTGACTTTATGATAAAGCCTCGCCAGAGATTCTATTTAAAGGCGGCGGTATCTTCAAAGTCGCTTGAGGATGCCCGTAGGAAATTCGCTTTAGACGAGTCGACTAAGGGCTTCTATTATTGGACTGCCGCTGCCAAGGCTGACTGGAAAGCGTATTTTGAAGCGATCCCCCACGAAGGTACCGACGAGGAACATAAGAAGTTCTATATCGACAGATATTTCGAAATGATCAAGTGAAATGAGAAGAGTTATTGTTTTTTTTGTTTCGGCTGTTGCCTTGTTGACACCTGCAATGGCGGGTGTCTTGTCATGTGATCGCATAATCCGACCTGCGCGTGTTTCGCGCGGAGAAACGAATATTAAAAGACTCTCGCTTTTCGATAGCGCCGCGTGGATAACTCATCCCGATATAAAAAATGAAACGGTTCCTTCGGACTTGCGTGTTGTGCGCTTCAGACGCGAATTCACCGTAGACAAGTCAAATCCGACATTTGAGATCGACGTTTCGGCCGATGAGAGGTTTTATCTTATGTGCGACGGTGTTTTTATGGCGCGCGGGCCGCACAGAGGAACGCCGGATAACTGGATGTTCCAAAGTTACAGGCTTACTTTGACTCCGGGTCGTCACGTTATGGAGGCGGTCGTATGGAAGCATTCATCCGGATGCGCTCCCCGTGCGCAATTGTCGTTGCGCCTTGGATTTGCGCTTGCCGCTTCAGGGCTGTACGCCGATAAACTGACGACCGGTCTCGCCGACTGGGATGTCGGAATCGTCAACGGGGTGACGGAAAACGGCTTCGGGGGCGGCTCATGGGGCTGCGGCGTCCAAAACAAGGCGGTAGGTTCAGGAATTTACACTCTTATTCCCGATGAGTGGAAAAAGTCCGTTGCCGTTAGAGCGTCAGTCCGCAGGGTGCCGACGCGCAGCGGAACGCGAACCCGTCTTTGGCATGCGTATCCTTCGCAATTGAAAGATCAGATGTCAAGGCGCATATCTGTCGGCAAATGCGTGAACGGAGAACTTACACTTCCGAAAATTTTTAAGCCTGATACGGTGGTGACGAATATCATAGATCTCGGCGAATACCGCGCTGGCTATCCGGAACTGATCGTTTCCGGCGGACGAGGAGCGTCTGTCGAGTGGAAGTGGGCGGAGGCTCTTGTGGACCCCAAAGACAATTTAAAGCATAACAGGGGCGAATGGAAGGGTAAAGTGTTTGACGGTTTCGGCGATACGTTCATTTCGGACGGACGCGAGAACGCCGAATTCTCTTCGTCATGGTTCAGATGCGGGCGTTGGTGCTGTATTATAGTAAAAACCCAGGATGAGCCTCTCGTAATAAAAGGTCTTTCGATCATCGAATCGCGTTATCCTCTTGAATGTGAAGGTTCATTTTCCGCAGGCGGACTGGACGGCATATCGGAGATTCAGGATATTTGCGTGCGCAGTATGCAGATGTGCTCCCATGAGATGCTTTTCGACTGTCCGTTCTATGAGCAGCAGATGTATCCCGGAGATACGCGAACGCAGCTTAATGTGATTTCGGCGATGACATCTGATGATGCGCTTGTGCGCAGAGCGATTGAATTTTACGATTTGGCGAAATCAAGCGACGGGTTGGTGCCGTTTAACTTTCCGTCATGGGGAGGGCAGGAAGGACTGTCGTACACGCTTTGCTATCTGCTGATGTATTCCGATTACGTCATGCTCCATTCCGACCGTGAATGGCTTAAGGCGCGGCTGCCCGGAATGCGCAACACTCTTTCAGCCATAGAGTATTATGCTCGTGACGACGGGCTTTTGGCTGAAGTTCCGGGGTGGACGTTTATTGACTGGCCCGAAAGCGAGGATTGGATTTTCGGTACGCCTCCGGGAGGACGTGACGGACGGGCGATAGGGCCGCTTAACGGATATTGGCTTTTGGCGTTGCGCGGCGCGGTAAGAGTCGAAGAGGCGATGGGCAATCATGCTATGGCCTCTCATTGGAGAAGTCTCGCAGAGAAGGTTGCCGATTCGTGCCAGAGAGAGTTTTGGGATGAAAAAAGAGGGCTCTTCGCGGATAACTCGGACAGACGTCATTTCTCTGAGCATACTCAGGCTCTTATGCTGCTCGCGGACGCGGCAACGGGTGAAAAGGCTCTCAGGTGCTTCGAGAATCTTATTTCCGATAAGGATCTTGTACGCGCCACCGTTTATTTTAAATACTATCTTTTTGAGACATACTTTAAGTTTTCGCGCGGGGATATTTTTTTGAAGGATCTTGATTTATGGCGCAGTTATGTCGCGCTTGGCGCGACCACCTGTCTTGAATGTCCCGAAACCGCCGCGAAAAGCGCCCGCAGCGATTGCCATGCATGGGGTGCTCATCCAGTATATTTTCTGCGCGCCCGAATCGCTGGCATCATGCCTCTTGAACCGTATTTCGAAAAGGTCCGCATCGCGCCGCAGCCGTCGGGGTTGAAGTCGATTACGGCTGAATGGCCGCATCCGTCCGGAAAGATGATTTCTGTTGATCTTACTTTCAACGGGGATGTCGCGTCCGGAACCATTTCGACTCCAGTTCCCGGGGTTTTTGAATGGAAGGGGCGCTGTATTCCGCTTGAAATCGGCAAAAACCATCTGAGTGATTAGGGATGACGCATTTCAAAATTATATCTCATGGCAAAGGGCATTGTTTTAGAATCTTAAATGTCAATCATTCGAATGGCAGGTTTTATATTATCGTAAGGTGATGTTTACCTTCACATTTTTAAAAATGTGAAGGTATGATATAGTTCTTTCTTTTTACATGATTTTACATTCATTCGTGAGCGGAGCGAATGAAGGGAAAGACTTTTAGGGTATGATGAATCGTGTTGCAAATATTGCAATGCGAGTTGCAAATTTTATGATTGTAAGGGAGGGGGTAGTAGTGTATACTATAAATGTTACGAATAAAGGGCATAATAATTTAACGATATAATAATCCTTAAGTATGAAAACGATTAAAAATATACTCTTCTCGTTTGTTGCATTTTTTCTATTTTGCTCGGTGCAGACATTGTTTGCCGAGCCTCCGAATACTGAGTGGACGGTGACTGGAAGTAGCACATTAACAATCACTGAAGTTGTTGAAGAAGGTGCTACGCCTTGGAAGTTTACTCTGCCAAAAGCGGGTGGTAGCATAACGAGAACGCAAACGGGTACATCAACAAAGCTCAACTTCAGAACACTCGTTCCTCATTTGCCAGAGGGGTGCAAAATTACAAATAGTGGTTCACAATTTAGAAATATTGATACTATTGAGGAGTTGTATTGGCCAGATACAATAACATATATTTCAGCTAACGGATTTTATGATTCTAATAATTTGAAAATTTGTGACTTTCCAGAAGGCACGCGCTTAACAAGTGTTGGTAGTCAGGCGTTTATGCAGACTAAATTGACGCGTTTTCGTATGTGTGATACAATCACTTCAATAGGAGAGAATGCATTTTACAATCGTTCGAATCTTATCTTTGATGGTCCGACACTTCCAGCGAATTTAAAAACAATTAATGCTAAGAGTTTTTCTCTTGGTGAAGGTGCTGCGCCTCTTCAAGATGGTTTACTTGTTATAGGAGGCTCGGGTGAGCCTGTTACATGGTCGCCTGCGAATAATAATAGCAGCAATAAGTATTTTAATAGGTTTAATATTACTAACCTTATTTTTGGTGCCGGTGTGGTACATGCTGGAACAAATAATTATTCAGGAAAATCCCTTTACAATCCTTATGCGCACTCTACAAAGACAGGTTCTTCGATTACGAATATCGTAGTCAAGAATCCTGGAGTGTTTGCATTTAGCACGATATTGACGATATCTCCATCGCCCACCACCATGCGCAATTATGATGTCGCAGGTTGGATTACTGGCACGCTCGTAGCGAACGCAACTACATACGCAACGCGTATTGTGGCGGCAAAGAATAAATATTGGCAGGAGTTTTTAAAAGGTGTGGCGGCTGATAATTACCGCCCATGGAATGAAGTCTCAGATGCAACTAAAGCAAAATACTGGCAATACTTTAACGGCGGTGTCGAGGGAACGGGCGATGAAATTCCCCACGGTATAGTTTTAAACAAAACATCCTACACGATAACGGTTGATGGAGAGACGATGCTTCCTCTCACAATCCCTGGCGGTGTGTGGGTTGTCTTTAATAAGGGTGACGAATGGCCGGCGGTGCTGACTCCAATTGAAATTCCAGTCGCTATTGAAGGCCTTGCCTATACAGGCAGTGAGCAGACGGGTGTTCCGGAAGGCGAGGGCTATACGCTTGAATGTCATAAGGCGACAGACGCCGGGTTTTACACTGCAATTGCCACGCTTAAGAATGGTTACAAGTGGGCGAATGGCTCATCAGATCCCGTAACAATTACTTGGTCGATTGGTGTTGTCCAGATACCTGTTGCAATAGATGGTCTTAGATACACCGGAAACGAACAAACAGGTGTTGTTGAAAATGAAGCCTATATCCTTACGGGACATAAAGCAACGGAAGTTGGAATCTATGAGGCAACCGCTACGCTTAACAATGGCTTTGTATGGCCTGATGGAACTAAAGAACAAAAGACTGTTCAGTGGTCGATAGGTGAAGCTCCTATTCAAATTCCTGTCGCTATTACAGGACTAAAATATACTGGTAGCGAATTGACGGGTGTTGTAGAAGCATCAGATTATACGCTTCAAGGTCATAAGGCTACAAATGTTGGCACTTATACGGCAACTGCTACATTAAATGACACAACGCGTTATGAATGGTCGGACGGCACTAAAGAGCCAAAAACTATTACATGGACGATTGAAGGAACTAAGATTCCTGTCGCTATTACGGGGCTTCAGTACAATGGTAAAACGCAGACGGGCGTTAAAGCAGGCACGGGGTATACTCTTTCTGGTAATACTGGTAAGGCTGTTGGAACTTATACGGCGACGGCTACGCTCCTTGACGGCTATATGTGGGAAGACGGCACCTTGGAAGCAAAGCCGATTACTTGGTTAATTGCCGAAGAAGCGCGCGAGCCTGAGCCCGATCCGCTTCCTGATCCTGAGCCTGATTTAGAAGATACCCCAGCGTCGATCATCTATGTAAATCCCGCAGCAACGGGCGCAAACAACGGTACGAGTTGGACAGATGCTTATACAAACTTTAAGACTGCGCTTTCAAAGATAACAGCCGAAAAGAATGTCATTTGGTTTGCGGGTACATTTACCTGCTCTGAAGACTGCGTTGTGACGATTCCCTCTGGCGTCAAGGCGAAAATCCGCGGCGGCTTTAAGGGCGGTGAAGTGACTGCCGCCGAGCGCGAAGAGGGCGTTAAGTCTGTAGTAAGCGGTAAGACGCGCACGTATAAGACGCTTGAAATTTCGTCCGATAGCGCGCTTCGCATCGAGCGCATCCGCTTTATCGAATCTAAGGAACGCGGTATTTACAAGAAGGGCGCTGGCGATTTAACTCTCGTTGATTGCGATATGATTGCTTGCGGATATAATCTTGGTAAATCGAATGGTAATCCTACTCATGGACGCGGATTCGTGATGGTTGGCACTCCTGGTAAGACGAGATTGTTTGCAACTCGTTGTACGTTTGCAGGTAATCGTACTGGTTATGAGACTCTGTATGATGCCGGTAACGGCCAAGGTGTGGCGTTTATGAACCTCGCCCGCGCGACGCTTGATGATTGCCTTTTCGTAACGAATGGACTCCCTGTTCTTAATGTCCCAAGTACTTATGGTTTTAGATATTTCAAGGGATCGGCTCTCTATGCTACGAATGCTCCAGTTACGATCCGCGGAACGAAATTCCTTTTCAATCGCGCCGTCTGCTCTCAGGAGTATGATCAGGCTTATGATGTAAATCTCATGGGTGCGACAGTCCGTTTGGAGGCCGGTACAGGTAGGAGCGTCTTCACGAATTGCCTTTGGATGGCGAATCAGAACGCGAGAGGAATTAACAATAGTACTCATATAAGCCGCGGCGGTGGTGGCGAAATCTTCTTCAATCCCGGTAAAACATACGCCGAGTGCGAAGTTGTAAATTGCACGTTCGCAGCGAACCTTAACCATATTTCGAAAAATGGCGGATGCGGCGTAAATGTTCGTTCTGGCAAGATGAAGATTTTGAACTCAATTTTCAGCGATAATATCAGTATTGCCACGGGGTCTACAATCGGTAAGGATATTTATGTCGCGGACGGCGCGGAAGTGAATGTAAGTTATTCAATGCTTTCGCCAGACAAAAGTGGCGACAGACCCATTTTCGCGGCGGGTCCCGGTACGCTGAATATTGGCGAGGGTGTTATCTTTGATAGGGCGAACTTTGTTTCACGCGTTGAAGAAGCTCGTTATATGCAAAGTGTAAATGCCGGTACTTACTTCTATCTCCCTGTCGCACTTGATTATCTTATCAACCTCAATGTACACTTGCGCTCTAAGGCGGGGTATTACGATTTTGAGCAAAATAAGCGCATTCGCTCTTATAGCGAAAATTCGCCGGCTCTTGATGCGGGAGATCCTAAGAGCGATTATTCGAAGGAGCCTTATACAAGCTGGGGTTATCACGGCCGCCGGGTTAATATGGGTTTTTATGGCAACACGCCTGAGGCGGCTGCTACGAAATATAAGGGGTTCTTCGTAAAGGTAGTCGGCGGTGAGAGCTCTCCGAGTGAGGAAGTTGAAGTTATCGGGAAGCCCGATAATACGGTTCCCGTTGAAGATATTATCGTTTGCGACGGCGCGGATCATGCGGTTAAGATTTATCGCGGGTCTGAGGTTGTCTGGAAATGGCAAGCCTCGACCGATAAGGCTCTTGCAGGCAATACGCATAACGATTTAAGAGGTAGATTTAATGGTCTTACCGAAGTTAGAGTTTGCGATTATAACGGTAAGAAGGTTGTTGCGATTTCTTCTAGTAACTGCGCATGGGCGATTGTTGATATGGCAACTACCAACGCTATTGCTTACGGCTACAGTAGAACGGCCGGGCAGACGGTAAGAAATACGATTATGCCCCACTCTATCGATCTCTTGCCGAACGATATCGTAGCTGTAGCATCGACTTATACGATCGACCAAAACGAACCAGAGATAAAGTATGGTTGCTACTTCTACCATATCGCCGGAGATAAGGCGAAAAGTTATCAAGACCCCGCTGCTCAGGGCGCGACATTCTTCTCAATCGAAAATCCGCACGGGTTTTATTGGGATAACGATAATAAGAAACTTTATGTTTCGTCTTCAGAAGGTCTCACGCGTTTGAACGTAACGTTCAACAGCGAAGAGAATAAATTCGATATTGTAGAAGAAGCCGTCTTTGGTATCGCGCAACTTGGAGCAAAGTGGGGCCATGATCTTGCGGTTGTTCCTGGTACGAGAATTCTTGCGATGACAGCCTACGAAATGACGCTCTTCTTTGATATGGATAAGGAGGAGTGGCTTTTAGATGAAATCATTTGGCGTATGGATCAAAAGGGCTTTGATCCCCATAAGGATAAAGTACATTTCTTGGCAACAGTCCCACGCACGGAATACGTGACCGACACGCTTGAAGTGTGGACGAAAGAAAACGGCTTTAAGGAATATCTTAAAGTGCCTGGAGCCAAGTTCTACAAGGCTCGCTGGGCGGGTGGAGTCTTGGATAGCGTAGCCAAGTAAACACGGTAGGGCGCTCGGCCCTCTGACTGGAGTTTACCCATTTTTTGAACGCGAAAGTGCATTTCACCCTGATAAATAAAGGGTGAAGTGTATTTTATGAAGTGGATTTTGTGATTTTACATTTATGATGGGCTATCCGTAGTCGACTTCAAAGAATTCTAAGAAG
>JAZOQU010000002.1:0-5959 GCA_045656225.1 Kiritimatiellia bacterium | reverse complement strand
GTTGTTATGGCCTCCCCGAAGTATGCGTATTTACTTGTCTAAGCGCGAAAGGCGTCACAACTCCGTAGCGAGTCGAGATCGAGAAGAGCCTCCGTTAATCCATCGAAGCTTACAGTCGCCCATATCAAAAGCTGAGCACGGAGCACCCGCTTGAGCGCCCTTCGGGTTCTCGCTTCGCTCGAAGGTTCCCTTCGAAAGCTTCGCTTTCTGCAGTGCATCTCAGCAACATCCGCCGCGATATGTAAAGTCATGGTAAGAAATGAAGAATAACAAGATTGTGGTTATTACTGTTGCACAGGATGAATAAAAGCAAATTGCGCAGGATGGAGATATTCTAGAAGCGAATGGACGGAGAATTATGGTAAAATATTCGCATGATTGAATTGAAATCGACTAGACGAGCGTTTCTCGGCGGCTTTGCTGCGTTGGCGGTATGGCCTCAAAATCTGTGGGGCGTAGATGTCTCACGGATGCCAAGTTCGCGCCGTTCCGTTTGGGAACTGCCCGACGGCAATGCTACCGAGAGCGTCATGGTGCGCCGTCTTTATCTCGATTTGGCGGGACGGATCCCGAGGGCAGATGAGGCTAAGGCATTTGTCAATTCCGCCGATCCCGACAAGAAGGCGGCATTGGTCGATAAACTTCTAGCGTCGAAGGAATTCGGCGATTATTGGACGATGCGCTTCAGCGACATTCTGCGCGTTAAGAGCGAGTTCCCGATTAACCTTTGGCCAAACGCCGTGTATGTCTATAACGCGCGAATCCGTTCATTCGTAGAAAGCGGCGAAACGTGGGAACATTTCGGGCGGTCGCTCATCACATCCCAGGGAAGCAATTTCCGCGATGGCGAAGTCAATTTCTTTAGAGCCACCGATAGGCGCGATCCAAACGGATGGGCCGAAGCCGTAGCTCAGACGTTCCTCAACATAAAGCCGGCCGATCTCGATAAGGGAACGCGCTCGTCGATTGCGAAGTACTTTTCAAACGTTAAAATCAAAAATACGCGCGAATGGAAAGAGGAGATAGTTTTTGTCGACGGCGTCGACAGGAGAGCGGATCTTTGCGATAAACTTTTCGTAGATAACCGAAGGGCAGTAGCGGCCGCTTTTGTAAATCGACTCCGCGAGTGGATATTCGGGCCTAGGGCTGCCCAGTATTCCGAGAAGTCCAACATAAGGATCACAGGTCTTAAAGAGGCTTTGCGCGAAATCGTTCTTTCGCGCGAATATGCGCGAGGGTCTGTGACGGGCGGCTTTCCTGCAAGGCGCGTAGACGCTGAAATATTAGACGACATCTTCTCGGGGATGAGCGGATCAAAGCGCAATTATCAGTCGCCCGCTCCCGAGCCGTTTTCGTTTTTGCCTAAGGAGCGTTCGACTGTCTGCATCGAGGACGGATCAATTTCGAGCGGATTTCTCTCGCTGTTCGCCCGGCCTGCGCGTGACACTGGGCTGATGGACGAGCGCGGCAGGGACGTTACTGCGAAACAGCGCCTTTATCTCTTCAATTCCGCCGATATCCATCGCAAGATAGGTAAGGCCGTAATACCGCCGTGGAAAAAGCCAGACGGAACTGTGGACGCGTGGTATCAGCTTCCTCAGCCCAAACGCGTCGAGGAAGTCTATTGGCGGATGCTCTCTCGCGCGCCGTCTAAAGAAGAGCGCAAGGTTATCGACACCCTGTGGCGTCGCCGTCGCGGCGACGGTAAAAAGCCGAAGGCAAGTTACAGCGAGATGCTGCGCGACGTCGCGTGGTGTCTTATAAACACAAAAGAATTTATTTTCAGAGTATGAGCATGCGGCCCGCTAAAAGTGTAATTGAGATTTGGCTTTGGGGTGGCCCGAGCCAATTGGAAACGTTCGACCCTAAGCCGAATGCCTCGAGGGATTACAACGGGGGTTTAAAAGCGATTCCCACGAATGTTCCCGGAATCGAGATTCACGAATGGTGGCCCAACCTCGCCGGCTGCGCAGAGCTTTATTCGATCATCCGCACGATGACGCATCGCCAGTTCGGCCATGAGACCGCGGCGTATTTGATGCAGACGGGACGTCTCCCGGGCGGCGGCGAAGTTTTTCCCGCGCTTGGAACAGTCGTCGCCGAAGCGAAGCGTTCCGAGTACAGGGGCGACCTTCCCCCGTCTGTCGTTTTAACGCGGCCTAAAGGACGCTTCAGCGAAGTCGGCTTTCTCGGTGTAAACGCGGCGCCTCTCGTGACTGGCGGTAATCCCAACGCCCAGCGATTTGCGGTCGACGGCATCGTTCCACCAGAAGGGCTTAGCGCTCAGCGCGTCAAGGAGCGCTTTGAACTTTTAAACGAGTTGGATTTATGGAGCTCGGAGGATCGCGCTAACGCGTCCATGGCGGCGGCGTTTGATAATGCCGGCGTCGAGGCGAGGCGCATAGCCGAGGGTGATGCGGCTAAGGTTTTCGCCCTTGATAACGAGAGCGCGAGTGTGCGCGACGCTTACGGTCGTAACAGTGTAGCGCAATCGCTTCTGACGGCTCGCAGGCTGGTAGAATACGGCGTACCGTATGTTACGGTAAATCTTTCGGGATGGGATTCTCATAAGCGCCACTTCGAGACGATGAAAAGAAAGAGCTTAGAACTTGATATGGCGCTTGCGACGCTATTGAAGGATTTGAAGAGCAAGGGGCTTCTTGATTCTACAATCGTGTGGATGGGCGGCGAGTTCGGGCGTACGCCAAAGATCGGCTGGGAGGCTCCATGGAACGGCGGGCGCAATCATTACGCCACATGCTTTTCGGCGCTTGTGGCCGGAGGCGGTTTTAAGGGCGGATGCGTTGTCGGTAAATCTGATGAGACGGCCAGTAAACCTGTTGAACGCCCGGTTTCACCCCAGGATTTCATCGGCAGTATTTACGAGCGCTGCGGTATCGATCCCGAAGGACTTCTGCCGAACAATGTAGGTAAAAAGCTTCCCATTCTGCCGCCGTCCACGGGGGAAGGTCGGCTTAAGGAGATTTACGCATGAAGGTTAAGTTGTTATCGGCGCTTGCCGCAATAATCGCGCTGACCGGATTCGCCGCAGATCCGTACGTCGGCTATATTTATCCGTCGGGGATTGAGGCGGGAGAGACCAACAGTTTTATTATCGGCGGACAGAATTTAAATAAGCTGCGCGGAATTCATTTTGGCGGCGATTCGCTTCATGTGGTTAAGATTGAGAGCGTTCCGAGATTTTCGCCTCCGCCCGGGAAGCAGCGCCGCCATTTGACGAAGTGGCTGGACGCGATAGCGAAGGGTAACAGGGAGGAGCCCGCTAAACCCGACGATCCTAATATAAGCGAGTGGCGCTCTAATTCGTGGTGGCGCGCGCTCGGGAATCTTGATCCGCTTAAAATATCGATTGTGGAGCATTATCTGTACGTGCCGCGCAATTCGCTTCAGGACGCGCCCTCGCTTCGTCAGATGTGTATCGTTACTCTCGCTGCGGACGCTAACGCTACTTTAGGTAGATTCGATCTTTCCGTTTGGAACGACGGCGGGATTTCAGCGCCGCGTCCGTTCACGGTAACCGCGGCGCCGAGAGTCGCCGAGCCGCTCTTTAGCCCCGAGCACCGCCGGCACCCCGCGACGAACGTTGTTGACGTATCCAATTCAGCGGTGGTATTGGACGGTCAGATAATGCCGGGCGAGACGGATGCGTTCAGGGTTAGGTTTGCAAAGGGCGGCCGCTATTCAATAAAGGTTTCGGCGCGAGAGTTACAGCCTTATGTCGGAGATGCGGTTCCCGGCTTTTTCAATCCCGCCGTCACGGTGAAAACGCTAGACGGAAAGATTGTCGCAAAGTGCGATGACACGGCGAGATTCCGCCCCGATCCCGAGTTTGAATTTACGTCTCCCGATTCAGGCGTCTATGTAATTGAAATTCACGATGTTCTCTATCGCGGGAGAGCGGATTTCGTCTATGCTGTTGAAGTAGCCTCGGATAAAGCGGAGAGGGCGTATGAATTCAGCGGAACAGTATCGACGCCCGGAGAAAAGTCGGTCGCCGAGTTTTGGATCGATAAACCGGGCGAGCGCGTCATCGACGTTTTCGCCCGCAGGGGCGGCTCGTCGCTCGATCCGGTATTGACTGTACGGAAGGCGTCAAGTCGAGAGACATTATTCCAGTGGGACGATACGACCAACAAGTTTTTTGTTGGGACCATACCGCAAGCGGAATGTGATCCTTCTGGGACATACTTCTTTAAGGAAGCGGGGCGCTATTTGGCCGAGATTACCGATCGGACCGGGCACGGCGGCGGCGATTATTTTTGGAATCTTAAGATTCGTAAGCCGAGACCAGATTTTGCGGTATATTCAACGCGCTCGGCATTGCCGATAGTCGGCTCAAAACCTCTGAAGGTCGGCTTTGTTGTCGATAGGCGCGAAGGGTTCGACGGGGATGTAACGCTGGAGTTTTCGAACGGCGTTGTCGCTAAGAATTATGTCGCGACATCAGGCGTCGAGCGCGTTACGGCGCTTTTGACATATACGGGCAGCAAGTACCTCGCGCCGCAGCCCGTGAAGGTTTACGCAAGAGGTAATATCAACGGCAGAACGGTTCGCCGCGAGGTAATACCGTGTAACGAATACGAGCAAGCTTTCGCCTGGCGCCACTTAGTCCCCGCGGAATCATTTGTTCTTCGCGCTGTTCCGCCGAAGAAGAAGAAATAATCTGATCTACACGTTCTCCACGGTTTAAAAAACTGCGTAAGCGATAGTATAATGGTCGAATAGTGCGGCGCGCGTTTCCGTCTTTTCCGTGTTGAAAAAAGAAGTATCGGATCGGGAATTTATTTGTTTAGATTTTTGGGTGCGAGCGCCGCGCTTTTATTTTATGCGTTAAAGTGGTATAATTGCGTAGTGATGAAGATGGCTGTTCCAAAAATCTCTGATAACTTCCAAAGAACGGAGGGTGTAAAATGATTTTACCCCACTACTCTCACCCCGCCAATGGGGTTAGATCCTCGGATTCTAAAGGTGGCTCGTCTTTTTACGAGGCAGCACAAGATGAATATTATGAGCATGGCAAATGTTCACAATGCTGGAGTGGGGAATGAGGGTGTTGTATATGAAAAGGATTACATTTATATTTATCGTTTTGTCCATAAATTGCATGTCTGGTTATTTTTTGGACTCTCCTTTGTCCTTATTCCTTCAAAAGCCTTTGCTTGATGGAATGGGCTGGGATCCCTTGAGTACATATTTATTGATTGCAGTTCCAATTGCAATAGCGTTTCCAATCATTATAGGTGATATTCTTTTTCGGCTATACATCGCAATAGAGCGTCGTCTTCACGGAGATCAGTTGGAACGGTGGAAGTTGCGTTGCGATAAGTGTATAGATTGGATTGTTATATGGTGTGTTATTATTATGATAGTATGGGCGGTACTTCCACCAAGGGTGAAGAGTTTTGCTTTTGATAAAAGGGAGTATGTTTTTAATCAAATTTATAGTAGATATAGAGACTGGCGGGTGTCCGAAAAGGATTATTGTGGGAAATTTCGTCTAATTGATGATTTTAAAGGCGTGATACTTCAAGATGCTGGACCAGATGGATTATTTGGTACGAGTGATGATGTTATTCGTTTAGTGGAGGATGCCAATTAGGGATTAAAGTAATGCTATCTTTAAAGAAATAGCTTGGGTCCCCTTTGGGTATAAGTGATAGTAAACTGCGATAATTTCGGCAGTTTAGAGGATGTTTCGTTAAGTGAGAATTTGACGCAGGATTTTTAACCACGGAAATTACGGAAGCCGGCTCGCTCGGAGCTCGCCGGACACCGAAAGGTTGGGAAAGTTGCCTTCGGATAAAATAACCGCATAAATTCCATTTTTTATATATTTTAAAAGAGTTCTCCGTGAGACATAAATTGTGGAAGGTTTTTATGTATGATGCCATCTCTTTTTTGAATTGGATCGTTGCGCGTGAGAATGTATTTCGGATAG
>JAZOQU010000001.1:0-87479 GCA_045656225.1 Kiritimatiellia bacterium | reverse complement strand
TCTCGGCTCTGACGGAAGGCATCTTATGCTTTCGTTGGGCGATTCGCGCTTGAAAGGGATTTTCTGGAACAGGGGCGACCTTGCAGAACCTCTTCGCCGTGCGTCTGCAGAAAAGCATGACATACTTTTCTGTTTAAATGTCTCTGATTTTGGCGAGCGCCATGTGGAGCTGAGAGTCGTCTCCATCAAGTGATGCTTTTTACCTCAAAGGCTTTTTCAATGAGATTATTTTTTTTAAACGAAGGGGATTAAATGAAGAAGAGAAATGAGCTTAGGAAAATATCTGTTATCAGAGATTTTACGTCGCATGCGCTCGGTAGCGTCCTTATCAAGTGGGGCAAGACATGGGTTTTGTGCACGGCAAGTGTGGAAGAGAAGGTGCCTCCGTTTTTGCGTGATACTGGTCGCGGGTGGGTGACGGCCGAGTACTCCATGCTTCCTTCCTCTACAGGCGGCGGCCGCAAGGAGCGCGACATAAAAAAGCTCAAGATGGATGCGCGCTCTTCCGAGATTCAGCGATTGATCGGCCGTTCTCTTCGTGCGGCAGTCGATATGGAAAAACTTGGCGAGCGCCAGATTATCATCGATTGCGATGTCCTTCAGGCCGATGGCGGCACTCGCTGCGCTTCTATTACAGGCGGTATGATGGCACTTGAAATTGCCGTCGGCAAACTTTTAAAGTCAGGCGTTATTAAGGAAAGCCCGATTGTGCGCAGAGTGGCGGCCGTTTCAGTTGGAGTTTGCGATGGTAAGCCGACGTTAGACCTTGATTACGCGCATGATTCAACGGCTGAAGTTGATCTTAACGTTATTATGACTGATAAAGGCAGTTTCGTCGAGTTGCAAGGTTGCGCTGAACATAAACCGTTTACCGATGAACATCTTGCTGAAATGCTTCTTCTTGCGAAAAAAGGCATAAAGAGCATTTTTAAGACAGTTTTCGCTAAATAAAAATTTGCTCAACAAAACGAGCGATATATTTGGTATAATACACGCACTTTTGATGTTGGGGATTTAGCTCAGTTGGTTAGAGCATCTCGTTTACACCGAGAGGGTCGGGGGTCCGAGTCCCTCAGTCCCCACCATCCAGTTGCGACTGTTAATTTAAGTCTTTATTCTTCATAAGCAAAAAGGCAACTGGGAGAGAAAGACGGTTATCAGATATTTTGATATACTTATAATATGGAAAGACTTACTATACAGGTTGGCAGTTACGAGGTTAACTGTTCTATAATCTCCGAAAACGGCAAAGCGTGGATCGTGGATCCCGGACACGAGGGTGCGCGCATCGCCGCGCTTCTCGAGAAAAAAGGTCTCGAGCCTGAAGCGGTTCTCCTCACTCACGCCCACTTCGACCACATTACGGGAATCGCCGAACTGCAAAAACTTTTCCCGAATCTTCCCGTTTATATCCATAGCGAAGATACGGTGATGTTCGGTCATCCCTTCAATCAGATGCCGGGCGAATACGCCTCAATCGGCGTTCCCGCCAACATCCGCGATGTGAATGAGTTAAAAATCTGCGAGGTCATCCACACCCCTGGCCATACGCCCGGCGGCGTCTGCTACTTTTTCGCGGAGGACAAGCTTCTTTTAAGCGGAGACACTCTTTTCGCGGGATCCATCGGACGGACAGACTTCCCTGGCGGTAGCATGTCGAAAATGATGGAATCTCTTAAAAAACTCATGACTCTGCCGGACGATACGCTCGTTATCCCAGGCCACGGCTCCCATACCACGATCGGTAGAGAAAAAACATCAAATCCGTATCTCGTCTGACGACAAAGCTTTCTACAAGCTTCAGTCCGTTTTAATCCGCAACAAAAAAGGCCGCCCCTTCGGACGGCCTTTTTCTTTATACAATCTCCGTTTTATCAGAAGCTCCAACCGTCACGGATGAAGGGCTTGACGAGATTGTTGGCGGCGTCAATGTCGAACTTCTGAGCACAGGAATTCCACTTGAGGGTCTTGCCAGGCAGCTGCTGCGCGACGCATCCGACGAGAATACCTTCCATCTGAGGAATGCAGTATTCGATATCGGAGAAGCAGCGCGAGTGAGTCTGCTCGTAATAATGCCCCTCGCCGCGGATGGCGAGAAGGAATTCGCCGTAATGGCCCTCGGCGAAGCCCTTCATCTCGACAGTCGACTTGCCGCCCGCGACTTCGCCGGACGAGCTCGAGCAGAACGGAATCGAACGGGCGACAACCTTTGCGGCCTCATGCTGGAAGATGTCCTTGAACTCCTTATCGTCGTTAAGGGCGAGTGCGCACTTCGCGCCGTAGTCATCCTGCATAAGAACAGCGCCCTTCGAGCCGATGATGTAGCAGCCCGTATTGGGAACCTTACCTTCATGGGTAGCGGCCCACTTGGGCATGATCGCCGCGTCGGGCTTCTCGTTGCCGTCGTACCAGTAAAGCGTGACCGCGGGAAGCTTGACGCCGGGACGAACCTTGGAATCGCGCTCCTTGTAGGTGAGCTTGACGACGGACTTGAGAGGATAGGCGATATCGTTCTCGGAAACGATCTTCGTGCAGACGGCGTCGGAAACTACGCCGAGCTCAAGGCCGCGGAAAGCGAGGTTCATCGTGTGGCACGCCATATCGCCGAACGCGCCCGCGCCGAAATCGAAGAAGCCGCGCCATGTGAACGTATGATAAACGTTCTTGCCAAGATTCCAGGGATCGTAAACGTCGGCATCCTTGGGATACTGATCGAGGAACGGGCGCTTCTTGGCGGTGCCGAGCCACGCATCCCAGTTAAGACCGGGACGGATCTTATCGCCCTTGGGGTGAGACTTGACCCAATCGGCGACTCCCTTACCTTGAGGCCACACGGGGCGGTTAGTCCAAACGTGCACCTCCTTGACGTCGCCCAGAATACCGCTCTGGATAACCTCGGTGCAGCGGCGCATCGAGTTGAGCGATGAGCCCTGGTTGCCCATCTGAACAATTACGTTGTTCTCGCGGGCGGTCGTCTCGAAATACTTGTTCTCCCAAAGCGTTCTTACGAGCGGCTTCTGGACATAAACGTGAATACCCTGCTTCATCGCGCCGATGGCGATGGCGGCATGAGCGTGGTCGGGAGTAGAAATCGTCATCGCGTCGATACCGAGAATACCGGCGTCGTCGAGAAGTTTGCGGTAGTCGGTATAGAACGGAATCTCGTACATATCGAGATCGATTCCGTCTCTGATAAGAGCCATCTGAGCCTTTTCGCGCATCGAATAGTCGGCGTCGCAGAATGCGACCATCTCGGCGAGGCCCGTTTTGATCATCGGCGTCCAGTCGCTGTAACCCTTACCCATAACGCCGACCGCGGCGAGACGGATTTTGCCGTTACGGCCGCGACCGATTGAAAAACATCCGCTGGCGCCAAGCGCGGCCGCACCGGCAATACCGCGCAGGAAACCTCTTCTGCTTGCAGTGATATTCATTTTATCTCCTTGATTTTATTTTATCTTTCAGATTCAATAATTGTTTTACCGCTGTAACGCGACTCCTCGGCGAGAAACGCGATGCGGTGCGACTCAAGCGCCGCGTCGAGAATCTTCGTATAACGATCGGGCGAAGCGTCTCTTACGAGCTTGACGAACTCGGTCATGATCTCGCGGTCGCCGCCGCCGTGATGGCCCGTCTGAGCCGGGATTATCGTAGTCGAATCGCCGAGGAACGGCATGATTTCGATCTTGCGCTCGTCGGCGATGATCTCGCCCTTAGTTCCGTAGAAGTGGGTTACGCGCGTTCTCTGCTGAGAATAGCTCTCCATCTCGAGAATGATCGTAAGCCCGCCTTCGTACTCCATAAGAACGGTCTGATGATCGACGGAATCGTTCCCGCACGCGTAAACGCAACGACCGTACGGAGAGGTCTCGATCATCTTCAAAATAGCCTCGTCAGACTCGTCGGCGAAATGATACCTCAGATCGTCGCGATCGTAATAAAGCTTGTACGCGTCGAACGCGCACTTTTCGCGGACGGCCGCAGGGCAGTCCTTGCAGCGGTCTGCCGCACCCTCCGGCTTATTCTCGGGCCGCCAATGGAAGAGCGAGCCGAAGCTCGATATCTTAGTGCACTTTTTACCCTTCGTCCACCATTCGATAAGATCGAAGTCATGGGTGCACTTATTAACGAGCATGCCCGTACCCTTGTCTTCGACAGACCAGTTTCCGCGGCAGTAGGCATGGGACGCCTTGCCGTACGAAATCGCGGCCAGGTGATGAACGCTCGTAATGTCGCCGATGACGCCCGAAGTGATCACTTCGCGAAGCTTCTTATAGAACGGCGCGAAACGGAGGACGTAACCAGTCAAAACGAGACGGCGCGCCTTTATCTGGGCGTTGCGGATCGCTATGCATTCGTCCCACGTGCAGCCGATGGGCTTCTCGAGAAGCACGTGATAACCCTTCTCGAGCGCCATCACGCAGGCGTCGTGATGGAGACGGTCGGGAAGAGCGATAATCACGGCGTCGGCGGGAGTATCAGACTCGAGCGCATCCTCCCAACGCTTCCATGTAGGAATATCGGGATCGTCCGGAAACTCGGCGACTGGATCGGCGAGACCGGCGATGATGAAGTCTTCAGGATGGGTTTTGGCATAGGCCGCGTAAGCGCGGCCCCTTATGCCGTAACCGAGAATAATCGCTCTTACCGGAGCTTTCATCAGACCTCGACCTTCCAGCCGTTGCAATCGCCTTCGCGCTTGAGCGTCATTCCGACGCCCGTGCCGTTGGCGAAGTCCATCGCCTTAGGATCCCAATCGAAGCCGCAATCGTACTGATAGCTCATGTTGCACAGGAGGCAGAGCGTGCAGCTGCGACCGCCGACTTCGGCGGGCGTGATCGTCTGCTCGCGCGACTCGACGCACTCGCAGAAGTTCTGAATGTGGTTGGCGCTCTTGTAAAGATCGGCCTTGCGAATTTCCTTTGCGTAAACTTCCTCGATCTTGTCGAGAGCCTTGGCAAGCTTGTTATCCTTCTTGGCGGTCGCCGCGGTGCCGTAGTCCTTACCGACGGACTCGACGACAATCTTGTCCTTCATGTACGAGACGTCTTCAATACCCTTGCGGATGGCGGCATCGGGCTTTTTCGCTGTAGCGTCGAAACCGACCCAAACGGCGATCTTGCCGCGGTTGATGGCGACGATACCGTTAGTGCCGTAGAAGACGGTACCCCAGACATTGAAAGCTCCGTGATAAAGCTCGACATCGCCGTAAGGCTTCTTGAAGAGCATCTTCATACCGAACTGACGGCGGCCGCCGTGATAAAGGTCGGTGGAGTAAGGCTCATTCGAGGGGATGATCTTGTAGGGGCCGGAGTTGTCCATATCGAGACCCCACTGGGCGATGTCGAGGTGGTGGGCGCCCCAGTCGCCGTTATACCCCGAGCCGATATCGTCGTCGAAGCGCCAGAACATCGGATAGAAATTGTTTACGCCGCGGGGAGCGAGCTGATCGGAATAAGGGCGCATCTTCGCGGGGCCGAGCCACATCTTCCAATCGACGTCGGGATTGGGTTTGCCTTCTGTCGCGGCATTCTTCGGATCGTCCCAGAAACGTACAGGATGGGAAGGTCCGCCGAGCTTCTGACCGCCGCGGCCATAGTTGGCGTCTACATACTTGATATCGCCGATAACACCGCCGCGAACGAGCGAAAC
Source organism: Kiritimatiellia bacterium (assembly GCA_045656225.1). Classification (GTDB taxonomy): domain Bacteria; phylum Verrucomicrobiota; class Kiritimatiellia; order RFP12; family UBA1067; genus UBA1067. The sequence goes on along the minus strand of JAZOQU010000001.1, from coordinate 81,827 downwards.
CGCGTCGCGGAATTCGCGCCAGCTGCGCTGCATCGAACCTGTCTGGAAAATGCGGCCATACTTCTTCTGGGCGGCGATAACCTTCTTGGACTCGTCGATAGAGAATGTAAGAGGCTTCTCGCAATAAACATCCTTGCCGTGCTTCATCGCCTCAACAGCGATATAGGCATGCCAATGATCAGGCGTACCGATGCAGACGATTTCAATCGAAGGATCCTGAAGAACTTCACGGAAATCGTAAACAACCTTGCACTTGTTGTTATTGTAAGCCTTGTTTACCTGCTCGGCGCCGGCCTTGGCACGAACCTTGTCGCAATCGCAAACGGCGACGACCTCGACATTAGGAGCGTACGCGGGGTTGAGGAACGACTTCAAAAGAACAGTACGCATCTGAATTCCGTAGCCGATCATAGCGGCTTTGCGCTTCTCGCCGGGCTTAAGAGGACGAACGCCTGTCTTCGCTGTATTGCAACCTGCGAGCGCAGCAGCCGCGGCAGTACCGAAAATAAAGTTTCTTCTGTTGAGCTTCATGATGTTTCCTTTTAGTTTAGAGTTCAGTGTTTAGAGTTTAGAGTTTAGAATTCAAAGTTTTCAACTTCTTAGATAGGCGCTGTACGCGCAGTAGGTCTGATGGCAGTCGAACTTCGACGCGATCTCCCACGGCGCATGCATATTGAAAAGCGGAGTTCCCATGTCGAGAACCTTCATGCCGAAGCGCGACATGTACTGGGCGATGGTTCCGCCGCCGCCCTTCTCCATCTTTCCGAGTTCGGCCATCTGCCAGGTTACGCCGCCCTCGTCCATGATCTTGCGGATTTCGGCGACGAACTCGGGACCGCAATCGCTCGAACCGCCCTTGGACGTTCCGCCCGTGTACTTCGAAGCGGCGGGACCCTTATGGAGATAAGCGCAGTTGCCGGTCGAATTGACGTCAGGGAAATGTGGATCGAAGGCGGCGGTCACGTCGGCCGAAAGCATTGACGAGCGCTCGAGCGCGCGGCGGACCATAATGTCGCGCGCGTCCTTCTCCTGGCGTTCGATGAATTCGGCGACCGTATTCTCGAAGAAGCTCGACTGCATGCCCGTCGAACCCATCGAGCCGATCTCCTCCTTGTCGCACATGAGAATCGAAGCGGTTACTTCGGGAGTTTTACCATCCGCAGCGTCAATAAGAGCCATAAGCCCGGCGAACGAGCAGACGCGGTCGTCATGACCGTATCCGGCGATAAGCGCACGGTCGAAGCCGACTTCGCGCGGCATTCCGGCGGGGACGATCTCAAGCTCGGCGGAAAGAAGATCTGCCTCGTCGATTTTATACGTCTTCTTCAGATATTCGACGAGCGCGTTCTTATCGCCCTTGGGCGCGGCGTCCTTATCGTCGTCCTTGCCGCCCTTCGCGTAAGTCGACCAGCCGATGACGTCGAGATCTTCGGCGGGGAAGAATTCGTCTCGCGTCTTCTTCGCCTGATCATAACCGAGATGAGGAAGAATATCGCTGATGAGAAAGATCGGATCGCCCGGCTTGTCGCCGACCGCGACATCGACGGCGGATCCATCCTTGCGGATCACCGTTCCGTAAAGCGCGAGCGGCATCGTAAGCCACTGATACTTTTTAATACCGCCGTAGATGTGGCAGTCGAAATAAACAAGCCCGCCCTTCTCGTAAAGAGGTTTCGGCTTGAGATCGAGCCTCGGCGCATCGGTATGGCCGCCTACAACCTTAAGTCCGACCTCGGCGATGGGCTTTCTGCCGATGACAGCGGCCATAATTGTACGACCCTCGTAACCGCGGTAAACTTTATCGCCCGCCTTAAGCTTCTTAAACGAGGAAAGCTCCTTAAAACCCTTAGCCTCAAGGCGACGGACACTCTCGGAATAACTCAAGCGCTCGGTCTTCGCAGTGCCGAGATATTCCATATATTCTTTACAATATTTATCAAGAGACAGATATTTCATTTTCATACTTGTAAAATTATAGCAAATACAAGCATGATTCTTCCATAGTTTTTTTGGAAAATCAAAGCCCCGCGATTTTTTCCATAATAACGGACACTATCACCAAAGGCAGGCTGTTTCTATTTGCGCCCCGTTTGCCAAATACTAAACACTGTCGGTAAAATAACAATGTCTCGAATGGCCACAAACGAATACACCGGTACCAAACACAAAGCTAAAGCAAGGTTGTGGTTATTATTGAAGGCAGGGAATTGGTCGGAGCGGAGGGATTTGAACCCTCGACCTTTTGCTCCCGAAGCAAACGCGCTACCAGACTGCGCTACGCTCCGACACGGGAAATTCAATATATAAAAATACTGAAACGCAAAACTTAGAATAGTATACTATTTTATTTTTATTAAGTCAATCCCACTGCATTATAAACACCGCCGTCATCAATCATTTTCGAAAAAGCGGGTTATCACACCGAGATTGTTTAACTCCTCGCCATGCGGATGATGACCGAAAAGATATCTCCTTTTCACATTAATCTTTCCGCCGGCCGATTTGAACTTTTCGATAAAAACCTCACTGTTCAATTCAGGAGGAACCGTCTGATCCTCGCCGCCGTAAAGAAGAAGAATCGGGATCCCTGTTTTAGCCAGCCTTTCCGCAAGATTGATCGGCATTTCAGGATTATTCTTCCATTCTCCGCTCTTAATTCCCGTCCTCGCCCAGGGTCCGATAATCCGTTCCGCCTTTTCAACGGTATCAGCCTCGGGAAGACCTCTTAAACGGTCCAAAACCAAAAGCGGCGCATCTAAATAGATTTTTGAAACACAATCGGGATAACGCGAAGCGTACCTCGTAGAGAAAAATCCGCCCCAACTCATACCCACAAGATTCGCCTTTGATTTAAAGCCGAGCTCGTCGACAAGAAATTTCTGATACTCCCTGCTGACGCGAAGTCCTTCTTCGTTCATGCGGTGACGGAATGTATCTATCGTCACATGGTGCCACCCCTTGCCGAGAAGATCCAATACCCCCGTGCGCTCGACAAACGCATCCGCCCACTGCATCGTCCATGTCCACGCTCGGTCGGCTCGAGGCGCACAGCTCGGCTCGACAATCCACGCCTCATGACCTTGAAATTTGAACACGATCCTGCTATAACCGTGCCATTTGTCGGTGCGGACGATATCATACTTTGAAGCAATGACATCTTTCAAAACCATCTTGCGTTCCACATTGACGGAACGGACTCCATCTGCGTAGATGTTGAATGCCGGCAACAAAATCGCCAGGGCGGCAAAACAGGATAACGAAAATTTTCTGATATCTTTATTCATAACAGGAACATTTTATCATATTTTTTTCAGAGAAAACCAAGACCCTCTTAAAAAAAACGAGCCCCCTTTTTAAAGGAGGCTCGTTTTTAGCATCTAGTTAATACAATTCTTACTTTGCCGGTGGCTCGTCCATTACGTCGCCCGCCTTGAAGAAGCATGTCTCGGCTTCACCTTCCGCAGGCGTGTACTCAAAGTCGGCCTTACCTATCGCATACTCTTCGGTCGGCTTCCATTCAGCTTCAGCGCCGAGCTTAGTCGACTTCAAAAGCGTATAATAGAGATCCGACTTGGTGTTCTCAAGGTGGATATAGACCTTTTCGTTCTCAATCCTGATGGCAGGTGTCACGATCTGATCGTTCTCAACCTTATTGGCGATGAAGGCCTTGAGGTTGTCCTTAAGCTTGAGATTTACGAGATAGCCGTCAGCCAAAGTTTCCAAGGTAACGTCATAGTACTCGGGAACCTTAACCGTGACGCGGTTAAACGTAATCTCATCACCGTTGATCGCAGGCATAGTCTTATACCAGATCGGCTTAGCGACACGAGCTGTCTCGAATACGGCGTTCGTCGCGACAGAATCCCCTTCAATACCGGGAACTCTCGGCGGGATCGTCGTCTCGATATAGAGTACGATCTTATTGCCTTCGCGAACGAGCTCACCGCTCGTAAACTCGGCGAGACCCGTTACCGTAGCGCCCGCAGCGCTCGTCAAGAGATCGGCGCCGTTGAATGTCGCGGCATTGATGATCGTGTAAACGCCGCAAGGCATGCTGTTAGCGTCAACCGCGAGAGTTGAGCCCTCGTTGATATTGAGCGTACCCGCAACATTAAGGTAGGCATTCTCCGCGCCAACCCTATCGCCGAGCTTTACGGTAATCGCGAGATCGCCGGCAACACCGCTGACAGCATCGGGATTGGTGAGATTTAAAGCGCCCTCGTCAAAATCCAACGTGTAAGTCGAACCTTCAGCGCCGCCCTCAAACCAGCCGAGATTTGTAGCGTAGTAGCTTTCGAAATCATGAACGCGAAGTGCCGAACCCGCCGTAGCTTCATCGCTGAAGCGAACGAAGAGCTTCTTGCTCGATTCTAACCCACTCTTATAGTTAACACCGCCTAGAACATTTGTGGCATTAGCGGCAATATCAATATAACCGGTACCAGCGCCATTTACGTCAAAGACGACACCGTCAATAGTGGAGACGCCTGATTTAACCTCCCAGATCGGCATAGGTGTAGCCGTATCATTCTGGAACATCAATGCGCCGCTGTATGTAACTATACGGAGATTACCATCAACGGTAAATTTACCGAACTTAGGCGTAACAACAATGTCCTCTTCGTTATCAATCAAGAGCCAGCACTGTGAGTCAGAGGGGATGTTGGCAATATTATGAGCATCATACACATTAGGACATGTGGACATCTTAGAACCAGCAGCAAACTCAGGATCAGTATACCAACGGTCATTCGACTGGTAAGTACCTCCATCTGAGGCTCCTCCACGTGACTTGATATAATACTCAGTATATGTACGTTCAATGAACTCGTACTCATACGTTAAGCTGTCGCTCGTTCCGTCGCTCCAAGTCCAACCGTCCTTAAGCGCGATAACGATTCTATGAGTGCCGGCAGAAGTGAAGTCGCCTTCGTAGCTGACCGTGTAACCATTACCGTCAGCAGGCGTTACGACCGGCTTCTGCTCAACACCGATAGCCGTAAACTTAGTTCCGCTCGCGTAATTGACCGTAGGCTTAACAGCCTTAACCTCGCCGATGGTGAGCATCGAGCGCTCTTCGACCTTGTCGAGAACATTACCGGCTTCGTCCTGAACCTCGAAGGCGAGATAATATACGCCGTCAGCGAGTTCAAGCGCGGCAATATCAATCTCCTGATTGAATTCGCCAGCTGGAATACCCTCAACAGTAACCATCTTAAGAGCGTCACCACCCTCGGCAACATCGTAAACGCTTACTACGAGATTCATCTCGGTCGCTTCGGATTCGCCGTCAATCGCGAAATTACCCTTGAAGGTAAGCTTACCGTCAGTAAGAGCAACATCGCCGACCGTGAAGTCGTAAGAAGTGGGCTTCTTAAGAATTTCGAACGAAACCTCCTTAGTAAGACCACTATAGTTATCGGTCTCGACTACCGTGTAAGTGATCGTATACTTACCAACAGCCGTCGGGAGCTCAGTCATCGTAGATGTAACCTCGCCGAACTTAGCGACACCAGATGTTAAAACGCCGGCCGTTTCACCCTGAGTCCAGGTCTCGAGAGAGATCGAGGGCTCGGTCGTCCACTCGTTCGTCGCCTTAGCGATCGACCAGCTGATTGTCTTAAGCTCAGTCGTATCGTCAGACCACTTATAGCCTTCAGCGAGCGTAGCCGTTGCCTCGTAAGTTCCAGCATCCGTAGCAGTATTACCGGTAAGCGTGTAACCGTCAGCTGCAACAACACCCGTCAACTCAGAACCAGTATAAACGAGGTCAGCAACAGCCACAGGCGCATCAACCGCCGTCAAGACAGGCACATCAGGTTCGGTCGTAGGCGTAGTTGTATAACGGAAGACAACGATACCCGAGCCACCGTTACCGCCTTTACCTTCACGGCCAGCGCCGCCGCCGCCACCACCGTAGTTCGCAAGACCATCTCCACCATCATTAGGAGTTGTACTTGATGAAGAGTTACCGCCAGCACCAGCTTCATCACTACCGCCAGACGCACCGACACCATTATATCCAGATCCGCCACCGCCGCCTGAGCCATATACTGCGCTTACGCCTGTAATATCAGAGGCAAGGCCTTTACCACCCTTAGCAGCATTATCTTGATCAGTGCAAGATGCACCCTCTTCTGTAGCACCGCCGCCACCGGCGCCAGCTCGCACATTGTTATTTTTTGAATACGCCACACCGCCATAATTACCAAGTTTCTCATACGCAGTTATATAAGTCGTATTAACATCAGTATCTAGCCACGAAAACTTTTCCTGCCTACTGGTCGTTCGACTTCCTGCATTAGACCCGCCATAACCACCACTCTTGCCAAGACCAAGATCTCTGCCACCGCCGCGAGCTATAACATAGCTAATATCATTTACAGAAAATGAGGATTTACCACCTGCACTTTTTGCAGCTGCCGTACCATTCGTAGTATTGTTTACTCGAACACCGCCTTCGCCACCTTTGCCGACTGTTACCGACACTATAGACCCATCGACAAAGTCAACCAAGCCAGTGACAACACCGCCGCCACCACCGCCGGCACCGCCGCGGTTATATTTGCCAGAAGATGTATGATATGACGCAGCACCACCAGCACCACCGCCACCGCCGACAGCGAGGAATTGAACATTATTGAGAGTTTCGGGTATGGTCCAGGTCATCGCCGTCGCATTCTCGTTCGTAAATACTACAGCCGTCTCATTATGATTGTCGCCAAGCCCCGTGACGATATAACCCCATGAAGCATCAGCCATTGCGTTAGTAGTTACACCGCCCTCACTTGGTGGAATTTCAGGAGTTTCAGGAGTTTCAGGAGTTTCGCCGCCAGGCTGATCAGGATCAACAACTTCCTGCTTATCCTGTTTATAATAAAGGGTCTTAGAACTCCAAACAAGTTCACCACGACCAGTTACTGTCTGACCATTAACCTTCGTAACGAGCGTCAACGAACTCCTTGGATCAGAAACCGTTCCCGTGAATGTCATAAGAGGAATCTGGCCCGCAGCTGTATAATCCGTAACATCGACTTCAATAGTCGCAGCACCAGCAGTCAATGTCTTCGCTTTAAGAGGAGCAGCTCCAAGTCCTTCAGCGGGAATAGTAAAGCCATACGTACCGCTAAATATCAATCCACCTTCAACATAAGTTTGATCTCCGACAAATCGCATCGTAAAGCCACTTGCCGATGTCAACGTGAATGATGTATACCCGCTACTTCTATTGAGGACCATGCCGTCAAATACAATGACAGCACCAGACGCACCAATTGTAGTACCACTTTTATTGAAATAGAAGGTACCGTTTTTCAATGTAACAGGGCCAACATTTGAATCAAAGATCATAGCGTCATTGCCATCTCTTCCCTGATATGCATTACCTTCAAGGTCGATAACAGCATTATTGGCGCGTGAATCAAATTTAGTAGTAGAACGATAATACGCACTATTCGCATCAATAAGACCAGGATACCCCCACGCGTCATACGTAGTATCGGCAGTCCAGTTCGCCATATTGGACCACTTACCATCACCAGCAGCACCTGTCCAACAATAAGTAATATTACCAGAATCTCTCGTACGCGTTACAGTAGCCGAATTAGTCTGATTTGTAACGCTCTTACCTTCATTAACCGTTGTAACCGAAACATACCATGTAAGCGTATCTGTCGGATTTACATAATCAATATCATAAGAAAACGTCCCGTCCTCACCAAGAGTAAGTTCAGCAGTCTGATCACAATCACTGCTGTTAAGCGAATAATAAAGCATCGCGGTCGTAGTGCCGGTCCCAAGAGCTATAGAGCCGCTAACCGTAAATTTAGGCGTAGGATAAGTTACATACGAAGCTATAGCGGAAGAGACAGTCGAAGCCAATTCCTGATTGGGATTTTCTGCCGCAGTCTCGACATCCTCTAACATCGCAGACTTAAACGCCGCAACCTTAGTAGCACCAGCCGTATCACCGGCCGAGGTCGCACAACTGATCAAATAGTTTTCGCAACCACCAGCGAGAGTCTTAGTAGAAGCAGTATCTAAATTCTTAAGCCCAGTAATCATATTATTCATGCTGGTCTGCGTGAATGTATAATCCGGATTGCAGAACCAAGCCGTTGCGAAATCTCTTTTAATATTCGCTTCTGAAACACCGAGAAGACCATGAATCACCAAAGCGAGCGAACCTGTGCGATCCTTACCGTGTGAACAATGGAAGAGCACAGGCTCTTTATCTACAACAACAGCTTGATAAATTCTGTTGAACGCCGCCCACACCGCAATCTTATTCTGTGCTGCAGTCTGAGTATATGTTTTTGTCGTATCGCCTACTTTATAATCTATAGACATACTATTATAAAAACCGCTATACGAGGGGAACTGGCAACCATACTTACCATCATATACGTACGGATTACCTTCAGAAGGTCCCTTACCGAGAGTTTCCCATTCAATGGTGAATCGCTCTACATCAGGGCCGATGCCAGACCATTTACAAACATTATCAGAGCCCGTATCCCATTCAGCCTTCCAATCTGCAAACGCATTAACATTTTCTACAGTTCTAAGATCAACATCTACGCGAATGCCGAGCACATCGTAGAGCATATCCATCTTCTGATAAATACCTGATCCTTCCTTAAATGAGCAATATTCAAGCTGTCCAGAGCGATATATCTTACCCTGTTTGACGCGCTTGCCGTCAGCTGTAGCCCATCCGCCGATATCACGACCGTTAGAACAGTCAGCGCCGGACGTATAAGTAAAATTGCTTCTACGACCGCGAATAATACGAGGCGCCTGATCTTCGGTAAAGAAGTGACCGACAGCGGAATTACCCTGAGAATCGGTAACTTTCCATGTATAGTTGCACCCTACTTCAAGGTTGTAACATTCGGTTGAAGTACCTGAAACCGTTTCGCTAAAGAACGGAGCGCTTTCGCTACCGCCGTTCGTACGCCAAACCTTAACGGTGCAATCACCTGTAGTGCCGCTCCATGACAAGGTGGCGGGAACTGAGTTGTTATAAAAATACTCCGTTTCATAATTGTCACGCGCAGTAGTATTAGCTTTACTAAAAATTGAAACATCTGAATTCAACGGACTTATTAAGTTCTTCATTGAATCCGTTAATGTCTGAACCGTCGAATAATCGACTGGGCTAACTATCGTTGGCGCGGCATTAGCCACATCCATCATTAAAAATGCCGCGAATAAAGCGACAACACCTCGAATTATACTTCGCATAATTATTTACTCCATTTTAATTGAATTAATGCATTGCAATACTGATTAAGGCAAGTCGCCTCGGCTTGCAGACAACCTAATCAAATTCACAATACAAAACCCAAAATTGCTATACGCAATTGCAATTTTAGCACTCTAATTTTCAAAAATCAAATCTCAGAAACGTCGAGGGGGGGGGGTAAGTTAATGAAAAATTAAAAGTCCTACACTTTTTTATCATATATAATTTTACATACCAAAACAGTCATCTCTTCTATCGCGCCTTTTCAACGCCTCGCGCTACTTATATAGGATTAATAAATGAAATTAAAAAACGAGCCCCCTTTTTTAAGGAGGCTCGCGTTTCTACTCTATAATTTATGTTTATTCTATCGGCTCGTCGGAAACTTCACCCACCTTGAAGAAGCGAACGTCATCAAGCTTCTGAACTCCATCGCCGAACTCAAAGTTGGCGTTGTCAGTCCAATCGCCTTCCGCCGTCGTCCAAGTTGCACTTGGATCGATCGATGTCGATGTCATGAGCGAATAATGAAGTTTTTCGTGAGTTCCCTCAAGATGAATCTTAACCTTACCGTTCTCAATCTTGATCGCCGGAGTCTCATCATCAGCAGAGTCGGCAATCGTAGGATTCTTAAACTCATCCTTGATCACAAGACTGATCTGATAGCCTTTATCTGTGACGCTCTTGATTACGTCATAGCAATCAGGAACCGGAGCATTAACGCCGCCAAAAGCCACCGTCACAACCTTAACGCCGTCAACCGTGTTGGTCGAAACTTCAGGCTCGCTGGGATAGAGAACAGGCTTGGAGACCTTCGCGATTTCGAATGCCTCGGCTGCATCCACAGGCGAATCTCCAATCGTCGGAGATTTAAGAACGACATAGCGGAACACTACGATACCCGAGCCGCCGTTGCCGCCGTTACCAGCGCGGCCGCCGCCACCGCCGCCGCCACCCTGATTGGGAACAGCCGAAGTAGCTTCTGTTTCATGACCGCCATTGCCAGCACCACTACCGCCAAAGCCAGGACCTTGTGCGCCACCAGCTACGGCACCACCGCCACCACCGGAGCCGTAAACGAGGTCTGTACCGATAATATTAGAGGCTAAGCCTTCACCGCCATTACCGCCGGCGTCTTCTGTGCCAGCGCCACCTTCAGCAGTAGCGCCGCCGCCGCCGCCGGCCTGGTATTTTGCTGCGCCAGCGCCACCGTCATTGCCGAGAGTATTGGAGCAGACAATAGCCTTCGCAGTATCATTTACATTGCCGCAAGTAGCTTCGCCGCGTCCAGTCGCAGTAGCACGCGAACCAGCGCCCGATCCGCCGTTTCCGCCAGTCTGTCCGCCAGTAGAATCTGAAGAATCACTAGTAGATCCGGTATCTCCACCACCAGCAAACGCAACTACAGATGTTGCAGTACCAATAGCAAACGAAGAATTCTCAGCCTGAGTCTTTACAGCACCGTAGGGACTTGTTGAACCGCCACGTTCACCGCCCTGACCACCGGCACCGACAGTAACCGTTATCGTCTGACCACTGACAAAATTGACAAGTCCTGTAACAACACCGCCGCCACCACCGCCAGAGCCGCCTTGACGTTGATCCGATGTTTTACTATTGTCAGCACCACCGCCGCCGCCACCGCCGACTACGAGGAACTGAACATTGTTAAGGCTCTTATCAAGAGTCCAGTTACCCGACTCAGTAAATACCATAGCCTCTTCATTACCCTTTTCGCCAAGACCAAAGACCTTATAGCCTCCGTCAATCGACTCAGAACGATAGATAACAAATGTAACCTCACACGAGCAACCGTTGTAGTTAAGAGCGTTCTCTTCGACCCAATATTTGAGAGTGTATACGCCAGGCTCAACAGGTAAAGTTCCGTTAAAAGTTTCTGTTACGCCATCCTTGGTAATCGTGGCATTAAGCTCGCCAATCGTCTGAACGGGCTTAACAAACTTGACATTGGCTGCATAATGCTGTGCCCAACTCTTGACTGAAAGCGCCATCGGAGTCTTCCAGTTATTAGGCTCCTTGAGAATATTCCAATTGAAGATACGACGCTTATTCGGATAATCATCAGCCCATACAAAGCCAGACTTAAGCGTAACCTCAAGCTCATACTCTCCCGCATTAATCCCGCCAACTTCAGATACTGTATAAGCCTCATTTTCGGTCAATCCAGAAGTCTGAAGCATACCAGTATAATATTTGTCGGAAATCTTAGACTGAATATATTCAACTGGATCTACCTTTACCTCGCTCTTAATCGTATAGCGGAAGACAACGATACCAGAGCCGCCATTCCCACCATTACCGAAAGTTGTTGTACTAATCTCTTGATTCCAAGAACCGCCGCCACCGCCGCCACCCTGATTTGGGGCACCAGAGACGCCATTAAGATCTGTATTTCCTTCTCGAGCGCCGCCATCGCCAGCACCATCACCTCCCATACCGCCGCCACCAGTATCCCTAGCAGTACCGCCGCCGCCGCCAGAACCATAAGTAACAGCAATATCATCAGCAATACTTAATGTAAGACCAGCTCCACCATAACCACCATAACCTGAGTTTGAGGGTTTAGTACCAGCAGCTGTTGCACCGCCGCCACCGCCAGATGTACAAGACGTATAACCTGCGCCTCCAGTATAACCCCTAAACACAACATTCGAGAGATATGCTGTTGCATTAGAACCTTTAGTTCCAATATTAGTTTCAGAACGAGACGCGCTGGTTTTGTTAGGACGGCATCCGGCACTGGAACCGCCTACAGCGCCAGCCCTCTCATATCCGCCATCTCCACCACCGCCAAATGCCTTAATATACAAGTTGTTACCTACATAAAAATTACTTTCGCCACCATTCGTACCAGCACCAGCACCACCGGTAGAAGTATTATCCGCTCCAGTACCGCCAGTACCACCAACACCGACAGCAACACTTACAACATCACCCTTATTAAATTTAACCAATCCAGTGACTACGCCGCCGCCGCCGCCGCCAGCGCCGCCTTCATCATCATTCTTAACATAGTTAGATCCCTTTCTAATACAACCGCCGCCACCGCCGCCACCGCCGACGACGAGGAACTGGACGTTTTCGATCGTATCAGGAACGGTCCAAGACATAGTCTTGTCAACATGGTTAGTGAAGACAATAGCTACTTCATTTTTAAGATCGCCAAGACCAGTCTTTACATATCCCCAACCGTTCTTCTTCATGTTCGCATCAATTACAGCAATCGGATCTTCCTCATCATCACTAGCATCTCCACCTGGACCAACGTTTTCAGTCTCTTTAATCTCGAACTGAACAGTCGCGGTAAGACCAGTATAGTTCTTAGTCTCAGCTACCGTATAAGTAATCGTATAAGAACCAACTTCAGTCGGGAGCTCAGTCATTGAAGCTGTAACCGTACCGAACTTAGCGACACCAGCCGTTAAAACGCCAGCTGTCTCGCCCTGAGTCCAGGACTCGAGAGAAATCGAAGGCTCTGTCGTCCACTCGTTCGTCGCCTTAGCGATAGACCAACTAATTTCCTTATTATCAGTCGAGCCATCAGACCACTTATACCCTTCAGCGAGCGTAGCTATGGCGATATACTCGCCCGCGTCAGTCGCCGTATTACCTGTAAGCGTATAACCAGTGCCGCTTTCAACACCCGTCAACTCAAGGCCCGTGTAAACGAGACCAACCTGAGCGACAGGCGCGTCAACCGCCGTCAACTGAGGCTCCTGAGGCTCATCAGGCTCAGTCATCTCATCGGCCTCAACCGTAAGAACAAGCTTCTTAGACTCTATCTTAATAGAACCCTTCGCGCCTGCTGCGCATACGATATTAGTCGTCTTGGACTCAACATAAACGCCATCATCGCCCGTACCCGAAGCAAGATAAACGGTCTTTGTCGTGCCTTCGGCTGGAACACCAAGAGCCGTCGCATCGATCTCGAGCTTAGAGTTGGCATAAAAAACAACCTTAGAATCTATACCCGTTGCTTTAAGTCTCGCATCGCTTTCCCAACCGGTTTCAGGAACAACGAAGCGAACAGTTACAATACCAGTTGGAGTCACTTCACCATGGCGATAGCCAAAATTGAGACGAACTTCTTTAGTGTCTGAAACAATTCCAGCGTTAGCGCCTCTCAATTCAATGGTGGAATTATCGTTTTCACCATCACCGAAGTCGCACGCTGCATAGCTATCAACCTTACCTTTAAGGGTTAGGAGCGCATTATCTAAAACGAATGTCATATTAGGCGAATTAAATTCAGCCTTATTAACCGCAACACTCTGGTTAAGCGTACAAGTAAACTCATTCTCGCGCGTCGCGGGGAAGTCCGCCGTCGCGTATGTTCCGTTATTAGGTACTCCATACGTTCCGCTAGCTGTAGCCGTCCAGTTAGTCGTATACATCCAAGGCCCAGTATACCCAATCCACGCATAAGTCGATTCCGCAGAATCGGCTGTACCATACTCAGTAGGATTGATTTCGCCCGGCTCAAGGATCGTAAACGCAACCGTCTTGGTCAATCCTGTCCAATCGCTCGTCTCAGGGATTGTAAACTTAACTTCGTATTCGCCAGGCGCGGTCGGCATAGTTGTAAACTCACCTTCGCCGCCCTTCACAAATACTCCAGTTGGAACACCGCCAAACCGAGCTACACCAGCAATAAGTTCACCTGCCGCGCCCCCCGAAATCCACGAATCCAACGAAATCGAAGGTTCGATCGTCCAAGAATTCGAGAACTGCGCGATCGCCCATGTTAGAGTCTTCGCTTCAGTCGCTCCATCAGACCACGTATAACCGGACTTGAGCGTAGCTACCGCCTCGTAAGTGCCGGCGAATGTGGCCTTTGTGACGCCCGAGAGAACATATCCCTCTCCGGCAATAACACCGTTCTGCTCATTACCGTTGTACACAAGATTAGGGATGACCGCAGGATCTGAAGCGATCTTGACGACGGGAGCATCGGGATCATCAGGCGAACCAGCCTCATCAACATAGCGAATAACTACGATACCCGAGCCGCCATTACCGCCTTTAGTAACGCTATCTAAATCACCACGGCCACCAGCGCCGCCGCCGCCACCCTGGTTAGCTAAGCCGTCAGTACCAGAAGCACCAGCCGAACTATTACCATTACCAGCGCCTTCACCACCTAAGCCACCGACACCAGTAATAACAGATCCGCCGCCGCCTGAACCATAAACAGCGCGACTACCGGTAATATTAGACTCATAGCCAGGTCCGCCATTCGCAGCATCCCCGGTTGTATCATCGCCCTTACCCATAGCGCCGCCGCCGCCGGCGCCGGCATAATTACCAGTACTCTCACCACCGTTATTACCCATCGTTCCATAAACGGTTATGCCGACGACTTCGCCCTTAGTTGCTGTAGCGACAGGGCCAGCGAATGTATTCTTATCGGCATCTGACTTAGCGCGACCACCAGCCGTTGAGCCGCCCGCTGGACCAGATTCAACTGTAGTGCGAACTTTTGTCCCGCCGCTAATGCCGCCTGAGCCGCCACCGCCAAACGCAGTCGCCCTAAGTCCATCACTTGTAATAAACATACTATTGCCACCCGAAGCTGACGCACCGTATTGACTATTGTACTTCGTTTCCTCAGTACCGCCGGCACCGCCCTTACCTACAGTAATAGTGACATAAGAATTCTCAGCAAACGAAACGAGACCTGTAACTACGCCGCCGCCGCCGCCACCGCCGCCGCCAGAGTATGCGTCAGACGCGCAAGTATCAGCGCCGCCGCCACCGCCGCCGCCGACTACGAGGAACTGAACATTCTCAAGATTCGAGGGAACTACCCAGTTAGCCGTCTTAGCACTATTGGTAAATACAAGAGCCGTCTCATTCTTAAGAGCGCCTAAGCCTCTAACTCTATAGCCCCAATCACCTTCATCAGCATCCCCGATATCCTCAGGATCCTCCTCTGGTGGTTCACCCTCTTGAACGACGAGGTTAAGGTTATTGCCATCATTAACAATAGTACCATAATAGCCAATCTTGCAGTTGTCAACTTTGTAGTTGGTCCTTAAGGTGAGGTTGGCGTTATCAATCAGGGTGCCAGCCTGAATAAGCCTGTAGGTGCCGGCGCCCTTGCGACCTGCGTTGACAGTAATGGTCGAACCTGCGGGAATTACAAGCTTATCTGCGACCTTGAGCATCGCCTGACTTGAAGTTGTATTCACGCTGCCCAATGAGAATTCAAGACCGAGAGAACCCTCCACCGTACTCGTCTTGTTAGGCGCATTGAACTCAAGCAATGTATTGCTAACCTTCATGTACTGGCGCGTTCCGGCTTCACCGCCAGTGAACCAGCCGAGCGAACACCTGTCACCTCGATCAGTCTCAAGTGCTTCTAAGCGCGCATTGGCACACCTACCTTTAGGGAACTTGATATAAGCCTTGTAACCCTTCGCGCTGCGCAACTGGGACATATCCCTCATATCCATAATGCGCATTGTAGCATTAGCCCATACTTCAATAGCTGCACTGCTACCAGTATAAACGTATGCCAAATTTCGACCGCCTTCACCTAAGTTTGACGAATCATACTTAGTAAAGTAAAGGTCAACATTTTCATATTTACCGACACCTGCCCTATGCTCAATAATCGTTCTGTCGGACTTGGAATGATCAGCACTCGAAAAATAAAACTTGAAACTATAGGGACCTACAGCAGACGGAGAATAATAACCGTTGGAAACAACTTTACCTACCTTATAATATGCGCCAACGGGAGTTGAATATGGCAAACCTGCTGTAGGATAGAAATACAAACACACATCATAATTGTCGAATTTGGAAGGAGCCGGATGAGTAGTTTCTCCAGTTTCTGTAGTATACATGTAACTCAATTCAGTCTTAGCGTCATTGGTAGAGGCCACTCCTCCGCCGCCAGCATGTCTGCGGTGATAAAGGTTTACATACGTAAACGTATCGCCGTCAGTCTCTGGCGCAGATGTCAAGTTCGGATCAAGATCGGGCATCTCTGGATCCTCAAGCATTGCAGTCTGGAACGCCGTAATCTTGGTTTTGACAGTTTCTTCGGAAAGCCCCGCATCCTTGCCGCATTGCACCAAAAAGTTGATGCACTGATCCTTGAAATATGTCGTCGAAAGATTGCTGCCTGAAACATAGGTGGCCAAATTGGCGCAGGTATTGGAAATTGTTAGATAACCCAATGTTTCATCCGGGCTATCGAACCAGGAAATGGCATAATCCTTCAAGGCCGCCTCTTTAGGAACGCCCAATACACCTTGAATCACTAAAGCGAACGTTCCCGCACGATCCTTGCCGTGGGAGCAATGGAACACCATAGGCCAGTTCGCGCTGTTGGCAAGATTCGTGAACGCGCACCAGACGTTCTTTCTATCGTCCTTGTTATCCGTGGCGGTAGCAGACTTTTTAGGAATAAGCTCTGTATACGAGCCAAACTGAACACCCGTTAATTTATTGATATTCAAACGGACGACGCCTTCGCCGATGTTCGATTCATTCAAATTCAAATAAGAGCCATTCTTCCAAGCCCATCTCCAGCCATGCTCAGTAATTGAATTTGCGCCGACATAGGCCAGTTTATTCTGCAGATCGGTATAATTGCGAAAATCCATATCGAACTTGATGCCGAGAGTATTCTTAAGATAAGTCAATTCCTGACGCATTCCGTTCGCATCTGTAGGATTGCACCATTCAAGCTCAGCCGTACGGTAGATAAGACCCTGTTTCACGACCTTGCCGTTTGTCGTGCGCCATCCGCCCATATCGCGCGTATTGGAGGTATCGGCTCCGCTGGCGTCGGGATCGTGATCGTAAAGAAGAATACGGGGCGCGCCGCTATCGTTCGTGATATAGAAGTGACCGGTGGCAGTGCCGGTTGAATCGGTTACAGTCCAAGTATAATTGCGCCCGAACTCCAAGTCGTAAAACTTGGCCGACGTACCTGTTGTCGTAACGGTAAACTGAGGATTGTTCGCAGAGTCCTTCTTGGTGCGCCACAATTTAACCACTACCTGCCCGGCGGAACCAGCCCACTTCAATGTTACAGGCAATGCGTTGTCACGCATGAGCAATCTGTCGGCAACACGTTTGGATGTCGCCGCCGTAGCACCTGACGAGTAGTCGGTATACCCGAAATACGGGTTGCTCCATGTCGAAGAAACATAAGCATCTGGCCCCAACGACCCTTCTTCCAAAATCTCCTTGAACGCCAAAGAGTATGTGGAAAACGACGAATAATCAGCCGGGCTGACTATCGTTGGCGCGGCTTTAGCCACATCCATCATTAAAAATGCCGCGAATAGCGCGACAACCCCTCGAACTATGCTACGCATAACTTACTCCGTTTTTTTTGAATCATGCATCACGAACATCAATTAAGGCGAATTAACTCAACTCGCTTTTACCTAACCAATTTCGATACTGCATATTTCATCCATAATCCTGTGACCATTATTTAGGAAATTCTATCAATTCTAATTACTAAAAACAACTCTTAGAAGTATCGATGGGGGGGGGTAACTTAATAAAAAGCGCAATTTTCACTCATTTTAACAACTTATCCAATCAACACCCCAAACTCATCCACCCTCCTGACGCCAACTCTCACCCCCTCGCGCTCCCCTTAAGTTGTACCCACCGCGTGGAGCACGATGGGCATTATGCACTATGAAATAAATTAAGGCAAGCCGACTTGGCCTGCCTCAATTTATTTCACTTTGTGAATTTCTATTACTTATACCCGATCTTTTTAAGGCGGCTGACAATCTCGGTCTTCTGCTCTTTTGTAAGGGGCTTCAACGGTACACGGACCGTGCCGAGATCGACACCGTGAACAGCACACATCGCCTTGCCGGCGGCGACACCGCCGAACTCAACGAGAATGTCGACGATATCGCACACCTTCTTCATGAGCTTCTGAGAAGTTTTGAGATCGCCCTTCTTTACGGCGTCCCAAATCTTGTAATAGATACCGGCCGAATAGTTGTATGTGGAGCCTATGGCTGATTCAGCACCGAGAGCGACCGCGCCGGCAAACCATTCGTCGATACCCCACGTGATATCATATTTACCTCCGCAGGCCTTAAGGCAGCGCTGATACATATAGAGATCTGGATAGTTGAACTTGATGCCGGCGAGATTCTTGATCTTGCCGTCGGCCGCCTTTAAGAACGCTTCCATATCGAAAGTGACACCGCTCATTGATGTGTGGTAATAATAGAACGGAATCTTATCGGCGTACTTGAGAGCCTCGTTGATATAATCGATAAGACCCTGGATCGAACCGGGACGGAAGAAACACGGCGGCACAATCGATGTCGCATCCATACCGATCTCCTGGGCGTAGCGGGCAAGTTCCTGCGTATCGGGAAGCGACAAGGAACCCACATGGGCGATGAGGTAAAGTTTACCCTTCGCGGCTTTGGTCCAGGCATCAAAAACCTTCTTGCGCTCTTCAGTGGAACAGTGGACACCCTCGCCTGTCGTTCCGCTTACATAAACGCCCGTAACGTTCTGCTTGATAAGCATTTGAGCCTGCTTGGGGATGACGTCGTAATTGACACTGCCGTCATCGTTAAACGCTGTGTGAGCAGCCGCGATAAGACCTTTGAGTTTTTTTATTTTCATCTTACTTTTATTGAATAGAACGCCTTACGACGCATGTATTGTTTTATATCAGTCAAAATCTCAATAGAAATTACCGTAGGAACGGATCTTATTGTAACGCCCTTCTACGAGATCATCCGTCTCGATGGAAGTGAGCTCCTTAAGAGCCTTTACTACAGCCTTCTTGACGGCCTTTATAGCCGCCTCGGGGTTCTTGTGCGCACCGGCCTTGGGCTCAGGGATAATCTCATCAATCGCACCGAGCTTAAGAAGTTCGGGAGCGGTAATCTTAAGAGCTTCGGCAGCCTCGGGCGCTCTCGCACCGTCGCGCCAGAGAATACCGGCGCAGCCCTCGGGCGAAATAACCGAATAAACCGCATTCTCCATCATGAGGATCCTGTCGCCGACGGCGATGGCGAGCGCACCTCCGGAGCCGCCCTCGCCCGTAACGACGACGACAATCGGAGTCTTAAGGCCTGAGAAGAACTCAAGGCTCTTCGCGATCGCCTCGGCTTGACCGCGCTCCTCGGCCTCGCGGCCGGGATATGCGCCGGGAGTATCGACGAAAGTGACGATCGGATTGCCGAAACGCTCGGCGAGTTTCGCCAAGCGCATCGCCTTACGATACCCGTCGGGAGTAACCATACCGAAGTTGGACTCCATGTTCTCTTCGATCGTGGCGCCCTTGTTGTGGCCGAGAATAAGGCAGTTGATACCTTCAATCGTACCGAAGCCCGCTACCATCGCCTTATCGTCGTTGACGATTCTGTCGCCGTGAAGCTCTTCGAAATCGGAGCATACGCCGGCGATGAAATCCTTAACATGAGGACGCTTGGCGTCGCGCGCGATCTTAACCTTATCCCACGCGGTAAGAGCTTTAGCCTTTTCAGGAGCTTTTTTAGCGACCGTTTTCTTAACTGTTTTTTTAGCCATGATCAGAACCCCCAGAAATTAAGCATCTTGGCGATGAACGCCTTCATGTTCTTTCGCTCGACGATCTTATCGACAAAGCCGTGCTTCTCAAGATATTCAGCAGACTGGAAATCGGCGGGAAGCTTCTGCTTGATCGTGTTCTCGATAACGCGGCGGCCGGCGAAACCGATGAGCGCGCGCGGCTCGGTGATGTTGATGTCGCCGAGCATCGCGTACGAGGCGCTGACTCCGCCCGTCGTGGGATCGGTGAGAACGGAGATGTAGGCGAGCCCCGCGTCTTTAAGGCGCCCGATCGCGGCCGAAGTCTTAGTCATCTGCATAAGCGAAAGAATTCCCTCGTGCATACGCGCACCGCCGGAAGCGGAGAAGATGACGAGCGGACGGTTCTCCTTGACGGCGAACTCGCAGGCTCTGGCGATTCTCTCGCCCGCGCCCGTACCGAGGCTACCGCCCATGAACGAGAAGTCCATAACGCCGAGAACAGCCTTATGGCCGTCGATCTCGCACGTGCCGACGACGACCGACTCCTTCTCGCCGAGCTTAGCGATGGTCGCTTCGACCTTGGACTTGTAATCTCCCGTCGCATCGTGAAAGTTGAGATGATCGCTGTAGGAAATCTCGCTGAAGATTTCAGCGAAAGAACCCTCGTCGGCAATTCGCGAAATGCGCTCGCGGGCCGAAAGACGACCGTGATAATTACATTTAGGGCAAATCGAGTCGTTCTTCTTCCAGACTTCCTTCGTAAAGTGGCTTTTGCATTTGGGGCAGATCGCCCAAAGCGCCTTGGCCGGTGGAATCTTCGGCTTTTCTGTCTTAGGTTGGAACCAGCTCATCTAACTCTCCTTGATTTTAGGGATGTTAAAACTTAAAACGGCATGAAAACAATACCGTAAATCGACGCGGGCTTATCGCCCATCGCGCGAAGAGAATGCTTTACGACACTGTTGTAATAAGCCGTATCGCCCGCCTTAAGGACGGACTTCTCGTTACCGTACTGCAATTCGACTTCGCCGGCAAGACAAATGATAAGTTCTTCACCCTCGTGCGACGAATCTTTAGCCTGTCCGCCCGCCGCGAGTTCGATGCGGAACGGATCCATGTGGCGGTCGGGCTTACCGATGGCGAGAGAGTGGGTGGCATAGCCGAACTCGTTCATCCCGTGACGGGCAACCTTCGCAGCCTCAAGATCGGCAGCGCGCGTGATAATGGGATCAGGCTTAAACTGATCGTCCATGAACGTACCGAGACGCTGACCGAGAGCACGCGAAATCTTAGTCAAAACTCCTAATGCAGGAAGGACTTCGGACGATTCGATAGATTTAATAATATAACCAGAGACCCCGCTTTTTTGAGCGAGATCTTCAACACTCATTTCGAGGCGCTCGCGGTATGTTTTAATCCGCTCGCCGACTTTGGATTGGATGCTCATTATCTTCCTTTCATAAAACCGCTATATTATACCAAAAATACCGACCCGATTGTGAAAATCCGCAACCTTTCACGCATGTGATCCGGAAGAAAATACACTTATCGAGGCATTAGCGGTATAAATCCTATGAGCGGACATGCTTGAGAACAGTAACGGTGCGCGCGGGAAGATAAAGCTTAATCTGCTGCACAAGCTCGGATTTGTCTTCTACCAACACCGGCTCATATTTCTGCCCCGCCTTGATACGGCCCTGTCCGCCGAAACGTTCCTCGTCGGAATCGAAGAAATGACTCCACTTCGTCGCGGGCGGAACGATAACGCCGTAATCCGTGTACGAATTCGACGGATGGAAATTGAAGACGAACATCAAGTCCCCGCGGATGAAAGCGAGAACCTTGTCAGGCTCGTTCGAGAGAAGATGAATGGGCCGCGAGCGTTTGCGGTCGGCGGCAAGAGCGGAAATCATCATCTCGTCAAAGTCGGCGAGCGCCTTGAACCTGAGCCCCGGATCATCCCGAAGAGACCACTGGCGTCGCGCGTGCGAATAATCCCAGCCGTTCTCGGCGCGCGGGAAATCGATCCATTCGGGATGGCCGAACTCGTTGCCCATGAAATTAAGATACGCCCCTGCGCTCAACGCCGCCGTTGCGAGGCGGGCCATCTTGTGAAGCGCGATCGCGCGCTCGACCTCGAGTCCGTGCTGATCTTTCGCCATACCCCAGTAGATAGCGGCGTCGGCGAGCTGGAAGAAAAACGTCTTTCCGCCGACGAGAGCCTGATCGTGGGACTCGACGTAACTGACGACCTTCTCCTCGGCGCGCTTGTTGGTAAGTTCGTAGTAGATTCCGCCCATCGGCCAATCGTCGTCGCGAACCTTCTCCGCGAGACGGAACCAGAAATCCGGAACGCCCATCGCCATGCGGTAGTCGAAGCCCATTCCGCAATCCTTTACGGGGGCAGCGCACCCCGGCATTCCGGAAACGTCCTCGGCTATCGTGATGGCGTCAGGATTCACCTCGTGGATGACACGGTTCGCGAGCTGGAGATAGCACCACGCGTCGTCGTCCATCGAACCGTTGAAGTACATCCCGTAATTCGTGAACGAATCTCCGAGCCCGTGATCCCAGAAGAGCATCGAGGTAACTCCGTCGAAGCGGTAACCGTCGAAATGATATTCTTCAAGCCAAAACTTGCAGTTTGAAAGAAGGAAATGAATGACGTTCGTCTTGCCGTAATCGAAGCAGCGGCTGTCCCAAGCCCTATGCCATCCCTTCGCGCCTGAATGGAAATACTGCCATTCCGTTCCGTCAAAGCAGCTAAGACCGTCGCGCTCATTCTTCACCGAATGGGAATGGACGATATCCATAATCACCCTTAGCCCCATCCCGTGGGCGGTATCGATAAGGGACTTAAGCTCGTCAGGCGTACCGAAACGCGACGACGCGGCGAAAAAGGAGCTTACATGATATCCAAAACTGCCGTAGTACGGATGCTCCATTATCGCCATAAGCTGGACGACGTTATATCCGGCTTTCTTGATGCGCGGAAGAATATTGTCGCGGAATTCCGCGTATGTTGCCACCTTACCTTCTTCACTCGCCATCCCGACATGGGCCTCGTAAATAAACGGCCTGAAGCCCGGACGTTTCGCGGGAGCCGAGTTTTTCCACACGTATTTTTTAGCGGGCTCGTAAACGCGGGCCGAGTAAAGCTTCGTCTGTGGATCCTGAACGACATAACGGGCGTAGGCGGGAATGCGCTCGCCGTGTCCGCCCTCCCAGCGCATTTCGAGGCGGTAGTTGTCGCCGTCTTTTATCGCGTCTTTAGGAAATTCGCGCCCCCACGTATCGGTTCCCGGAATACGGAAAAGCTCGAAATCGGGGTTTATTTTCCATCCTGAAAAATCTCCGACGAGCCA
Organism: Kiritimatiellia bacterium; assembly: GCA_045656225.1. GTDB lineage: Bacteria > Verrucomicrobiota > Kiritimatiellia > RFP12 > UBA1067 > UBA1067. The sequence continues at coordinate 58,670 of JAZOQU010000001.1, read as the reverse complement.
CATCGAGGTAGCGTTAGGAGCCCACTCGCGAAAAACCCAACCGTCCTTCGTACGATGAAGCCCGTAAAACTCATGTGCGCTCGCCCATTCCGAAAGAGACTTGCCGCATGTCAACTCACGAGCCCTTCTAAATGCGTTTTCCGCTCTTCCGCGTATCGCATTTTCAAACGGCTTAAGATAAACATCATCTAACAACTTGGGCATCTTGGCGTTCCTTTCGTCTTAATGGTAATATTATACCACAAAGAACTGTACTTTCCAAATCCTTTACAGCGCTGATGACCAACTGTAATATTTCCGTCAAACAACGGATGTTACAAACGCTCAGAGAGATCGAAACGTGAAAATGACCACGGATAGGCGTTCAATGCAACAAGCGCCTCGCCGGCGAGAAAGAGAGAACCGCACACAAGTACCGCTGCTCCGCCTGTCGACTGAACATCGGCTTTCGCCAGCCGGAGAGCCTCACTTAACGTCGATGACGTATCGGCGTCGATGCCTTGCGAGCGCATCTTGAGCGCAAGCTCGGACGGTTCAAGCGAGCGCGGATTGTTCGTTTTAACAGCATACGCCTTTGAAACGAAAGGTGCAAGAATAGAAAGCGTCTCGCCGACATCCTTGTCGGCGCAAAAGCCTGCGACGAGAATATACTTTTTCTCGGGCAGTTCCTTAAGAGCGTTGACCAACGCACGCGCGGCGGGGGGATTGTGGGCGCCGTCGACAAGCACATTGCCGGCCTTCTGGAAACGTCCGGGCCAGACGACATTCGAGAAACCGTCATTTAACCGTTCGGCTTGAGGTAGATTAAAGAGTTTCCTCTCGCGGATTACCTTCAGTGCGGCGATGGCCGTCAATGCGTTTTCGCGATTGAAGGAGCCTTGAAGCGAATAGCCGGCGGGAATTTCCAGTTCAAGCGCCATATCCGGAGCATAATAAAAGGGAGCGTCAAGTTCACAGGCGCGTTTTTCGATAATCTTGCGCACTTCGGGGAGATTTTCGCCGAGCACGACAGGCACGCCGCTCTTGATTATTCCAGCCTTTTCAACAGCGATTTTTTCTACGGTATCTCCGAGCCAGTCGCAATGATCAAGTCCGATACGCGTTATAACCGTGAGGGCGGGGTTACAGATATTCGTCGCGTCGAGACGCCCGCCGAGACCCGTTTCAAGAACCGCCGCGTCAACGCTGCTGTCGGCATAAAGCGAAAACGCGACGGCAGTCAACGCCTCGAAAAATGTGGTCCCTTCTCCGGCGTCGCCCGTAGACGAAACGGCCTTCTCTACGCGCAGTGAAATTTCCTCGAGCTTGTCGTCATCAACGGGCGACCCGTTCAGAAAAAAGCGCTCGTTGAGTCTTACCAGATGAGGCGAGGTGTAGCGGCCTACCTTCAGTCCGGCGGACCGGAGCGAAGCGTCCAAAAGCGCCGCAACGGCTCCCTTCCCGTTCGTTCCCGCTATGTGAACCGCCCTGATCCGCTCCTGCGGATCGCCGAGCGAACGGCAGACGGCACGGATGGTTGAAAGTCCGGGCCTCATTCCGAAGCGACGGCGGGCGGCGAGCTGTTCGAGAAAATTCATCTTCCGCTCCAGACTGCGAGAACTGCGCTGACGCCGTATCCTAACAGAACAAGCCATGTGATCTTATCGGTCAGAAGAATGCGCTCTGGCCGCCCGACATCCTCTTTGCGGAAAAGGAGATAGAGATATCGGATAATCCCTAAAGCGACGAAGAGAGCCGTTAGCGAAAGCGCGCGGGTTCCGAATCTTGCGACCGTGTCGGCGGCGAGCGTATACCAGAGATAAACCCCGAGCGTCGCAAATGCGGAAGTGAAAATCAAAGTGTCGAGAACAATCGGATGATAGTTCGCAAGCGCTGCGCGCGATTCGCAAGCGATCGCCTTTTCATGACGGCGCTTGCAGAGCGCGAGAAACATCGAAATCGAAAACGCGCACCCGAGCAGCCACGGTGAAATTCTTACGTCCATAGCCGCCGCTCCCGCGACGGCGCGAAGCACGAACCCGGCGGCGATAACGGCGACGTCGACATACGGAATACGCTTCAGAAAACCGGAATAAAGGCTTTGCATCACCGTATAAATCAAAATCACCGCAAAGCCCCATGTGCGGTCGGGATGCCGAAAAACGAGATACGCAGGAAACGCGAGCGAACACGCGTACAACGCGAGCGCGGCTCTTACCGCGTCAATCTTGGAAATCAGATCGTCCGCAATCGGACGGAGACGCTTGACGGGATGGAGTCTGTCGGCGTCATAATCCGATATGTCGTTTAAAAGATAAAACGCGCTCGATATCAGCGAGAACGAAACAGCCATCGCCGAAACGAGAAGGAACGGCCTGTACCCGCGCGCCATCGCTGCCTGAGTGTCGTCGGCGAACGCGAAGAACCAGGCGAGAAAAACGATGCCGTTTTTAGTCCACTGGTTGACTCTTAAAGCTTTAAGCCAGACTCTTAGCCGCTCGAGCGTCATTTGTTCGTCCTCCAGCGGATAAGTCCCCAAAAAAGAGAATGATCCGTATAAACAGGACACGATTCATTCTCATATAAAGTCCAGAATTTTGACCAGTTGCGTTCTACGGCAGGATCCCATCGTATAGGCATAAGAGAAAGGACTTTGGAATGCGTTATCTCGCCGTCTTCATCACACTCCCAAAACGGCCAAACGCGGGTGAAATCTTCCGACGAGGTCCAGAACGGAAAAACGCGCGTCTCATCATCGTATATTTCAACAAGCTTCCAGCCGAATCTCTTTACTCCGCTCACGCGAGAACCGTCCTTGTAACTGTAATTTTCAACAGACTCGTAAAACGGCCAAAAGGAAATGCGAATACGCCGAGGCATATCCTCTAATTCAAGGAATGGCCAAGGACAGCGAAGTCTGACAAACGGGAAGCTGCGCATCTCACCTTGCCTGCCTTTACCGTCCGTAATGATTTCCGTCCATGAGAAGAACGGAGGGAGATACATCGTCTGCCTTTCGCGCTCCCGCCTGACCTTACCGTACAGCGGCCACACCATCCATGAGTATCCGGCTCCGGCGGTATCGCGGTCGGCACGGTATGACGCCCATGTCACCAACGGCCAAAACGCGTAGCGGTGGTCGCTCTCGCGCTGATAATTGACGCCGTAGAACGGCCAAACGCTCCACGCTCCGTCACTGCGCCAGCTGATGAACGGAAAGAGAACGGAATTCGTCTCAAGCCAATCGCGGCCGCGCGGCATTTTATAACGCATCCACACCGGCCACATCGCGAACTCCCAGTCATGGAGCATAAGAATATGGGGATGATAACCCGTTATCGGGAAAAGCCCGACGTACGCACCCTTCTCTTTATCTTCGCCGTTAAACCAAATCGGTAAAACAGAAAACTGATACCCGTCATCGACACCGTAATTCTGATAATTGACGATGTAGCAGAATCTCCACCAGTCGCGGTGCGAGGTAAATACAGGCCACAGAACGTCTGTCGTTTCAGCCTCATGCGAAACAACCGGCCTCAACGCGAAATAATCGGGCCTCTGTTCATAAAAAGGCCCGATCTGAAAAGCGGTTGCGATTAGAAGACTACTTAACACTTCTCATCAATTCCTCAAACTCTTTTCTTTCGTACTCGGTAAGCTCTTTCATTCTCCCCTGAACCACTCGCATCGTCCCCTTGGCGCGAAGCATCTGACCGCGCTTTATCTGGACGCGGGCGAGAGAAATAAGCATTCTGACGTCGGCAGCTCCGCCCTGTTCGTCCTTTGAAAGATCACAGGCCTTTTGAATATACTTCTCGGCTTCTTCAAACGATTTGCCCGCGTCCATCAAAATCGAACCGAGCGTTTCCCATGCGACGTAAAGATTCGGAGTGTGGACAACAGCCTGGCGCGCCACCTTCTCCGCTTCGTCATACGCTTTGCGACGACGAAGAACCTCTGCAAGATCGTTGAACGCCAAAGGAACTACGCGATTCCCCTCTACGGCTTTTCTGAGATACGACTCGGCAATTCCGTTCTCGCCGCGATGCAGAGAAATGGAGCCCATGATGTAATTGGCCATGGAATCGGAAGGATTAGTCGCCAAAATACTCTTGGCCTTATCCTCGGCGTGTACTTTGTCGTTGAGCTGCATATCGAGACTTAGAATCATATCGCCCGTACTGCTCGAGACACGACGCGTCTTCGAAACCTCGTCAAAGGAATCGCGTGCGCTACGAATGTTATCAACGCCTCCCTTTCGGATAAGGAACAGCGCCTTGGCGGATCTGTAGACTATGTCGTTATCGACTCCAGCGCCATCCCTGGTCAAAGTTTCCATAACCGGAAGAAGGTCGGTTTCAATCTCATTAAGAAGCTCATTCCTGCGCTGAGCGCGCTTCGTGCCCGGCTTAACATCGCCCATATTATCAATATCGCGAATCAGAACATGCACCAAAAGCGCCCAGGCGTGAATATCCTTGGGATAGGCGTCGATCGCGCGCCTGAGCACGCTTTCAGCACCTCTCAGATCATCGTTCAGAAGACACAACTGGGCCTGCTGCTTGGCATAGTTGACATTGTTTTCAACACCTTTCAGCGCAAGCTGAAGATATTCTTTGGCTTTTTCGACGTTCCCGTCGAGCGCTTCAAGATTGGCCAGCCTGATGAGAGCCAGTTTATTGCCCGGATCGCTCTTCAGTTCATCAAGATAGATGTTACGCGCCTTCATCTTATGGGCGCCGGAACCTTCTGAAAAATAATGCGCAAGAATATTCAACTCCGCCATCCTTCTCTGCTCGGCAGGAATCAGATCAATCGCCCTGCGGATCTGAAAGACACCGTGAGCATACTGGCCGCGACGCGAAATGAGCGCCTGACCGTAGCTGAACATGAAACTCGGGTCACAGATCGTTCCATAGAGAAGTGAAAGCTGCACGGGATCATAACGGCGGTTGACGTCTTTATACACGACCTCGAGAGCTTTTTTAATCACCTTATGTTTATCAACGGCACTCTTCAGACCGTTTTTGGACGCAAGAAGCTCCTCGTTGATCAAAGCCGCGAGATTGTCGGGGTCGATTTCGCTCAAGACCAGCTCATACAGAGAGAATGCTTTTTTAAACTCGATCTCAGCTTCGGCCTTTTTGCCGCTTTCATGGAGTTTCAATCCGTTGAAATGGTGGTAATTGCCCTGATTTGTGGCCAGCAGACCGATATGACGCCTGATATTACGGCAATTGCGCTCGCGGGCAGAGACGACTTCCTTTTTCGATTTATCTTTAAAGTTCCCGATTCTGTAACTGCCCCAATCGTCCGGAACGGACAGGAAATCCTTGATGGAAGACCAATGGGCGACCCAGTCGCCGGGCTCCTTACCTCCGCTATCGCAGGTAAAGAAATAAAGCTCGGGCAAGGGCTCCTTTTCGACGTTCATCCAAAGATGAGGAGCGCCCCAAACGACGACTTTCGATGCGGCTTCGGGATCGTTTCTGAACCAGTGCTCGATAAAGGGAAGAAGTCTCTGCCTCTGAACGCCGTCATCCTTAACGAGAAGTTCGGCCAATTCCTTCGAAAGCGTCTCTCCGCCCAGTTTCTCCGCCAAAACGGTCTGCGCAAGAGCTTTGAGATAATCTTTATCGTTTTCGCGAATCAATGAAACGAGATGAAGCTTCTTCCCCTGGCGGTGCGCGGCGATCAATACACCGTCGTCAATGACGCCGTCCGTCACGATCCAGGTCTTCTCGCCCATAGACGAGACTACGCGACCGGAAATCTCGTCCAGAATTCTCACGTTCTCGCGATCGGTGTTAATGAACAAGTTGATCGCAAGGAGCAGAACCAATACAAGCGAAAGTCCGATTCCGCCGATCAATCCGACCGGGCGCATCGAGCGGGATGGCGCGGATAAATCATGCTTGCCGGAGCGAACCGGAAAGGAATCAACGATAAGACACCACCAATACGAGATGAGATACCCCGTCATAACCGCAATCATCGCCGCGATACACGCCGGCTGATATCCTGAAGTGCCGAGCATCGATTCTTCGGCGATCGCTATGACGGCAATCGCGGACATTATGAAATGAAACACAATAACAACAATTTCTCTGGCTTTTTCGGAGGAGAAAACAGATCTGCTCGAGAAAAGGGAAATCATGAACGGAACAACGGCAAAAAGCAGCGCATAAAACCACCCTCTGTTGAAATATTCCTCTTTGAAGAATAGTTTCTGAGCTTCCACGAAAGCATTAAAATCCCCAACGGCCGCAAAAACAAAAGGAAGTGAAAGAAGGAATCCGAGAATGAAAAATCCGGAAGCCACATAGCCCATTCTTCCGTTTCTCGACGCAATCATCCATGCGAGGGTTCCGCAAAAAGGAATGAGGAAGAAGAACGCTATCGTATCGACAATGCCGAAAGCTATCAACGCTCCCGATGCAAAAGGTACGACCCACGCAACCCACCTCGATACTCTTGAGTACAAAATGAAAACGGCTATTGCAAGCATCGCCCAGAACGTATCGAAAAGCGCAGGGCCGGAATGTGTTGCCGAATCAAGCACGGAGGAAGTGAAAACAAAAACAAGTGAAGCGGCGACAGCGCCGATTCTTGAAGTAAGCAGTTTCTGGGAATCGGAGAAAAAGGCACCGAACGTCTGACGAAGATATGTATTAACCAGATGAAAAACGCAAAGCGTCGCCATCACACCGACAAATACATTAAAAAAGCCGGAAACGGAAAACATCCTGGCGAAGAATCCGCAGAGGACGAACGGATTATGCGCCTGAACATCAAGACCAAGCCATGAAACGACAACCTTGCTGTCCATACCCGCAGGCACGCAATCAACACTCAATAACGCATACACCAGAAATGCAACGGATGCAACGGCGAGCGAAACTGTCCAATCGACCAGACGCGGCGATTTGCGCTTTAATTTAATTTCTTCCATTTCTAAACTCCTTAAGTCTTGAGATTAAAACATTACCTGACCTTCTCTATGGCCTGTTCAAGATCGGCGATAAGATCGCCGGGGTCTTCGAGCCCGACCGAAAGACGAATCAGATCCGGCGGAATCCCCGCTTCCTTAAGCTGCTTGTCCGTCAGCTGGCGATGAGTATGCGAAGCCGGGTGAAGAACGCAGCTCCATGCGTCGGCGACGTGTGTTACGATGCCGATGAGCTTCAAAGAATCCATGAATCTGATGGACGCCTTTCTTCCGCCGCGGATGCCGAATGTCATGACACCGCATGGCGAATTGCCGCTGAACTGCTTTTTCACGAGCTTATGATACTTCGAATCGGGCAGCCCCGCGAAGTTTACCCACGCTACCTTCGGCTGCTTCTTAAGCCACTTCGCGATCTTAAGCGCCGACTCCGCATGGCGGCGGATGCGCAGATGAAGCGACTCAAGACCGAGGTTCACGAGAAACGCGTTGAAAGGCGAAGGGATCGCGCCGAAGTCGCGCATAAGATGGGCGGTGCACTTCGTGATGTACGCCAACTTTCCGAAAGCCTTGGTGTAGCTCAAACCGTGGTACGATTCATCGGGCTCGACGAGACCCGGGAATTTATCGGCGTGGGCCTCCCAGTCGAAATTACCAGAGTCGACGATACATCCGCCGACCTGCGATGAATGGCCGTCCATGTATTTTGTCGTGGCGTGGGTAACGATATCGCACCCGAACTCGAACGGACGGCAGAGAATCGGCGTCGGGAACGTATTGTCGATAATGAGCGGAACTCCGTTTTTGTGGGCGATCTTGGCGAACTTCGCGATGTCGAGAACGCAGCCGGAAGGATTTGCGACGGTCTCGCCGAAAACGCATTTCGTATTAGGACGGAACGCCGCCTGAATCGTCTTCGCGTCGGAATCGGGATCGACGAACGTGAATTCGATACCGAGCTTCTTGAGAGAAACGGCAAAGAGGTTGAAAGTTCCGCCGTAGATCTGGGCGGAACATACGACATGGTCTCCCGCGCCGCAGAGATTTAAAATCGCGAACGTCGACGCCGCCTGGCCTGAACTCGTGAGAATCGCGGCGACACCGCCCTCAAGCGCGGCGATTTTTTTAGCCACCTCATCGTTGGTGGGATTCGCCAAACGCGTATAAAAATAGCCCGACGCCTTAAGGTCGAAAAGATCGGCCATGTGCTGCGTCGTATCGTACTTGAATGTGGTGGAGGAATAAATCGGAACCTGGCGCGGCTCGCCGCACTTGGGCGACCAACCGCCCTGTACACACAAAGTATCTATTTTCATCTCTGCCCTTTCTTAAAAATACTCGTATATTATATCAAAAAATCAGATAAAGTTCTCATTGAAGGTATTTTTTCAAGCGGATACGAAACGCCGAAACGTCTTTCCGTCTCCATAACGAGCCTCAAATGATTAACGCTGTCCCAGCTTGGAATATCGCCGTAACACGAATTCTCCGTTAAAGCCGCCCGTTCAACTTCAAAAATTTCGGCGGCAAGTCGAAAAAAAGCTTCCTTCCTATCTTCTGCCGCAAATATCACATCATTCATAAAAAAACTTCGCTTTATTGAAATCAAAAAATCCGCTCACCCCAAAATGCGACATGAGGCATTACGTCGACGCTTTGGGATTTTTTAACAGCACGCTTAATAAGCGGCGCGTTTAATCTGCCGGTATTGTGATTCAGCTCCCACAAGTGACCAAAGACCAACTTTTTAGGCTGTATCATTTTAACCGCCTTATCAACCTTAATTCCGCACCCAGGGAAAAACATCCAGACATCGGGCCTACCCCAGCGCGTTTTAAGCTTATCGGCGACTCCACAGTCGCCCGTATGATAAAGTTTCCACTTTCCGGCGCGGATTTCAAATGCGGTCGTAAAGTCGAGCAGATACTTATTGTGGTCGACTAAAGACGTTGAAATCTCTACATCTTTTATCCTGAAAATCTTCTCGCCCATAACAAATCCGCCGCCTGCGGAATTCTTAGTCTTATCACGCGTCGCACCGTAATTGTCGAGAAAACTCGAAATCACGGTCTTACCCGCTGAATTAAGAGCCTGATAAACATTAAGATCGCAATGATCGCCGTGGTTGTGGGTTATGAGCGCAAAATCAAGCTTATCAACAAGTTCCATCGCGCGGCGGTGAATAAGATCAATCGAAAAGAACGATTCGCGCGTCTTTACGAGATATCCCATGTTATAAAGGCTCCACACCGCGGGAGTATCAGTGACCTTAGTTGAATGAATCTCGTTTAGAACTCGCTCGAATGCTCGTTCCAATTTCTCTAAAGACGCGAGCGAGCGCGTATCACCATCGCGCATATAATCTCGGTATGTCTCGGCTGAAACCAAATCCGTTTCGCTCTGCCAGCTGTCGATTTCCAAAAACAATCTGTCATTATTGCAACTCATACCTATAACCAAAGATGGATTTTATATCTTTATACGATCAACACGCCTTATAAATATTGAAGCGATTAAATACAAAAGTAAAACAATCGTTGCAATCATCGAAGCTACGGAGATTATGAACGGCAGTCCCTTCAATTCATTGTCATAATCGCGCTTTAAGGGACGAGGACGGTCAGATTTCTGCTCTACGACAAGAACCTCCATTTTTTTTACCGAACCGTCACGCATCTGGAACGGCGAATCCATCGTCGCAATCGGTTTGAGACCATATCTGCGAACTTCTTTTAAAAACGCTTCGCGTTCGAAATTAGAAACCGGTATGGGTTGAGGCAATGGTCCAACATTGGTATCTGCAGTATGAGGAGCACAATATTTCTTGGCTTCTGCCGCCAAATCACATGCGCCGTAAACCACTATCGCAATAAGAGCCATTCGGGCGTATACGCCATAACGCGATACCAATGACCATGCAAAACCAACTCCAAACGCTGCAAGAACCACAATGCAAAATTCTGTTAGATGATGCCATTTTACAGGAGCTCTCAGATAATCGCCGAAAGGAAGCGCGAATACGCACCTGTAAACCCCTTCAACATAGCGCCCCATCGAGAAAACCCAGAAAACAATCGCCGCTATTAAAAAGAACGTGATGGTAACCCTTTTGTCGAAAACCTTTTTCTCGTCTGAATCGCCTTTGAAAAACATTGAGATAATACCCATAAGCGCGAAAATACCAGTCACCCATCCGACATACAATGAATGCTGCCGGTAATTCCCGCTCGGAGCCTCTTTGCCGTTGGACATTAAAGGCCTGCCGAGACGCCCTTTATACGCCTTTACGTCCATCCCGCGAGATTTTGCTATCGCCAAAGTCATAGGGCAGCTTGTATCTCCGTGAACTCCGGCAAAGAAAAATTCCGCCGTATCTTCAAGCGGCATCGACCAATTTGTAACAAAACGCCAACGCTTCTCTTCGGGATTGAGAGGATCTTCGGTCAATGTCTGACCTTCTTCAATCTGTTTATCGCGTCCCGCAAGATCGGAGTAAAGAGCGCTGCGGAAACTCGGAAGTCCGATCACGACAAAAACAACAAGCGCCACAAGAGAGCGTAGCGACCACGCCTTCCACCCCGGGCGTACCATAATTGAGCGGAATATAAAATAAAAAGATGTAAATAAAGTAAAAATAAGCCATAAATCGGCTTGATAGAAACTACCCCATGCAACGACAGCTCCCAGCATCACCGAATGACGCAATTTACCTTTCTCAAGCATTCGATCAATAAGCCCGAATGCGAAAACCCCATACGTCATCCATTGAAACCAACCGAGATGTCCGGCCGAAAAAAGAGTGCACCAATAACCGCTGAAAGCGAGAAAGAGTCCAGCCGAATACGCCGCAAAACGGCTCAAGCCCCGCCCAATTAAAAAATACGAAAGCGCAAAGGCGGCGAAGAAAAGAGCCAGCACATATTTAAGTTCAACCCAGAAATACGGATCGCCGATAAAGGCTATCATATCGCCCGGTACGAACTTACCGTTCAATAGCCAATTGCGACAGAAGTCGCCGGCGTAATCAACGGAAAACGATGTTGGGCAATCAGGCATAATTGGCACAACACCTAAGCCCCATGTTCCCCAAAAAACGAAACTCGCCAACACCGCGAAAATGGCAGTGAAGGCGAGTAACGAGACGAATTTCTCGCGACGCATTACCTAAATCTTACTTAATGGCGCCAAGAGCGATAAGCGCGAAGACCATCGCGAAAATAGCGACCGTCTCTACGATGCCGAGCGCGGCGAGATAGTTAGTGAAGCCCTGATTAGTCTCGGCCTGAGCGTCGCATGCGGCGGCTCCGGCGCGGCCCTGGAAGAGAGCCGAAAGACCGATGGCGAGGCCTGCGAAAATACCTGCGACAAGAACAGGAACTCCGGCGCCGGGAGCGACGTTGCCGACCTTGCCGAGCATAATGAACATAAGAATCATTCCGTAGAGCGTCTGGGTGATGGGAGCGCCCACGAACGAAAGAAGAAGGAACGGAGCGGGCTTGTTGGCCGCATAGCACTTCTTCCACGCGCCTACAGCCGCAGCAGCGGCATAACCCGTACCGAAAGCGCTGCCGGCACCGGCGAGACCCAAGCAGGCGATCGCGCCCGCGACTATCATTGCTGCATCACTCATTTCTTATCTCCTTCTTTTTATAGTGTTAATTAAACTTTCTTACGTTTAAACGGATTATAGAGCACACCCGACCATGTAACACCCTTATGGTTAGAAAACTCCAATGTGTTAAGACGGACGGCATGAACAAGAATCGAAAGCCCCGCCATCGCGAGATTAAGAGCATGTCCGATGAAAAGAATAGCCACCATCGCGATCGACATCAAAATTTTAACCCACACTCCGTCGGCACCGTCAAGAAGACCGGTCGCCATTGAATTAAAGTTTTCCGCAACCTTTACAGACGCTAAGCCAACCGCAAAAAGACGAACATACGAAATTATATCTCCAAGTGTGCTCATTATCGTCAACGGCAGCATCCCGATCTCTGCTCCGCGTGTTTTAAGCTCAGATGGCTTTACGGAAAAGAGGACGACAAGCGCGAGCGACGTGTAAAACACATAGAAACCCCATGACGGAACTGCAGGGAAAATACCAACGATGGAATTGGTCACAAGATACATGAAAAGAACAATTCCAGACCAGCCGAACTCGGCGAGAGCTGTAGAATCCGGAAAACGGCATATACCGTTCCATATTCTGGCGAGCATCAAATGGGAAACGCCTATCGTGAAACAGAGAAGCATCATGTTATGATAACTCGGATCTGCGAGCCACCGGACGGTCGGCAACGAGGCAAGCAAAGGAATCTGTGCACCGAACCATGTGTTGGAAAAGACTCCCCAGGCGATGGTGGCGATAGAAAATACAGACAGAAGAATAAACCAGCTGCGGGGAAGCTTTTTCCGCATAGCAAACGCACCGGTAAGAAAAATAGCTCCGTATGCTCCATCTCCCACAAGCATCGCGAAGAAAATCGAAAAGTAACACATGAATGGCACGGAAACATCACTCTCGGTATAAGCGGGAGCTATACCGAGTCCGTCAAACAAAGCCTTCATCGGCCGGAAAAACTTAGGAGGTTCAATTAGAGTCGGAGGCTTCTCGCCATCATAGGCATCACGGGTCAAAAGACCCCAACCCTCCTTGTCTGCAGACGATTTAAGATCATTGAGAGAACGCGCAGGAATCCAGCCTGAAATAACAGAAACAGCACCGTTTACGACCATTATCTCACGTGCCGCAGCAAAAGCGATACGTTCAGCAATCGAGGGAAACAAAGCGACAACAGCATTCTCATCGGTTGCAGCGAGATCCGCAACCCTGCCGGTTATCTCAAACTCAAGCCTCGCGGCATCCGACTTCATTTCACCAAGACGCTTCGCCGGCAGTATTTCTGGAAGTTCTGCGATGCTATTCAGATCTATCCCGTAATCAAGAAGTTTTTGGGCGAGCACGGGATCGAAATCGCCATAAGGCTCATACTTGGCGATTTCACGATTCAAATCCTCCAATGCGTCAGAAAGCTCTTCGATAGTGTTTTGGATTGAGAGAATATCTTCAACCGAACGCTGCACCGTACCCTGAGCGCCTTTACCGCGCGCTTTTAAAACATATCTGACGGCTTTCTCGGCATCGGCGGCATCACCCTTGGCGGAAGACACTTCAGCGCCTTGGGCCGACGACAAATCCAAATGAACCGCTCCGAGTGAGCGCAACTTTTCAAGGGTTGAATCTGATTCTTCCGCAACGCACAGAAGATCGAGATGAAGCATTTTAACTAACATTACGCTTCCTCCCCGGAATTGACTGCGGGCGTTCTCGACTTAGCGATTTTACCGCGCGTAACGGCAGCAGTCTGCTCATCACCAAGAGCGATTTTAATAACGCGAATAGCTTCCTTACAATCGGGAATCTTAACCTTCTCAAAAAGATTGACGCGCTGGGAAGTCTGATGAAGTTCAATCGTCACAAGACGGCGCTGTTCTTCAAATATAGCCCGCTCGCACTGAAGAGTCAATATTCGAGTCGTCGCGTCAACCGCGTCGTCAACCCACGCCGGAGTATCCCAAAGATCAACCTCTTTAACGTCAGTCTCAATGGAATCGAAAGTAGGAATGGCGACCCCCGCTATATTCGCCTCGCCCGTATTGACGGATTTAACTTTAACGAGACCAGAGAGCAACTCTTCATCAGTTGCGAAAAGCCCAACCCACTTATCTAATTCTGTGCGTGTCTCGCGCTCCTTCGCGCTTACTTCGTCTGCTTTCGCGGAAATCAACGCGATTTCGCCTTGAAGCTGCTGCTTTTTAAGTTGCAACATAGGAAGAAAGCGCTGAAAACGCTTGAGAGCGTCTGTCTGCGCTTTTAATTCCGTTTTTGTCAACTTAATGCGTGCCATAACGGAATGTTATTTTACCCTTTTTCATCCAAACTTTCAAGTGGCAAAAACATTCGATCAATCGGCGCGGGCCATAACGGTCAACGCGCGTGCCAGCATTTCCGTGCCGACATTGCCGGCATCGAAATCGGCTTTTATCCTGCTGTATCTCCGGACGCACTCCTCGCGGCATGCCGCACGCACGACGACGTCGTTGACAATGCCGCTTGCGATTCTGTTTACGCCCATGTCGGTCGGCGACTTGTACGGGCACGACTCGCCCATCATCCGCTCCCAGATTTCGCGCAGAATAGGATAGCCCTCGACATCGCGGTTGTAATTTACGCGGATTTCGCCGTAAGCCAAAAAGTGATGAGGGTCGATCTGATTCTCGTCCTTAAGCTCCAGCGTCGCCGCTTCATACGCGACGTTCAACGGATGCATCAAAGGGAGATTCCATACAGGGAACGTCTCGAATTTCGCATAACCCGCCCTATTGCCGCGCTTCACCTCGTGATAAAGCATCGTAAGACACGTGGCGAACTTTCCCGAGCCGGGACCAGGCCCCGTAACGACGACGATCGGTTTATCGGTCGGGATGTAATCGTTGCGTCCGTAACCGGAATCGCTCACGATGGTATCAAGGTCGTTGGGATAACCCTGAATCGGATAATGATAAAATACCGCCACGCCCGCGTCCTCGAGAGTCTTCGCGAAAGCGCGCGTCGAGGGGTGGCCGTCGAAGCGCGTTATCGCGACTCCGCGCACGGAGATGCCGAATTCGCGCATCGCGTTGATGAGCTTAAGGGTCTCTTCCTCGTACGTCGTGCCGTAGTCGGCGCGGCGCTTCTTCTGCTCGATATCGCCGGCGTAAATGCAAAGCACAAGTTCGGCCTGATCGCCTAAACTCTGCAGAAGACGGAGCTTTACGTTAGGATCGTACCCGGGCAGGCAGCGCGCGGCGTGATTGTCGTTCATCAGTTTGCCGCCGAATTCAAGATAGAGCTTGCCGTATTTCTCAGCGCGGCGGCGAATTTCCTTCGACTGCTCGCGAACATACTTATCGTTGTCAAATCCTAATCTCATTTACCCCGCCGATCCGCGTCAACGCTTTATGATTTCGTCGATGATTTTCTGAATGTTTTCTTTGCAGCGTCCGCAGCCGCCGCCAGCCTTGGTAAAGTTCATTACCTCCTCGACCGACGTAAGCTGGTTCTCCGTCACGACGCGGCGGATCTCGTTCTCGGAAACGTTGTAGCATGAACAGAGAACGCTTTCTTCCAGGTTCTTATCGGAATTCTCGCCCGTTTCGTAATTTTTTATAGCCGCTTCCATCGCCTCGCGGCCCATTACCGAACAATGCATCTTCTGAGGCGGAAGCCCGCCGAGATAGTCGGCGATCTCCTGATTCGTAATCTTTTTGGCCTCTTCGAGAGTCTTGCCGAGAACCATCTCGGTAAGCGCCGAACTGGACGCGATTGCGCTCGCGCAACCGAAAGTCTGGAATTTAGCTTCGACGATTTTACCGTCTTCTCCGAGCTTAAACTGAAATTTAAGCGCGTCACCGCAGGCGAGAGAGCCTACCGTCGCGCTGCCGTCGGGATTTTCAATCGTACCAACATTCCGGGGATTCCGGAAATGGTCCATCATCTTATCAGAATAGTTCCACATATCGGTTGAATATTATACCATAAAAAGGAGGGGTATCGAAAAAGATTCTCCTCTGTCAGTTCAAAATACGCAACGCAACAACCATCGTTCCTATGATCTTGTCCTCGCCCGGGCGTTTAAGGGGAATATTGATCAACGTCTCCGGGTTATCAAAAGACACCACAGAAATATCAATTACACCCTGTGCGATCGCCTCCGGAGCATCCTTCTCACCAACCATCGCAGACAACGCGTCGATCGGGGATGATGCGATATCTGCATAACCGACCATCGCCTTTTCCATAAAATCAGCACCCATTCTTAACGCATACTTGGCGGTCAATCGCGCAAATCGCTTGAGTTTCTGAACATTGACAGACTCTGTGATAGAAACTGCTATCGCACTATGATCCTCAATCTCCTCACGCAAAAGCACGCGCTTTGCCCATTCTTCGGAAGTAAAATCAACTTTACCCCTGCGAATAACAGCCTCACGTGCGGCGGATTTGCGTGCAATTCCCCTTCGCGGCCAAATAAGATCCACACAAACAAGATTGCGTGTCTTTATAAGCTTTCGCTCCGGAAGAGCCGTAATCTCCGCATTGACGAGAAGAATTTCGACATCCTTTTTGGTAGACTTTGCCATATTAAACCTCCCTGATTAACTTTGGAAATCACCGTCTCCATGTCGTTTTAGTAATATAACCGCCGCCCGAGCCCGACTTTCCTCCTCCGCCGCCGCGAGGGGACTGTCCCCCCTGGCCGTAAGTGTAATGGGGACGGTCGGCGCCGTAACCCGCTCGGCCCGCGCCATAGCCGCCTCCGTATCCGCCTCCGTATCCGCCGCGAGGGGACTGTCCCCATCCGCCAGGGCGTTGAGAGAACTGATCGGGCGTAAACATCAAACGGCGCAAATTAACCAGATTATCAGGTATTGCCTTCACAAATACGGACGGTTCGACTGGGAACATTCCGCCGTCAGCCGACTTGCGCATCGCAGGAGAAAACATATAAAGCTCATCTTTCGCACGCGTCACCACAACGTAAAATAGACGACGCTCCTCGTCAAGACGCCCCTCCTCAGCCGCCTTGGCCGAAGGGAACAACCCCTCACTGCACCACGGCACCATAACTACGGGCCACTCCATACCCTTAGCTTGATGTATTGTCGAAAGTGTGACTCTATCTGCCGAAATGTTATTCTTCCTGGCATCGAGATTCGTCATAAGCGCCACGTCAGAAAGAAACCCTTCAAGCCCGTCGGGGGAATCGGCTATCTGAACAGCCAACTCTTTTACATCTTGAAGACGATCCTCGGCATCCGCCTCTTCCCATTCCTCTCTCAAGTAATCCTCATAGAAAAAGTCCACAAAGTCGTCCACGAGCTCGCCGACAGCGTGTTCCTTAAGATGTTCTTCAGCCGATTCCATCGCCTTTACAAGCGGCGACCAAACGCTCTTCGCCTTTGCACCAAGTAGCCCCCCGAGCGCATTACGGTCTTCGCGTCGCTTCGGATCGAACTGCCGCCCGAGTTTATCCCAGTATTTCCGCGCCGTCGCCTCACCGACTCCGGGGAGGAGTGAAACAAAACGCAGGAACGAAAGTTCATCCATCGGATTGACCAAAAGCCGCAGATAAGCGAGAGTATCTTTAACGTGAATCTGCTCGAACACGCCGACTCCCGAAGTGATGCGGTAGGGAATCTTCATGCGCGCCAAAGTCATCTGAACATCGATCGACTGGAAGTGACTGCGGTAAAGAACCGCCATGTCGCTGTAACCGTAGCCCGCCTCCTTCGCCTGTCTTACAAGGCGAAGAATCTCCTGCGCCTGAGACTTGCTGTCGCCGCCCTTACAAAGAGTCGGCTTCGCGTACGACGCCGTCCGTACAGGCTTTAAGACCTTCTGAAACTGCTCGGGAACATCTTTCATCACCGTATTGGCGACATCAAGAACGCCCGACTGAGAACGATAGTTGCGCTCGAGTTTCACCACGCGGCATCCGTCCCATCGCTTCGGAAACTCCATGATGTTTTCAATCTGCGCTCCGCGCCAGGTGTAAATGCACTGAAAGTCGTCGCCTACGGCCATAATGTTGCGGTGCTTCGCGGCAATAATGTCGGTAAACTCGGCCTGAATACCGTTCGTATCCTGATATTCGTCGACGAGTACGTAGAGAAAATGCTCCTGCAGAAATTCCCTGACGGAATCTTTTTCCTTTAAAAGCCGCAGTCCGTTAACCAGAAGATCGTCAAAATCCATCGCACCCAATTCAAGCTTGCGCGCCTTGTATTTATCGGCGACCATCTGAATCTCTTCAGGGACGACACCGGCGACTTTTGTGAGATAGCGCGACGCGATAAACTGAATCGGCTTCTGCTCGTTCGCGGCCTCGGAAATCATCTTCGCGACAATCTCCTTTTTAATGAAATCCTTAGGATCCTTGGCGACCTTCTTTATTATATCGCCGATGAGTTTTTTCTGATCGTCCTCGTCGAGAATCTGAAAGCCCGGCTGATAGCCGATGAGGGAGGCGTAGCGCCGTAAAAACTTCGCGCATATCGAATGGAATGTTCCGCTCCAGATCGTTTCTACCGACGGACCTACAACCTGCCTCGCCCGCTCAAGCATTTCCTTCGCCGCCTTGTTCGTGAACGTCAGTAGAAGGATTCTTTCGGCGGGCACCCCCTTTTCGATCAGATACGCGACGCGGTGGACGAGCGTGCGGGTTTTACCCGTTCCGGCGGCGGCCAGAACGAGCATGGGGCCATCGCCCGTTGTTGCGGCGGCGCACTGCTCTGGGTTGAGAAGCTTCGAAAAATCTGTCATTTTTTAACCGTTTTAGATTTTTAACACTGCTTATTACAATAAATCGGCTCAAGCGTGATTCAACTTGCCGATTCCTCTTATCGAATTTTTATAATCGTTCATCATTATCGCCAGCAATTATACCACTTTAGCCCATAAAATAAAAGCGCGACAATTAATGATAAGTTCGAAGCAAGGGATGTCACGAACGACGAGAATGCAATTTGTAGAATTATCACCGTTGGAGACAGTCCCCCAAAACCATCTTTTTAACTACATCTTCCGACTAAAAATAATGGTATCTGGTTCCCAATAAATCTTATTTCTTCGTCCTGATTGTGAGCACTGTCCCTTTGCAAGGGAAGCGACCTTCGAATCTGGGCTCGAGAAGTTTGATGAATGCCTCGTTGTCAGCCTTTGCGGTATTCCAATCCATCATTGCGTTTTCCGTCCATGAATGCCACATTCCCCGCGACCGCACCTGCCAACCTTCCCTGCAAGCTATACCTGCACCCTTGTACGCCTGCGCACTATCCTTAATCTTGTCAATGCCATGCCGAAAGGTCCTTTTAGGATCTACAATCCCACGAGGCCGTGAATATCTCCACTCCGACACAAACACATCTGCATCCGCAGGTTGAGGCCCCCTTTCCGAGTAGCCAGTCTGAAAAAAAGCGCGAACAAAACCGGAGCCACGTGTATCTACATGAAAACTGTCCGACAGGCTTTCAACACCCGTCTCTATCGTTATCAAACGCTCACAAAAGCCATCGCTCCTATCCGCTAAAAGGCTCGTCACAATTTCTGCAACGGAGGTAAACTCATTCGTCGTCGTAACGCAATTCTTGTCTGCTAAATACAATTCACGTCGGCGCGCCTTTTGCCTGGCTATTTCAGCAATCTTTTCATTGAACGGTCTCATGGCTTCTTCCGGCGAAACCTTCACATTGCGAAAGATCTCTCGGGTCTTACCGAAAGACATCATATCTTCCGCGGGATCATAATGCGCAACCATACTCTGGGTATCTCCAGAATCATCCAACAGAAGTTTTACACCACCCTCAGGCGTAAGAGACCACTTCCCAAACGCTCCGCCTGCGGCGAAAACAAACAACGCGTCGCCGTTTTTCGCCAGCACCATGCTGCACGCATTGAATTCGCTTCCTCCGCACCACACTCCAACCACTGCATCCTTTAAAGACTTGCCGGCATTTCGCCGAAAAGGATCCTCAATGTCTCTGGCCCGCTCGAAAGACTTCATACGAGTCCCGTCCGACATCATCAACTTTCCGCTCTTCGCCTCAACCCAAAGGCGGCCTTCATTACGGTCGTTGTAATCGCGACGCTTTCCCTTTCGCATCGCCCAGCGATTTTTCAATTTCAGCACATCACCGTCGGGTTCGAATTCAAACTCATAAGCCTTTTTCTGTTCGCCACGCCCCGAAACGCCAAACGCGGCGCCAGTACCGTCGGTCCGCACAACAAGATATGTCTCTTTCGAAAGGCCAGACGCTCCGCCCTTCCATACTCCGACGCACAGCTCCTTTACATTTCCCAGAGCCGTACCTGCACACATCAAGATGGCTGCTGCCACACCGTATACAAAAAGAACTAAACGATTCATGGAATTTTAATGTTTGAGTTTAACGGTTGAGTTCACAACTGAAAAACATCCATCCAATGCCGCGTAGATGAGAGAATACCATCAAATTCATAAATTTCATAAAACAAGTTAAATTTCGAAAAACAATCAATAAAATATGCGACAAGTTTTTCATAACAGCCTCCAATGATTTTATACGAATTATATTATAACATAACATCCCATAGAAAACTTAAGCTATAAAAACTCATGGGGCGAAATTGTTGCAAATTCCTGTCAGGGCCAATTGCAAAAAACTGTCACGAGGGGGATGAGGGATGAGTAAAGAGTAAAGGGTAAGGAGTAAAGGGTAAAGAGGTGAAGGTAAAAGGTGAAGATGAAGAGAGTTCAAGTTCCTCCTCATCTCTCATCTCTCAAACAATCTCCACCAACTCCTCGACGATGGTACGCTTTTCGGACGAGAAGGATATACCGATAAGCGTTAAGCGCTTACCCGAAAGCGCGTACTTACCCGCATAGTCCTTACCCTTTATCTGCTCCATCGCCTCCGAGGCCGGCTTATCAAGCTTAAACTCAATAATGTAAATATCATCAGGCGTCTTCGCGACAAGATCAATGCGACCGTCATTAGTCTCAACCTCCCCTTGAGCGCTTACGCCGATAAGACGCAAAACAACATAAACAATCGTCTGCCACATCTGCTCGTTCTGGCGATCGGTCAGACTATAGGGGATGTTCGAGAAGAAAGTCCTAAGAGCCTTCATGAACTTCGGGACATCATGATCGTAGAGCGCGGTAATTGCCGCAATCTGCGCCGAGCTTGCCTGATCCTCACGAAGCCCCGAATAGACAGGCGCGAGATCGTGCAGGAACGACTCACGCACCTCGCGATTCGGGAAGTCGAGCGTAAACAGACGCGAGCCGCCGATGTTCCGAAAGCCGGAAATCGTCAGATAGCCGGTCTGGTACAGAAGCGTTGTGTCACGCGGATTGGACGGCTCATAGTTCCCGAGTTCCGTGTCCGATATGTCGATGCGAGAGAAGTCGAGGGGCTTCTTGCGCAGGATGTCAAGAAGAAACGTCGGCATCGCGGTAGTGGACCAGTAGTTGTTGAATTCGTTCCTGTCAAAACAACAGCCAAGAGACACAGGGTTTATCACCCTCTCTCCGGCAGGGTGGAACTTATACCCGTCATACCACTCTATAATCTCCCCGAACGCCTCTTCATCCGTTAAACCGTTCACTTCTGCCAGTTCATGAATGAGGCCCGGGAAATACTTCAATACCTCATCATGGGTATAGCCGAAAAGCGTTGCCGCTTTCGTGTGCATCGTCCAGTCCTTGAGGTTATTCAAGTCGGAGAAAATCGATACCTTCGAAAATTTAGATACTCCCGTCAAAAACGTAAAGCGCTGCTTCGATTCAAGCGTCTTGACGACAGAGTAGAACGCTTTCAAAGCATCGCGAAACTCCGTGACGTCACTTTTCATCAAATGCCCCAAAAGCGGCTTGTCGTACTCGTCTATCAATAAGACCATCTGTCCGTCGGCAGACTTCGCGGCAAAATCATTAAGCGTATTCTCAAACGCAGTCGCAGGATTTTCGTCGTCACGAAACGGAATTTCGTTGCGTACACATTCGTTCCGAAGGATAGTCCTCCAACGCTTTTGCAATTCGGCAACAGTCGTTGTCTGGGCGCTTCCCATATCAAGATGCAAAACAGGCCACTTCTTCGACCAATCCCATTTAGGCTCGATTTTAAGCCCGGCGAAAAGTTCGCGCTCCCCTTGGAACAGCGACTTCAATGTGGAAACCGCAAGCGACTTACCGAACCGGCGGGGACGGGCGATAAAAAACTGACTTCCGATATCGCCCGACGCCATAGCATAAAGTTCGTCCGTCTTATCAACGTACGTAAAGCCGTTCTTACGGAGCTTCTCAAACGTATAAATATCTGTCGCTATCTTTTCCATATTGGATATTATAGCATTTTTTGGGAGAGGGGAGATGAGAGATAAGAGATGGGAGATGAGGGATGAGAGTTAGGGGTTAGGGGTTAGGAGTCAGAGATTAGGATAGAGAGAGGTGAAGGTTAAAGGTGAAGGTGAAGAGAGGCGAGAGTTCGAGTTCAGAGTTTGTTGTAGAGAAAAGCGGTAGCGGTAGGGGTTAGGGGTTAGTCGTTAGCGGTAGCGGTAGAAAAAAAATATCCACTCTTCACCTTCACCTAACTCCTAACCCCTGACCCCTAACTCCTCTCTACACCTACCCCTAACCACTAACGACTAATCACTCTTTTCTCATCCCTCTCGTTAAATCTTCGCAATCTTGCCAGATTCGATAGATTCATAGCAGCCGAGCATCGCCTGGATGGACTCCTTGTGCCATTTGAGATTGATGAGCGGAGTCTTTTTGTTGCGGATGCAGTCGACAAATTCGTCGATAAGTCCGATCCATTCGTCGAAGTACGTGTACTGCACCGTGTAGCGGTCGTTCGGAGCGCCGTTGTGGTAAACGTTCGGACCGAAGCAGTCGCAGGTGATCATGCCCTTCTCGCCCGTGATGGTGACATTTACCTCCATGCGTTTCGGGAAGCGCTCCCAGCCAGGGCCCGGGACTTTAAGCTTCTCTTCCAAACGAGACCAGCTCGGATCGAAGAGAAACGCCGTCCCGTCCTTCATCTTGCCGACAGCCATAAGCATATCCTCAACCTTGAGCCCGTCGCGTAGGTTCGGTGCGACCTCGGCATAAATGTAGTCGAACGAGCTACCGGTTAAATGACGGATCAAATCGAAGACATGGGGATGGTCGCACAAGGCTCCGCCCTTAAAGCGCTCATCGCCCTTCTTAAGACGCTCAACCTTGCCGAAGCTCGCCTTGGGGTCTCCCTGCCACGGGAACGCCCACACAGGAGAGAGCGTGATATTCGTAGCCTGGAACGACTTGATCTTTCCGATCGCGCCGTCGGCGATAAGCTTCTTCAAACGGCGGACGACGGAATTATAGTGCATTTCAAGCTCGATCTGGCAGACGATGCCGGCCTTGTCGCACATCTCAATCATGGCGTCGTACTCGGCCATATCAAACGTGGGAATCTTCATCGAGAGAATATGGATACCCTTCTCGGCGCACCACTTCATCTGCTCGAAATGCTTGTCGTTCGCGGAAGCGATTACGACAGCTTCAATGTCGGGATGCTTTTCGTACATCTCCTCAG
This sequence comes from Kiritimatiellia bacterium, assembly GCA_045656225.1. GTDB lineage: Bacteria > Verrucomicrobiota > Kiritimatiellia > RFP12 > UBA1067 > UBA1067. The sequence goes on along the minus strand of JAZOQU010000001.1, from coordinate 35,581 downwards.
GATCGAGATAGCACGGGACGCCCGTCTGATAAAGCTCGTATGTCTTCTTCGCATCCTCATCCTGGGCGCATGAAGCGATCCAATCGAGTTTTTTATTGTCAAGAAGTGTCTGATAGTACTTGCGGGTATGACCGTGTGTCATTCCCATCATTGCAATTTTAACTGGTTTCATTATCTCACCTCCGCTACTTTGATCGACTGGTTCGTGTCAAGCCCGGCTTTAACCGCTATCGTTTTCGCCGCCTTTGACTTGTCGGCTTTGAACGCCAGATCCGCCGCCTTTACGGCCTTACCCCACGCCGCCTTCCAGACCTTGGCGTCGGCACGCTTCTGAAGAAGCGCGAACGCCGCGCGGACGTTCCAGATTTCTTCGTACGTAAGGCCGAAAAGCTCCGTATCGACATCCGTATACTCTATCGCACCCTTCGCGCCATAGCAGCGGATGGAAGCGTGAGGCGTATGAGTATCGACCGTCTGATCGCAAGCGACTCCGCGCTTGGCGATAATCTCATGGCGGTCGAACGCTACCTCGCCCTTAGGAAGAGAAGCCGCGACCTCGACGGAAACATTCACATCGTTAGCGAGCTTCGCAAGAACATTGATCGCATTGTCGTTGCCGGCCGCCATGACGCGGACTACGTCCGACGCTCCGAGATAGGCGGCAAGATCAAGCTCCTTGGCGAGGACTTCCTTAACATCCGCACCTTTCGGAACGAACGCCGCGAAGCGGAGCGTGGATACGCCTTCGAGCGTTCCATTCTCCGTCATCTTTTTAAGTTCGACGATTTTGCGCTCCATACGTCCGGGGAGAAGCGGCACAGCACCGACGTAGCAATGGCCGTCCTTCAGAGTAATCTCGCCCTTCGCCGCAGTGTATTTCTCGCGCAGGAAGTCGAGCCCTTTGTTCATCTTTTTCAGGTTCATTTTTTATTCCTTTTAGATTTAAACTTTTTTTATCACGTATCAATCGCCATTGTAAGACGGCGGAATCTGATAATTGATATAACCGGTATCAAGATAATTCTTTATCTTCATATCCCTGCTGACAAGCCTGAGCGAGCGCTCGAACGATACGCCGTGCGATACAGGAGATCCCCACGCGGCGTGGGCGGCGGACTTAAACATATTCTCCCACGCCTTCCCGCGCAGACGGTGCCATGTAGTCTCGATGAATCCGAAACAGTCGTTCGCCACGAGGTAGTCGGCCATCGGCTTCATGGAGTTGTAGTTCATCCACGGACAGCCCGCCACAGGAAAGCCCTTCTCTTTGAAGTATCCGATGGTGGGCCAATCCTTGCGAGTCTCCTTCATATTGCCGTAGGAATACTGCCAGTCGCAGATTATAAGATCACGAGAAAGGCGATCCACGATCGACGCGGATTCCTTAGAGCCGAATTTCACAAAGTTCTTCCACTTCGGATCGGTTTTATCAAGAAGCATATCATGCCACATCATCGCGCGAGCTCCGCGGGATTTTACAAAATCGGAAAGCCCGTTGAGATGAGCGAGGAGCTGCTCAGAGTGCGAGCCTTTAACGCAAAGGGGGCATTTCTGTGCGCCGAATGCCTCATCGCATCCGATATGGAAATAAGGAGGATTTCCGAAATCTTCATGCATCTCGGCGATAATTTCGCGCAGAACGCGCTGCGTCTCGGGATTCATGATACACCACACCCATCCGCCCGGCTCGAAGAGCGGCTCGTAGTCCGGATTTATATCGAGCGTTGAATGCTTCTTGGACGAACTGCGAGCAAAGGAGGCATGGCCGTAACAGTTGAGTTGAGGAATGAGCGTTATGCCGAGATCTTTGCCGATCGCGACGAGGCGCTTAACTTCCGCCTTACCAAGAGGAGCGTCAGGCCACGCGAACCACGGATGTTTCTCGCTCCTGTAGGTTCCCCAAGGCTCTATAATCGCATAGTTAAACTTTAAAAGCGCGGCTAAGCGAATTGCGCGTTCGATCTGCTCACCGCGCGTCTCGGGGAACCAGCAGAGATGCACCGCACGGAATGCGAGATGAGGTTTATCGATGATTGTAAGCTCGGGAAGAAGACGACCCTCTACCTTGAGCGTCCCACGCTTTGCGATTGCGAGCTGCCTTAAGGTATTGCACGCCCATCTGACGCCTGCGAGAGTGCGAGCCTTAATTTTAACGCCGGAAGCGTCGACCTTGGCGGCATACGCCTCGTCATATGTGGCAATCTGCCTGTCGGCTTTCGCGTCAGCGGGAGTCTCGGGGAGCGAAAGCTCCGTTTTACCCTCCACAACCTTCGGAGCGGCATTACCGAACCACTCTGCGAAATGCGCCTTAATCCACTTCGCGCCTTCTGGATCGGGGCACTCAAGCGTCAGCGTAGTAGCCGCATCAAACGGCACGTACGAAGATGTGTCCATTTTAAAATCCTGCTTAAAAGCCGCCGCGCCGAAAGCGGCTGTCAGGCTCGCTGCTAGCGCTATGATACACAGTGTCAATTTTTTCATACTTTTTCTCCTTGTTCTATTATTAAATTTTGTTCCTCCGAGGAATCGCCGGAAGGACGTAACGGACCGTTACCTCGTATCCAGCCGCGTCATTAGCCGCAAGACAGGCCGCCTCAAGCGCCTCGCCTTCGGCAAGACGGGCGGCGAGAACGCCGTTGAACGTATCGCCAGCTCCGGTCGTGTCGACACTCTTGCCATGATCGACCGGAGGGACCACGACACCGGAGGAGCGGATTACACAGCCCTTCGCGCCAAGCGTCCCTACGACTTCGCCGCGGACGTTTTCAAGCCCTTCGGTTTCGAATTCGTTCGGGGTGTAGATGTCCACCAGCTCCATGATTCTCGCGCCGAGCGGACGCTGGGGAGCGGGATTTAGGATCACCTTGACGCCATGCGCAGATGCGATCTCCGCCGCCGCCACATTAACCTCCTCGGGGATTTCGTTGTCGAGAACGACTGCCGAGGCGGAAGCGATCTCGTCTGCAAACGAGGAAACGTCATCCGCCTTGAGCGCCGCGCCCTGAAAGACCGTAACGTGCGTGGTGCCTGCGGCATCGGTGATTATCGAAGCGAAATCGGACTTCTCGCCTTCGCGCTTGACCAAAAGTGCACGCGCATTTTCCGCCGCGAAAAGCTCTTCAATCTCCTTGGCGTCTTCGGCGCCACAGGCGGCAATGAAGACCGTCTCCACATCCTGCCGCGCCGAGGCGACGGCGCGGTTGAAGCCCTTGCCGCCGAACTCCATGTGGGCGCTCTTTGCGAAGATTGTCTCGCCACCTACGTGGAAGTTCTCCACATCCATTGAAACGGACTTTCCGACCGCGCCTATCACAACGACTTTAGCCATCATCAGAGCCTCTTTATGCGATCGAAGTAGCGCGCCTCCAAAAGCGCATTTCCGGCAGTGCCGCCCTCGACGTTGCCGCTTCTGTAGATCGGCGGAACGGTGCCGCGTGCGTGCGCCTTGCGGGCGCCATCGATCAGCATGGAATTGAGGATGAAAAGCCCCGCGAACGTGGACATCCCGCCCATGAACGCATCGCCGACGGGGATGATGGCATCGCCGTAGGCGACCTTGCTGTCGATGCCGATATCGGCCTCGGCAAGAAGAACGCCGCCCTTTGCCGTGTATGCCGAAGATGATATCGCAACCGTCTTGACGCCGGCCGCCTTGGCCGCGCGCAGAACTTCAACGGGAGCCGCGTTCTTGCCGCTCGCGGAGATGACCACAACGAGATCGCCCGGCTTTACGGCGTGGCGGCGATACACCTCCGCACCGACGCCGGGCATTTTCTCCATGCGGCTCGACTTCGCGGCGCCGTCGTGAAGCATGAGATCCTCGTCAAGAAGCGCCGAGACGCAAGCAAGCCCGCCTGCGCGATAGAACGTATCGAGCGCCACGAGATGTGAGTGACCGCAGCCGAAAATGTGAACCAGCGCGTCATTGCATATCACATCCGCAACCGCCTGCGCGGCACTTTCGATCGCCGACGACTCTTCATTGTTGATTTTGCCCAACAATGCAGTGATTTCATCAAGATACTCTTTCATTATTTATCTCCTGTCTTTCGTTGCTCAAAAAGCCATTCAAAAACCGCCGCGTCACCAAAGGCCGGCGTCCAAACATTGTGGGCGCGCGACGCGTATTCCGTATAGCGAACCGAACGATTCCCAGCCGATTTCATCGCTTCGACCATATTGCGCGAACGGCATACCGGCACAACGCCGTCCTTCGCCCCATGAAACGCCCACACCGCAACATCCGCAAGACGATCGGCCAATTTCTCATCGCCGCCGCCGCAACACGGCAATGCAGCCGCAAACATGCCGGGGCGACGCTGAAGCAACTCCCAAGTGGCATAGCCGCCCATCGAAATACCCATGATATATACGCGATTCCTATCAACCGGATAGCGTTTCATGATATCGTCAAGCAACTCCATCGCCATCTTGAGATGCGGTGTCGGAGACTCTTTCATTATGCTCTGCCTGGCACCCCACGGAGAATCCACCCATTTGGCGTTCAAAGGGCATTGAGGCGCTACAAACACATATTCCTCACCGCGTCGAGTCGCCCATGAGATGAAATCTGCACCTCCGGTGCGGATCTGATCGAGATTGTTCGTGCCGCGCGATCCGGCACCGTGCATATGGACAACCATCGGGTAACGACGGGCGCGATCGAGAGTCGCCGGAACATGAAGCCGGTACGGAAGCGTACCGCCATCCGCACCGTTCCATACCTTCGCCTCTGTCACCGCACGAGCGACCTCAAAGGCATTTTTCGCACCCAGTCGCTCCGCAGCAATCTGCATCGACTTTGCCGTATTATCTTCCGGAGCGGCCAAGCATGCCATAGCCAGCAGCACTCCGAAAGACGCTGTCGGAACTCTGTTCACTTTTCCAGGACCCGGTTATAGTTCTCGCCGATCGTATCCCAGAGCTTGAGCGCATCGGGCGCGCCGACCACAGTGCCGTAGCCGCCGCGGTACGTCCACGCAGCAAGACGGTCAACGCCGGCATCACGCGCAATGTCAACCCACTTGGCGACTTGGGCGAAATCCTTGGGCTGCTTGTAGTAGCCCATGAGCCAGCGCTCGGACTTCTTGCCGTACTTCTTGGCGATGGCGACTGTGCGCTCGGTGATGTCGCGGTAGAAATCCTCGGGAAGCGCCCAATTGACGATCGTCGTTGAGAAAACGTCGAAGTAGGGGCACTCGCCGACCATGTCCCAGTTGTCGTAGCCGCGATATTCAGAAACATAGTAGCCGTTCTGCGTAGCATGTACGCAGCAGGTGATTTCGAGATTGGGATCAACCTCCTTGAGCGCCTTGGATGTATCGGAAAGAACGACGAGCGCCTCGCGCCAACGGAAGAGTTTAACATCGTTCGTCATGTACTTGGGCATCGGATAGCCATAGTAATCCTCAAAGCGCTTGCGGCAGACGGGGCAGTAGCATGTCCAGTCGTCGGCGACACCGCCCGTAATCGACGCGATGCCCTTCGGGAATGCGTAGTGAGGCTCGTCCCAGAAAAAGCCGTCGGGTTTGCATTCGCGAGCGAGGGTTACGCAGAAATTCTTGAAGTAATCGCGATAGCTGTTGGTATTGAAGCAGGCGTAGGGAAGCTTTTCGCCCGTGAGCGCCGAAACCTGGCGGTTCTCGACATTGTCCTGAAGGAACTTCGAGACCTGCTCTCCGCCGAAGTACTTGCCGTTGCCCCACGGATCGATAAGAACGCGAAGACCGAGTTCATGCGCCTTGGCGACGATGGCGGGAATATTCGGACGCCAGAAATCAAAGTCGAATTCCGTTACGGCGAGAATCACCTGGGTGACTCCGTGCGCCTTCATTTCCTTGAAGTCCGCCTCGGCGTGTTCGACATAGTTAAGACCATAGTAGCTGATGGATGTTTGTGTGATCATAGTGGTTAGTAGTTAGGGGTTAGTGATTAGGGGTTAGGTGTTGTTTTTTTTATCAAAGAGGTGTTCAAGTTCCTCTATCGGTTTGCCTTTCGTTTCAGGAATGAAGAATGATACGATGAAATAGAGTACTCCGTTCGCGGCGAAGAAGAAGAACATCGACGACCAGCCCCACGCCTCAATCCATGGACGGAACCAGGAAGCGAGACCCCAGGCAACTAGCTGATTCATGAAAAGCGCACAAGCCATTCCGTTGGCGCGAATGCGCGTAGGCATAAGTTCGGAAAGAACGAGCCACACGCAGATCCCGGGACCGAGCGCATAAAAAGCCTGCATAAAGATAAACGATACGAGCATAAGAGAGCCGGTCAAATTCGTCGCCTCCACACCGAAGCGCTCCACAGCCAGGAATATCGACGCGATGACCCCAAGAAAGAGCGCCATCCCGCCCGTTCCGAGCTTAAGAAGCTTTACACGCCCAACACGATCTATGAGCGCCGCCGCCGCAATCGTGAAAAGCATATTCGATGTCTTAACGACAAGCTGACCCCAGTTCGCAGCCATTCCGTCGAGACCGGAACCCTGAAGAATCGAAACGAGATAGCTCGTAAATGAACTCATTCCTGTTGTCTTATTCAACGTAAGCACGATAACGGCCAAAAGAAACGGAACGACATAGCGACGCTGAAGAAGAGATCCGCCCTCATGTTTGACCGACAAGGAATCTTTAGCCTTCTTATGGCCGCCCGAGAGCCAAACAGGACTTTCGGGAAGCGAAAAACTGCCGAAAAAGAGAACAGCTACGGGAATCATCGTCCACCAGAAATTTGCGCTCCACGCGGCAGTCTTTCCTGCGGCGTCAATGTTCGCGCTGTCAGACGCGCCGTAATACATCGCGATTAGACAACCCGCTCCGGCGGCAACCATAAGCCCAAGCCCAAGGCAGAACTGAAATATTCCTGTGCCGCGCCCGCGTATATCGGCAGGCAGAGTCTCCGTTAAATACATGGGCATGACAACCGCCATATACCCCGCGCTCATTCCCTGAAGAACGCGCCCGATAAAAAGGACCGGATACGACTCAAGAGAAAGGCATACTATCGGAATGGAAAAAAGAAACATCGCCGACGAAGCGACAATCATCTTCTTGCGTCCGAAAAAGTCGCAGAGCCAACCAGAGGTAATCGACGAAAGGAGCCCTCCGAGAAGCACAGCTCCGACGATGTGGCTTATTTGAGAGCCGCTGTAAACTCCGAGCGCCTTCATATACGGCTCGGCCGCGGCGATAACGCCGAAGTCCACTCCGTAGAGAAGACCCCCCAATCCTGCAATCGCAAGAAGTTTATATACCGATGCTTTCTCTTTCATGCCGAATATTTTATCAAAACTCACTTTTTACACCAATTATATATCCGCCAAAATTACATTATCTTTTCACCAAACAGCATCGTCCGATTATGATATAATAACCACTAAAGAGTAACGACTAACCAACCATGAAAAAGAAAACACCAAAAGCCTTCCCGCGTCGCGTCGTAGTCGCGCTAAGAATGGCGGGCATCGCCGGCCAAGACAAGCTCAACGGAGTTTTCGAATATCTTAGCGCAGGACACCGCTGGCAACTTGTCATCTATAGAACAAGACACGAATTCACCGCTGAGACCGTCCGGCACGAACTGGAACGCGGCACCGACGGCTTCATTGTTGGCATACCGGGGACAGAAGATGCTCTTAAAGTTCTCGCTAATACCAATATCCCTACAGTAGTAATGAACGTCTCCGGCGAAAACATCTTAGAACGAGAAACGAATATCGCATTCGTGAAAAGCGACTCCGCTCAAGTCGGCAGAGAGGCCGCGCAAACCCTTCTTAAACAAGGCGTCTATAAAAGTTACGCCTACACAGGCTACCGCACCGACGAGGATTGGAGCCGTGAACGCGGCATAAGTTTTCACAACACGCTCGCCGCAGCAGGTTTCAGCGTAAAAATGTTCGATGTAAATCATTTCAAAAATAAAATAGAAGACAAAAAGACTTTGACCAAATGGCTTAAAGAGCTTCCAAAACCATGCGGACTTCTCGCGGCGTGCGATGACCGCGCGTTTGAGATCTCGGACTTATGCAATGAAATCGGAATCAAAATCCCGGCAGAGATCGGCATCCTCGGCGTCAACAACGATCCCCTTTTGTGTGAAAACTCAGAACCTAAACTTTCAAGCGTACAGCCCGACTTTATCGGCGAAGGTCGACTCGCGGCTGAACTTCTAAACATGATGATGTCTGGCGGAAAGATACCATCGGAGAAAATCTTAAGGCTCGTAGGAATACGCACTATAGTACTTAGAGAGTCAACCGTACCGCAGTCAGAAGCCGGAAAATTCATCCAACGGGTGCTCGTCTACATAAACAAAGAGGCCTGCAAAGGAATCGGAGTAAAGGACGTGGCGCGGCGCTTCAACGTTTCGCGTTCGCTCCTCGAGTTAAGATTCAGAGAACTTCAGGGCGAAAGCGTCTACGAGGCAATGCTCCGAATCAGACTTGAAGAGGTCAAACGGCGTCTCCGTCAGACTGACGAACCCATCTCGGTAATAACCGAGAGCTGCGGCTGGAACAACCCCACGCCTCCAAAGGTACTCTTCAAGCGCCGCTTCGGCATCTCCATGCGCGACTACCGTAGCCAGTGCCGCGCAAAAAAATGAAGAATCCTCCTCAACGCCGAACTCGTGGCATGAGCCTCTATGTGATTCTCAATATTGCCTGTTGCCGTAGACGAGGATCTTTCTGATCGCAAGGACCTTCCTCTTTTCGCCCGGCTCGTAGCCGAGCTTGACGAGCTTGCCGGAGGGAGCGTCCTTGCGGAGATCCACGCGCCAGGCGGAATTGTCCTTGCCACATTCGGCGATCTTGCTCCACTGCTCGCCGTCGTCGGAAATCCAAATCGTCATGCCCTTCCCGGCGCCGTCCACGGTGATACCCGAGAGTTTCACAAGACCGGCAAGCTCAACCGTCACCCACGGCGCCTTCTGCGCCTTTGTGGTCAAAAGCCCCTTGCGTTTGGGATCGTAGGGCGTAGCGTCCGTAACCCTCGGATGATCCTCCGGCGTATCGCCCTTGCCGCGCGACGAGACGACCACAAGCGCATCGTCCGACGCGAGCGCCGCGCCGTAATCGTTCAGGGGGACCTTCGCCGCACCTGCGGGCGGATCGCTCTCATCCCTGAAATTGGCCATCATGCGAAACGCTTCCCTGTCCGAGCTGAAATCCGCCATGGTGAATACTCTCCGCCAATCTACGGTCCCGGGCGCATCAGCCTCGGCGCTCCTGCCGATGGACGCTATGACGGAAAAAAATCTCCCGAGGCGCTCCTTGTCCTTACCGAGACGCGCCAGCACATGGCCGAATATCTGCGGCAGATAGGCGGGGCTTTCCTTGTTGGCCTCGAACGCAACGCCCAGAAGCTTGTCCTCCAGCTCGGGATGGTCCTTGAAATGCCGCAAAGCGCGCATGAGCGCTTTTTTCCTGAAATTCATCTCCTCGGCAACGCGCACCTTCGGCTGCGGAAGGGCCATAAACACCTTCGCCGTCTCCTTGGCCAGCTCATTCTTGACCATACCCTTCTTCGCCATCGCATCAAGCGCCTCGTGCGCAAAATCCCACGTGACCTGACGCCCCTCCGGCTGGAGCTCCAGAAGCTCCGCCAGATAGCGCTGCCATTGGGCGATCGAAGCGTCACCCTTCCGGAAGCCGTCCGCGTATGCACGCCATGCCGTGTAATTGTAGGGGCAGCGCATGGCCGCCTCCCTTGTGCGCCCCGCAAAAAGCAGAAGCTCGGACTCGTCGTGCGCCTCGCGGTCGGCAAACGCGCGCTCAACGGAAAGAAGATGCTGGAAATCGCTCCCCCAGATCGAGAACACGCTGTGCGTATATGGCCTTATGTTGTTCAATACGCGCCAGTTGCCGTTCGCGCCGCGCAGCACCCAGCTCAAGTGCGGAGGCGCTTTGGGGCGGAACTTGGTGGCCCTTCGCCCGGGCTGTCCGCCCGTCACGGCCATGAGCCCCTGGGAATTTGCCGCATACGCCGCCCATTTCGACTGCTCCACGCATACGCCACCGATGCGAGAGCGGAGATAGAGGCGCGATAGTCCAGAGGCATCCCATGGCCTCATGTATCCCTCCCAGGCCTTCATGTGCTTGCTAAACCTCCTGAACTTGCTTGCTCCGAAACAGTTGGTCCTGCGGTACGGAACATTGTTGATGAGGCGGTAGAAATTCCTCGTGGGAAAATGGCGCCGCGAATTGAGGTAAAGCGTTTCCGCCGAATCTCTCGGGCGCGTCACCACAAAACGCCATTCGCGACAATCGTTGGATGCGGCCTCCTTGAGAAAGCCATCCACCTCGGCGATGCGCCTGAAGGCCGCCCAGTGGCGCACTGTGGCGGCAAGATCGTCTCCCGCCTTCGCGTTGAGCGCGACCGCCACTGTCACGCGCCGCCCGATTTCCGTTTTGGACCACTGCTCGGAGCTATCGTTGAGAAAAAGCGTCATCAAAACCTCAAGCGCCTTCGGCCCGGAGAAAACGGGCCCCGAAAGCAGAAAGTCCTCCAGCACGGCATCGTCCTTCCAGAGCCTCGCGAAAAGCGCCGCGCCGCCTTCGGCGGAAAGGACCTCGCCTATCTTGTCCGCGCCGCATATCTCGACGAGCCGCTTGCGCAGAATCGCGCGCCTGACCGGCGAACCGGGCTTCAGCCCCGACAGATTGGCAATCTGCACATCGTTGGTGGCCGCCATGATGCGCTCCAGGGCGGAAGAGAGATTCCCGTCAGGGGCGGCCGCCTTTTCAAGCATCCTGGGCACGAGATTCACGACCCCGTCACCGAACGGGCCGAGCCCCCGTAGCGGATCCTTGCGCGGTTCAAGGACATCCTCGCCATATTCCTTGAGAAAGCTGAAGGCCGCCCAGCCCCAGAATGAGGTGGGGCATGAATCGTATACGGCCTTCAGGCACTCGATGCAGCGGGCCTTGTTCGCGCCGGTATCATGGCGCAGAAACGCATACTCCGCCATATCAACAGACTGCCGCTCCTCGAGATTTCTGTTCTCAACGGGCAAGGCGCGCAACTTCGCGATAAAGGCGCGCCCTTCCTCGGTGCGCTTCTCCGCTCCCAAAATGTTCGCGCGCCTCACGTCGGCATATCCGTCAGACGGACGATGCGGCAACGCAACGCCTAGATCCGGCGCGGCAAACGCCGGAAGGACAATCATCAACGCAGCAGGAAGAGCAAATTTGACGGTACGCATAAGATTTATTTGAGGAGTTCGCTGTAGAGGAGGTGCAGAATAGTGTAGAGACACTTGCGGATGCCGTTGACCTTGTCGGGTACGCCGCTCGAGCAGATGCATACGATGCCCCAATCCTCCTCGGGACAGAAGTACATGCAGCTGTAAAGCCCGTGCGCGCCTCCGGTATGCCCTATGAGCCGCTTGCCTTCAAAGAACCGCTTTTCGAAGCGGATGCCGAAGCAGTATTCAGTGGTGGGATCCACCGTTACTGCAGGCGTCATCATTGCCTTGCACCCCGCTTCGGAAACGATGCGGCTGCCGTTCGGGGCTACGCCGCCTCTCTGGAGCGTCATCATCCACTTGGCGAGATCGGGAGCGGACATCTTCATGCCGCCGGTAGGCGACCAATAGCAGCCGTCCTTGCCAAGTTTGTACGTACCGTCCCTGACCTTCGGCTCATTTATGCGCAAATAGCCGCCGCCGGGGTATAGCTCATCGCGCTTCTTGCTGTAGCCGTAGAGCTTGACCTCCTTCGTACGGTCGAGCGTATCGAGATTGAAGCCCGCGTTTTTCGCTCCGATGGGCTTGAGGATATGGTTGAGGATGTATTCGTCAAACCGCTCGCCCGAGACCGTTTCGATGACGTTGCCCATGATGTTGTACGCCCTGTTGCAGTACTTGTAGCCTTTGCCGGGCGCATAATCGAGCCACGCCTTTTCGCGGATGACGGCAATGTCCGTCTTCGTCTTGTCCACATACGTAAGATCGCGATGATGGCCGCCGTCCTTCATGCTTGAAGTGTGCGACAAAAGCATCCTTATCGTGACGGGCGTATCGGGATAGCGCGGATTGCGGATGTCCATACCGAGTATTTTGTTCACATCGTCGTCGAGCGAGATCTTGCCGGCCTCCACAAGCTGCATTATCGACATCGCCGAAAAAGACTTCGAGATCGAGGCGATGCGGAAGATGTCGTCGATCTCCAGCGCTTCGCGCGTATCCTTGTCGCGGCAGCCGAACGCTTTTTCGTAGATGACCTTTCCGCCCTTGACCACAACGACCGCCATGCCGGCCGTCCTGTTCTCCTTGATGAGAGAGCCTATCTTCTCCTCGAACCGCGCCGGGGATTCCGCCGCCGTGAGAGAAAACGCCATCAATGCGGCGGCAATTCCGAATGTCAGATGTTTATTCATGAGATCCTCCGAGGAGCGCATCCACAACCTTCGCGTATGAATCTACGGCGACGGCTTCGGGCAGGAGCTTCTTCGCGGCCGCACGCTTATCTTCGGTATCTGCGAGCACAACCACCTTAAGCCCGCGGGAGATGTAGGGGGCCAAGGTTTTGACGTCGGCTTTTGACACCTGATCCGTCAGGACCGCCGCATCAACGTGAGAGAGCGATTCAAGGCTTTTGCCGGACCAGACATAAAAGCGGCTGTCGCGCTCGAGAGTGCCGAAAAGAAACTCTGCGGACGCCTTGTCGGAAGAGCAGAATTTAACCGCCATTGCCCCGCGCGTTCTGTTGAGATACACAGGAGAGGGCGCAATGCCCGCAAGGTACCTGATGCCGGCCCTGACCATATCATGATCGGATTCCTCAAACTCGGGATGGGGGCAGGAGAGGAAGACCTTGCCCTTGCCGACTCTGCCGCCAAGGAAAGCTGCCTTGCCGGTCATCGGCTCCACCGGCTCGGGATTGGCGACATTGATTGTCCGCCCGACGTATTTGCCCAAAACAACCACATCGGCATCCTCCACGCTCTCGCCGGGAACAGCCGCAGGGCCGCCCGCATAAATGACGGTTCTGCTGGACTTCGACCCCTCAAACACCTCCTTGCCTTCATCTGTCAATGCAACCTTGACAGGCGCCTTGCCGCGATAATGCCGAGGATCGTCACCCTTGAAGGGCACAAGCCCCAGGCGCGGGTAGCCCTCGCGCGACTGCTGAAGCGCAAGAAACGCTCCGGCGCATACGCCATAATACTTGCCTCCCTCGAGAACAAAGCGCCTGAGAGCTTCAGCTCCGTCCTCTCCCAGGGCCTTGTACTGGCTTGTGCAACCGCCGCCGGGCTGAATCACAAGATCAAGGCCGTCAAGCCCGCCTTTGGCATATTCCTCCGGAGAAAGGATCTTAAGCTCGAATTCCGGAGCAAGTGCGAGCATCCGGGCGATGATGATGCTTGAATTCTTCTCGTTCTGCAGAATTCCGGCGCGAACAGGCTTCTCCACCTTGGGCGGAATCGCCGCGGGCGCCGGAAGAGGCTCCGCCGCAAAAGCGCGGAGCCCTGCGAGAGCGGCCTCGGAATCGGCAACGCATATCTCACCGCTGCCGCGTTCCTTCGCGGCCGCAGCCGCATTCCCCCAAGCGAAAATTCGTCCGCCGCGCGCGATGAACTCCCTGGTCCTTTCGGCATTGCCGCCGTAAAGCCCGGAGCCGGCCTTGCCGGAACCGACGGTAGCCGGCGAAAGGACTGCGTCTACGCGCCGCAGATATCCCGACTCGATCAATCCCTTGTTGAGCGCAATGACATCAAACTCGCATTCGGTAACAAGCCGCTGTATAAGCCGCGCAGTTTCAACGCCGAAAGAATTGTCGCACATGAACCCCACGGCAAGCTGGCCGCGCTTTCTTTGCGGCACATCCCATTCGATTTCGCGCCCCGCGACATAGCGGAACGCGCCGCGGATGATATGGTGATCGTCGTAATCGGCCTCGGGATGGACCGCAATCGCGAAAATCCTGCCCTTGCCGTATGTTCCGGCCACTGCGGCAGCCTGCCCGGCCATGGACATGCGCTCCCTGTCGCTCATCAGATTGATGTCGCTGTTGTAATAGGCCACCACCTCAAAATCGGCATCCTTGACCGGCAGCGAAGGAACGAGAACGGGCCCGAGAGCATAGCGGATCTTCCGCTTGCCTTTGCTTATGCCTGCAAGGTCCTGAGCACGCCGGTTGAACATTATCGAGAGATCCGTAGCTCCGCCTGTCACAGAAAACGTATACGGAATCATGTTGAGCATATTAGGATGGCACTTCGACGATTGCATCAAAAGGCTGCATCCTGCGCATGTGCCGACATAGCCGCCGCCGTTCTTGACAAACTTCTTGAGCTTTGCGGCCCCTTCCGCCCCAAGCGTCCTCGATTCCACAATAGAAGAGCCGCCCGGCATCACGAGGACATCCGCCGCATCAAGAGCGCCTCTCCTGATCGCCTCGCCGTCTACAGGCGTCGCAACGACATTTTTTGCACGGGCCGTCAGCTCAAGCCAGCGAAACACTCCGGCATTGCGCGCGCCGCTATCCACATACACGGCTATTCGCAGAGGCGAATCCTTTGCGTCAGGCTGCGCAAGAGAGGCATTGGCGGCAACAAGCGCCGCCGCCGCAGAAAAAAGGAATCTGAAGAATTTCATTTAAACTCCAATCTAATGCTTAGTTATCGACTTTCTGCTTCATTTGACAACGATTTCGGCGGCATCCGCAAGCGCGTTCATGACTCGGACGTAATTCTCCTGTGTCCTGGCAAGGGTCGGACGCATCTCGGAAAGAGGCTTTGCATAAAGCCTCTTGTCGCGGTATGTCTCGAATCTTTCGTACGGGCCGAGCCTGGAGCGGTCGCCCGCCGTCACACGCCGGACGATATCGTCTGCAAAATCATGCGCCGCCGGCTTGTACCAGTACTCCGCCGCTTCGTACTGGTGGGATGCGCAATAGGCGCAAGTGGCGTTCTCGACAAGCACCTTGGCGAAATTCGGATTACGGATCTTCTCGATCGCATCGAGACGGTCGTAGGATTCCGCAAGCGAATAGTCCGTGTGGAGGGCAAAGACCTCGACAATGGCGTCGTTGAGCGCCGTAAACGCGCCTGCATAGCGCCTTATGTCATCGGCGGACGCAGCGCCCGCCTTCCAGTCGTGATATGCCTTGAGCAGCCGCGCATGCGCGGCAATGATGAGCCTATCGGCGGAAGTACGCGCCAGATCGATCGCATCACGCTCGATAAAGGGAGTCTTCTTCCAATCGAGAGCAGCCAATTCGCGAAAGATCTCCGGAGTGCAGCGAAGCGAATCGGCGATCTTCCGGCTGCGCCACTTCGCCGGATTGTTGTATATGTTGATGCGCCTCTTCGGGTTATGGTAGCGCGAGTGCCGAAGCGTCAGCTGGAAATAATTATGGCTCCAGTCCAGCAGTGTCGAAAGCTTAGACACCCTCTCCCACAATCCCTGCATGCGCCCGGCATCCTCGCCGTAGCGGTCGCGGCAGAACACGGGCAGGACGCTTTCGATTCCTGCGCCGCCCTTGCGCCAGGCATTCTCCGTGAAATAGCTGAGGAGCAGCGTGTCGGTATGGCTCGCCTCCGGCCATAAGATGTAGCCTGCGCAGAATGGATCGTTCTGTACGATCTTCTGGCGCTCTTCGATGAGCGGATAGTTTGCCCGGATATCGAGCGCCGATTCATACGCAAGAAACACCGAGAACGTGTACGGGAACCTGCCCACAAGCCCCCACTTGGTGAAATTGTTCTTTTTGCCCTTCATCTCCGGGCGCTCGTCACGCGTTGCATCGCCTTCGTAGTCCCATATTATCACACGCTTGGGATCAAGCGTCTTGACGAGCTCCTGCACTTCGTTCGGAAACCAGGTGTAGTAGAAATCCCATCCCGCGATCAGCACTTTCGAATCCGGATAGTCGCGCTCGGCGCGCTTGATGAACTTGTCGAGCGCAAGGCGCTTGAGCTTCAGATTGTCGGCGCGTTTCCTGTAGCACATGCGCTCTCCAAGACCGATTGTGTGGAGAAGTCCGGGACCGGGGCGTCCAAAGTCACGCACGGCAGCAGTAGTCAGCTTCCAGTATTCGTCCACCCACTTGTCGTCACGGATATCCCAGACGCGACCGCTCTTCTCGGAGTAGTCTTGAGTAGCCTGCGGCAGAAAGGAAGGATTCTTCTTGTCTAGAAATTCCTTGGGAGTGCGCGAATACCAGTGCGTCATGGTGCCGAAATCCTCCGGCACCATGAGCCCGCGTTCAAACGCATAGTTCTGCAGCTCCCGACGCAGCTTGCCGCGGTACTCGAGGCTCCAGAACAGCGTCCTGTTGTCGTATCCCTTGCCGTGCCCGGGCATGTCGACCGATGCGTCAGGATAGGAAACCACATCCGGAAACGCACGCTGGAAAAGGTCATCCTGCCCGATGCGAAGCATAAAGACGTTAAGCCGGCGCTTCAGGCACCAGTCAATCTCCTTCTTCCAGTCTTCCGGCCCCCAGTGCTCGGCCTGAAAACGCGTAAGCCCGCGATGCGCGAAATATCTGATTCCGCGATATTCGAACTGCGCCTCCTCGAAGACATCGAGTGCGGAATAGTCGATCTTTTTCTTCTTTGGCACCACATCGCCGTCCCAGAACCAGCGGCAGCCTCCGCGGCGCTCCAGAAAGTCGTAAAGCCCGTAGTGAACGCTGCGGAGGTTCGAGCCGGTAATCCTGACCCCTTCGCCTTCCGAGCGGATTCGATAGGCATCCTTGCCCGTAACCGAAACCTTGGGATCGATCTCAAAGCGCACCGCGCCAGCCGGTGCTTTACGCCCGGTGATCTGCAGATGATACTTCGCAAACTCCGCGCGCGGAAGCGCAAACTCTTTCGCGGACGCGGCAAATACCGCCAGGGCCGCCGCCGCAACCGACACAACTCGTTTCATTCGATTATCGATTTTCATAATCTCCATCACATTGTACCCGGTCGCCACAACTACCTGACAATAATCATGGTAGGTTTCGGCCTTACGGTAAGGACGATGTTGCCCTCTGCGTTCACGCGAATGTCCTTCGCCCACTTCGGCGCACCGTCGGCAAGAGAAACCGTCACACCCTCGGCATTAAAGCCGCCGCAGGTCGTGAGAACCTTCTCGCCAGCTGTCGGCCATTTTGAATTTTTGGGAATCTTCACTTTCACCTCACCATTCACCGTCAGTGCCTTGCCGTCGGCAATAGCAATCTGCGGGGTGACCGCGCGCTGTGTGAAGTTGAACGCGAGCGTCGCGCCGTCATTGAGGATCAGGCCTCCGGCGAACGTATTCACGCCCGAGGCAACCTCCATCGTCGCGTTCTCGTCGACCGTAACCGCGCCCGCGCCAAGATCCGCGCCTGACGCGTATGCCAGCGTCGCAGAGTCAGTAACCTTAATGCTACCGGTGCCGCCGCTGGTCATGCCGTCAGAATTCACCTGAAACCTGCCGCTTCCCTTCACCGTCAGCGCGGCGCGGACGTCCGCAATGCCGTTGAGCGTGACAGTGCGCGCAACGCCGTTTTCGTCGTCTGTGTGGAGGTACGTTGTCCTGTAGATGAGCAGGTCGCGCGTGCTGCCGCCCTTTCCGTTGATCTCGTAGTCGGCGTGCCACGGGTGGAGATGCGTTATGTCGTGGCTGCTAGACTGGTCGTCGAAGCCGCACATAAGGGCCGTGGTCTTGTTCGCGGCGGCATTGATGTTAACCCCGCCCTCGCCGATGTACACATGCTTTGTGCCGACCTTCTGGGTTGAATTGGCGAGGCAGAACTTCCAGCCAGTTCCCGTCCCTTCGTCGTTGAGCGTGAGCTTCTCGAACTTATAGGTTCCGTCGCGCCGCTGGGAGATGTAGATGTCACTCGTCAGCGAGACCTCCAGTTCCTGCGTGACGACATATTCGCCAAAGTTTCTGTAGGAAAGGCGTTTTTGGGTTCTGACGACACCTGTCGTAAACGCGCAGCCATCGCTGATGAACAGCAGGGACGTATCAGCGGTCCCGGGAACCTCGTATGAGGAGTTTGTGATTGCGAGCGACGAACCGCCTGCATCCGTGGCTCCAGAGAGAGCCCAAACATTATCGGTGGTGTTCGCAATCCAGTTAGCCGTTGCGGGAATCGTGTACGCGCCGTCGAGACGGCGAGTCGTCCCCTCGGCAAAGCCAGACCCCGTCACACCGCCCACGAAACGGACATGCCCGCCGTCAACTAGTACGCTGTCGCCAGACGAGTTGGTGTAGTAGTACGCGGTCTGGTAGACGTCGATCTTGTCCGCGAACGCGACCGGCACCTCGAACGTGCAGGTGGAGGACGAAAGGTTCGTGATTGCCGTTAGGCCAGTAATGGCGTTCTCGCCCGCAATCGTGACCGCGCCGCACGTTTCTGGGAAGACGATGACATCGGGTCTAAACGTATCGCCTACGGTCAGCGTTCCGGTGGTGTTGATTGTTACCGTACCGCTCTCCGGGATGGCACCGCCCAGCCAGTTCTTGGGATCAGAGAGATTGCCGTTATTCGCGCCACCCGTCCATGTATTAGGATTGATGGCACCGACTGCGAGCATAAGTGTATTATCAGCTTCGCGAATGCTCCATTCAAAGTTTTCGGCAGGGATTTCGGCAGGGATTAAAGGCACGAACTTTGCTTTGACATCCTCAACCGTCACGCCGCTCATTTCGCTCATTTCGCAGATGGCGTAGAGGCCCTCGCCAAAGGCTCCACCGCCAGAAGTCAGCGTGACAGTGCCTTCAGCCGGAAGGTTCAGCGTCGTCGCCGCGAACGCCGCGACATCGGAAGCCGGTGTTGCGATGTCAAGCGTTGAACCGTCGGCAAGCGTCAATGCACCGAAGGAAGACTGCTTGGCGCCGTCGAGCGCAAGTGTCGTACCATTCTCGACAGAAACGCCGCCTTCCGCGCCGACGCCCGCCGCGAATGTGGTCTTGCCCGCGCCTGTCAAATTGATCGTGCCGTTGCCGTTGAAGTTCTTTGCTATGGTGATGTCGTTGCGATCGTTGTCGATCGTGCCGCCTTTCGCGCCGACATTGACGGTCATCCGGTCGCTCGACTGGATGAGCGTCTCTGCCGCGCCGGCCTTGAGCGTGCCGCCGTCGATATTGATCGTGCCCGTGCCATTGTTGGCGCATCTTATAGTAGGCGTAACGAGCGTACCGCCCGTCCCGAGATTGACCGTTGCGGCGCCGGCGTCCGAATGACTCCAACCACAAACGAGTTCCGTGCCAATGGTCGCCGTTCCGCCATCGGAGACATTGAGCGTTCCGCTACCGGAATGTATCGAAAGCGCCATGCTGGCCGTGACATTGAATACGCCGCTGTTCGTGACCGTGAGCGTACCGGCGCCATAAGAGCCGATCGAAACATACGGTGCGCCATCCTTGTTACGCGAGACGGACAGAGTTCCCCCCATAACCACCAGCTCTGTATAAGCCGTAGCATCAGAGGATGCCTGAGCGCCGACGTTCATGTAGCTGGTGAATTTGAAGTCTCCAGACTCGTTGACGAATGTCGTGTTCGCGCCGGCTGCGCGTCCAATGCGGTTCACGTCGCTGTGCGTCCAGTCGACGCCCGCCTTGCAGACGACAGAGGTGACGTTGGGAACATTCCCAAAATTGAATTCCGAAGACGGGCTTGCAAGGCCCGCACCGTCCTCGAAACGGAGAGTGACGGGCTTCGCAGGGTCGGTGCCGAGCGTGAGTTTCGACCAGTCAAGCGTAGTGCCTTCGCCAGACATCACGAGCGTTCCTTCTGAAAGCACCGTAGCGTCAGAGCGCGGCGAACCGAGGACGAGAGTTCCTGCGCCAGTCTTTTCAAGCGGACCGGCAGTGGGCGCGGAGATTGTGCCAGTGACATCTTGGACGACTGTGACAGACGGGACGGTGAGGACACCAGAGCCGGTGATTGTGGCATTGGCGTTGAACTCGAGAGAGTTAGCCGTCGCGTTGGCATCGAGGGTCACCGTGGCACCGGCAGTCGAGAAGATGGCGTTATTGTAGTCATACCACGAAGAAGCCGCGTTGTCGTAAGTCCAAACATTCTTATTCCACCAATTCGCGGCATCTTCGCTATTCCAAGTGAACTCCTGTCCGCTCGGCGCGGCGAGCTCGAAGGTGAAAGCGTCAGTGGCGGTGTTGTAGGTCTGCATCCTCGCAAGGTCATTAATAGCAGTCGCCGTCAGCGAACCGGTAAAGGCGGGCAGATCGCCCATGCCGAGATAGACGGTGCCGTAGATCAGGGCTTTGTCGGCATAGATCGGAGCATTAGGAACGGCGATGGTGAAGTCAAGGTCGTCGCCCGCGACGGGCGCGACGCCGCCTTCCCAGTTGTCGCCGTTGGAGATCAGGTTGTTCGAGCCCGCGCCAGTCCACTTCTTGCCCGTGCGGTCCGAGCCCCATTCCTCGGCGATAAAGTCTCCGCTGTTAGTCGCCTTCGCATAGAAGTTGCTGGTCACCGTGTCGTACAGGCCAACGGCGTTGCTCTTCATATTCTTCGCAGGCATGAGGTTGTGCTTCAGTTCGCCAGTCGAAGAATAAAGCTGGAAGTCGTAGAGGTAGTAAGACCCGCGATTCGCGACATAGTTAGCGGCGATGGACTCGTCGATAACACGGCTACTGGCCGAAGATGTGCCTTGCACGTTACTCGCAAAAAGCATTGTTTTGGTGGCAGGAGGAGTTGCCTCGCCGATTATTGCGGTCTGCTCGATGCCGTTTACATAGAATTTTCCGGTACTGTAATTCACCTCGATCGTGCAATCGTCCGTTCCCGGACTTGTCATACCAGCGAAATTGCTGCTGTTGCACTGGATTTGGAAGTTTCCAGATGAATCGACATACGCACCGAACTTGTTGCTGTTTGAACTCGACCCTGCCCGGTTGCACCAGAGAAACTGATTCCACGAGGTCGTGGCCAATCTGAAGCGCATCTTCACGATGTCGGTGGAATTTGGCTTGAAATCGAGGACGATCCATCCGCCGTTGTCTTGATATGCAGTCGCCGTTCCCTTGATGTACTTCAGCGCGGTATACTCATTTCCAGATTCATCCGTCCAATCCGCCGCCCATGCGCCGCTCACCCCAAACAAAAGCGGAATCGAAAGGATAAACGATAATGAAGAATGAAGATTGAAGAATGAAGAATTTCTCTTCCCTCTGCCCAATTCACCTCTAAAAATATTAGCGATATAAGCGATTATAGACATCATCTTATTACCTCCTTTAAGTTATTTATAACGTGTGCTTTGGCGCTCGGGTCATCAACTCGTCGATAATCCGGCCTACCTCGGCCTTGGGCATTCTTTCGGTAACACGCAGATGGGGACCATTTTCTTCATCGGGCGCCCATTCGTTGTTTCCCTTGTTGCCTACCATACGATATGTTCCGCGCGAAGCGTTGAAGTACGGTTCAATGCCGCGCACCGCGATAAGAACGGCAGTTTCATCCCATGCGGCGCGTCCGCCCATTCCGAAACACGATCTGAGCCACTTCGCGGAATCGGCGCGGATTTCTTCGCGCGAAGGAATATTCCCCGCGAAAACGTCCTTTACTGGACTGCGCTTTACGTCCATCTCGGCAACGGCGCGACCCGCGAAACAGTCAAATCCATACTTTGCGTCCGTAAAAATGACGGGCGTAGGCCACTGTGAAAAAGCTATACGCGAAGACTCGGGATCCCACTTAGAGTTGTATTCCTTTCCTCTCGGATACTGACAGGCCATACAAACCCAAAGTTTAACCTTTTTAGCGACAAGGGCCTTGCCGTCAAGGGGAGAAATCGAATCGGGTTTCGTTTCAAGAAGGCGACGCATATTGGTGAGAAATCCGACTGAGCAGATCGTCACGCTGCCGTCGGGCTGCGCGGCGAGAATGCGGCGGTAAACCTCGTTCGCGTCGGGGGCGTCGTCCGCATCCGCATGGCGGAACCACCCGGGATAATCGGCAAGAAGCTTGCGGTACTTGTAATGGCCACCATCATTGCCTTTTCTCTCACCGAGGGGAGAAGAAGGATCGACTTTGGTTTTCGCGCCGGGATGAGCACCCATCACGCCCATTCCCTTCGGAGCGCCGACGGGAATATCGGGACGCCCGTAATAATGGTTGATAACCTCAACTGCGCCGACGGATGCGTTGCCGCGAGTAGAACTTATCGTCGCCAAAATCTCGCACTCTCCCGCGTCGGCGAGCGCATGCAGACACGCGAGAGCGCCGACATCGTCAAAGTCGGTTATCATATCGGTATCGAAGATGATCTTCGGGACTGCGGCCGACGCAGCCGCAGTAAAAAGAAAAGCGCAAACAGTCAGCGACAGACGATTCATAACAACGAACCTTTCCTTTATATCAGTTTCCGGCAAGAACAAGCAACGCGAGACCGACAACAAAGAGAACGACCATCGCGAAATTAAGCGCGGCGGACTTCTTAGGAGCGCCCTTGAATTCACGCCATACGAGAATACCCCAAAGCGCCGAAACGAGCGTCGCACCCTGGCCGAGAGCGTAGGCGATCGCCGCACCTGCGGTGCCGGCGGTGACGAACGAAAGGAGAGTACCCGTCGCCCAAATACAGCCGCCGAGAATACCGACAAAATGGACGAAGATACTGCCCGTGAACCAATCAGACCCCTTAACAGGCTCGCCGGAGACGGGCTTTTTCATCATAATTGTGTTGAAGACGAAGTTAGAAGCGAGAACCCCGAGCGTGAAGAGGAAGAACGCCGTATAAGGCGTCATCTTTCCAGCCTCGGGAGCCACATTCGTAAAGCCCATATCAACGACACGGTTGACGAGCGGCGAGAACCAGCTCATAAGAAGACCGGCGCAGCCGGCGAGGAGAAGCCCCTTCTTCACCATCGAGGCATCCGATGCGTCTCCCGCGGCATTCTGCTTCGCCTTGAACGCGAGCGCATTGCAGATGATAGATACGACGATGATGGCAAGTCCCGTCCAGATGAGATACGGATTACCCTTCCCGTCGACAAACCAGTTAGCGACCGTTCCGCCTACGAGAGCGAGACCGACACCGACGGGGAAAGCAACCGACATTCCCGCTACTGCAATAGCCGCCGAAAGAAGAATATTGGACGCATTAAAAATGATTCCGCCGACGAATGGCCACACCCACTGTGAAATCGAACTGGATTTTAGATTCTCGACGAAACTCCACTCTCCGCCACCGCAGGATCCGAGCGTTAAACCCGCGAGAATCGAAAAAAGGACAAGTCCGAGAACATAATCCCAATAGAAGAGCTCGAATCGCCAGGTCTTTCCAGCGAGTTTCTGAGTATTTCCCCAGCTGCCCCAGCAGAACATGGTGACAACGCAGAGAGCGACGGCCAAAGTATAATTGCTGCAGTAGTACATAGTGGTTAGGAGTTAGTGGTTAGTAGTTAGGAGTTAGGAGTTAGTGATTTCTTTGCGGTATGGAACCGAAGACTGTGCGCCGGGGCGGGTAACCGAAATGGCCGAGGCCTTCTGTGCAAATGCGATAGCCTCAGCACAGGTCTTTCCCTCGGATAGTGCCACGGCAAACGCCCCATTAAACGTATCACCAGCGGCAACACAGTCAACAGCCTTTACCTTCCGACACGGGAACAACTTGCAACAGTCGCCGCAATAGGCACCTTTTGAACCCATGGTAATGACGACATGCCCGACACCGCGTTTTTTAAGAACTTCGACAGCCTTCGCGGCACTTGCAACGTCGACAACCTTAACGCCTGTCAAAATCTCAGCCTCCGTTTCGTTAGGAGTAATCCAATCCACGAGCGGATAAAGCGATTTCGGGAGCTTTCTCGCCGGAGCCGGATTTAATATCACCGTGACGCCCTTATCGTGAGCGATCTTCGCCGCACATTCGACAGTTTCGATAGGGGTCTCAAGCTGCATGACGAGCGCTGCGGCGTCCTCTATATCCTTCTTGAACGGCGCAATGTCTTCTGGCGAAAGAGTCCCGTTCGCGCCAAGCGCGACAGATATGACGTTTTGGCCCTTCGCGTCAACGAGAATAAGCGCCGTGCCAGACGGCTCGTTTTTATCAATGACAAGTCGCGAAACGATGCCGTCGCGCTTCAGCCGCGCAGCAGTTTCGCGTCCAAAAAGATCGTCGCCGACTTTAGCGACAAACGTACAGGCGCCCTTTTTAGCCGAAAGCCTCGCAACGGCTACCGCCTGGTTAGCGCCCTTACCGCCGGGATTCATTAGAAACTTTCCTCCGCTCACCGTCTCGCCGGGAACAGGTATCTTCTTACCTGTAATAACCATATCGGTATTCGTAGAACCCAATACAATAATTTTTCTAGTTTTCATATCGACATTTTATCACCTTGAAATAAGGTCCACAAGATACTGAACTCACAAACCTGCTTTTACAGATTTAAGTTTGGAATTTCTGTTATTTACGTATATATATGCTATACTACCACTATGAAAAAGAATTGCTTGGCAAAATACGCATCAATTGCAGACGCTCTTAAAAAGGACATACTTTCCGGGAAATACGACAATCACGAACGATTCCCGAGCGAGGAAGCGCTTGTGCGCCGCTTTGGAGCGAGCCGGCCTACAATTGAGAGAGCTCTCAGAGTGCTGAAAAAGGAAGGATTGCTTGAATCACGTGCAGGCTCAGGCTCATATCTCACCTTCGCGGCTAAAAACGCAACCGGAGCGATAGGTATAATAGCGCCTGACTATCGCGCGATCGAATTTTTCACCAAGCTGTGCGATGCCATCGCATCCGAGGCGCGCGGCCAAGGGTACGATGTATTACTTGGCGACGTTTCCGCTCCGGACGCGGCAGACAGAGGGAATTGGGCCATCGCCCTTGCTCAGGCATACGCGAAAAAAAAGATTGCCGGCGTTTTACTTGAACCGGTGGATCTTGTTCCCGATTCCTATGAGGCCTCCAAAAAGGTTCTTTCGATTTTAACCGCAAAAAAAATACCCGTAATTCTCTTGGATCGCGACTTCCTCCCTTTTCCAGAAAGAAGTCTCTACGATCTTGTGGGAATAGACAACATCCAGTCTGGCTACAGAATAGCTAGCCACATGATTGAAAACGGTGCCAAGCACCTACGCTTTCTCACGCATCCCAACTACGCCAACACCATTCGCGCCAGAATATACGGCGTTGCTCAGGCTGCGATTGATGCAGGGCTCGAGTGGAAGAGCGAATATGTCATTGAAAACGATCCGGCTGATTTATCCTTCTTCCGAAAACTGATGCGCGGCAACAACGCACCCGACGCATTCATCTGCCGAAACGACCCTACCGCCGCCAAACTGATACAGACGTTAAAATCGCTTAATATAAACATCCCCAGGAAAGTGCGCGTTGCAGGTTTTGACGACAGTGAGATTGCAAATCTGACAGCTCCGTCGCTTACAACAATCCACCAGCCGGTAAAAACGCTCGCAGAAATTGCTGTCGCCTCTCTTCTTCAAAGAATAAGAAACCCTTCTATCGCTCCCCGCACAATTTTGATCGACGCTCCAATCGTCGTAAGAGGATCTTCAACGGATTAACGAGTAATCACTAACCTAAAACTTCTCTACTCCGAAATCTACAAGCTCGCGCGTTTTGGAATCGAACGAAAGAGCGATCAGCCACACAGGACGCGTTTCGGCACGATAAGGCTCAGCGTATCCCTTCTCGCGAATCTGCTTAAACGCCGAATCCACTGGCTCATCGACTTTGAGCTCAAAAATGCAGACCATTGCGGGATGCTTTGCGACTATGTCCGCGCGACCATTAGCGCTCATCGCCTCCATCGTAAAATCAAAGCCCTGGCTCGCAAGAAGGAACGAGAGACAGCGAGCGTAGGAATTTTCGTGAATGCGCTTTTCCTTTGGGCCGTACGCCATTGCGGCATAGAGGGATTTAAGACCGTCAAAGAAGTAGTCCCAATTCTCCGAAAGCAACATCCCACCAAGCGATGATGCCCATTGAGTAGACTTATTCGCAGAAACACCGGTCATCAAAGTCGAAAGATCTCTGCGGACTTCTTCATCGGGAACTCCAAGCGTATAAAGGCCTGTAAGTGGACTATAATCACGAATCGTCAAATATCCCGACTGGAAAAGCATAGCGATCGGACGCAAATCCCTAAGTTCCGCAACATCAAACTCTGCATCCGTCACGCCGCGCGTTTTTTCCAGATCAATTCTCAAAACATCCTCGCGCTTCAAATAATTCATCAGCATTGAGGGACGCCCGGTCGACGACCAGGTGGCAGTAAAGCCTGGCTCTTTACGAAATAGCGTATAAGCAACTGAGATCGGATTATAAACAGTTGTCGGAACGTTTCTCGCAAAGCGAAAACCGTTGTACCACTTTTTGAGCTGAGCGCGATAATCCTCGTAAGATTTTCGCATCTTTTCGGCATGATCGCGAAGATGCTCATCAAAGTTCTCGGAAAGCTCTTCCTCCGTATAACCGAACATGGTGGCGTAACCGTCTTCTTGAGAAATATCCACGATATTATTCAATGCGGAGAACACGGAAAGTTTCGTAAACTTCGAAACCCCCGTCATCAGCATAAAGCGGATATCGCCCGTGCGGTTCTTCATCTGGGAATAAAGAGCTGATAGACGCGCGCGCACAGCTTCGGCGACATCTATATTGTCAAGCGTATGCCCGACCGGCGCATCATATTCGTCGATGAGAATAACTACGCCATTACCGCCGTTCATAGCGGAAAGCGATTCAATTGCCAAAGCAAAGTTCGCCGCAGGAGGAATGGATTTGTTGTAAGAATAGCCGGCCCTTTCCAAACGATCCCGAACATGAAACGCTAAGGACTCATCAAACCTCTCAAGGCTCGTCGTATCCACATCATTGAACTCAAAGTGAATGACAGGATACTTCTCCCACGCCCAATCCGTCTTATCTATCGCGAGCCCCTCAAAAAGTTCGCGCCTTCCTTGAAAGATTGCCTTAAGTGCAGAAATCGTCAGCGACTTCCCAAAGCGACGAGGCCGGGAAACAAAAGTGAGTTTAGAACCCTTAGTGGAAATAAGGCGATGCATGTACATCGTCTTATCCACATAAATGCACCCATCCTTTCTCAAGGAAGGAAAATCAGCAGTATCTGTCGCTATCGGTTTCATCTTGCGAATATTATAGCATATTACATTACCAAAGACCCAGTCGGAGATACGGCAATATCGTAACTTCGAGAGTTCTGTCGAGATCAAAGAGCGCGACACCCGCCATATTGTACTTCCGGGCAAGGCGTATCTGGTTTATGACCTGCAGCGGAGACAAGCGCGATTCGTTAGCCGTAACCCCGATTCCCGCGATCGTTCTTCTCGCGCGGGTTTTCAGCGCCGCATGCTGTTTCAGATATTCCTCAAACGTGTTTGAATTTTCTGTGTAATCCATCGGAACGACGTAATCGACCAGATTGGCGTCGATCCACGAAGTCCAATCCTGACCTACCGAATTTACACACTGGGGGTACTTTCCCAAAACGGCCGTCGTAAACCACCTGGGTCTGGCGACTCTGCGTTTCGCCGACGCGACGAACTTCGAAATCACCTGCGCGGCGTCCTTCGGTTTAACGCTTTGCTCATACCATCTTACGAAATCAAGATGAATGCCGCTTACGGCCGGATACTTAATCTGAATTTCGTCTATCACCGAGAGTATATGGGCGCGGACCGCGCTGTTCGACGGATCGAGATATTCGCTCAATTTACCCGACTTCGTCTTGAGCCGCCAGCCGCGCTTCGCGAACGAATCGAGAACAGCCGGAGAAGATCTCGTGGCGGTAAAACAGAGCACCCACGCGTGAACACGGATATTGGCCTTCCTTCCCGCTTCGATACAAGCCTTAAGCTGATCACCCTCCTGCTCGTATGTCTTCGAACGCGGCAGAACAGCCGACGGATAATGCGCGAATCCGGCTCCAGCGACATTGACGAAAACATCCGTAACGCCGTACGCTTTAAGAACGGCCATCGTTTTAGGCCAGTTCCCGGGATATAGCCCGCAGCCCGAATGATCCCATACGGCGTGAATTTCGCCGGGGCGCTTAACCTGACGCTCCGCATACGCCTTCATCGCGCGCATATCGGAGATCTCGCGCTTTCGCGCCTGAGCATAATTCCAAAGAGAAGGTGCGATGCTTCCGACCATCGCGGCAACAAGTCTGGCTTTCTCCTTTTCGTCGCCGTCTGCGAGAAGAACATGGGTCATCCAATACCCGTAGCCGCTGACTATCCACGCGGGTTCTCCCGTGGATTTGCCGGCGCGGTCCGACCATGTCGCCATGACACGGGATTTGCCGGGAACGGGAACGGCTCTCTGAAGAACCGTGGAAGTCTGCAAAATGCTTTTAGGCCATCCCTGCGAAGTATTCATATTGAAGTTCATTCTACTCCACTGGCCCGGATATTCAGCAGTCTTATAACCGATGCATTTAACGCCCATCAGGGATGCGAGCTGCGGGGCCGAGGAATAAAATACGACGAGCCGTCCCCCTCGCGAACAGAAATTGCGTATAGTCTTCATTTCAGCGTCGGAAACCTGGCTGTATCCGACCAGAAACGCCACCTTCGATTTCGAAAGAGCGGCGGAAAGACCGTCTTTAGCCGCAAAATCGGCTTTTATCGATTCCTGGCCCAGCCACCTGACGATATGCTTCGCAAGCGAGGTATAATATCCGCTTTCTCGGCTGACGACGCACACATCGGCCGCCTCAGCGGACGGGGATGCGAAAAGCGCGGTCGCAAGCATCGCGGCAAATAAAAAGAACTTTTTTAATAACTTCATTTAAATGGATAAGGGGGAGTTAGGAGTTAGGGGTTAGGAGTTAGGGGTTAAGTAAGATATCTGGGCGGCGCTCCCTAGTAAGCTCCAACGCTTTGGCCTTTCTCCACGCCTCTATCTTCGCATGATCGCCCGACAGAAGAATATCGGGAACCTTCATGCCTCGAAAATCGACAGGATGGGTATACTGCGGCGCCTCAAGAACGCCGCCGTTGGAAAAGCTCTCGTTCGCCGTCGCCTCAACTCCACCGCCAAGCACTCCGGGCAGAAGTCTGACTATCGCGTCGGTCATCGCCGCAGCTGCGAGTTCACCGCCGGTCATTACAAAGTCGCCGAGCGAGAACATATCCGTCGCGAGTGTTTCGATACGCTTATCGAACCCTTCGTAATGTCCGCACATTAAAACTATATGTTCCGACTTTGAAAATTCTTCGGCAGCCCTCTGGTCGAACTTCCGGCCCGCAGGCGAAGTCATGATCACACGCGCGCTCTCACCTTCGGCGAGACGGCTCTCGACGGCCTTGAACCACGGCGGACACATCATCAGCATACCCGGGCCGCCGCCGTATATCTTATCGTCGACCTTGCGGTAAGGCCCTTCGGCGAAATCGCGCAGGTTGATTATATTGATTCTGCAGGCGCCCTTCTTTACGGCGCGCCCTACGATGCTTTCTTCGAGAAAGCCTCTGAACATATTCGGCTGAACACTTATTATATCTATCGTCAACATGCCTTTGAAACGCATTCCTCAGATTATGAAACGCATCTTAGGTTTGAACATGAAACGCTCCGGCAGATGAACGTCGACCCGCCGAAGCGCTCATAGTGTCAGGAACATGACCAACTATCGGACAGCCCCAAAACACAAACCAACCAAATAAACCTGCGACTACTTGTTAATCGCAAGATAACCGGTAATCACTCCCACTCGATCGTGGCGGGCGGCTTAGGAGTAATGTCCCAGACGACGCGGTTGACGCCCTTTACCTTCGTTGCAATCTTCTCGGCGACCATCGAGACGAACTTGAACGGAAGTTCGACGATGCCTGCCTTGACGAACTGCGACGTCGAAACGGCGCGGATCGCGATAACGTAACCGAACGTGCGCGCTCCGTTGACGACGCCGACGGACTTTACATTCGTCATGACCGCGAAGAACTGCTGGGCCTTCTTATCGAGTTTGGCCTTGGCCATCTCGTCGCGGAAGATGAAATCAGCCTTACGGAGGATGTCGAGCTTCTCCTTCGTAAGCTCGCCGAGGCAGCGGACCGCGAGACCGGGGCCCGGGAACGGCTGACGCATGACGAGCTCTTCGGGAATGCCGAGAAGCTTGCCGACCTTGCGTACCTCATCCTTGTAAAGATACTTGACGGGCTCAACAAGACCTTCGAAACCGAGATCCTTGGGCAATCCGCCGACGTTGTGGTGGGCCTTGACGGCCTTGTGACCGCCCATGCCGGACTCGGCGATATCGGGGAAAATCGTACCCTGGCCTAAGAACTCAATCTTGCCGAGCTTCTTGGATTCCTCTTCGAAAACGCGCACAAACTCGGAACCGATGATTTTGCGCTTAAGTTCAGGCTCGACGACGCCTTTCGTCTTGTCGAGGAAGCGCTGCTCGGCGTCCACGCAAATAAGATTGATGCCGAACTTACCCTTGAACACCTTCTTGATCTCCTTACCTTCGTTGAGGCGCATATAGCCGTGATCGACGAAAACGCAGGTGAGCTGCTTGCCGATCGCCTTCTGGAGAAGAACGGCGCAGACGGAGCTGTCGACGCCGCCGGACATGGCGAGAAGCACTTTCTTGTCGCCGACCTGAGCGCGGATCGCTTCGATCTCTTCTTTGATGTATTTCTTGGCGTTGAAGGTTTTGCCTACGCGCGCCAACCTTTCTTTTTCGGCTTTTGTCATTTTTTTGTTCCTTTATAATTTCGGAAATTCACTTTATCGTACCTAATCTTTGACCGCCGTACTTTTTCTCGTGGATCGGCTTCCACCACCATTCGTTCTCGAGATACCATTTGACGGTGCGACGGATGCCCGAATCGAAATTCTCGCGCGGCTTCCAGCCTAAAGCGTCCATAAGCTTCTTAGGATCAATCGCATACCTCAAGTCGTGACCGGGCCTATCGGAAACGAAGTTTATGAGCTCTTCATACTTTGCGCCCGAAGAGCGGGGCTTAAGTTCATCAAGAATCGAACAGATAGTTTTCACGACCTCTAAATTCTTTCTCTCGTTGTGGCCGCCGACGTTGTACGTCTCGCCAGATGCACCCTTCTCGTTCACAAGCATGAGGGCGCGGGCGTGATCGTCGACATAAAGCCAGTCGCGGACGTTCGCTCCGGCGCCGTATACGGGGAGCGGCTTCTCCCCGAGACAATTCAGAATCGTGAGCGGAATAAGCTTCTCCGGGAAATGATACGGCCCGTAATTGTTAGAGCAGTTCGTAATCAAAACCGGCAGTCCGTACGTATCGCGCCAGGCGCGGACGAAATGATCGGACGCCGCCTTCGACGCGCTGTACGGAGAATGGGGCGAATAAGGCGTTGACTCGGTGAAAAATCCCTCGTCGCCGAGCGAGCCGTAAACCTCATCGGTGGAAATATGCTGAAAGCGGAACGCCGTTTTCGCTTCGTCAGAGAGGGCGCGCCAGTATTTGAGCGCCGCCTGAAGAAGAACCGTAGTGCCGACGACGTTCGTATTCACAAATTCGCCGGGACCGTCAATCGAACGGTCGACATGACTTTCGGCCGCGAGATGAAAAACCGTATCGGGCTCGAACGACTGAAACGCGACGTCCATAAGCGCCATATCGCAGATGTCAGCCTTGAGAAAACCGAGCCTCCCGTCGGAACTCTCGAGCGTTTCGGGGTTTAGCCCAACTTCCTTAAGCGATTCGGGAACGCCAGCGTATGTCAATTTATCGATAACGAGAACCTTTGCGTCAGTCTCCTTTATAAGAAGCCGCACAAGAGCCGAGCCGATAAAGCCCGCACCGCCGGTAACGATACAACGCTTAGCGAACATCGACGAGCCTCCTCAAATAATCTCCGTAACTCGACTTTCCGTAATCTTCAGCGAGGCGCTTAAGCCGAGAATCGTCGATCCAGCCGCGGTCCCAGGCGATTTCCTCAATGCAGCTCATCTGAAGACCCTGACGTTCGATAATCGCCTTAACAAAATTTGTGGCATCGGCGAGCGACTGATGAGTACCCGTATCGAGCCACGCGTAGCCGCGCCCGAAAGTCTTGACGCGCAGATCGCCGCGATTGAGATACACCTTGTTCACATCGGTGATTTCATATTCGCCGCGTGCCGACGGACGAAGATCGGATGCGATTTTAACGACATCGTTAGGATAAAAATAAAGCCCGACGACGGCATAGTTGGACTTCGGAATTTTAGGCTTCTCTTCAAGCGAGACCGCGTTGCCGTTTTCATCGAACTCCACGACACCGTACCGTTCGGGATCGGCGACGCGGTAACCGAAAACAGTAGGTTTTGGCGATTCATTCGCTTCGCGCAGAACCTTGGGAAGATCGGCTCCGTAGAAAATATTGTCGCCGAGGACCAGACAAACGTCATCGTCGCCAATAAACTCGCGGCCTATCACAAACGCCTGCGCGAGACCATCGGGACGCTCCTGGACCTTGTAAGAAAACTTCATCCCAAGTTGCGAACCGTCACCTAAAAGTTTTTCAAAATTCGGCAAATCGGTTGGAGTCGAAATTATCAGAACCTCGCGGATTCCAGAAAGCATAAGCGTCGAAAGCGGATAATAAATCATCGGCTTGTCGTAGACGGGCAGAAGCTGCTTCGACACCACTCTCGTGAGAGGATGAAGCCTCGTACCCGCGCCGCCGGCTAAAATTATACCCTTTCTGCCCATCTGTCACACGCTCCCTGTTTCATCGTACGGTTCAATTTCAGCGAGCGAAGGATGATTTTTATCCTTTTCGGAAACAATGAAATCCACGCCGATATCCGGCCACTTTATTCCAAGAGACGGATCTTCAAACTGTAGACCGCGCTCGGAAGCCGGATTGTAGAAATTATCGCACTTGTAACTGAAAAGAGTATTATCTTCCAGTACCAGAAAGCCATGGGCGAAACCGCGCGGAATAAAGA
The DNA here is from genome assembly GCA_045656225.1 of Kiritimatiellia bacterium. Taxonomy (GTDB): domain Bacteria; phylum Verrucomicrobiota; class Kiritimatiellia; order RFP12; family UBA1067; genus UBA1067. The sequence goes on along the minus strand of JAZOQU010000001.1, from coordinate 2,716 downwards.
ACTGTCGGCCGTTCTCAGCAGAGAGTTCGGTGGCGATATGCCTGCCGAAAGTGGATGAGCCTTTCCTGAGATCGACGGCGACATCAAGGACTTTTCCGCGTATCACGCGAACAAGCTTCGCCTGTCCGAAAGGCGCTGCCTGCCAATGAAAGCCACGGATAACGCCCTTCATCGAAAACGACTCGTTATCCTGGACAAATTCAGCGGTAATTCCAGCATCGAAATAACGCCAGCGATTGTACGTTTCGCAGAAATACCCCCTCTCGTCGCGCCTTATGTCCGGCTCGACGATTTTTATACCGGCTATCTCCGTTTCGATAACGTTCATATTGCGGGATATTATACCAAAACTACGTAAAGGTGTACAATCTCATAAATGACCCGCGTGTCGCGTCTAAAGCCGCGCCCCGTGGCTCATTTGTGATATATTTTTCGTCGCCTTCTTTGCTGAGCCATCCATTTAACGAAGATTCAAAACGGAGAGATACTTATACTTTCTTAAAATAGTCGCGTCGTCATTTTCTACAATCGTCCGCTTTCCGTTAATGACCCACGCCAATTTAGTGATATTATAAGGCCTCGCAACGCGATCAAGCCGAACTCTCACCCACGATATTTTCTAAACACTTGTAGGATAAACCGTATGTACGGCACACTTCTTGCATACATATTCAAATCGTTCCGACTTAGGCAACGCCATGTCGTAGCACATTGCGAGCGGGCCGCGAAGAGTCTCCGGTGCTGGAGAAGCGGCAAGTTCGTCAAGCATGGCATTCAATTTTTCACGACTGAAATCTTTACCTTGCGCGACAAGCGCTGACAGCGCCGCAACTCCCACCCCGATATGCGTAAATCGTTTTTTCATAAAATTCACCTTACCGCGACTTATCGCCTCCCGTTATACGCTCAGCTGCGAATCATCGCGCTTAACGTTCTCAAGTTGCATATTCATCTTTTTAAGATCTATCGCTCCGATACTCAACGGCTTGGCGCTCTTCCAGGCGCCGCGCGTAAAATCGGGAATTTCGACGCGCTCGCCCATTTTCAGCGCGCTCTTCGCGGAGCAAGGAACGATCGCACTCCATGAAGCGAGATCGTATACGTCCATATCCAGCGGAAGACCGTTTTGGAGACAGTACGCCCAGCGAAGATCCATTATAAAATCCATGCCGTCATGACCGCCCAGTCTCTTCGACGCTTCGCCCAGCTGCTTCCAGAGCGGATGCATATATTTCTTTCGCGCCGCCTCAAATTCCTTCTCGCTCATCCATTTAGCATGCCCTCCGCTCACCTTCGACAACGCTAAGCGCGGCGGATAATCGGCGAAACACCCTTTAGAACCTTGGATGAGATTTATGCGCGAATACGGTCTAGGCGTCGCCATATCTAGCTGAAGCATTATCGTGCGACCTCGAGCGGTTTTAATCAAGGTCGTATTCATATCGGCCTTATTGATTTTCAATCCCGTCTGCCAGTCGTCAGGCCCGAAAGTCTCCTTAATATATTCGCTCCATGCCGCTTCGCGCGACGAAAGCGAAATGAGAAAATCCATCTTATCGCCTCGGTTGATGTCGAGATAAAGACATATCGGACCGAGCGGATGCGTAGGATAGATATTGCCGTTCATCGTGATGGCGCCGGAATTCTTGAACTTAAGATTGCGAAAATGATTTTCCAAATGACGCTCGGTTAAATTATGAATATACCCGCCTTCCGCATGAGTAAGCTCGCCTAAGAGCCCCGACTTGGCGAGATTCCACGCGAACATTTCCATTTCGCCATAACAGCAATTCTCAAGCATCATGCAGTGACGATGGGTTTTCTCGCTCGTCTCCACAATCTCCCAGCACTCATCCAGCGTGTATGCGCCCGGAACTTCGCAAAGAACGTGCTTACCCGCTCTCATCGCATAAAGTTCCATCTCCACATGAAGTATAGCCGGTGTCGCGATATAAACTACATCTACATCAGGATCGTCGCACAGCCCCTTCCAGCTATCCTGAGCGCCCTTATACTCATGCATCGCGCCAGGCTTACGCTCTTTCTTAAGCCAATTTCGCGCGCTGTCCACCGCCTCAACTCTTAAATCGCAAAGCGCGGCAGTTTCGATACCAGGTATAAGGGAGACGCGCCTGACGGCCGCCATACCACGATTACCGATACCTATAAATCCGACGCGTATCTTAGACATCGCGGGAACCCTGAAATTCGCCGCGGGCGTTCCTACAGAAATCTTATCGACCATACATCCCGACATTGCCGCGAGCCCCAGCATCCACGCCGAACCTTTAAGAAAATCTCTCCGGGTTCTTATTGAATAATTATGGTCAAAATTTCCAGTACGCATAATTTCCTCCTTAGCAAATTATTTTAACACAATCCACTCCCCACAACAAGTGCCGCGCTTATACACACCTGTAACGCACTCTGAGAGACACCTGTAACTCACCCCACATCACACCTATAACCCACCCCTAGTCACACCTATGACTCGACCCTTCCCTAGTAAGGACTTTTACTTTTCCTAGTAGAGACTCCTATTTTCCCTAGCAGAGCCTTTTAATTTCCCTAGCACCCCCTTTCGCCGCGCCTCGCGCCCCCTCGCGAAATCCCTCGTAAATCTCCCGCCTATCCGCACAAATCTCGCGCCCTAGCGCACATATTACGCGCACCTCTGCAAAAAACACGCGCCCTTCCGCGTAAATAACGCGCACCT